>NZ_SMAR01000005.1 GCF_004342225.1 Martelella mediterranea | reverse complement strand
GGTTCTCGGCAACAAGCCTCGCCTTCATCCAGACCGCGATGATCAAGCTCATGACAAGGCGGCTCGCCCGCTATCCGCTTTCTTGAACAGACTCTTACGGCCGGTGCGGTTTTTTTTGCGGTTGCCTGACCGGGCTTCGGCGATACTATGCCGTCATCGCCACCATCCGCCACATCCAAAGGAGTTACAGTCCATGTCCGAGACGATCCGAATTGCCAATGATAAACTCTCCGTCGCGGTTTCGCCTCGTGGCGCGGAAACACAGTCCATCATGACCAGCGATGGCAGGTCCTGGCTGTGGAATGGCGACGCTGAGTTCTGGACCGGGCGTGCACCGATCCTGTTTCCGATTGTCGGCAAGGCACCGGATGACACGATCACGATTGATGGCCAGCCTTACACGATGAAGCAACACGGCTTTGCCCGGAAATTCGGGTTCCGCCTGGCAGAGCATTCCGATACGGTCTGCCGTCTTGAGCTTGAAGCGGATGCTCGGACAAAAGAGATTTACCCGTTTGATTTCAGACTTTCCGTCGCCCATGTCCTGGAAGGAGCGACACTGAAAGTCGTCTCGACGGTTGTCAATTCCGGAGACAAACCGATGCCCTTCGGTTTTGGGTATCATCCAGCGTTCAACTGGCCGATGCCGGGCATGAATAAGGGCCATGTCCATCACGTTCATCTGGAAAATGACGCAGAGCCTTTCATGGTGCGGCTGCGCGACGGGCTGATCGACCTGACACCCCTGCCCTCACCGTTTTCAAAAGGTCTTCTGGCTCTGGATCATGACTATTTCGTTGATGATGCCATGATCTTCCCAGAAGGCGCAGGAGACCGCCTGACACTCAGCGCCGAGGACGGTCCTGCCCTGCATTTCACCTTCGAAAACCTGCCAAATCTGGCGCTGTGGACCAAACCCGGCGCACCTTATATCTGCGTTGAGCCATGGCACGGCATGGCAGCAGCACATGGGTTGGGCACAGAGCTATCAGCCCGACCATCGACCAAAACCCTCGCGCCCGGCGAAAGCACAGACTTTACCTTTACCGTGACCTTCGACGGATAAAACGACCACAAACAGAATGTGACGGTCTGCCACGCGCATACCGTCACATGTTTTTACGTTTAATCCTGAATGCGAGCGCAGAAGCCATCAAAGGCTCCAAAGTCGATATGCGTGTCGTTCAGCACAGCCGTTGCTCCGGGAAGGTCAAGCGTATCGAGGTGGCTCATAACGGTTGGCAATGCCACGCTTTTTGGCTTGCTGGCAAAATTGAAGGCAAACAGAAGTGTCTCATGATCATCTGAACGGGTGAACACCAGAATATCGTCATCACCACTTTCCTTAAATGCAATTGCTCCATCGAACAGCGCACTGTGCGCCTTCCTGAAAGACAGGATCGCACGATAGTGATTATAGACGCTTGCCGGCTCACCGGCCTGCTCAAAAACGGACAGCGGCAGATGCGCATCCGGCACGGGCAACCATGGCTTATCGGCCGTTGTAAACCCGGCATGTGCCTGTTTGGCGCTCCATGGCATCGGGGTGCGGCAACCATCCCGCCCCTTGAATGACGGCCAGAAACGGATGCCATAAGGATCCTGCAAATCCTCATACGTCAGCTCTGCCTGCGGCAGGCCAAGCTCCTCGCCCTGATAGAGGCAGACCGAACCGCGCAGCGTCGCAATCACCGACAGCGCCAGACGGGCAACAGGTGCGCGCTCTGCCTCACTTTTTGCAAAGCGTGACGCATGCCGGTCGACATCATGGTTTGAAAAGGCCCAGCAAACCCATCCATCTTCAACCGTGCTGAAAAAATCCTCCACACATTTGCGGATGTGAAACGGTGTAAATTCCGGGCCAAGAAAATCGAATGTGTAGCACATATGCAGCTTATCGCCGCCGGAGGTGTAGTCCGCCACCGTCTTCAAGGAGCGGGCGCCGTCGCCAACCTCACCAACAGAGGCACGACCATCATACTGATCCAGCAACGCACGGAAGCGCTGCAGGAACGCGACATTTTCCGGCCTTGTCTTGTCATACTCATGCTGCTGAAAGCCATATGGATTAACGTCTGGCGCATCGAGCCCTGTCGGACCGAGATTGCCATCAACCGGCGGGTTGTCACGCAGTTCTTTGTCACAGAAGTAATAGTTGACCGTATCGAGCCGGAACCCATCAACACCGCGCTCCAGCCAGAACCTGACGGTTTCAAGCAGGGCATCCTGAACCGCTTTGGAATGAAAGTTCAGGTCCGGCTGACTGGCAAGAAAGTTATGCATATAGTATTGCTTACGGACGCCATCCCACTCCCAGGCAGGACCACCGAAAACAGACAACCAGTTGTTTGGCGCGGTACCATCCGGCTTGGCATCCGCCCAGACATACCAGTCTGCCTTGTCATTATCCTTGCTCTGGCGGCTTTCCTCAAACCATTGGTGGCGATCGGATGTGTGAGAAAGCACCTGATCAATCACCACTTTCAGGCCGAGACGGTGCGCTTCGCTGACCAGTTCATCAAAGTCGTTCAGGGTGCCGAACATCGGGTCGACGCCACAGTAGTCGGAAACATCGTAGCCCATATCTTCCATCGGCGAAGTGAAGAAGGGCGAAAGCCAGATCGCGTCGACACCCAGCTCAGCAACATAACCCAGACGTTTTGTAATACCTTTCAGATCGCCAATCCCGTCGCCGGTCGTGTCCTGAAACGAGCGCGGGTATATCTGATAGATCACGCCGCCGCGCCACCAGTTGGCGCCATCATTCGTCCGCTGCTGCATCGCAATGTCCTTTTTTGAAAAGTGATGAGCTGAAGATTAATAACCTGAGTGTCTGATCGTAAATGTGAAGACCGTCCATTGTGTTCCTGTTTATTTCAAACAGTGGACAAGCATCCCTGCAAGCGCATCTGTGTCGATTTGTAATACATCTGTCACACGCTACATCTAACAGGGCTTAACGTCTTACGTTGAATGCGGAGCACGTCGTGGACACGATTATCGCGCAGAAAACGCGCAGCGGCCAGAGTGGCAACTATACCAAAAAGCTGACACTGATCTCCGATGCATGGCATCCACAGGTCAATGGTGTTGTGCGTTCCATCGAAAACACCAATGCCGAGCTTGATAAAATGGGCGTTCAGATCACCATGATCACGCCCGATATGTTCCGCAGCGTTCCGATGCCAACCTACCCGGAAATCCGGCTGGCACTTGCATCATATGGTCATGTTGCACGCCTGATTGAAGCCTCAACGCCGGACTATGTGCACATCGCCACTGAAGGCCCTTTGGGTTTCAAGGCCCGTAAATGGTGCCTGAAAAACGGAATGCCGTTCACGACAAGCTATCACACACGGTTTCCGGAATATGTTTCCGCGCGTGCGCCAATCCCGAAAGACTGGCTCTATAAATTTGTGCGCAACTTTCACAATTCCGGCAATGGCTGCATGGTGGCCACCGACAGCCTCGAGCAGGAGCTTCGGGAACGTGGCATCAAGAACCTGATGCGCTGGGGACGGGGCATTGATGCTGAACACTTTCACCCCCAGCCACAGGAAGAAAAGCCGTTCGGGCTTGAACGACCGATTTTCCTGACGGTCGCACGCGTGGCTGTCGAGAAGAACCTGCCTGCATTCCTGGAACTCGACCTTCCGGGCAGTAAGGTGCTCGTCGGTGACGGCCCTGCCCGCAAGGCGCTGGAAGAAAAATATCCCGATACATATTTCGCCGGACAGCTGAGTAACGGAAAACTGGCTGCGGCCTATGCGCAGGCGGATGTGTTTGTTTTCACTTCAAAGACCGACACATTCGGCAACACAACCATTGAGGCACTGGCCAGTGGCGTGCCGGTTGCTGCATTCCCGGTAACCGGTCCGCGCGACATTCTCGACGGTCATGAAGAGGCCGGCGCGCTGGATGAGGACCTGAAGGCAGCATGCCTGAAGGCACTCGATTGCTCGCGCGAAAAAGCCCGCGCACTGGCTGAAGAATTCAGCTGGGAGGCCGCCGCCAGACAGTTTTACGACAACATGATTGAAGCGCATGACCGCCCGTCGGAGCGGTCATGAAATGCTGATTAAGGTCAGCGCTTTTTTTTGCGCTTATTGCCGAAGGGGTTGTCCCCGGCACGCAAGTGAATGCGGATCGGCACACCCGGCAAATTGAAATCGTTACGCAAACCATTTGTCAGATAACGCAGATAGGATTCCGGAACGGCGTCGGGCCGCGTGCAGGAAATCATGAAGCCCGGCGGGCGGGTTTTCACCTGCGTCATATACTTCATCTTCAAACGGCGTCCGGCAACGGCCGGTGGTGGATGGCTGACCGTCTGACTCTCAAGCCAGCGGTTGAGCCTGGCTGTTGCAATGCGGCTGTTCCAGACTTTGTCCGTATCCGCGATGGCCTGCATCAGCTTATCGAGACCGGTGCCCCGTTCGCCGGAGATCGGCACAGCGCGGATCCCACGGGCCTGCGGCAAAAGCCGGTCCGTCTTTTCGCGCAGATCAGCAAGTACAGCCTGCCGATCCTCAATCAGGTCCCACTTGTTAAAGGCCAGCACAGCAGCGCGGCCTTCGCGGATCACCAGATCCACAATCTGCAAATCCTGCTTCTCAAACGGGATCGTGGCATCAAACACAATGACAACGCATTCGGCAAACCGGATAGCCCGCAGCGCATCGCCAACGGACAGCTTCTCAAGCTTTTCGGTGACGCGTGACTTTCGCCGCATTCCGGCGGTGTCAAACAGCTTGATTGCGCGATCGCGCCATTCCCATTCAACCGAGATGGAATCGCGGGTAATGCCTGCTTCCGGCCCCGTGAGCAGACGCTCCTCCCCCAGATAGCGGTTGATCAGCGTTGACTTTCCGGCGTTCGGACGGCCGACAATGGCAACCCTGAGCGGTTTGGTGTCGTCGTAGGGCGCGACCTCTTCCGGGTTATCGGCCTCTTCCTTGGTCAGCAGGACATCGGTACGGGCTTCGTCTTCATCGTTCTTATCGTCGAAAGCACGATCTTCGCCGATCGTTTCGATGATCGCTTCACGCAGGTCATTCATCCCCTGCCCGTGCTCGGCGGAAATCGGACAAGGCTCTCCAAGGCCAAGCGTATAGGCATCGTAGAAGCCCGCGTCAGAGCCACGTGCTTCGGCCTTGTTGGCAACGAGCACCACCGGTTTGCCATGGCGGCGCAGCATGTCAGCCATTGTATGGTCATCCGGTGTCAGGCCGAACTTGGCATCGACGACGAACAGCGACAGGTCTGCTTCATCAATCGCGGCCTCAGTCTGCGCGCGCATGCGGCCGGGCAGCGTATCTTCATGCGCGACTTCAAGGCCAGCCGTATCGATAATCGTGAACCGCAGATCGAAAAGCCGTGCTTCGCCGGGACGCCGGTCGCGGGTTACACCCGGCGTATCATCAACAAGCGCAAGTTTCTGACCGACAAGCCGGTTGAACAGCGTCGATTTGCCGACATTCGGTCTTCCAACGATGGCAACCGTAAAACTCATGGGTCGTTATCCTTGAAAACGGCGAAGACCGTTTACTGTTGTTCAGAAATGTCACCGTTCGCGGTCATGACTTCAAGCAGGATCTGCGCGCGGTTAAGAACGTTGCGGGGCGACTCGCTGTCATTGGCGATGGCTTCGAACCAGTCCGCAGCCTGCTGATAATCCTGTGCGCGATAGGCAGAAAGTCCCAGAATCTCACGGGCAGAAAAGCGGAACGGATTACCATCACTGGAAAGCGATTCAACCTCTGCAGAGACCTGATCATAGGTTCCCGTATCAACCAGCAACCAGCCAGCACGCAGCTTGGCGGCATCGCGCACGGCGGCGGGGATGGAGCGATCCTTGCCGATGCGTGAAAATGCCGAAATGGCCGCAGCGGTGTCTCCGTCTTCAGCAAGAAGCGTCGCCGCACGAAGCTGAGCCAGAACCGGATACGCACCATGACCTTCGGCTTCGAGCTGATCCAGCGTTTCCTTGGCCGCATCGAGGTTGCCGTTTTCAATGGCTGTCAGCGCCGACAGAAACACATCGCCCGATTCTGCGGCCTGCCGCGATTGCCAGTATTCCCAGCCCCGCCAGCCGGCCGTGCCAAGCACGAGAAGGATAGCGAGTGCGATGAGAATACGGCCATACCGCCGCCATGCATCACGCATACGGTCGGAACGCAGTTCCTCGTTGACTTCGCGAATAAAGCTGTCGTCCTGATTAGCCATTCGATACTCCGGCCCGATCTTTCAAGTTCCAGTGCCGGGCCTTCTAAACGTTTTTTTCCCGCGTGGTAAGGGCAAAAGCTCGCCTTTGCCCCTCATTTCAAAACGAAACACCGCGCTACATGGCAAATGAGATCGGAACACCGATCAGCCAGACATGCAGCTTCCATATGAACAGCCCCCACAATATGACACCAAGCAGCACAGAATAAAGGTCATAAAGGCTTGAAACAAAGGGCTTTCGCGTCAGGTTTCCAGCACGTTCGCGCCTTGCCAGCGAGATCCGCAGAATAACCGCCCAGATCAGAATCCCCACGAACAGAATGACGGAGGCTGTCTCACCGTTTGCAAGAAGATGCGCGAAGGCCCAGATCTTTACCGACAGGACCATAGGATGCTTTGCAAAGCCAGCAATCTTTCCCGGCGGAAAGAAGCTGGCGGAAAGACAGATCATCGCGATCAGCATCAAAAGCGCCGTGAGGTGGGTCATCCACAGCGGCGTTACATAAAGTACACCAGTGACCTGCCTGGCCTGACCGAAAGCCCAGATCAGAAAAACAAGCGAGGCCAGCGCTAAAACCGAAAAGACACCCCGCCAGCCGTTTTCGCCAAGCCGATCAATCATCGACTGGCGAAAACCCGGCGCGAATGCGTGAACGAGGTGTAAAAGCGTGAAAACCAGCACCGCGATAACGAGCATAGTCATGAGATATCCTCTCGCTGAGACATTAGACTGACGCTCACATTATCGCAGGCTTCGGCAAACAAAAATGCTGTTGTTTATCAAAACCCGCTTTAGTCGTCTGTGCGATCAGCTTTCAACATCGCCACCCGGCTCCATGTATTGTTCCTGATCGATTTCCGGCAGCCCGTGGCCAAAAATTGCAGCTTCGAAGGCATGCAGACGTTTATAGATTGAAAGCAGCTCGACAATCGTCGTCCAGGAATTAATCAGATACTGGAAAGAACTGGAGACCTGGCCAAACGCCGTCAGGATTTGCTGGAAGATACCAAAAGTGATCGTGCCGGCAACAATGGTCGGCACCAGCAGGAAAGTTGCAAACAGCGCATCGGCCTGCAGATAGAATGACCGCGCCAGATTGAAATACATATAGTGAAAATAAAGCCGGAAGTAATTCTTGCGAACGTTCCCGAAAAGCTCACCAAGCGTCATCGGATCGGCACGGTCTTCGTGGTCCTCACCATAGACCAATTCTTTACGATAGGCGGCTTCAACGCGCTGGTTGCGGAATTCCAGCCCCGGCAGTTTGATACCGACAACGGCCAGAAGCGTGGTGCCGAAAATCGACCAGAAAATAGCAGCCAGAAACAGAGGCGCCGGGACTTCTCCGATAAATGGCAATTCGGTCACATAGCTCGACAACGCCAGCAGAACAGGCAAAAATGCAATCAGCGTCATGACCGCATCGATCATGGAAACGCCGAGGCCTTCCATGATTGAGGCAAAGCGCATGGTGTCTTCCTGAATACGCTGGGAGGCACCCTCGATATGGCGCACCTTGCCCCACATGCTGGTGTAATAGTCGTTCATGGCCGTGCGCCAGCGGAACACGTAGTGGCTGACAAAGAATCGCTGAAGCACGAACACCCCGATTGCCACAAAGGCAATCTGAGCGAAGATCAGCATGAGGCCGTAGAGGTGACCATCCGTAATACTCTGGTCTCCCTCAAGTGCTTTCTGGATCGAATCCCAGAACGGACGACGCCAGTTGTTGACTGCGACCGAAATCTGCACCGAAAAGTAAGTGATAAAGATGATCAGTGCAGACCCCCAGACCGACCAGGGCTGCCATTTGTGGTTATCGCCGAAAACCCACCAGAATGCAGCAAATGCGAGCGTGAAAGCGCCATAAACAACATAAAACCAGAGAAAGTCCGGCGTAATAAAGTGCGCAAGACCAATCGGCTGCTGATCGGCAGGAAGCCGGACAAAGCCAAGATCCTCCCCCAGACTTCGGCCGATTGTGTACCAGAACAGGACGCCGATAAGCGCCCAAACAACAGCAGATGAGAAAAAAAGCTTTGGCTTGGGAAAAAACGACTGAAACAAGATGTGCCCTTCTGGAAAATTCTTTGACGATAACGCAGCCAACGCAGAAGACAGCGCTCGCATCAGGAAATCTAGGGCAATTTTGGCAGGAAGGAGAAGATTAACATTAAAGTTTAGACATAATTCAGCCGGACTTGCGCCCGGCTGCCGCCTTTTCCTGATCTAAAGAAGAAACAGGCGTATCCACAAGGCGGTCACTCAGTCGCCATCGCCAAGTGTGAGGATCAGCGGCCCGGAACGGGTTGCGACCAGCGTATGCTCATACTGAACCGTCAGCGCCCGCGGCACACTGTAAAGGATCCACTCCTGATCTTCCGCCTCGTCTGCCCATTCACCGCCGAGCGACAGAAATGGTTCAATCGTGAACACCTGCCCCTCGGCAATCCTGCGGCGTTCGCTCTTGTCCGGCCATGTCGAAAGCTCGGATGGTTCATCATGCAGCGAACGGCCAACGCCGTGGCTGGCCAGATTCTTGATCAGCGAGTACCGGTTCTTCTTCGCAAAGGCACCGATGGCATTGCCGATCTCACCAAATGACGCGCCGGGTTTGACCTGATTGATGCCCGTCCACATTGCGCGCTTGCCATCACGGCAAAGACGCTTCACTTTCGAAGAAACAGGCGGAACAGCAAAGGATGAACCGGTATCGGAAAAGAAGCCATTCTTCTCGGCCGAAACGTCAATATTGACAAGATCACCGGCACCGATCACCCGGTCGCCCGGAATACCATGTGCGACTTCTTCATTCACCGAAATGCATGTGGCTCCGGGAAACTGATAGGTAACCTCGGGGGCTGACTGTGCGCCATGATCGGTCAGAAACTTCCGTCCGATCCCATCGAGTTCGCGTGTCGTGATACCAGGTTCAAGCGCATCCGCCATGGTCTGAACCGCTTTTGCGCAAATGCGGCCAATGTCTTTCAGGGCTTCAAGCTCGTCTTCGGTCTCGACAATCATTCGTCATTCTTTCTTTCAGGCAGAGGCTTATTCAGCGACCATTTCACGCACCATTGGCGCAACTTTGGTGCCAAACAGTTCAATTGCGTGCAACAGCTCTTCATGCGGCACCAGCCCGACTGACATCTGAATGATGAAACGGTCAAGGCCGAAAATCTTCGCATGTGTCGCAATCTTCGTCGCCAGCTCTTCAGGCCCGCCGACAAAAAGTGCTCCCTCCGGCCCCATTGAGACATCGAACTGGGCACGGCTCTGCGGCGGCCAACCACGTTCGCGGCCAAGCCGGTCCATCACCGCCTTTTGCGGTTTGAAGAAGATATCGGCCGCCTTCTCGCTTGTGTCGGAAACAAAACCGTGAACGCTGATACCCCGTTTCATTTTCGAAAGGTCATGACCAGCCTGTTCTCCCGCCTGCCGATAGATATCAAACAAGGGTGCAAAACGGCGCGGCTGTCCGCCAAGAATAGCAATGATGAGTGGCAATCCCAAAAAGCCGGCCCGCGCCATGGATTGGGGTGTACCGCCCGCCGCAATCGACACCGGCAACGGATTTTGAAACGGACGCGGATAAACAGCAAGATTGTCGATCGGGGCACGCGTGCGACCTGACCAGCTGACCGTCTCGTTTTCCCGAAGCTTCAAAAGCAGATCGAGCTTTTTCCGAAAACAACTCGTCATAAGCCTCCAGCGGATAACCGAAAAGCGGGAAGGATTCGATGAAAGACCCCCGGCCTGCGATGATCTCAGCACGCCCACCGGAAATCAGGTCCACCGAAGCGAACTGCTGAAACACCCGTACCGGATCATCCGAACTCAGGATCGACACAGCACTTGTCAGACGGATATTCTTTGTGATGGCGGCGGCGGCTGCCAGAATGGTCGATGGCGATGACGCCATATAGTCAACACGGTGATGTTCCCCGATGCCGAAAATATCGAGCCCAACATCATCGGCAAGCTTCACTTCCTGCATAAGGTTCTGCATCCGGCGATGTGCCTCTTCTCCACGGTCGATATCGGTGGATGGATCGACATCGGCGAAGGTGAAGATTCCGAGTTCCATTGCACTATCCTCCTTTATTCGGGCCTGTCCTTCTAAAACGGGCTTTCTGGGCTTGTTAAGATTATATGGCCCGATCCAAGCTCTGTTTCATCCACATGAGCCCCGCCAGGTGGTGAACGCACCGTTCACAGTTTTCAGTTCATCGGATAAAAGCGTCCCCTTTTTGAGACCATGTTGCGCGCATTTTTCTTCTCGCCGGAAATACCGCCATAGCTTATCCCGCGATTGCAAGCGCTGCAGATTGGGCATAACATTTTTGCAAATCAGCAAATGCATCCATGATCCAGCCGGGAGAAAACAACATGGCACGCAGCGTCGTTATTACGGGTTCCACCAGCGGCATCGGGCTTGGAATTGCAGAAGGCTTTGCCAAGGCCGGTGACAACATCGTTCTCAACGGGTTCGGTAAGGAAGAGGATATCAACAAGGCTGTTTCAAAGATCGGCAGCCTCGGTGACGGTTCCGTGATCTACCACCCTGCTGATATGACCAAACCGGACGAGATTGCCGACCTGATTGCCTGCGCAGAGCGCACCTTCGGCAGCCTTGATGTGCTGGTGAACAATGCCGGCGTTCAGTTTGTCAGCCCGATTGAGGATTTCCCGGCTGAAAAATGGGATCAGATCATTGCCATCAACCTGACAAGCTCGTTTCACACAATCCATCATGCTGTTCCGGCGATGAAAAAGAGCGGCAAGGGCCGGATCATCAACGTCGTTTCCGCTCATGGGCTTGTAGCGTCTCCATTCAAATCTGCTTATGTTGCGGCCAAGCACGGCATGATGGGGCTGACCAAAACCGTTGCGCTGGAAGTGGCTGAGCACGGCATTACCGTCAATGCGATCTGCCCGGGCTATGTGCTGACGCCACTGGTGGAAAAGCAAATCCCGGATACAGCCAAGGCACGCGGCATCACGGAAGAAGAGGTGAAACGCGATGTGCTTCTGGCCGCGCAGCCGACGAAGGAATTCGTAACGACGGAAGAGATAGCCTCAGCGGCACTTTACCTTGCCAGTGACAGCGCCAGGCAGGTCACCGGCACACATATTTCGATGGATGGCGGCTGGACCGCCCAATAAACCTGACAAGGGAACATGCATGACGATCCGTTTCATACTGAACGATCGGGAGGTCGCACTCGAAAGACTGTCTCCGACGGCAACGCTTCTCGATTATCTCAGGCTGGAAAAACGCCTGACCGGCTCCAAGGAAGGCTGTGCGGAAGGGGACTGCGGCGCCTGCACGGTGCTGGTTGGCAGGCTGGTGCGCGGACGGCTTGTCTACGAAACCGTGAATGCCTGCATCCGCTTTGTTGCCTCACTGCATGCAACGCACGTGGTTACCATTGAGCACCTCGCCGCAAAGGATGGCGCATTACATCCCGTGCAACAGGCCATGGTGGAGCAAAACGGCTCACAATGCGGCTTCTGCACGCCGGGTATCGTCATGTCTCTGTATGCGCTCTGGATGGAAAACCCTTCACCATCCCGCGCGGCCATTGAGCAGGCGCTGCAGGGCAATCTTTGTCGTTGCACCGGTTACGAGCCCATCATCAAAGCAGCTGAAAAGGCCTCTGAGACAAGCCCTGACACTGCCTTCGATGCAATCGCCCGTGAGCGAGACAGCATCATGAAAAAGCTTGCAAGCTTTAAAACCGGCGAGACAATCACCGTCGGCAATGACAGTGCGCGGGCCGTCATTCCCGGTTCCATTGAAGCACTCTGTCAGGTGCTTCGGGAGTTCCGCGATGCAACCATCGTTGCCGGTTCAACGGATGTCGGATTGTGGGTCACCAAGCAGATGCGCAAGCCCAATCCGGTGGTTTTCATCAACCACCTTGAAGAGCTGCAAACAATCACCGAAACGGACGACAGCACCATCATCGGTGCTGGCGTAACCTATTCAGAGGCCTTGCCGGTTCTTGCGAAAAGTACACCGGCACTCGGCAAACTGATCACCCGGATCGGCGGCGAGCAGGTGCGCAATATGGGCACGATTGGCGGCAACATTGCCAATGGTTCTCCCATCGGCGACACGCCGCCGGCACTGATTGCCCTTGGCGCGCAGCTGACGCTGACTTCGGCAGACGGTACACGAACGATCGCGCTGGAAGATTTCTTTATCGATTATGGCAAGCAGGACCTTCAGCCCGGCGAATTTGTCACCGGCATGATCGTGCCGAAAACAAAGGCTGATATGCATTACGCCGTTTACAAAATATCCAAACGGCGCGAAGAGGATATTTCTGCGCTCTGCGGTGCATTCTGTCTGACGCTTGGAGAAAACAACACGGTCGAAAGGCTGCGCATTGCCTTCGGTGGCATGGCAGCAACCCCTAAGCGCGCGCGCCACGTGGAAGCAGCGCTTGACGGCAAACCCTGGACGGAAGCGACGATCGAGGCGGCCCGCGCGACCTTTGACAGCGACTATCAGCCGCTGACAGACTGGCGCGCAACAAAAGAATACCGGATGCTGGCCGCTAAAAATCTTCTGACACGCTTTTACATGGAAACCGTTGGAACGCCGCAGGAACTCGTTCGTTTTTCGAAAGAGGAGGCCTGATCCATGGATAAACACGCCCATGACAGCTTTCCCTTGAAAGCAGAAATTTCAGGCGGAATGCATAAACCCCGCGCACATGATTCCGCGCATAAGCATGTGTCTGGCACGGCGGAATACATTGATGACATTCCAGAACCTGCGGGCCTTCTGCATATCGGCCTTGGACTTTCCGAACGCGCCCATGCTGAAATCAGCGACATCGACCTTTCCGATGTTGAGGCAGCCGATGGCGTTATCTGCGTCCTGTCGTCCAAAGACATACCCGGTGTCAACGATATCGCCTCGAATGGCTCGGGCGATGAGCCGCTGTTTGCGGAAGACAAGATCGAGTATCACGGCCAGATCATTTTCGCCGTTGTGGCTGAAACCCGAGCGCAGGCACGCGAGGCAGCAAGGCTTGCGAAAATCACTTATCGTGACCTGCCGCACTGGACGAGCGTTCGCGACGCCCTTGCCAATGATGCGCCGAATGTGGTGAAGCCGATGACGCTTCAGCGTGGCAATGCCAGCTCAGCCCTTGAAGCGGCAAAGCACCGGATTACCGCTGAAATGGATGTCGGCGGGCAGGAGCACTTCTATCTGGAAAGCCAGATAGCTCTGGCCATTCCCGGCGAGGACGATGATGTTTCCATCTGGTCTTCCACGCAGCATCCAAGCGAGGTGCAGCATATCGTTGGCCATGTCCTGAATATTCCATCCCATGCAATCACCGTTTATCAGCGACGTATGGGCGGCGGCTTCGGCGGCAAGGAAACGCAGGGCAATTGCTTTGCGGCGATGGCTGCGCTGGCAGCGAAAAAGCTGAACCGGGCCATAAAGGTTCGCCCGGACCGTGATGAAGACATGATCATCACCGGCAAGCGTCACGACCTTGTGGCTTTTTACGATCTCGGTTTTGACGACGATGGGATGATCGAAGCCGTTGACACCACCTTTGCGGCACGATGCGGCTGGTCATCCGATCTTTCCGGACCGGTTACAGACCGGACGCTGTTTCATGCGGATTCTTCCTACTATTTCCCGAATGTGCATCTGACCTCAAGGCCGTTGAAAACGCACACATGTTCCAACACCGCCTATCGCGGTTTTGGTGGTCCGCAGGGCATGATCGTCGGTGAGCGTCTTATCGAAGAAATCGCCTATGCCCTCGGCAAAGATCCGCTCGATATCCGCAAAGCCAATTTTTACGGCCCCAACGGTTCCGGCCGGGAGGTCACCCCATATCATCAGACGGTCGAGGACAATATCCTGCTGCCGATTGTTGAAGGGCTTGAGAAGAGCGCCGATTATCGCGCCCGGCGTGAAGCCATCAAAGAGTTCAACACCAGAAGCCCGGTGATCAAAAAAGGTATCGCGCTGACACCGGTGAAGTTCGGCATTTCCTTCACCATGACGGCCTTCAATCAGGGCGGCGCACTGGTGCACGTTTATCAGGATGGTTCTGTTCAGTTGAACCATGGCGGCACGGAAATGGGACAGGGCCTTTATACCAAGGTATCTCAGGTGGTCGCCGATGTGTTTCAGATTGATCTGGAGCGTGTAAAAATCACCGCAACGACCACCGGAAAAGTGCCGAACACCTCTGCAACGGCAGCTTCTTCCGGCACAGACCTTAATGGTGCTGCGGCCTATAATGCGGCAACCCAGATCAAGAAGCGTTTGATCGCCTTTGCCGCTGAAAACTGGAATGTTGAGCCGTCCGAGATCAAGTTTCTGCCGAACCGTGTTCGCATTGGTGAACAGGAAATTCCTTTCCCGGATCTGATCAAGGCGGCTTATTTGGCCCGGATACAGCTTTCGGCAGCTGGCTTTTACAAGACACCGAAGATCCACTGGGACCGGGAAAAAGGTCGGGGCCGGCCGTTTTACTATTTCGCCTATGGGGCGGCCTGCACCGAAGTCTCCATCGACACACTGACGGGCGAATATCAGATCGACCGGACCGATATCCTTCACGATGTTGGCCGCTCGCTCAACCCGGCAATTGATATCGGCCAGATCGAAGGCGGCTTTGTCCAGGGGATGGGCTGGCTGACGACCGAAGAACTCTGGTGGGACGACAAGGGACGGCTTCGCACCCATGCCCCCTCCACCTACAAGATCCCGCTTGCCTCCGACCGTCCGAAGATCTTCAACGTCGCGCTGGCAGATTTTTCCGTTAACCGTGAAGAGACCATTGGTCGCTCGAAAGCTGTCGGCGAACCGCCTTTCATGCTGGCAATCTCGGTAATCGAAGCCATTTCGATGGCGGTTGCCAGTGTTGCCGATTATCGCTTCTGCCCCCGGCTCGATGCCCCGGCCACGCCGGAACGGGTGCTGATGGCCGTTGAACGGATGAAACGGGCTTAAGCCATGAACGAGGCAAATGCCTTTAAACGCTGGATGGACGATCACCGCCACGCGGTGATCGCAACCATTTCATCGGTGAAAGGCTCGACCCCGCGTGAGGCAGGTGCGTTTATCGCCGTCGCTGAGAAAACGACGTTTGGCACCATCGGCGGCGGGCAGCTGGAATATCTCGCCATCGATCACGCCCGTCAGCTTCTCGCGGGCAAAACCGGTCAGACACGTCTCGACATTCCCCTTGGTCCGGACATTGGGCAGTGCTGTGGTGGCCGGACCGTCATCGACTTTGCATATGCCGATGACATGGCAGTCAATGCTCGTCTTAAAATGATGCAGAGGCAAGCGGCAGCAGCCCCGACGGTCGCCGTCTTCGGTGGCGGTCACGTCGGCAAGGCACTTTGCCAGGCACTCGCCCCCCTGCCCTTCAATGTGCGCCTGATTGAAACCCGCAACGAGGCACTGACAGGGATTCCCGCTGGCATCACGACAAAACTGACGCCGATGCCGGAAGCGGAAATAACCAATCTTCCCGCCGGCAGCGCCGTCGTGATCCTGACCCATGACCATGCGCTCGATTTTCTGATTGCGATGGAAAGCCTCAAACGGGATGCGCTTTGCTATTGCGGCATGATCGGCTCAAGAACCAAGCGCGCCACCTTCCACCGCTATGCAAAAGAAAACGGCATTTCAGAAGAGCAGCTGACAAGGCTCACCATGCCGATTGGCAGTTCTGACGCGCGCGACAAACGTCCCCCGGTGATTGCAGCATTAGTGGCAGCCGAGCTTTTGCATGCAATCCATGCGGCCAATGCCGCAAAAACCGGCAGCCTGCACGAGCATAAGGCAAACCACTGAATAACCCGGATATTTCGGCAGTTGTTTGCAAAACATGCTTTTGTTTTAGCGCAAAATTGAGCATCATCGCCTGAAAGATACAACCGGGGGAATGCATTAATGCTGGATCTGGCCATTTTTGGAGAATGGGCACAATTTGCCGTACGTTGGCTACACGTCGTGACGGCAATCGCGTGGATCGGTTCATCCTTTTACTTTATCGCGCTCGATCTCGGCCTTGTGAAACGTCCGGGGCTGCCGGACGGTGTCTCCGGTGAGGAATGGCAGGTTCACGGTGGCGGTTTCTATAATATTCAGAAATACATGGTTGCACCGGACAACATGCCGGAGCATCTGGTCTGGTTTAAATGGGAATCCTACATGACCTGGGTATCAGGCTTCCTGATGCTCGTTCTGGTTTACTATGGCGGCGCCGACCTTTTTCTGATTAACCGCAGCGTGCTGGATGTATCAGCACCGGTCGCAATCCTGATCTCGCTGGCTTCGCTATCGATTGGCTGGCTTTTTTACCACTATCTCTGCAAGTCACCACTTGGGAAATATACCGTCGGTCTGATGCTTCTGCTTTATGTGCTGCTGGTACTGATGGCATGGGGCTACACCCATCTTTTTACCGGCCGCGCGGCTTTTCTGCATATGGGCGCGTTTACGGCCACGATCATGACAGCGAATGTGTTCTTCGTGATCATCCCGAACCAGAAAATCGTGGTCGCAGACCTGAAAGCCGGACGCACGCCGGACCCGAAACTGGGCAAGGAAGCCAAACAGCGTTCGACACATAACAATTATCTGACCCTGCCGGTCATCTTCTTCATGCTGTCGAACCATTATCCGCTAGCCTTTGCCACCACCTTCAACTGGGTTATCGCGGCACTGGTTTTTCTGATGGGTGTCACGATCCGGCACTATTTCAACACGATGCATGCCCGCAAAGGCCAGCCGAACTGGACATGGGCGCTGACTGCCATCATCTTCATCGTCATCATGTGGTTGTCGACCTCTCCGAAATTCTTTCAGGCAGAAGACCCGGAAATGGCGGTTGCGCCGGCCTTCACAAAATTTTCTGAGGACGCGCATTTCGCCGCAGCCAGGGAAGTGGTTTCAACCCGTTGCTCCATGTGCCACGCCGCAGAGCCGGTCTGGGAGGGCATCCACTGGCCGCCGAACAATGTGCGACTTGAAACAGATGCCGAAATTGCCGCCCGCGCCGGGCAGATCTATTTACAGGCGGGTCGCAGCCATGCCATGCCTCCTGGCAACATCACCAGCATGACACCGGACGAACGCGAAAAACTCGTCGCCTGGTATCAATCGAGCACCAGCAGGAAATCAACGGAATGACGTCACAACGTCTTTTGCGCGGACGACTTTTGTCGTTCACACGCCGCCCGGAGAACATCACAGACACCGAAAGCTACAGCTATGAACATGACGGCGGCCTCCTGATTGAAGGAGGCCGAATTGCTGCGATTGGGCCGTTCGACACGATAAAAGCCAATGCGGACGCCAATGTGGTGGTGACGGACCACCGTCCGCATCTGATCATGCCGGGACTGATCGACGCACATCTGCATTTTCCACAAATGCAGGTCGTTGGTTCTTATGCAGCCAATCTTCTGGAGTGGCTGAACACTTACACTTTTGTCGAAGAACAGCGTTTTGCCGATGCCGAACATGCCGCGCGCATTGCTGTCAGCTTTTTCGACGAAATGATCCGCCACGGCACGACAACCGCCGTCGCCTATTGCTCGGTGCACAAAACCTCGGCTGACGCCTATTTCGCAGAAGCTGAAAAACGCAATATGCGGATGCTTGGTGGCAAGGTGATGATGGACCGCAACGCCCCCGGTCCGCTTACGGACACCCCGCAATCCTCTTACGATGACACCAAAGCGGTGATCGAAAGCTGGCACGGTAAGGGCCGCAGTCACGTGGTTATTTCGCCGCGCTTTGCCATTACCTCAAGCCCTGAACAGATGGAAATGGCCCGAGCGCTGGCTGAAGAATTCCCGGAACTGCACATTCAGACCCACCTTTCTGAAAACACCGCCGAAATTGAACAAGCCTGCGCGCTCTATCCCGAAGCCGCAAATTACACCGATATTTATGCTCGATATGGGCTGTTGCGGGAAAACACACTGCTCGGGCACGCCATTCACTTAAGCGAGGGCGAGCGCGATGTGTTAAGTGAAACCGGTGCTGTTGCGGTTCATTGCCCGACATCCAATCTCTTTCTGGGATCTGGTCTGTTTGCGTTCAAAGACTATGAGGCGCGGGAAAAACCGGTCAGAATTGCCGTCTCGACGGATATTGGCGGCGGCTCCAGCTATTCCATGCTCAAAACGATGGATGAAGCCTACAAGGTTCAGCAATTGCGCGGCAAACGGCTAAATCCGCTCGACAGCTTCTATTACATGACGCTTGGTAACGCTGAAGCGCTGGGTCTTGAAAACGTTATTGGGACACTGGACCCCGGCTCTGATGCCGATGTGGTTGTTCTGAACGCCCACGCCACGCCAGCCATGACCCTCCGGCTCGAAACCATCAGTAACCTGTCGGAAGAGCTGTTCCTGTTACAGACGCTGGGCGATGACCGCGCGATTGCAGAGACCTACATTGCCGGAAATCCTGCCAAGTCCTTGCTTTGATGCCACACCAGGCGCATGACAAACATCAGTTTTTTTTGAGTCGCCTGACTGATGCATTTATGAACGCACTTGGCAGGTTTAAGTTCATATGTGATATAACTCTTCATATTTGATGGGAGGGTCCTGATGTTTTCCGAACCGCTGACAATTGCCGATCTTCAACGCCGCGCCAAATGGCGAGTCCCGAAGATGTTTTACGACTATGCCGATTCCGGCGCGTGGACAGAAAGCACCTATCGCGCCAATGAAAGCGATTTTGGCAAGGTCAAGCTGCGTCAGCGTGTTCTGGTGGACATGACCAATCGTTCGCTGGAAACCACAATGATCGGCGAAAAGGTGTCGATGCCGGTGGCGCTTGCGCCGACCGGTCTGTGCGGTATGCAGCATGCCGATGGTGAAATACTGGCAGCGCAGGCGGCAGAAGCCGCCGGGGTTCCTTTCACGCTTTCCACGATGAGTGTCTGCTCGATTGAAGACGTGGCCGAACACACGACGAAGCCCTTCTGGTTTCAGCTCTATGTGATGAAGGATCGAGACTTTGTCGGCAACCTGATTGACCGTGCGAAGGCTACCGGATGTAGTGCGCTGGTACTGACGCTCGACCTGCAGATTCTGGGTCAGCGCCACAAGGACCTCATCAATGGCCTTTCCACACCGCCTAAATTCACGCCCAAACACGTCTGGCAGGTTGCAACCCGCCCCTTCTGGGCCCTGGAAATGTTGCAAACCAAACGCCATACCTTCCGCAACATCGCCGGACACGCCAAGGGTGTTTCAGATCTTTCGTCACTTTCAGTCTGGACGGCAGAACAGTTTGACCCGAAGCTCTCATGGGATGATGTCGTCTGGATCAAGGAGCGCTGGGGCGGCAAACTCATCCTGAAAGGTATTCTGGATGCCGAGGATGCGAAGATGGCAGCCAGGACCGGCGCCGATGCCATCATCGTTTCCAACCATGGTGGCCGCCAGTTGGATGGCGCGCGGTCTTCCATCTCGGTGCTGCCTGAAATCGTTGATGCCGTTGGCAGCGAGATCGAAATTCATATGGATGGTGGCATTCGCTCCGGGCAGGATGTTCTGAAGGCCAAGGCCCTTGGCGCGCAGGGCGTTTATATTGGCCGTCCGTTCCTTTATGGGCTCGGCGCAATGGGTAAAAAGGGCGTCACCAGAGCGCTGGACATCATCCGCAAGGAGCTGGATACCACGATGGCGCTTTGCGGCGAGCGTAATATCAACGAGATCGGCCACCAGATTATCGCAAAAGCGGATTTCGACTGACCTCGGACATCTCTGCAGGTGAACGGGTTTGCAGGGATATTACTGGTTCCGGCAGGTTTGAACAGATCAGAAAGCTCCCCCGCGGGACTGGGAAAACCGGTCTTTTGCGGCCTTTGACATGTATCATTCGTTCTGCCCCGGCAAGATGAAATACCTACCTGCATTGATCAACAAATCGTGCGTCCCCAGATCGCGACCTACGCGTTAGGAACTTCACGAAACTGGGCACCAAATATGCCGGGGAATGATTTTCGCTTGCAACAAGTCCGCCCGATTGCGTAAATATCCCCTCTAATATAGCTCAATCGATTGAGCTGTTTTTTGTCGCTACTTTTACATCAAGCAAGGCGATCTCAGTCAATTCAGGGGTGAATATACATGAAGAAAGCGCTATTACTGTCGGCCTGCATGGGGCTGATTTTGAGCACGCAGGCGCTCGCTGCGAATCCTGGTCCGGACGAAACGCTGTCCGACAATCAGAAGCTGACCTACTGGCTTCTCGATGCCAATAAAACCAAAGACCCGCAGAAAAATAGCGACGTCGAAGGCTCACACATCGCGCGTCAGCTTTTTGAAGGCCTGTTTAATCAGACCAATGAAGGTGAGCTGGTTCCCGGCGCAGCTCTCAGCTACGACGTTTCTGACGATCAGACCGTCTACACTTTCCACCTTCGTCCCGAGGCAAAGTGGTCAAATGGCGATCCCGTTACCGCGAATGACTTTGTTTATGCCTGGCAGCGCCTTGTCGATCCGGCAACGGCATCGACCTATGCCTGGTATGAAGAACTGATGAATGTGAAGAACTCGTCGGCCATCATTGCTGGCGACCTGCCAGCCTCAGAGCTGGGCGTTAAGGCCGTCGATGACCACACGTTTGAAGTCACGCTTGAAAGCCCGATTCCCTATTTCATCAAGATGACAACCCATACATCGACCTTCCCGGTCAACAAGGCCGTTGTCGAAGAATATGGTGAGCAGTGGACGCTGCCCGGCAATCTCGTCGGCAATGGCGCTTACAAGCTGACGGAAGACAAGCTCGGTCAGGATATCACCCTTGAGAAGAACCCCTATTACTGGGACAGTGACAACACCGTCATCGACACGATCAACTTCCTTGCGGTCAATGACAAGAATCAGGCGCTTAATCGCTACCTCGCCGGAGAGTTTGATTATGTCGAACTGCCAGCCGGTCAGTTCCCGCGTCTGAAGGAAGAATATCCGGATCAGGCCCATTCCGTGCCGCGCTCCTGCACCTATGCCTACCTCTTCAACCTTTCTGATAAAGGCCCCGAAGCACTGAAGGACGTGCGCGTTCGCAAGGCGCTGTCTTATGCGATGAACCGTGATGTTGTCGTCAACAACATTACCCGCGGCGGCCAGAAGCCTGCATATAGCTGGACCTATTATGCAACGGCTGACTTTGATCCGCCGGTCACAGATTATTCTCAGTGGGACCAGAAAGAGCGCAATGAAAAGGCGGTCGAGCTTCTGAAGGAAGCCGGTTACGACAAAAACAACCCGCTTGAGCTGACACTTTCCTACAACACGTCAGATGACCACAAGAAGATCGCGATTGCTGCACAGCAGTTCTGGAAGGCCATCGGCGTCAACGTCACGCTGAACAATACCGAGTGGAAGGTTTATCTGGATAACCTGAAAAACAAGGAATTCGACATCGGCCGCTATGCATGGTGCGGCGACTATGACGAAGCCTCCACCTATCTCGACTATTTCCGTTCAGGCGGCATGAATTATGGCGGCTTTTCGAGTGACGAATACGACGCTGCGATGAAGGCCTCCCTGACGGCAGAAGATCCGGCTGCCGATTACGACAAGGCCGAACAGATTCTTGCGGAAGAAATGCCGCTGGTCCCGATCTATTTCTATGCAACGCCCGTTATGGTGCCTGCCGACGTCAAGGGGCTGCCGGTCGAAAATGTCCTGCAGAACTGGTACGGCAAAGACCTTTACAGGACTGCTGAATAAGATCGTCTTTTCGCTCGAAGGGTGGCTTACGAGCCACCCTTTTCCCGGCAACCCGGAGTTCATCTCTGCCGCAACCGCGCTGAATGCCTGAATACGAAAACCGTACCGAGCCTTCAGGAAAGCGGAAGCCCGAGTAAAGCCGCACCATGACCGGTTACATCATCAAGCGCCTTTTTGTGGCGATCCCGACGATTCTTTTGCTCGTCGTTTTTTCCTTTTTCCTTATGCATGCCGCCCCCGGTGGACCGTTTTCATCCGAACGGGCACTCCCGCCTGAGGTTATTGCCAACATCAATGCGAAATATGGTCTCGATCAGCCCCTCTGGAAACAGTTGATCGACTATATCTGGGGCATCGTTGCCCATTTTGATTTTGGCCCGTCCTTTGTTTATCCCGACCAGACTGTGAACGCGATTATTTCGCAGGGTTTCCCGGTCACACTAACCTATGGGACTATCTCTGCTGTTCTGGCCGTGCTCGTTGGCGTTACGTTGGGCATCGTTGCCGCTGTGCGCCATAACAGCTGGATTGACAGTCTTGCCGTGGGTGTTTCCGTGGGCGCTCAGGTGCTGCCGAACTTCGTGATGGCGCCAATTCTCGTTCTGGTTTTCACGCTGTGGCTTGGCTGGCTGCCCGGCGGCGGATGGGAAGGCCTGGATCATCCGGCCTATATCATTATGCCAGTCATCGCTCTGGCCACCTCCTACATGGCTTCGATTGCGCGCATTACGCGCTCTTCAATGCTGGAAGTGATGAATTCGAACCATATCCGCACCGCCAAAGCCAAGGGCCTGCCGATGCGACGGATTGTGATGCGCCACGCACTGAAGCCGACACTGCTGCCTGTGATTTCGTTTCTGGGCCCGGCATTTGTTGGCATGATCACCGGCTCGGTGGTGATCGATATGTATTTTTCGACCGGCGGTATCGGAAAATTCTTCGTCGATTCCGCGCTCAACCGTGACTATGCCGTGATGATGGGCATTACCATTCTTCTCGGCACGCTCACCATCCTGTTCAATCTTGTCGTCGATATCCTTTACGCATGGATCGACCCGAAAATCAGGTACTGAGCCATGCTGATCGAAAAACAGAAAATGGAAAGCCTCTCCGAGGCGATGAATGAGGAAGCGGAAAAGGGCAGATCGCCCTGGGCGGATGCGCGTGTTCGTTTCTTTAAAAACCGGCAGGCCGTTATCGGCCTCTGTCTGCTCATCTTCGTTCTCGCCTTTGCAATTTTCGGACCGTTCATTGCCCGCTGGCCAATTGATGAGATCGACTTCATGGTCATGGGCGATATTGCCCGCGATGGCGGACCTTCCTTTGCAAATGGCCATTATTTCGGCACGGACGATCTGGGGCGCGACCTGTTCGCGCGCACCGTCCTCGGCACCCAGATTTCGCTGGCAGTCGGCCTAATTGGCGCGGCCATTGCCGTGCTGGTCGGCACAGTCTACGGCGCAGCCTCGGGCTTTTTTGGCGGCCGCACCGATAACGTCATGATGCGGATCGTCGATATCCTGCTCGCTATTCCCTATATGTTCGTTCTGATCCTGCTTCTGGTGATGTTCGGACGATCTCTGGTTTTGCTGTTTGTCGGCATCGGCCTTCTTTCATGGCTGGAGATGAGTCGGATCGTGCGCGGTCAGACGCTCAGCCTCAAAGGCCGAGAGTATATCGAAGCCGCGCGCGCCACCGGCGTTCCTTCAGCCACGATCATTCGCCGCCATATCGTGCCGAACCTCCTCGGGGTGGTTATTGTTTACGCAACATTGCTCGTGCCGGGTATGATCCTGCAGGAAAGTTTCATTTCCTTCCTCGGCCTCGGTGTTCAGGAACCGCTGACCAGTCTCGGCGCACTGATCTCCGAAGGGGCGGCAACCATGAATTACGGCACGCTGTGGCAGCTGATCTTCCCGTTATTCTTCTTCATCGTCACGCTTTTTTCATTCTTCTTTCTTGGAGATGGACTGCGTGATGCACTCGATCCGAAGGACCGCTGACATGTCTCTTCTCCAGGTCAGAAACTTAGGTGTTGAGTTCGAAACAAATGCCGGCCCAGTCTTCGCTGTCCGTGGTGTCGATATGAACCTAGACCGCGGCGAAACACTGGCGATCGTTGGCGAAAGCGGCTCTGGCAAAAGCCAGGCTGTATTCGCCATGATGGGTCTTTTGGCGGCCAATGGCCGGGCCAGCGGCTCAGTCAAATTCGATGGCACCGAGATTCTCAATGCCCCGCCCAAGGTGCTGAACCCGATCCGGGCAAACCGGATGGCAATCATCTTTCAGGATCCGATGACCTCGCTGAACCCTTACATGCGGGTTTCAGAGCAGATGATCGAGGTTTTGAAGCTGCATAAGGGTATGGGCAAACGTGAGGCTATGGCCGAATGCGTGCGCATGCTGGATGCCGTTAAAATTCCGGATGCAAAATCACGCGTCAATCTCTACCCGCATGAGTTTTCCGGTGGCATGCGCCAGCGCGTGATGATCGCCATGGCGCTGCTCTGTCGCCCCGATATGCTGATCGCAGATGAGCCAACCACCGCGCTTGACGTGACGGTACAGGCCCAGATCATGCGGCTTCTGGCGGACCTGCAGCGCGATTTTGGCATGGCGCTCATTCTGATCACACACGACCTTGGTGTCGTTGCGGGATCGGCAGAGCGCGTTATCGTCATGTATGGTGGGCAAGTCATGGAAAAGGGCCCGGTGGGCGAAATGTTTCAGACGCCGAGCCACCCTTATACGCGTGGCCTGTTGTCCTCTATTCCCCGAGTCGATCAGCGCGAAGACCAGCTTCGCTCTATCCCGGGCAATCCGCCCAACATGGCAAAACAGCAGGCGGGCTGCCCCTTTGCGCCGCGCTGTGATTTTGCCGGCGAAGACTGCCTGACCCACCTTGATGCGCTGACCGGATTTGCACCGGGTCGTGAACGCGCCTGCAACCGCCCGGCGGAGCAGGTTATGGGAGCACCGGCATGAAAAACGATGTGCTTTTGAAAGCGGAAGATATCCGCGTCACCTTTGAAATTCATCGCTCCGGAGCCATGCCATGGGAAGAACCGCAGGCACTTCACGCTGTTAATGGCGTGAATTTCGAATTACGGCCCGGCGAGACACTCGGTGTCGTCGGTGAATCGGGCTGCGGCAAATCCACACTTGCCCGCGCTGTGATCCGCATGGTGCCAGCCACTGGCAAGGCCATCTTTGAAGGCGACACCGATATCCTGAAGCTTTCTCCGAAAGAAATGCTGCGATACCGCGCCGATATCCAGATGATTTTCCAGGATCCTCTGGCCAGTCTCAATCCGCGCATGCAGGTTGGCGACATTATCGCCGAGCCTCTGAAAACACACCAGAAGGGCCTATCGAAAGCCGAGGTTCGCGAGCGTGTTCAGGAAATGATGAGCCGCGTCGGCCTGCTTCCCAACCAGATCAACCGCTACCCGCACGAGTTTTCAGGCGGACAATGCCAGCGCATCGGCATCGCCCGCGCCCTCATCGTGCGGCCGAAGCTGATCATCTGCGATGAGCCGGTATCAGCGCTTGATGTGTCAATCCAGGCGCAAGTCATCAATCTTCTGGTCGAGCTGCAACGCGAACTCGGCCTTGCACTGATGTTCATTGCGCATGACCTATCGGTGGTGAAACATATCTCGACACGGGTCATGGTGCTTTATCTTGGTCGGGTGATGGAGATTGCTTCCAGCGATACGCTGTATGAAAACCCGCAGCACCCTTATACGCAGGCGCTGCTTTCTGCTGTTCCGATCCCCGATCCTGAAATCGAGCGAAGCAAAACAGTGTTGCCGATTGAGGGTGACCTTCCAAGCCCGCTTAATCCGCCGTCAGGCTGTGTATTCCGCACCCGCTGCCCGCGCGCGACTGCGCTCTGTGCCGAAAAGGAACCACCGCTTGAGCCGGCGGCAACCAGCGATGCAGCACATCGTGTGGCCTGCCATTATCCCGGCGCTCCGGCTGAGTGAAAAATTAAAATTGACCAGCAAGGCGGGGCCAGTTCCCGCCTTTATCAGCTGTAAAAATCGACGATCCGCTTGCCGTTGAAATTCGTGACAGCAAACGGCGTATCGAAAATCCGCTCCAGCATCGCTTCCTCGATGATTTCGTCCGGTGTGCCTTCTGCGGCGATGCGGCCATTTTGCATGGCAACGATACGATCTGAGTATGCAGATGCGAAATTCAGATCATGCACAACCAAAACCACAGTTTTGCCGAAGTCCCGCGCCATGCGGCGAATGAGCTTCATGGTTGAAACAGCGTGCTTGACGTCAAGATTGTTCAGTGGCTCGTCAAATAAGACACATTCCGTGTCCTGAGCCAGAACCATGGCAAAGAAGGCGCGCTGACGCTGACCACCTGAAAGCTGATCCAGGAACCGGTCTGTAAAAGCGCCGAGATCAGTGAAGGCGATGGCCTCATCAATGTGTTTTTCATCTTCTGCCGTCAGGCGCCCGCGCGAATATGGAAATCTGCCGAAACCGACAAGATCGCGCACCGTCAGTCTCGCCGCAATGTGGTTTTCCTGCCGCATGATCGAGAGTTTACGTGCAAGCACATGGTCGGCCGTTTGCGATACATCCAGCCCGCCAACAGAAACCGTTCCACTATCAGCTTTCAGCAACCGGCTGACGACTGCAAGCAACGTTGATTTGCCAGCACCATTCGGTCCGACAATGCTGGTCAGGCCACCTTCCGGAATTGTAAGCGAAACATTGTCGAGGACTTTCGTCGTGCCATACGCTTTATTGATCTGACGAACTTCGATCATCTGGCCTTTCCCCGCAACAACAAAGCAATGAAGAAGATACCACCGGCAAACTCGATAATGATGGAAAGCGCCGTACTGAAAGAAAAGATGCGCTCCAGAATTGTTTGCCCACCCACCAGTGCGATTACCGACATGAGAACCGCGGCGGGCAAAACCAGCCGATGCCGGCCACCGGGCATAACGATATAGGCAAGGTTTGCCACCAACAGGCCGAAAAAAGTGACCGGCCCGACAAGCGCGGTAGAGACTGACACCAGGATGGTGACCACAAACAGCGTTATTGTTACGACACGCGCATGTGAAACACCAAGCCCGATGGCTGTCTCACGGCCTGTCAACATCACATCAAGCTCCGGCAAAAGCCGCCACGCCAGCAGCGAAACAGCCAGAATAATGATCGCGGAGATGCCAAGAAGGTCGGTGTTCACGGTATTGAAGCTGGCAAAGAAACGATCCTGCAGCACGACAAAATCCGTTGGGTCAATCAACCGCTGCATGAAGGCTGACAGGCTGCGAAACAGTCCACCGAAAAGAATACCGACCAGCATAACCAGATGAATGCTGCGTGTGGCGCCGGAAAACAACCAGCGAAAGAGGATCAGAGCAAAGCCGGTCATCGCCACGGTTTCGATTATGAACATCAAACGCGGGTCGACCGCGTTCAGCCCGCTGGCCCCCAGTACAAAGACGAATGCCGTTTGCAATAACAGGTAGAGCGCATCAAACCCCATGATGGAAGGCGTCAGAATACGATTGCCAACCACGGTCTGAAACAGAACCGTGGATACCGCGATCGCGTAGGCCACCAGCAAAAGTGACGCCAGTTTGACGCCACGAAAGCTGAGCACAAAAGCCCATGAACCTCTGGCCCCCAGCGTCATAAACGCAATTATGCAAAGCACAGATAAGCCAGCCAGAACCAGCAGGATCATGTTTGCTCTTCGTTGATGAATATCAGCGTGCATGCGCCTCCTGCCTTAAAAGGAGGTACAGGAAGATCGCGGAACCGAAAACGCCCATCATCGTGCCAACCGGAATTTCATATGGGGCGATGATGATCCGCCCAAGAATATCGCAGGCAAGCACCAGCATGGCACCGCTATAGGCAATCCAGGGCAGCGTCCTGCGTAAGTTGTCGCCCATGACAAGGCTGATCACATTCGGAACGATCAGCCCCACAAATGGTATCGACCCGACTGTCACCACGACCGAGGCAGAAATCAGCGACACAATGGAAAGTCCTGTCAGCATCGCACGGCGATAATTAAGCCCCGAGGAAACAGCGACGGCTTCTCCCAGTCCGGCCAATGTGAACTTCGCAGCCGTCCAGTAGGCCAGCACACCAAGCGCCATTGAAATCCACAAAAGCTCGTAACGGCCCCGCAGCACCATGGAAAAATCACCATTCGTCCATGCGCTGAGAGACTGAATAAGATCATACCGGTAGGCGATAAAACTTGTAACGGCACTGATCACACCACCGAGCATGATTCCGGTGAGCGGCACCATCAAGACCGACCGTGCCGGGATCTGCCGCACAAGCCTGAGGAACAATCCGGTTCCGGCCATGGCGAAGACGGCCGCCAGCGCCATTTTCCCCATCACTGGCATCGATGGAAAAACCAGCATGGCTGTCAGCATTCCAAGGGCTGCGGATTCCGACGTGCCTGCCGTTGATGGTTCGACGAAACGATTTTGTGCCAGCATCTGCATGATCGTTCCGGCAATCGCCAGACCACTGCCCGCCAGCACAAGCGCAATTGTGCGCGGCAGGCGGCTGGCGAAAAGTACCAGCGCTGTTTCCCGCGATCCATCATCCCTGAAAAGGGAGCCAAGATCGAGTGAAGTCACGCCCGTCATAAGGCTGGCGAGGACAAGAAAAACACAAAGGCAAACAGCGGAGAAAATGCGGATCATAAGGGTCAACTTTTCATCAGCCTGACTTATGAAGCGGAAGCTTTCCTGAGGTCAAGAGCCGACCATGATGCGATCACGCCGATTTTAGTATTTCACAATCTTTCATGCCTTGTCAGCGAAGACGAAATCAATATGTTGACTGCAAAACTCATATAAAGGAGACCCTTGTGAATACTTTGGCATCGGGATTACGATCAGCCGCACTTGCAAGCGGACTGTTGCTGGCATCGACCCTCGCTCCAGCCATTGCAAGCGCTGAGACAATGGATATTTCGCATGCAAGCGGCACAACGGCAGTGGAGAAGAATCCGAAAACCGTCGTTGTTTATGATCTTTCCGCGCTCGATACTCTGGATGCGCTCGGAGTCGACGTCGCAGGTGTGCCTGATGCGCCCATGCCCGCATCGCTTTCCACATTTTCATCGGATGATTACGAGAAGGTTGGCTCCCTGTTCGAGCCTGACTTTGAGGCTGTCAACGCGCTTCAGCCCGACCTGATCATTGTCGGTGGCCGTTCACAGGCAAAATATGAAGACCTCTCGAAAATCGCACCAACGATTGACCTGACGATTTCGAATGATGCGTTCCTGGAAGGTGTTGAAGACAATGCCAGAACGCTGGGCGATATCTTTGGCAAACAGGATGAAGCCGAAGCTGAGATCGCAGACCTTGAAGCATCGCTCGATGAGCTGCAGTCCCAGACCGCAGATGCCGGCTCCGCTCTGGTGTTGCTGACAACCGGCGGCAAGGTTTCTGCCTTCGGCCCCGGCTCGCGCTTTGGCGACGTCTATGACCTCTATGGCTTCACGCCTGCTGATGCCTCGCTGGACGTCGGCAACCACGGTCAGGCCGTTTCGTTCGAATATATCATGGAGCAGAACCCGGACTGGCTTTATGTGCTGGACCGCGATGCCGCAATCGGACGCTCCGGCGAAGCGGCCGAGCAGCTACTGGATAATGAACTTGTCGCCCGCACCAATGCCTGGAAAAACGATCAGGTGATCTATGCCGATGGTGGCCTGCTCTATCTGGCAAGCGGTGGTATTCGCGCTCAGAAGGCACTGGCCGATCAGGTTATCACTGCCCTTCAGGAATAAGCTGGAACAGCATTCACACCTTCAAAGGCCGTTCCGTAGCTGGTTTTACGAAGCGGCCTTTTTGAAGTTTCTTTTCTTCAAAAAGCCAGACGTGCGGAAGGATCGGCAGCATCGATCATCATCCGGGAAGCACCGTCATTCGACAGAAGCACAAGCTCTGCTGCCAGATTGGCGACCACACAGGCGTGGTTGGGATAAATCAGAAGCCGGTCACCGATCTCAAGTCCGGTTCCCTGACGCCCAACAATCCCATGCTCCTCGGAGAGCTTTTCAACAATCAGCGGACGGTCAAGCTTTTCGGACCAGGCTTCACCATAACCTGTCACACCGGCCACACTGTGCGGCCCGAGATCGGAACTGAGCGTCTTTGATCCGGCGTCCACGATATAGGACTCGCTGTTGGCGGAAATGATTGTCGCCACCACGGCCAGAGCAATCTGCCCGCGGTTGACTATACCAAGGCGCACGGCTGTCATATCATAAAAAACGTAATTGCCCGGCCGCACCTCATCAATACCATCAAATCCGGCATTGGCAATCAGCGTCGGCGTGCTCCCGACAGAAACAAGCGGCACAGACACACCAAGGCCCATGAGCTTCGCTTTCAGCGCTTTCAGGATTTGCGCTTCCCCTGATGCAACAGCACGAACGCCATCCAGCCCGCCAGCGCCATAGGAATGTCCGGCATGGGAAAGCAAACCGGCAAAGACCAGATGCGACGCCCCATGGATCGCCTTCGCAACGCTGCCTGCCTCTTCCGTCCCAGGATCGACGCCACAGCGATGCAGCCCTGTATCGACCTTCATGAAGACATCTACGGTTTTTCCCGTGTCCTCAGCCGCAGCTGCGAGCGCAGCCACGCCGGCGTAACTGTCTGCAATGAAGCGCAGCTTCACACCACACTGGCTCCCAAGTTCCAGAAGCTTTGAAAGCGGCTCGGCCTCGATCACCGGATAGGCAAGCGTGACTGGCGAAAACCCGGCACGCACAAAGACCGCCGCTTCTGCCGGATGGGAGGCCGTGACACCCTTTGCCCCTTCTACGCGCTGAAAATCGGCGATTGCAAGCGACTTATGCGTTTTGATATGCGGATGCAGAGCCACACCACCAGCATTTGCGATCGTCTGCATCTCAGCGATGTTTTTCGCCAGACGCAGCTCATCAATGACTACGCAGGGGCTTGCCAGCGATCCCGCATTCGGGAACGCGCCCGCATTCGGATATTCCTTTGCAGTTGTCATGCAATTACCAGACGATCTTATGCGTTTTGCCAGTGGCAACGTTGACCAGCCCTTCCGGCGCATAATCGGAAGGCGCGACCAGAACCCAGCGCCATGGAGCGCAGGTCAGTGTTGCAAAGGCCAGACGCTCGGGGAATCCTGCCCACCAGCGCGGAGAAGACGACGGCTCGAACATCCACTCGATCTTCTCGCCCTCGGCATACAGTTTCTGCATATCGGCATCGAGATCTTCAGCAGAGCGCTGCGACATCAGCCCGGCGACCTCGTAGCGCACCGTTGCCACAATCTCATTGTCACGCACAAGCGCCCATCCGCCGCCGATTTCACTGAGTGCATTGACGGCCTTGGCCATGGCCTCATCGGATGAACCGACGCACCAGATATTGTGCTTGTCGTGGGCAAGTGAGCTGGCCAGTGCACAATCCGGCGTTTTCGGACCGGTACCGGCCCAGAACATTCTGGAAACGGCCTTTTGACCGGAGAAACGATCGACAATCGCAAACTTGGTGATCGCCTTTGCCGCATCGCGCTGCACGAAGCCAGCCTCCACCGGTAACTCATAAGTTAGGAAATCATCCTCCCAGAAAAAGGGACGCAGGACCGCCGCTGTCATGGTTTCCCGTCCGGGCTCAGCACGGATCGCAAAGTCTTCAGCGCTGAACTGTCCACCAACATTGACCGTATTTGTCGCCCATTCCGGCCAGTCGATCTCCGGCACGGGCAGAATATAGTCGTTGCCGCGGGAAACCTGTTTCCCGTCCGCCCAGACCTCAGCAATTTCAAAAGTCTTCAGATCGGACAGCAGGACAATGTCAGCAAACCGGCCCGGCGCGATCATACCAACCCAAGGGGTCAGCCGCATATGCCGTGCGGGATTGATAGTAACGCATTGAATCGCAATTTCCGGCTGGAGACCGGATTGAATCGCGAGGCGGACATTATAATCGGTTGCGCCCTTCTGAAGTGTTTCAGACGCACTCCGGTCATCCGTCGCAAAAGCAATCTGAGACCAGTCAGCCAGCCCGCGTTCCAGAAGCCCGCTGATCACGTCCGGCATAGAATGCGGGCGAAGTTCAGCAAAAAGACCGTGCGTGAGCTTGTTCCAGAATTCCTCTGCCGTCCATGCTTCATGATCAGAGGCCATACCAGCCGCAGCAAAGGCATTGATCGTCGGCAGGTCTTTCAGACCGGCAGCATGACCTTCAACAACGCCGCGCGCGGCGAACGTGGCCTCAATCATACCCCAAAGGCGCTCATGGGAAGGATTCTCCGGATTCCAGACGGCAGGCCAGTCCATGACTTCGTCCAGCCCGGCCACCATCAGGCTTCCGGCCAGAAAGTCACGCTGCTCATCATGCCCAAGCCAGCCGCCACCATGTTCATAGGCCGTCGGTGGAACGGCAGAACCGGGGAGCGGAAAGATTTTCAGCGGTGAGCCATGCTGACGCGCCGTCATCCAGAAATCCAGCGTCTTCGATCCGCGCACATTGGAAAACTCATGGCTGGCTTCGCATGTCCAGGTATTGCCTCGCGGCATCACCAGAGCCGCCTCCCATTCAGGCGTAAGATGCGAGCTTTCAATATGCTTATGCACTTCGCCCAGACCGGGAATGGCCATCATATCCGGGTGCTCATCAATGGTTTCGCACGTTCCCGGCCAGGATCCGGCGGGGCCGACATAAGCAATGCGCTCGCCCTTGATGACAATATCCTGATTTTCACTCCATGTGCGCGTTGCCGTATCAAGCAGCTTGCCGACGCGCAGGATACGGTCGGCAGATACCTTGCCCAGAGCAACAAGCGTTAGCTGCTGGCGCAGCCGGACTTCGGATTTTGCATCAATCATAATTACACCGTGAGATGGTCCGGCGCATCGCCCGAACCGGAATAGCAGATGGAAAGGATACGCGCGCCTTCCGGCCCGCTGGCATAAAAACCGTGTTCGGAGGCCGCATCGAAATAAACCGTTTCACCTGTCGCCAGCACTGTTGGCGCATAAGGTTCCATTTCAAAAACCACGCTGCCAGAAACAACGTAGACAAACTCTTCGCCGCTATGCGCACTTCGCGCTGGCGTGGCACCGGGCGCCAGCGGCGGAACATCAATAATCATCGGTGTCAGTGCCTTGGCCGCAAGATCGGTGGAGAGCATCCTGTAGCGTCCCATGTCGTTCTTCAGCATCCGGCCTTCGCCATCACGGTTGATAACACGCACAGCACGGGCGAAAGGTGTGCGCGAGGACTTTCCCTCAAGAAGATCGGAAAAATCCAGACCCAGCCCACTCGAAAGCCGGGTCAGCACCGAATAGGCCGGATGACTCTGACCATTTTCGATCTTCGAAAGTGCTGAAATGGATACGCCTGTTCTTTTGGAAACCTCAGCAAGCGTCCAGCCATTATCGTGCCGCAGATCTGCAAGGATACGGCCAACAGAATGCGCACCGCCCTCATCCAAAACCGTTTCACGCTGGTTCATTCCAGCCCCTCCCCGCTTTCATGTCCGCCCATTGCCTTACAGCATCGGTCCGAAAATCGGAATCGATTTTCGGAAAGCACGATGCGTAGTTTCAATAGGTTAGAGCGTCCTTGGTACCCCGAATTGATGGACGGCGCTCTAGCTCGTTAACGGTCCTCTGTTTTCGACAATCAGGCGATAGTGCTCAGGTTCGCGATGCCGCGCGAAATCAAAGATCGTCTTGCGATAGAGTGCGGCCATATCGAGATCGCACTTTGCCACGACCACCTCATCATCCGTCGACGTCGCCATCGCAACAATCTGACCGGAGGGCGCCACAATCATCGACTGCCCGATCAGGTTCGATCCTTCTTCATGCCCGGCTTTGGCTGTCGCAATCACCCAGTTGGAATTTTGATAGGCACCGGCCTGTATGGAAAGCTGGTTGTGAAACTGCGTCAGGCTGTCAAAATCGAAATTGCCTGTGTGATCGTCCGGCGTATTATAGCCGACAAGGATCATTTCGGATCCTCTCAGTGCCATAACACGATAGGTTTCGGGCCAGCGGCGGTCATTGCAGATCGCCATGCCAACCCGTGTGCCAAACGCCTCGAAAACATTGAAGCCCAGATCGCCCGGCTCAAAGTAGTACTTCTCAAGGTGCTGGGATTTGAGATCCGGCTGCGGCGCATCCCAGCCCGGCAGGTGGATTTTCCGGTATTTGCCGACGAATTCCCCGTCCCTGTCAACAAGGATCGAGGTATTGAAGCGACGCTTCACGCCGTTTTCGACGACGAGCTCAGCATATCCGAGATAAAAACCGATTCTGAGCTTCTTTGCGGCCTCAAAAAGCGGCAGCGTTTCCCGGCCCGGCATTTCAGTCTCATAAAATGCATCAATCTCGTCCGGGTCGGTCATATACCAACGTGGGAAAAAGGTCGTCAGTGTCAGTTCGGGAAACACCACCAGTTCCGCCCCGCGTGATGCCGCTTCATGCAGCAATGCGATCAGGCGTGCAACGACCTCGCGTCTGGTATCAGAGAGCGCGATCGGCCCCATCTGGGCCGCAGCGGCAACCAGTGTCCGGCTCATGCGAAATCCCCTTCATCTTCGAGGATGCAGCACTGATCAAAATTAAACGCGATACCGACATTGCTTTCCGCTTCAATCGGATTTTGCAATGAACCATTGGCCACCAGCATACCGGCAGCCGTTTCGACCTTATACTGATAGGCACGTCCGAGATAGGAACGCATACGGGTCTGACCGGAGATTGTGTTTTCGCTCGCAGGCTCTGCCAGGCTCAGGCCCTCGGGCCGTGCACCGACAATGAATTTCTCAGGCAAGGGACCTGTTTTAGCCTCATCCAGCACCACGGAACCACCACCACGATTTTCCGCTGTGACCTTCGAACCATTGCGCGCGCTCACCTGCATCGCAATCAGATTGTCAAAGCCCACAAAACGGGCGACAAACGCGTTCACCGGGCGGGTGTAGAGCACTTCCGGCGTATCCAGCTGAACGATATTTCCGGCATTCATGATCGCGACCCGATCCGAAATCGAAAACGCCTCTTCCTGATCATGCGTCACATAAATTGCCGTCCGGTTATTGGCCTTCTGCAGCTCACGGATCTCGACGCGCATATCAACCCTGAGCTTGGCATCAAGGTTTGACAAAGGCTCATCAAACATCAGGAGCGGCGGATCAATTGCCAGCGCCCGGGCAACTGCGACACGCTGGCGCTGACCACCGGAAAGAGCTGCTGGCAGACGGCCGGCAAAGCCGGTCAGCCCGACACGGGCCAGCATGTCTTTCGTGCGGCGCTCGCGTTCTGACGGCTCAACCTTGCGCTGTTTCAGCCCGAAACCGACGTTTTCGGCAACAGTAAGATGCGGAAACAGGGCATAGTTCTGAAACACGATCCCGGCATCGCGCTTGTGCGGCGGCAGGCCTGTGACATCGCGCCCGGCAACCGAAATACTGCCGCCTGTGGGCTGCAGAAAACCAGCCAGCAAACGCAGTGTCGTCGTCTTGCCGCAACCACTCGAACCAAGAAGCGACACCAGTTCGCCCTCACCCACTGAAAGGTTCAGACCGTGCAGAACCTGCGTGGAACCGTAATGTGCGGTTACATCTTTCAGAATAACGGCGTTTTCAGCCATTTTAACTCCTATTGAACGGTCTTTGACAGGCCGAGACTGCGCTCGATCAGAACCATGACAAGAATGGTGACGCCCATCAGCAGAACAGAAACCGCGCTGACGGTCGGATCGAAAAATTGCTGAACATAGGTGAAAACCTCAATCGGCAGAGTGGAAATCCCCGGCCCTGTCAGAAACAGGGCAACTGCCATGTCATTCAGCGAGGTAATAAAGGCAAGCACCATGCCTGCAATCACACCGGAGCGAATGTTGGGCAGCACGATTGTCCAGAATGCCTTTGCCGGATGCATGCCCAGACTGACGGCGGCTTCTTGTATCGAAAAGTCAAAACCGGCCAGACTGGCACCGATAACCCGCACCATGTAGGGCAGGCAGAGGATGGAATGCCCCAGGATCAGCGAGGGCAGGATCGGCAGTTCAAACTGCACAATCAGCGTTTTGAGCAAAGAAAAGCCGAACACGATCTCCGGAATGAAGAACGGCAGAAAGAACACCGATCCATACCAGCCCGGAATGCGCATCTTGTAGCGCGAGAGCGCATAAGCTGCAGCAAGGCCTGTTACCAGCGCTATCAGCGTGCCGCCAACCGCCACCTGCATGGAGATAATGAAGGTGTCGAGAAAGCCGCTATGCTGAAAAACATTGGCATACCATTTGAGCGTGAAGCCTTGCGGCGGAAAAGCCAGAAACGGCGTATCGCTCACCGATGTGCCGATCACGATAATGATCGGCCCGGCCAGAAACAGAATAACCAGCCAGCCGAAGGCTTTCGAGAGCGGGTGAATGCGACGCGACATCATTGGACTGTCCTCCGTGCTGCAAGACGCCCGGCCAGCGAACCGACGACGACGACACAGAATATCGCAGTTCCCATCATGATTGCAGCGATGGTATTGGCCACGCCCCAGTCAAACGAGATCATCGCTTTTTGATAGAGCAATGTTGCAAGCGTCATCTGCGGCTCACCGCCAAGAAGAGTCGGCGTTACAAAGGTCGCAAGTGAACCGGTAAACACCAGGATCGAACCGACCATCATCCCTGGCACAGCCAGCGGCAGCGTGACCTGAAAAAAGACGGCGACCGGGCTGGCACCGAGCGATCCGGCAGCAAGATAAAGATCGTCTTCGATGTTTTCGAGAACGCCGACCAGCGACAGGATCATCAACGGCGTGAACAGATAGGCCAGACCGGCAATCACTGCCCCTTGCGTGAAGAGCATTTCGAGTGGTTCACTGATCAGGCCCATCTTCATCAAAGCGGTATTGACCACGCCATTGCGCCCGAGGATCGCCATAAACGAAAAGGAACGAACCACAACGCTGGTGAGAAGCGGAAACACCGACAGGATCAGAAGCACACGCTTCAGGCCAAGCGACGCATTGGCAATCATATAGGCACCGGCGAACCCCAGCACCAGCGCAACCATTGTAGAGAAAAACGCTATCCGGAAAGACCGGAGCATCACCGTCCGGTTATAGGCATCTGCGAAGAAGTCGCGATAATTCGCAAAAAGCCCGGCGGGATTGGAGAAACTTTCAGCCAGCGTACCGGCAACCGGCAGGACCAGAACAAAAAGCAGGACCGCGGTTGCCGGAAAAACCAGCAGCCACGGACCGAGCGCGCATATGCGCTTTATTGGTGAGACGCGCTGAGACAATATTCTAAACCGTCAGCGTCCGAAAACAGCATTCCAGCGGCTTTCCCAGTCATCATTGACCTTCAGCAGCTTGTCGTAAGGCGTTGGCTGCATGCTCATGACTGCCTCTTCACCGTAAACCAGACTGGAAGCCTGCTCCGGTGTCAGCTCAACGGTCTTGTTTACCGGGCCTGAGCCGCTGACAAGCTCGACAGCGGCATCTTTCTGGGCCTGCCGCGAAAGCGAAAAGTCGATAAAGGCGAGCGCCAGCTCTTTATTCTTCGCATTCTTCGGAATGTTATAGGTGTTCATCATCCGGAAGTCGCCTTCCTTCAGTTCAGCCCAACCGATATTCGGGTTCGCCGCCTGGATAGCCGGGAACGCATAATCCTGCGCCAGACCGATAAAGGCCTCACCCGTTGAAAGAAGATTGGTCAGCTCGGAACCGGACGAAAATGTCTTCACAATATTCGGTTTCAGCTCTTCCATCTTGGCAAAGGCTGCATCAGGGTCCTCAAAAGCATCCGTACCGACGCATTTGGCGGCCATCATGACCGTCAGTGGACCGCCCGTGGTGTTAAACGCCGGCATGGCAATCGACTTTTCAAAATCGGGACGCCACAGATCACACCATGAGGTAATCGGTGTATCCGTGCGGGTTTTGTCATAAACAATACCATAACGGCCGAAAGTATAAGCCGGACCGTAGTCACCCTGCGGGTTCTTGGCCGCATCATAAAGCTCATCGAAATTGGAGAGCTTCGAACCGTCGATTTCTTCAAATGCCCCCTGATTAATGCCAATCTGGGAGAACTTGTCCGTCAGCAGGATCACATCGACACCACCACGAATACGCGCCTTGTTCAGCCGCTCAGGGGCACCACCCGTTTCTGTGACCACCTTAACATTGTGTGCCTTTTCGAAGGGTTCGAAAATAAAGGGCTCATAAAAGTCGTTGGAGTAACCCCAGTTGGAAACAACAAAGGTATCCTGTGCCTGAGCAACAAAAGCAGGCAGGGAGACAAGCGCGGCAACCGCGGTTGCACGGGCAAAAATCGACATATGCGGCATGCGGTGATGTCCTTCGAACTATCGGAACGGAAAACTTTTTTCTTTTTAGAAAAAACTAACCCATGTGTCAATTTTTGAGCACTGAATTTTCATGCTCAAGAAATAGCCATCCACATATTTGACAAAGTATGAAAGCCAGAATTTACGAACCGCTATGCGGCGAAAGCAGCTCCTGCAGATGGAAGCGCTCGGCGAAGAAATCACCGAAGACATAAGGCACCGCTGTCCATACACCAGCCCATAGGATTGCGCCGACGATATTGGCCAGCACAAACGGCCTCCACCGCATCGCCATCGTACCGGCAACGATACCGTTTAGCTGCCGCAAGATGACCACAAAACGCGCCCCCACAACGACCATCGGTCCGCGCCGTTCATAAAGCCCTGCAACCCACTGATGCCGTTTTGGCGTCATGCCGATATAGCGGCCATAGCGCTCAATCAAAGTTTTACCGCCAAAGCGGCCAATCAGATAGCCTGTGTTGTCGCCAAGCACGGCACCAACGACAACGACCACAAAAACCCCTTCAATCGGAAACTGACCGGCACTGGCCAGAAGCGAGGCACCAATCACGCCGCTCTCCCCCGGAAGAGGGGCGCCGAGCGATTCCAGATAAACAATCACCAGCAACGCAAAGAGACCATAGTGACGCAGGTATGGCTCAAGCGTTGTGATCGTATCGTGGATAAGATGCATAACGTCTCCGGAAAGGCAGAAGAAGGCAAACGGATCCGGCGCTCGGCAACAGGGAACGACACGGCATCGAAGCGTCAGCGCCAATGACAGGCGTCGGCTTTGTTAAAAGCTGACGCCCGATCACTATCCTCAAGGGCACTTTGCCTTGTACTGGTTACCGTTCTGATCGCGGTAATAGCACTGATTGTTGCTGTCCTGGACACGCCCGATAAGCGCTCCACCGGCAGCACCAAGAGCGCCAGCCGCCAGGGTCTGGCCGGTGCTGCCACCAAGCAGCATCGAGGTTGCCGCAGCACCGCCGCCTCCGATGGCCGCACCCTTTTGTGTCGACGAGCAGGCAGCAGCTGAAACAGCAAGACCACCAACCATCACGACCGTCATGAGCTTCTTAAGCATATGATCTCCTTTTTGCATATTGCCAGAACACTGTTCCACAAGACACCGCGTTCCGGCAACCAGATTTAAGGATTTTACAAAAGAGCAACACGCGACGGCAGAGCAGATCAGGAAATCACCAGCCCTTTGACGAACAGTATCTCCAGATAACGCGCGGCATCTTCATAGCGCCCCTCACCGGATAACCCCTCACCCAGCACCGCACGGACCTGAACATCAAAGTCGGCATAATGCTGTGTCGTGGACCAGATTGAAAAGATGAGGTGATATGGATCCACCTTTCTGAGCTTTCCGGAGCGCTGCCAGGCACGAATCACCTCGGCCTTCTCGTCGACGAGTTGCTTCAGCTCTCCACGCAAAAGCTCTTCCACGTTCGGTGCCCCATGAATAATCTCATTGGCAAAAATACGGCTTTCGCGCGGGAAATCACGCGCCATTTCCAGCTTTCGACGGATGTATGAGCGTATCTCGCTCTCAGGATCATTGGCAGGGTCGAAAAAGCGTAAAGGATCGAGCCAGACCTGCATAACGCGGTCGATCAATGCGGTGAACATCGCTTCTTTCGTCCGGAAATAGTAGAGCACATTCGGCTTCGACATACCCGCTGTCTCGGCGATCTGATCGACTGTCGATCCTTTGAAACCATTGGCCGAAAACACATCAAGCGCTGCTTCAAGAATAATCTCTTCTTTTGCCTGTTGAATACGCGTCCTGCGCTGTGTTTTCGCTGCTCTTGGAATCATCAAGCCCTGCCCATTGCTCTTACTATCTGGCACAACTTTGCACAAAAACAAATCATGCACACGCTTTAGGCCATTTTTTCGAAAAAACGTCGCGGAAATTGATCATATGCACTTGAGCAGATGACGGGAAGCTGTAAAGTTTAACCAACCGGTCAAAAACCGGAGGGGAACTGAAAAGAATTATCTTCCCTCGATGCAAGACAACACCATGCTCATGATGGCAAACGAGCACCGTGCGGAAAACAAGAACGCGAGGACGGAAACGATATGGTTGCAAAAGCGGGCGAAAACATGCGGGTCAATGGTGACCGGCTTTGGGATGCGTTGATGGAGATGGCGAAAATCGGCCCCGGCGTTGCTGGCGGCAATAATCGCCAGACACTGACAGATGAAGACGCCGAAGGCCGTGCCCTGTTTCAGAAATGGTGCGAAGATGCCGGCCTGACCATGGGCGTGGACAAGATGGGCTCAATGTTCATGACACGCCCCGGCACTGACCCTGAGGCCCTTCCCGTTTACGTCGGCTCGCACCTTGATACGCAACCAACGGGCGGCAAATATGATGGTGTGCTCGGCGTATTGTCTGGGCTGGAACTGGTTCGCACGCTGAATGATCTGAATATCAAGACCAGACATCCGATTGTCATTGCCAACTGGGCCAATGAAGAAGGTGCGCGTTTTTCTCCACCAATGCTGGCATCCGGCGTTTTCGCAGGCGTTCACACACTCGACTACGCTTATGGCCGCCGCGATCCGGAAGGTCTCTCATATGGCGATGAGCTGAAACGCATTGGCTGGCTCGGCGATGAAGAGGTCGGTGCCCGCAAGATGCACGCCTATTATGAGTACCACATCGAACAGGGGCCGATCCTTGAGGCGGAGAAAAAGGAAATCGGCGTTGTGACGCACTGTCAGGGCCTGTGGTGGCTGGAGTTCACACTCACCGGCAAGGAAACACATACTGGCTCCACACCGATGGCCATGCGCTTGAATGCCGGCCTGGCCATGGCAAGGATACTGGAAGCCGTTCAGGCAATCACGATGGACTTTCAGCCCAATGCCGTTGGCGGTGTCGGACAGATGTTCTTCTCGCCCAATTCCCGCAATGTCCTGCCCGGCTCGGTCACGTTCACCGTCGATATCCGAACAGCCGATCAGGAAAAGCTGGACGGAATGCGTGCGCGCATCGAGAAGCAAGCCGCCGAGATCTGTGAAGCCCTTGGCGTTGGCTGCTCGGTGGAAGCTGTCGGCCATTTTGATCCGGTAACCTTTACCCCGGAGCTTGTCGAAAATGTCCGGGAAGCCGCAGTCGAACTTGGCTATGAGCACATGGACATTGTATCGGGCGCCGGGCACGATGCCTGCTGGGCTACCAAGGTAGCACCGGCAACCATGGTCATGTGCCCATGTGTGGATGGCCTTTCCCATAATGAGGCGGAAGACATTTCGAAAGAATGGGCCACCGCAGGTGCCGATGTGCTGCTGCGGGCCGTGCTGAAAACCGCGGAGATTGCGGCTTGAACCTGACGATCTCCATCGAACAGCCTGACCAACCCGAAATCCGGGCGCTGATCGAACTGTCCGACCGCTATATGGCCACACTTTATCCGCCTGAGGGTAATTTCGCGGTCGATATCGCAGCGCTTGGGCAAGCCGATACGACCTTCATGGTCGCACGTCTGGACGGCAAGGCGGCGGGCTGCGGTGCGGTGAAATGGCTTTCTGATACGAGCGCGGAGCTCAAACGCATCTATGTGCATGATACAGCACGCGGAAACGGTGTCGGCCGCGGACTGATGAACAGCCTGGAACAGGCCGCTCAAGATCACGGGATCCAGACGCTTTTCCTCGAAACCGGGCCGCTGAATACCGAAGCCGTCGCCATGTATCGTCGTCGAGGCTACATCGAATGCGGCCCCTTTGCCGACTACGCGGAAAATCCCTACAGCCTTTTCATGTCAAAGGTCCTGCAACCTGATGAAGCGGTCGCAACATGAGGAAGGCATCCGGCATAAAAGACAAAAAGGCGCTGCGCTCCATCGGCTTTATCGGTGCGCGTCCTGCCTCAACAGTTGCAGCGGACACGACGTCTTCAGCCGCTAAATCCGCGGCTCCGGCGAAAAGCCGGGGCGCGATCAAACCGCAGGCCTCGGCCACACCGGCAGGCCTGTCATCCAACATCCGGAAGCCGGGAGGATTTCGGCTGAAATAACTTTCAGAAGAACAAGAAGCGGAAAATCCGCCGGTTCGAACAAAAGGGAACAGCTTCATGAGCACAGTGATCAAGGGCGGGACGATTGTCACCGCAGACCTGACCTATAAATCCGACGTTAAGATCGAAAATGGCAAGATTGTCGAAATCGGCCCTGATCTTTCCGGCGACGACACTCTGGACGCAGAGGGTTGCTTTGTCATGCCCGGCGGTATTGACCCGCATGTGCATCTGGAAATGCCGTTTATGGGAACATATTCCTCCGACGACTTTGAAAGCGGAACCCGTGCAGCCATTGCCGGTGGCACAACCATGGTTGTCGACTTCTGTCTGCCCAATCCCGGCCAGTCACTGTTTGACGCGCTTAAGCGCTGGGACAACAAATCGACGCAGGCCAATTGCGACTACTCCTTCCACATGGCCATCACCTGGTGGGACAAACAGGTGTTTGAGGAAATGGAAGCCGTGGTGAAAGAGCGCGGCATCAACACCTTCAAGCATTTCATGGCCTATAAGGGCTCGCTGATGGTCAATGATGACGAGATGCTCGCCTCGTTCCAGCGTTGTGCGGAGCTGGGCGCCATGCCGTTGGTTCATGCGGAAAACGGCGATGTTGTCGCATCCATGGCAGCCAAGCTTCTGGCAGAAGGCAATAACGGACCGGAGGGCCATGCCTATTCACGGCCTGCTGAAGTGGAAGGCGAAGCCACCAACCGCGCCATTATGCTTGCCGATATGGCAGGCGTTCCGCTTTATGTGGTTCATACGTCATGCGAGCAGAGCCATGAAGCGATCCGCCGCGCCCGTCAAAAGGGCATGCGGGTCTATGGTGAACCGCTGGTCCAGCATCTGCTTCTTGATGAAAGCGAGTATTTTGATAAGGACTGGGATCATTCCGCCCGTCGGGTCATGTCGCCTCCGTTCCGTAACAAGAGCCATCAGGCTTCGCTCTGGGCAGGCCTTCAGGCCGGGTCGCTTTCCTGCGTTGCCACCGACCATTGCGCTTTTACCACCGAGCAGAAACGCTACGGTGTGGATGACTTCACCAAGATCCCCAACGGAACCGGCGGAGTAGAAGACCGTCTGCCACTTCTGTGGACCTATGGCGTTGGCACGGGCCGGTTGACGATGAACGAGTTTGTCGCCGTCACCTCCACCAATATTGCCAAGATCCTCAATATGTACCCGAAGAAAGGTGCGGTACTGGTCGGCGCGGATGCAGACCTTGTCGTGCTGGATCCTGAACGCGAAAAAACGATCTCGGCCAAAACCCAGCAGTCGGCAATCGACTACAATGTGTTCGAGGGGTTCAAGGTCAAAGGTCTGCCGCGCTATACTCTGTCTCGCGGCAAGGTCGTGGTTGATGATGGCGTGGTTAAAGCCGAAGCCGGTCACGGACAGTTTGTCGCCCGGGAGCCCTACCCGGCCGTCAACAAGGCGCTTTCCACATGGAAAGAACTGGTGGCACCGCGCAAGATCGAACGTGCCGGCATTCCGCCAAGCGGTGTTTGATAGATAAACCGGAGACAGACATGACGCTTCATGACCGGCCTGCAGATATCCGCATCGCCGTCGCCATGATCATCAACCGCCACGGTGAGATACTCACCGTGCGAAAGCGAGGCACTGCGAAATATCAGCAGCCCGGCGGCAAGATCGATCCCGGCGAGACTCCACTTGAAGCGCTGATCCGTGAACTGAATGAAGAACTCGCGCTGACCTGCTCCATGGAGAACTTTCGTTATGAGGGCAGGCATCGCGAATGGGCAGCAAATGAACCGGGCATGATCGTCGAGGCGGAATCCTATTCCTGGCTGGCCAGTCCTGATGTCACGCCACAGGCAGAAATCGAAGATATAAAATGGCTGCCGGTTAAGGGGAAAATCACTGTGAAACGCGCGGCACTGACAGAAAAACATCTGTTTCCAATCGCTGCAAAACGCTTTTTGGAAGCGGAGAATGCAGCATGAGCGAGAAAACTCCGCTTTCTGTGGTGAAGGCTGAAGACCTCTGTCTGACCTTCAACACCAATGACGGACCGGTTCACGCACTCAAGGACGTGGACCTTGATGTCAAGAAGGGAGACTTTGTCTCCTTCATCGGCCCTTCCGGCTGCGGCAAGACCACATTTCTGAGGGTTATTGCTGACCTTGAGCAGAAAACGTCCGGCAAGATCACTGTCAACAACACAACGCCGGAAAATGCGCGTCTGGACCGTGCCTATGGCTATGTTTTTCAGTCAGCCGCACTTTATCCATGGCGTACGATTGAGAAGAATATCGCACTTCCGCTGGAAATCATGGGCTACACCAAAGCCGATCAGGCGCGTCGGATCAGCCATGTGCTTGCACTCGTGGATCTTGCAGGCTTTGGAAAGAAATTCCCATGGCAGCTTTCCGGCGGCATGCAGCAACGCGCCTCCATTGCCCGTGCTCTTGCCTTTGACGCCGACCTGCTTTTGATGGACGAGCCATTTGGCGCGCTTGATGAAATCGTTCGGGACCACCTCAATGAACAGCTTCTGAAGCTCTGGGCGGCCACCAACAAAACGATCTGCTTTGTTACCCACTCCATTCCGGAAGCCGTCTACCTTTCCACCAAAATCGTTGTGATGAGCCCTCGACCGGGCCGTGTCACCGATGTGATCGAGTCGCCACTGCCGAAAGAAAGACCGCTGGATATTCGTGAGACGCCGGAGTTTCTGGAAATCGCGCATCGTGTGCGCGAAGGTTTGCGCGCGGGGCACAGCTATGAGTGAGGGCAATTAAATGTCTATCAAATCTGAGCTAGAAACATGGATTATAGAAGCGCTCCGAGATTCTGGGGGGAATGCAGCTATCTCGGATATTTGCAAACATATCTGGGAACACCACGAACATGATTTGAGGGCATCAGGAAAGCCATTTTATACTTGGCAATACGACATGAGATGGGTCGGGCAAGACCTTCAAAATTCAGGACAACTAAAAAAACAAAGAACCTATTGGGAATTGCTCAAATGATCCGTGAGCGCGTCCTTCCCATTGCCACCGTTATCGTCGCCATTCTGGCCATATGGTGCGTTTTCGTTGTGATCATGAACCGGCAGTTTGCCGAGGACCAGGCCCGCCGCGCCGGTGAAACCCTCACCTTCTCGCAACTCGTTGGCGAAACCTACAGCGCCAAACGCCCGGTTCTGCCAGCCCCGCATCAGGTCGCAGCCGAACTCTGGAAATCAACGTTCGAGACGAAAATCACCTCTAAACGCAGCCTCGTTTACCATACCTGGGTGACGTTTTCCTCGACGATGCTTGGCTTCATGATTGGTTCGGCCTTCGGCATCATTCTTGCCATTGCCATTGTGCACAACAAGACGATGGATCGCTCGATGATGCCGTGGATCATTGCCAGCCAGACAATCCCGATCATCGCGATTGCGCCGATGCTGATCGTGGTGCTGAACGCCATTGGTATTTCCGGCATCCTGCCCAAGGCGCTGATCTCTACCTATCTCTCCTTCTTCCCTGTTGCAGTCGGCATGGTCTCCGGCCTCAGGAGTCCGGATCAGCTGCAGCTCGATCTGATGCGAACCTATAATGCCGATGCGCGCCAGGTGCTTTGGAAACTGCGCCTGCCGTCAGCCATGCCCTACCTGTTCACCTCGCTGAAGATTGCCATCGCGATCTCACTTGTCGGTGCCATCATTGCCGAACTTCCAACCGGCGCGGTAGCTGGCCTTGGTGCACGCCTTCTTTCCGGCTCATATTACGGACAGACCGTACAGATCTGGGCCGCCTTGTTCATGGCCGCCATTCTGGCATCTGTACTGGTTGCCATCGTCGGGCTGGCGCAAAACGCAGTCCTGAAACGCATGGGAGGTCCGGCATGAGCAGCAGCGGTTACCTTCTTTTCGCGCTTGTTTTCTGGCTTGGCGCCTGGGCATTCAATGAATGGCTGGTGCGGCAGACATTTTCCGGCAAAACCCTCAACCGGATCGCATGGATTACCGTGCCTCTGATTTTCGGCATTGCGCTGATGGTGATATGGGAAGGGCTCGTGCGCGGGCTTGATATCTCGCCGATCCTGCTGCCTGCCCCCAGCGTCATCTGGGCCAAGATCGTCAACGCGCTTCCAACGCTTTGGAACGATTTCCGTCAAACCATCCTGAAGGCCGTTCTGGCAGGCTATGCCATGGGCTGCGGCGCCGGCTTTGTCGTTGCCATCCTGATCGACCGCTCACGCTTCCTGAAAAACGGCCTTCTGCCGCTGGGCAATTTCGTCTCAGCGCTGCCTATTGTCGGAATTGCCCCGATCATGGTGATGTGGTTCGGCTTCGACTGGCAATCGAAGGCTGCCGTTGTCGTGGTCGCAACCTTCTTCCCGATGCTGGTCAATACGATTCAGGGGCTTGCTGCGGCCAATCAGATGGAGCGTGATCTGATGCGCACCTATGCGGCAAGCTGGTGGCAAACCATGGTCAAGCTGCGGTTGCCAGCGGCATGGCCGTTTATCTTCAACGCTCTCAAGATCAATTCCACGCTGGCGCTGATTGGCGCAATCGTGGCAGAGTTTTTCGGTGCACCGACGGTCGGTATGGGTTTTCGGATTTCCACGGAAGTGGGCCGGGCCAATCTCGATATGGTGTGGGCCGAAATTGCGGTGGCGGCTTTGGCCGGTTCCGCTTTTTATGGCGTGGTGGCGCTCATTCAGCGCGCTGTCACGTTCTGGCATCCGTCCGTGCGTTCAGGCCGGGCGTAAGCCTTCAACGATGCATGTTTATAAATATCCAAAAATGGGGAACAACAGCATGAAAAAGTCAATTCTCGCGGCACTGGCCGCTTCTTCCCTGGCCGTTTTCACCGGTCAGGCCATGGCTGCAGAAGATGTCACCCTGCAGCTGAAATGGGTCACACAGGCCCAGTTTGCAGGCTATTATGTGGCTCTGGAAAAAGGCTTTTATGACGCGGAAGACCTTAACGTCACAATCAAGCCCGGCGGCCCGGACATTGCGCCAGAACAGGTGATTGCCGGTGGCGGCGCTGATGTCATCGTCACATGGATGGCTGCCGCTCTTGCCGCACGCGAACGCGGTGTGCCGCTGGTCAATATCGCACAGCCATTCAAGAATTCCGGCCTGCTCCTCACATGTCTGAAAGAAAGCGGCATTGAGAGCCCGGAAGATTTTCCCGGCCACACGCTCGGCGTCTGGTTCTATGGCAATGAGTACCCGTTCTACGCCTGGATGGCCAAACTTGACCTTCCGACGGATGGCTCGGAAGAAGGCGTTGAAGTTCTGAAACAGGCCTTCAATGTTGATCCGCTGCTGCAGAAGCAAGCCGACTGCATTTCCACGATGACCTATAACGAGTACGGTCAGGTGCTCGACGCCGGTATCACGCCGGACCAGCTGACCGTCTTCAACTATCGTGATGAAGGCGTCGGCATGCTCGAAGACGGTCTTTATGTGATGGAAGAAAATCTCGAAGACCCGGCCTTCGTCGACAAAATGGCAAAGTTCGTCCGGGCTTCGATGAAGGGCTGGAAGTATGCCGAAGAACATCCCGATGAAGCAGCAGAAATCGTCATCGAATATGACGACACCGGTGCGCAAACCCTTGAACATCAGGAATATATGATGGGCGAAGTTGCCAAGCTGACAACCGGCTCCACCGGTGCTCTGGATGTCGACGACTATAATGAGACCGTTCAAACGCTGCTTTCGGCCGTTTCGCCGGATAACCCTGCAATCACGGAAGAACCGGAAGGCGCTTACACGCTGGAAGTCACGGACAAGGCCTTCGCCAACTAAGCGATATAACCTCAGGAGAACCGGAATTCTCCTGACGTGTTGGTACATTTGTCTGAATATTGATGTGCGCTGCCCGAAACGGGTAGCGCATATTGTATTTCTGCATCAGTTTCACGTTAAATCGAACCAATCGGTTTAATTTATGCAAGAAGATGCCATATTGTGCTTGAAGCCTTCACCGGTGTGCCCGGCGTTTGGGCCCGGTGATACTGCGTGCGGAAAACCAGATCACCGCGCCAGGCGTAATTGCGACTGACTATGCATTTTGACCCGCATTGATGAGATGGCCGGATCGCGGCCCGTTTGAGGACCATGTCATGAATACCCGCCGTTTTCCCGCAGCTTCTTTTCTGATGCTTGTGCTTCTTGCATCCCCTGCGCTGGCAGCAGAGACCGGCACGCCCGGCGAGAATAACCTGCCAGCGATTGTCGTCACCAGTGCCACGCCACAGCAACTGACAGAACGTGTGCTGGGAACTGGCATTGTTGAACCTGTCGACGAGGTGTTTGTGCAGCCACTGGTCGAGGGACTTTCGATTGAAACCATCGAAGCGGAAATCGGCGACCGTGTGGAAAAAGGCACGGTTCTGGCGACACTGCGCACCGACAAGCTTCTTCTGGAAAGAAGCAGTCAGATGGCCTCAAAGGCCAGAGCGAAAGCCAATCTTTCGCAACTGGAAGCGCAACTGAAATCCAGTGAGGCCGTGTTGACGGATGCAAGAAGGCAATATGATCGCGCAAAACGCCTGGTCGAAAATGGAACATCAACCCGCGCGGCGCTTGAACAGGCTGAAACAAGCGCGCTCAAAGCCCAGGCAAGCGCGAACGCTGCGCGTGAGGCGATTTCGGTTGCCGAAGCCGACCTTCGGGTGACAGAAGCCCAGATTGAGGATATCGATCTGCGGTTGGCACGCACGAAAATCAAGACACCGGTGTCTGGTATCATATCCGACAGGAACGCGCGCATCGGCGCCATTGCCAGCGGCTCAGCCAATCCGATGTTCACCATTATCGAGGATGGTGCCATCGAACTGGTGGCAGAAGTACCGGAAGACAGCGTCATGAAAGTCAGGCAGGGTCAGGCCGCCCATATTATGCTGGTCGGCGCCAGGGAACCGATTAACGGCAAGGTGCGTCTGGTTTCACCGGTTGTCGATGAGGCCACCCGGCTGGCCGATGTTTTCATCACAATCGAAGAGCCGGAAAGCGCCCGTGTCGGCATGTATGCCAGTGCCGAGATCATCATTGAGCAGACCAGCGCGCTCAGCCTGCCAATGACCGCAGTCAATATTGATGGCTCGGGCGCGACAGTGCGGCGGATCGTTGACGGTACTGTTGAAATCGTACCTGTCTCGACCGGCATTCAGGATGGCAGCCGCGTGGAAATCACCGGTGGCCTTGAAAGCGGCGATCAGGTGGTCGCCAAGGCCGGAGCCTATGTGCGTACCGGAGACCGGGTGCGCCCGGTTTCCAGCGAAAACGCCATCAGCGATTGAGGATATCTCTTATGAACTTCTCAGCCTGGGCAATCCGAAATCCGGTTGCCCCATTGCTTCTGATGGCGCTTCTGGTGATGATCGGTCTGCAATCCTTCAACAAACTGCCGATCACCCGCTTTCCCAATGTTGATATTCCCGTTGTCGCGGTCACGGTTGCCCAAAGCGGCGCAGCGCCGGCGGAGCTGGAACTTCAGGTTACCAAAAAGGTTGAAGACGCCATCGCCAGTATTTCCGGCGTCGACGACATCAACTCCACCATTACCGACGGAACATCGACCACATCTGTTCTTTTCCGCATGGAAGTCTCACCGGATGAGGCGCTCAGGGAGGTCAAGGACGCCATTGACAACATCAGGGCCGACCTGCCCGCCACGGCAGAAGAACCGGTCGTGCGCAAGATTGATGTCGAAGGGCAGGCCATCCAGACTTTTGCCGTTTCCTCCCCCAACATGTCTCTTGAAGAGCTTTCCTGGTTTGTTGACGACAAAATCGAACGGGCGCTGCAGGGCATTCAAGGGGTTGGGAAGGTGGACCGCTACGGCGGTGCTGACCGCGAAATCCAGATATCGCTCGATGAAAACAAGCTGTCCAGTTATGGCATCACCGCAGCTGATGTGAATACCCAGCTTGCAAGCGTTAATGCTGACCGTGGTTCCGGGCGTGGGCAGGTGGCAGGCTCGGAACAGACGATCCGAACTCTGGGCGACGCGCGCAATGTCTCAGAACTCGGTAACACCATGATTGCGCTCGGAAATGGCCGTTTTGCCCGCCTCTCGGCACTTGGAACCATTACCGACACTTATGAAGAACCGCGCACATTCATGCGCCATAATGGCGAACCGATCGTTGCGTTTGGCGTGTTCCGTTCCAAAGGGGCCAGCGAGGTTTCCGTTGCAAATGCCGTTCAAGAAGCGCTTGCAACAGTGCGCACAGAAAACCCGGACGTGTCGATCAAAATGGTCGATGATGCGGTCTTTTATACCAAAGGCAATTATGAAGCCGCGATGCACACTCTCTATGAAGGTGCGGTGCTGGCAATCATTGTCGTGTTTCTGTTTCTGCATAACTGGCGGGCGACGCTGATTGCCGCAACGGCCCTTCCACTCTCGGTCATCCCGACATTCTGGATCATGGACCTGATGGGCTTCTCGCTCAACATCGTCAGCCTGATCTCCCTGACGCTGGCCACCGGCATTCTGGTCGATGACGCGATTGTCGAGGTCGAAAATATCGAGCGGCATATCAATATGGGTAAAACGCCCTATCGCGCAGCGCTGGACGCAGCCGATGAAATCGGACTGGCGGTGATTGCCACAAGCTTCACGATTATCGCCGTATTTGCGCCGGTCTCCTTCATGCCAGGCATTCCCGGACAGTATTTTATCCAGTTTGGACTGACCGTTGCCTTCGCCGTGTTCTTTTCCCTTGTCGTGGCGCGACTGATCACGCCGGTGATGGCTGCCTATCTGCTGAAACCCGGCAAACATGGCAAGCGGGAAGACAGTGAAAGCAACGATGGTCGTTTCATGCGCGCCTACACCGGTTCAGTCCGCTGGACGACACGCTGGCGCTACGCAACACTGGTCGCAGCCATCGGCGTCCTGATTGTCTCGCTGTTCTTCATGATGCGCATTCCCGGCGACTTTCTGCCACCGGAGGATGCCTCACGAATTGTTATCTCTGTCGAGTTACCGCCAGTCACCCGACTTTCCGAAACCGAAGCGGTCACCGATGCCATGGCAGACCGGGTTGCTGCGATTGATGGTGTAGAGAGTGTCACGGTTCTGGGCGGCTCCTCTCCGATGGGATCTCTCGAATATCGCCGCGCGTCCATTACGGTCACGCTCAACCACCTCTCGCACTCGCTGGCCGAAACAATCGTTAATGAAGTTTTCGGCGGCATCCCTCTGATCGGGAAATATCTCCCGAAATTGCCAATTGATGGTCGCGAAATCCCGCAATGGCGGATCGAGGAACAAATCCTTACTGCACTGTCTGATATCCCCGACGCACGCATCACCATTTTGAACGATAATGGTGGGCGCGATGTCGAATTTAATTTCCTGTCAGACAATGACGAAGACCTTCAGGCAGCCGTCGCGACGCTGGAGGCCAAATTGCGGGCCGATCCGCTGTTGCAGAATGTCGCCTCGGAAGGCGCCTTGCCGCGACCGGAACTGAAGATCCACCCAAAGAAGGAAATCGCTGCACGCCTTGGCGTCACACCGGCCGCCATTGCCAATACAGTGCGCGTGGCAACTGTCGGTGACATTGATGCGAACATGCCGAAGATCGCGCTTGATAACCGGTTGATACCGATCCGCGTGCGCACCGACCTTGAGCTGAGACGGGATCTCGCAGCCATTCGCGCCTTGAAGATAAAGACAGCCGATGGCGGGCTTGTGCCGCTTTCTGTCGTTGCCGATGTGGAATATTCAGAAGGCACAGGCACCGTCAACCGTGCCAATCGAAATCGTGTCGTGACCATTGGCGCAAGCCTGCCGCAGGGCGTAGCGCTGGATTCGGCGACACAGCGCTTCAGGCAAATCGTTGAAGACACGGACCTGCCAGCCTCAGTCACGTTGGCGGCGGCCGGAGATGCCGAAATTCAGGCGGAAATGCAGGAAAGCTTCATGAACGCCATGATGCTGGGACTGTTTCTTGTGCTGGCTGTACTGATTCTGCTGTTTAAGGATGTCATCCAGCCCTTCACCATCCTGTTTTCGCTGCCGCTTGCGCTTGGCGGTGTTGCAATTGCACTAATCCTGACAGGCAATTCATTGTCGATGCCTGTGCTCATCGGCCTGCTGATGCTGATGGGTATTGTCACCAAGAACGCCATTCTGCTGGTCGATTTTGCGAAGGAAGCAATCTGGCGTGGGATGGAGCGGCGTGACGCGCTGGTTGAGGCAGGCCGCAAACGCGCCCGGCCGATTGTCATGACGTCGATTGCGATGTCGGCAGGTATGATTCCCGCAGCACTCGGCGTCGGCGAAGGCGCATCGTTCCGTTCTCCGATGGCCGTGGCGGTGATCGGCGGCATCATTGTCTCCACCGTTTTGAGCCTGCTGGTGGTTCCCGCCTTCTACATGATCATGGATGATTTTGCGCGGTTGCTGCGTCGCCTTCTCAGTGGCCTTGTCGGGCGACGAGACCCTGACGACGCTGTTTACTCAAACGAGGAACTCGGACGGCTGAACGAGGCGCAGAACAGAAAACTTGCAAACATCGAAAAACGTTTGGACGATATCGAGCAGGCAAGCGGAGAACCGCGAGACCATAATCCGGCTTAATGTAGAAAATTCTCAGCCAAAACAACCATATGCATAACATTGAAAGGGGCCGGCCATACACCGGCCCTTTTTGCTGTTTGGCATAGACCACCCCATGCTTTGTCCCAAACGTCAAAAAAACAGAGGCAATTGATTGAAATCAAACGTTGGTGACACGGGCGCCATTACTTTGACAGACAGCAGAAACCGGTTGGGAAGCCTTTTGGAAAGCGCTTAAGGAAAGCCACCACAACGCTGTGAGAACCGGTTGCGCTGCTCGGAATTTAAAACGGACAGCTTCGGCACATTGCTTACCCAGGACACAATGTCAAAGCTGCTCCACAGCCGGCGACATTGCGGCGTGCACTGGCTGTTCGGAAAAACGGCAATTGAGCCCTTTCGCCGCGGGATCGGGCCAGGAGACAAAACTGTGAACAGGACCCTATTGCTGAATGAACGCAAGAAAACGCTGTTTGTAGAAACCAAACTGACCGCTGCCATGGATATGGCAACGATGAACAGGCTGATGGAATGCGCGACATTTGCAAATTGCTATCCGCGCGATGTCGTTTTCCGCGAAGGTGACCCGGCGACCCATTTTTACAGCGTACTTTCCGGTTATGTCCGGCTGTTCAGGCAGAGCAGCGAAGGTCGCGAAGCCGATATCCGCGTTTGCGGCCCGGGCGACAGCTTTGGTGATGATCTGATCTTTGCCGGCGACACCTATGAATATCACGCTCAGGCTGCCGATAAGGCCATGCTTGCGCGCTATGACCTGAACAAGGTGCGCAATATCGCTGAAACGGATGGCGGCATGCTGGCCCGTGCGATTGCGTCTTCACTATCCGGCGAACTGCAGGAAACACTGGAATGCGTCGCAAATGACCGCCTGAACACCGCTGTGCAGCGCGTTGCCTATTATCTGCTGGAACAATGCGAGGGGCAGGACGCTCCCGCGTCCTTCCGGCTGGCATTCCAGAAGAGCCTTCTGGCCGGCAAGCTCGGCCTTGCTCCCGAAGCATTGTCCCGTGCATTTGCCACGCTGAAAGACCTCGGCGTGCAGGTACATGGTCGCATCATCGAGATTGAGGATATTGATGCGCTGAAACGCGTTTGAGAAACGCGGCATCTGCGCACCGATCATGCGATCACTTGAGCGGTTCATTCCCTGATGAACCCGCTCGGTATCCGGGAGGAAACAAGAACCGGCGGGTTAAAGCCCGCCGGTTTCTTTCAGAAATGCCACAATATCACTGACGCCTTCGCCGCGTTTCAGATCAGTAAAGACGGTCGGCGCGCCGGAACGCATCCGGCTGGCATAATCAGCCATCACATCCAGGTTGACTTCGACATAAGGAGCCAGATCTTTCTTGTTGATGATCAACAGATCGGATCGGGTGATGCCGGGTCCGCCCTTACGAGGGATCTCTTCACCCTGCGCCACCGAAATGACGTAGATGGTGATATCGGCCAGATCAGGCGAAAAGGTCGCCGCCAGATTGTCACCGCCAGATTCGATGAAAATCACATCCAGATCGGGGATACGCTCATTCAGTTTGGCTATGGCCTGAAGATTGATCGTTGCATCTTCACGAATAGCAGTGTGTGGGCAGCCACCGGTCTCAACGCCAACAATGCGATCTGAGGTCAATGCCTGCATTCGCACGAGGGCATCTGCATCTTCCCGCGTATAGATGTCATTGGTGACGACAGCAACGGAGTAGTCCTTGCCAATCGCTTTGCATAGCTTTTCCGTCAGCGCGGTCTTGCCGGACCCAACCGGGCCACCGATACCGACACGCAACGGACCATTTTCGGATTTCATATTTTACCTCTGAAGTTCAAGACCGGTTTCAAACCGGCAAATACAAATCACGAGCGAAACAGGCGTGAATGCTGTGTTTCATGTTTCAGCGAAGCGACATCCGCGCGGAAAGTGCAGCCACCGAGATCATCAAGGCTGGACGCGACCGCGTTGCCAGCCTGTTCGATCACCGGCCCCTCAAGTGCAGCCAGCACCGCTACACCGGTCACCTGCCCGCAAACGGAAAGCCGGATTGCCGCAGAAATATACTGTGCAATCTGTGCATGCAGATAGGCCTGGCAGGCCGCAGAAAGGCCAATGCGATGTGCTGACGAAACCGCACCAAAGGCCAGAGGCAAAGCCGGGCTTGCAGGCACGTTCAGAGCCACTGAAGCGGGCCATGCTGCCGAGGCCGCCAGAAAGGCTTCTCCCAGAGCCGTTGTCTCCAGAAAGCGCTCTTTTGACCCCGCGAGCGCTTCTGCAAGGGCAGCAATATCATCCAGAGGCTGATTTTCGCCCTGCAGGCGATGACTTTCACAAAGCAGGACAGCGTCATTCCATAAGAAACCGTGTTGCAGACCGGACAACAACCAGCTTTCCAGATCTTCGCCGCTTTGGATCAGACCGTCATGGGCAGCGCGTTCGAGCCCGCCGGAATAGGCAAAGCCCCCCAGCGGAAAGGCAGGAGACAGCCAGGACAGAAGCCTTAAAAGAACAGCACCGGAGACCGGCTGATCAGTCATGGTGGTGATGATGGCCGTGATGGTCATGATCTCCGTGCGGATGATGATGGTGCCCATGATCGTGGCCTTCATGGGAATGACCGTGATCATCATGGCTGTGGTAAGCACCACGCACCGGCTGAAAAGGTTCGACAACCTCTTTGACTTCAGCGCCGAGGCCAAGGAGCATCTGGCGAATGACATGATCCCTGAGAACCAGGATACGGCCTTCTTCAATCTGGGAAGGCAGATGTCGGTTTCCCAGATGCCATGCGAGCTCGATAAGATGCAGATTGTCGCGCGGCCGGATCTCGAACAGCTCCTCATCAGCCGCGACGATCTCGATTCTTTCGCCGTTTTCCAGCACCAGACGGTCGCCGCTGGCGAACAGCACTGCTTCCTTCAGATCGAGCATGACGCTGCCACCGTCACTTAATTTCAGTGCTTTGCGGCGCAGATGACGCTGGTCATGCGTCAACGTAACGCGGCCAGAAACAGCACCGGTTTCCGTGCCGGCCGGCTCATAGTTTTTTACTTTTTGCATTTGCCCCTCAGGCCTTCAAACCGATTTATGAAATATTCTTAACATCAAACCTGATGCGATCAAGACATGCGCTACAAAATGAAAACGGCGGCCCGAAAGCCGCCGTCGATCAGTAAGATAACAAAGCTGAAAGCCTTAAGCGGCCTTGGCCTCGCTCTTGAGGCTTTCAAGAATGTTCTGCGGCGAAGACTGGCCATAGGGGTCGGTTTCGCACAGATCGGAGAAGCCTTCTTCTTCGAACCATTTTTCAACGACACCATCATTGATGACCGCGCCATAGCGCCAGGAACGCATGCCGAAGCCGAGGTTATCCTTGTTCACGAGCATGCCCATTTTACGGGTAAACTCGCCGGAACCATCGGGTATAACCTTAACGTTTTTCAGGCCCTGCCCCTTCGCCCACGCGTTCATGACGAACGTATCGTTGACCGACATGCAATAGATTTCGTCGATTCCCAGCGCGCGGAACTCATCAGCCAGCTTTTCAAAATCAGGCAGCTGGTAGGTCGAGCAGGTCGGCGTGAACGCACCCGGCAGCGAGAACAGAATGGCGCGCTTGCCTTTGAAGAAGTCATCGGACGTCTTGTCTTCCCAACGGAACGGATTATCACCACCGATGGATTCGTCACGCACGCGCGTGTGGAAGGTCACGTTCGGAACTCGTTTACCGATCATTGCAGTCTCCTTAATGCTCAGAATCTTGGGAGCGTCGCTCAAAATTTTGCTGCCAGATACTAACAATTTTCAATCAGGAATAAAGCTATTTATTAGAATTATTCTAAAGTAATAGCTGCCTTGCACCTAGTGCATACCTGAAACTGATTGTTACTGGCGTTGACTCCCATGTCGTTTTCCAACTCCAGTGTTACAACCGCATGACCTGCGACAGAATGGCGCAGTTTTTCAGAATTTCTTATGTCAGAGATGTCGGCTCGTTGAAGATCGCGAGACGATAGTCACCGATCGGAGCAAAACCAAGGGAACGATAAGCCCGCTCGGCGGCCAGATCGTTCGTAAAAAGGATTACCTTTTTCACACCTTGCCCGAATGACGTATGAAGCATCTGACCGATCAGATAGCGCGCATAGCCACGCGAACGGTGCTCAGGCGGAGTGAAGACCGATCCCAGTTGAAGCATCTCCGGCAGCCGTGCGTTAAATCCGGCGAGCGCCACCGGAACATCATTCACCAGCAGGACAAACCGTTCAAGGGCGTCTGGATCACGCACCTCGGCAGCGACAGCTTTCTCAAGCGCACTGGTCGGCTTCTGCCCCATAGCCTCACGACGGTAGACAAGAAGCCAGGCGTGAAGCAGCTCTTGATCGACATTTGACCAATGCGTAACACTGACATGTTCCGGTCGCGGCGCAGGCATCGCCAAACGCCCGACAGAAAGGCTGAACAGCGTTTCACCGCGATTGATGGCAAAGCCGATTGGTCCAGGGTCCAGAACCCTCAGCGCGTCAACGACCTCGGCATCAGGACCGATCACACCGGCAACAGGACGCGTCATATGCTGCCGCAAAGCCGTCAGTACAGCCTGCCTGCCTGATGGCTCGGGAAGTTGCACGATTACATTGCCATTGCTGTAATGGGCAGCGACACCGATAAGATCATGTGCCTCGTCAAAGGCACCCCAATAGTCTCCACCATAGCGTAAATGCGGGTTTTCGATCCCGTCGGCAGCCAGATTGGAAAGCAGGAACATGCTGCTTTCCGCATAAGCCGACAAAAATGAAACCAGCAAATCCTTATCCAGGGATCGCAACGGCCTGACCGCAACCATCAACTTCTCCATCAAGCGCAATGAGCGCAATGAGCGCAATGAGCGCAATGAGCGCAATGAGCGCAATGAGCGCATAATGGTTTCAAGTTCCCCCGAAAGAAAGCTGGTTTATGGGTGGGTTAGATGAAACTTTATGATCCGGGTTTCACAGAAAATGATCTAAAAAGCCGCATCTCACCCGGCATTGCCAAAGCAGTCATGCTCAGTGACGTGAAAGCGCCATTGAACCACCTGCAAGGATCAGCGCGCCGCCGACCATGCGGTTAAGCTGCACAAACATCCGGTTCGATGTGATGAACCGCCCAAGCAGCACGCCGCCTGCAATATAAAGGCAAACGCCTAAAGCCTCCATCGCAAGAAAAGCGAGCCCCATGGCTGTCAGCTGCGGCCAGATCGGCGCACCTTCCACGATAAACTGCGGAAAAAGGCCGTGAAAATTGCAACAGCCTTTGGGTTTGTGATGGCAATCGAGAAATCGCGCTTCATCAAGGCGGCGATACTGGCATCGGTGGCCTGCATCTCCGCCAGTGTCTTCGCCTTCAAGAGAATCCGGATCCCAACATAGACGAGATAAACTGCGCCAATCAGCTTGATCACCAGAAGCGCAGAGGTCGAAGCTGCGAGCACCGTACCCAGCCCGGCGATTGTGATCGCGATCAGAAAGGCGAAAGCGGGCATGCGCCCCATGCTACCGGCAAAGGCCCGAGCCGGACCGAGCCGCGCGCCGTTGGAAAATGCCAGCATATTGTTCGGTCCGGGAGCGCAGTTCAATGCAAAACAGGCTGGAATGAACAATTCCCATGCAATCATAGTACTGCTCCCGGAAACGAGGTCTTGTCGATGCTCTAGAACAGGAAATACCGTTGTGCCATTGGCAGAACATCCGCAGGTTCACATGTCAACACTTCGCCATTGGCCCGCACCTCATAGGTTTCCGGGTCAACGGAGATATCAGGCGTTGCGCTGTTATGCACCATAGCCGCTTTGGAAATGCCGCCACGGGTATTTTTCACAGCAACAAGCTGTTTTGAAACACCGAGCTTATGCGCAATTCCTGCATCCAGCGAAGCCTCGGAAACAAAAGTAACCGACGAATTCGTGCGGGACTTGCCGTAAGCGCCGAACATATGGCGGTAGTGCATCGGCTGCGGTGTGGGGATGGAGGCATTCGGATCGCCCATCTGGGCTGCCGCAATCGTACCGCCGATGATAATCATGTCCGGTTTCACGCCGAAAAGCGCCGTGTTCCAGATCACCAGATCAGCGCGTTTGCCAACCTCAATCGACCCGATCTCATGGGAAAGCCCCTGCGCAACGGCCGGATTGATCGTATATTTCGCAATATACCGCTTCACCCGGTAATTATCGTTATCGCCGGTCTCCTCGGGAAGTGGACCGCGCTGACGCTTCATCTTGTCTGCGGTCTGCCATGTGCGGATGATCACCTCGCCGACGCGACCCATGGCCTGACTGTCGGACGAAATGATCGAGAATGCGCCCATATCATGCAGTATATCTTCTGCTGCGATTGTCTCTTTGCGGATACGGCTTTCCGCAAAAGCGATATCTTCAGGGATTGATGGCGAAAGATGATGGCAGACCATCAGCATATCGAGATGTTCAGCAATCGTGTTCTGCGTATATGGCCGGGTCGGGTTGGTCGAAGACGGAATGACATTTGACAGGCCGCAGATCTTGATGATGTCCGGCGCATGGCCGCCGCCAGCCCCCTCGGTGTGAAACGCATGGATCGTGCGCCCCTTGAAAGCGTCGACCGTATCTTCCACGAAACCGCTTTCATTCAGCGTGTCGGTGTGAATCATCACCTGCACATCATACTGATCGGCAACCGACAGGCAGTTATCGATTGTGCCCGGCGTTGTGCCCCAGTCTTCATGCAGCTTCAGTGCCGCAGCACCACCCAGGATCTGCTCCTCAAGCGCACCCGGCAGTGAGGCATTGCCCTTGCCAGCAAAGGCGAGGTTCATCGGAAACGCATCTGCCGCTTCGATCATCCGCGCAATGTGCCATGGTCCGGGCGTGCAGGTGGTCGCCAGTGTGCCGTGGGCAGGGCCTGTGCCACCACCAAGCATGCAGGTAAGACCGCTCATCAGCGCTTCTTCGATCTGCTGCGGACAAATGAAGTGGATATGGGCATCCATGCCACCAGCGGTAACGATCTTGCCGTCGGCGGCAATCACTTCCGTTCCGGGACCGACGATAACATCCACACCCGCTTGTGTATCCGGGTTGCCGGCCTTGCCAATGCCTGCGATACGACCGTCTTTGATGCCGATATCAGCCTTGACGATGCCCCAGTGATCGATGATCAGCGCATTGGTCATCACCGTGTCAACAGCGCCTTCAGCACGGGTAGACTGGCTCTGCCCCATGCCATCACGGATCACCTTGCCGCCGCCGAATTTCACTTCATCGCCATAATGGGTGAAATCCTTCTCCACCTCGACAAAAAGCTCTGTATCGGCCAGCCGCACCTTGTCGCCGGTCGTGGGACCGAACATGGAGGCATAAGATGCGCGGGACATTTTAAACGGCATGGATCACTCCCCTGGAGTTTTTTCTGGTTTCGGTTCGCGCTTTTAAAAGCTGCGGGACCGGATATTTCAAAAAATCAAAGCTTGCCCATGACTTCCTGACGAAAGCCGTAGACATTGCGGTTTCCGGCAAATGGCACGAGCGTGACATCGCGTGTCTGGCCGGGTTCAAAACGAACGGCCGTGCCCGCTGCAATATCCAGCCGCATTCCGCGCGTCTTTTCGCGATCAAACGTCAGCGCCGGATTGGTTTCAAAAAAATGATAGTGGCTGCCAACCTGAACGGGCCGATCGCCGGTGTTTGAAACCGTGACAGTCACAGTTTCCAGTCCGGCATTGATTTCGATTTCGCCTTCGGCGGGGATCATCTCACCTGGGATCATGGTTTATCTCCTTCGTCACCGGATCGGCTCATGCACTGTCACCAGTTTGGTGCCATCGGGGAAGGTCGCTTCCACCTGTACATCGTGGATCATTTCCGGTACGCCTTCCATCACCTGATCGCGGGTAATCACATGGGCACCGGCTTCCATCAGCTCGGCCACGGGGCGACCATCACGCGCGCCCTCGATCACAAAGTCGGTCACCAGAGCGATGGCTTCCGGGTAGTTCAGCTTGACGCCCCGCTCCAGCCTGCGGCGCGCCACCATCGCGGCCATGGAGATGAGCAGTTTGTCTTTTTCACGCGGCGTCAGGTTCATACGTCCCTCAACTCCCTCAAAAATTTCAAAGATGCCAGACTTTCGGCAGATTTTCGTTTTCCCGCAAGACCTTCAATGCGGGGATCAGGCTTTTTCTCAAGCTATAGCCATCCGGCGCGACAATCCGCGCCACCAGTTTGCCATTCCACTCCGATGCTCCGCCGCCCATTTCGCCAAGCGCCGCGCGAACTTTCGGAAGCAGAGCTTCGCCGCGTTTGCCGCAATATAAAAGCGTGGCAAAGGCCACCTCGCCGCCCAGAACGGCGGTCTGCGCAATCAGGTTTTCGATATCGCCGGTCATGCGCACATCTTCGGCGTGGATCAGCGTGCCGGATCGGCGCACACGCCAGCGATCACGAAACTGGCCGTAGCGCACAGCCTCCCCCATCGCCTTGCGGCCGAGCAGCACCGCCTCAATAGCCAAAAATTCAGAGGTTTCCGCCAGATCGACATCAAGCCGCCGGTTCAGCGAAGCATCATCAAACAGAATGGTTTCCTGTGGCAGCCAGTCCAGTCGTGCGCCCTCGCCGACGCGCAATTCAGTATCGATGACCGCGGGACCACCGTCAGAGCGGTAGATTTTTTCACAAGCCTGCGTGGTCGCTGTCAGCGTTGTCCCATCGGCGGCATCCATCACCCAGTTCAACCGGTCACCGCCGGTCAGACCGCCGGATGTATTGATCAGAACGGCTTCCATGCTGCCATCGAAGCTTTCAGGAATTCGGATTTTTGCGGCACCTTCCTGATAAAACTCATCAAGACGGGTCTTGCCACCGGCCTGTTTTGCAGTCACCTGCCCGCGCCCATAGGTCCGTTGCGGCGGTGCTGTCATGCCGGGCGTCAAAACGCCCACTCCGCCCTGCATTTTGCCTCCTCTTCGCCGCATCTCGTCGCACCACACATTGCCGATCCTTTTTTGCACTTTCTTTATAAAAGAGCCGAAGCAATATTCATGCCGCTTGGCAGGGTGCAGGCGTTTTTTACATCCAAAACGCTTTGTACCCGTAAAGCGCTCGACAAACATAAAAAAGCGCGAACCGCTCAGTCTCCGGTCCGCGCCCAAAAACTTCGCAAATTGCGTTAAGAAGCATCACACAGTCAGGTGCCGGCGTGCCTCATCGGTATCCAGTGTTTCGGCAGCCCCCTCATGCACGATCTCGCCACGGTCCATGATATAGACCTGATCAGCAAGTTCCCGACAAAAATCAAGATATTGTTCCACAAGCAGAATCGCCATTCCGGTGGAATCCCTGAGGTAACGTATCGCCCGGCCGATATCCTTGATGATCGAAGGCTGAATGCCCTCCGTTGGTTCGTCCAGAACCAGAATTTTCGGTCGCATAACCATCGCCCGGCCGATAGCCAGTTGCTGTTGCTGACCGCCGGAAAGGTCGCCGCCGCGCCGTGAAAGCATTGTTTGCAGCACCGGAAACAGGCTGAAAATATCCTCTGGAATGGTCCGTTCACGCGCTGGCAGCGGAGCAAGACCGGTTTCCAGATTTTCGCGTACCGTCAGCAGCGGAAAGATTTCACGCCCCTGCGGCACATAGCCCACGCCACACTTGGCCCGCGCATAGGGCGCCAGACCGTCAAGCGGCTGATCCTGAAAGCGGATCGCGCCGCCCGATGTCGGGTGCTGGCCTGTTACCGCTCTAAGCAGCGAGGACTTGCCAACCCCGTTGCGGCCCAGAACACAGGTAATTTTGCCCATCTCTGCGGAAAGCGAAACATCGCGTAAAGCCTGAGCAGCACCATAGTGCAGATTGACGTTTTCGATTGTCAGCATGGTCACCCTCACCGCCCGAGATAGTTTTCAATGACCTTCTGGTCACTGGATACGAAATCAATGGAGCCTTCCGCCAGAACCGAGCCTTCCGCAAGGCAGGTCACTTTCACTCCCAAATCCCGGACAAAGCCCATATCGTGCTCCACCACGACAACAGCACGGGTCTGCGCGATCTCGCGCAAAAGCCGCGCCGTCTCTACCGTTTCGGCATCGGTCATGCCAGCCACCGGTTCATCGACCAGCAGAAGTTTCGGCTCCTGTGCCAAAAGCATGCCGATTTCCAGCCACTGCTTCTGGCCATGAGAGAGATTGGCAGCGAGTTCTTGCCTGCGAGCCGTCAGGCGGATGATCTCGAGAACTTCATCGATCCGGTCCTGGTCCTCGCCGGAAAGCCGGTAAAACAGTGTGGCGAACACACCACGTTTGCGGTTCAGCGCCAGTTCCAAATTGTCCCAGACTGTGTGGCCTTCAAAAACGGTCGGCTTCTGAAACTTCCTGCCAATGCCAAGCTGCGCAATGTCGGCTTCGTCGCGCCGGGTCAGATCGATCGTGTCAGAGAAGAAAACCTCCCCCTCATCCGGTCGTGTCTTGCCGGTGATGATATCCATCATTGTCGTCTTGCCAGCCCCGTTGGGACCGATGACGGCGCGAAGCTCACCGGGCTCAATCACGAAGGAGAGGCTGTTGAGCGCTTTAAAGCCATCAAACGAGACTGAAACATTATCAAGATATAGAAGGCTTTTGGCGCGTCTTTCCTGCGGGCTCATCGTGCTGCCTCCCCTTCTGCTGGTAGATCCGTATCGATTCCGGCTTCGACATCCACTGATTTTTTCTTTGCGTCAGGATCATCATCCTTTTCACGCCGTTTTGAAAAATATCCGGCAAGCGTTCCGACGATGCCTTTCGGCAGAAACAGTGTTGTGGCCACAAACAGGCCACCGAGTGCGAACAGCCAGAAAGCGGGAAACAGACCGGTGAAGATCGTTTTGCCGCCATTCACAAGGATTGCACCAATGATCGGCCCTATAAGCGTTGCGCGACCGCCAACCGCCGTCCAGATCACGATTTCGATGGAGTTGGCAGGGGCAAACTCGCCGGGATTGATGATGCCAACCTGTGGCACATAGAGTGCACCGGCAACCCCGGCCATCATCGCCGAGGTCACAAAGGTGAAGAGCTTGTAGTTCTCCACCCGGTATCCAAGAAAACGCACCCGGCTTTCCGCGTCGCGCACCCCGACCAGAACCTTGCCGGTCTTTGAACGCACAATGGCAGATGCAATGAAAAGGCCCAGCGCCAGAAACAGCGCCGAGGCCGCGAACAGGGCTGCACGCGTGGTATCTGCCTGCACGGAAAATCCGAGAATATCCTTGAAGTCCGTCAGACCGTTATTGCCGCCGAACCCCATATCATTGCGGAAAAAGGCCAGCAGCAGGGCGTAGGTCATCGCCTGCGTGATGATCGAAAGATAGACGCCATTGACGCGGGAGCGGAAAGCGAACCAGCCGAAGGCGAAGGCCAGTACGCCGGGCACCAGCAGCACCATCAGCATGGCGAACCAGAACATATCAAAGCCATGCCAGAACCAGGGCAGCTCTTTCCAGTTCAAAAACACCATGAAGTCGGGCAAAACGGGATCTCCGTAAACGCCCCGCGAGCCGATCTGACGCATCAGATACATACCCATCGCATAGCCACCCAGCGCGAAAAAGGCTCCGTGGCCGAGCGAGAGAATGCCGCAAAAGCCCCAGACCAGATCAAGCGACAATGCAAGCAATGCATAGCAAAGATATTTGCCGAACAGCGAAACGAGATAAGTCGGCAGGTGAAAAGGGCTGCCAGCCGGAATGAAAAGGTTCAGAAACGGCACGAGCAGTGCTGCAACAAACAGGACACAGATGGCGACAAGAACTTTGCGATCAAGTGACCGGAGAAGATAAGCCGTGATCATGATTCAACCGCCCTTCCCTTGAGTGCGAACAGACCACGCGGTCGTTTCTGGATAAACAGGATGATGAAGACGAGGACCAGAATTTTGCCGAGCACAGCGCCGGCATAGGGCTCAAGAAACTTGTTCAGAATGCCGAGCGAGAAAGCGCCGACCAGCGTGCCCCAGAGATTGCCGACGCCCCCGAACACCACAACCATGAAACTGTCGATGATGTAGGACTGGCCCAGATTGGGCGACACGTTATCAATCTGCGAAAGCGCCACACCGGCCAGCCCGGCGACACCGGACCCAAGCGCAAAGGTGAAGGCATCGACCCAGGGTGTACGGATACCCATGGAGGCTGCCATCCGCCGGTTCTGCGTTACGGCGCGCATCTGAAGCCCGAACGCAGATCGCTTCATCAGAAGAAGAAGCCCGGCAAAAACCGCCAGCGCAAAAACGATGATCCATAGCCGCGACCACGTGATGACCAGACCGCCGAGATCGAATGAACCCGACATCCATTCCGGATTCCCGACCTCTCGGTTCGATGGCCCGAAAATCGTCCTGACCGCTTGCTGCAGGATTAGCGAAACGCCCCATGTTGCCAGCAGTGTTTCCAGCGGGCGACCATATAGAAAACGGATAACCCCGCGCTCAATGATCAGGCCAACCGCCCCGGTGATCAGAAAAGCGACAGGCAGGGCAATCGCAAGAGACCAGCCAAAAAGGTCCGGATAGGTGGTGCGGATCACCTCCTGCACCATGTAAGTGGAATAGGCCCCCAGCATCACCATCTCACCATGGGCCATATTGATAACGCCCATCACGCCAAACGTGATGGCAAGACCGATGGCCGCCAGAAGCAGGACTGAGCCGAGTGAAAGTCCGTACCAGACATTCTGGGCAGCATCCCAGAACGCCAGCCGCTTTTCGATTTTCGTCTGTGCAGCATCAATTTCGGCCTGAAGGTCAGCATCCAGGTCGCCACGGGCCGACAAAAGAATGGAAATCGCATCGCGACCGCCAATCTCGGCAATATCGGCAATCGCCTGCTGCTTTTCTTCGAAACTGCGTGAGGAATTGAGAACCGAAACGGCGCGCGCCTGACGCAAGGCAGCGCTTACCTCTGAATCTTCCTCGCTGGCAAGAGCGTCTTCAACCAGCGCAAGATTGTCCTTACTCGGTGCATTGAGAAGCTCGTGAGCAGCGGCAAGCCGCACGTTGCGGTCCGGGCTTTTCAGCGTCATACCGGCCAGTGCGGCGTTGATTGAACCGCGCAGATTATTGTTGACTTTAATTTTCTCAAGATCGCGCTTCGACAGCTCCCCGGCCTCTTCACCTGTCAGGGGATTAATCAGCAGCAGGTTGCGACGTGATTCAGCATCAGCCGTTATAAAGACCTTGCCGTCATCTTCGCGGTAGTAGAGATCACCATCGGCCAGTGTCTTGAGCACCGGAACAACGGCCGGATCACCGGTGGCAGCCAGCGCCTGAACCAGCTCCTCCGTCTGGCTGAAATTCTTCGACTGCGAAAACTGCGCAATCAGTTCCTCGATACCTTCGGCCGCACGGGCCGGAGAGGACGCGCATGCCAGAATAAAAAGCAGCGGAAATACAAGTGATCTGAAATAACGTATGCAGGAAAAAGCGGACATGCACGCCCCCGAGTTTGACAGCGCACAGCTCCGTGAACGCGCCGTCCCCCTGTTCACCCGGCACGGCAATGGTTCTGCATCGCCATGCCGGGCAATTTCTAAGCTGGAAAGGGCTTATTCAGCCGCCATGCCGCCGCACTGTCCGGTTTCGACATTGAAGTTCCCGCAGGACATAGGCGCGCGCCAGTCGGAGATCAGGTTTTTCGAGTCCGGAAGATAATCGGACCATGCATCGCCAACCACGAGACCGGGGGTCTCATAAACGATATCGAACTGACCATCGTCCTGAATTTCACCGATCATGACCGGTTTGGTGATGTGGTGGTTTGGCATCATCGTCGAATATCCGCCCGAAAGGTTCGGTACAGACACCCCGATAATCGCATCGATCACGGCATCCGGATCGGTTGTGCCAGCCTTCTCGACGGCCTTTGCCCACATATTGAAGCCAATGTAGTGGGCTTCCATCGGGTCGTTGGTCACACGGGTATCGTCACCGGTGAAAGCGTGCCAGGCATCGATGAAGTCGTAATTGGCATCAGTGTCGACGGATTCGAAATAATTCCAGGCGGCCAGATGGCCAACCAGCGGGCCGGTATCGAGTCCAGCCAGCTCTTCTTCACCGACGGAAAAGGCCACCACCGGAATGTCGGATGCGTCAATCCCCTGATTGGCAAGTTCCTTATAGAACGGGACATTCGCATCACCGTTGATGGTGGAAACCACAGCGGTTTTCTTACCTTCAGAGCCGAAGTTCTTGATCGACGCAACTTCCGTCTGCCAGTCGGAGAAACCGAAGGGCGTATAGGTAATCATGATGTCTTCATCGGCAACGCCATGATCTTTCAGGTAAGCTGCAAGGATCTTGTTGGTCGTGCGCGGATAGACATAGTCGGTTCCTTCCAGAACCCAGCGCTCGACACCCTCATTCTCCATCAGATAGTCGACGGCCGGAATGGCCTGCTGGTTCGGTGCGGCACCGGTGTAGAACACATTGCGCTGGCTCTCCTCACCCTCATACTGGACAGGGTAGAAGAGAAGGCTGTTCAACTCTTCAAAAACCGGCAAAACGGCTTTGCGGGAGGCTGATGTCCAGCCACCAAAGACCACATCAACCTGATCGCTCTCAATCAGCTGGCGGGCTTTTTCTGCAAACATCGGCCAGTCAGAGGCCGGGTCGACAACAACCGGTTCAAGCTGCTTACCCAGAAGACCGCCTTTTTCGTTCTGCTCTTCAACGAGCATCAGCATGGCGTCTTTCAGGGTCGTTTCAGAAATCGCCATCGTTCCTGAAAGCGAGTGCAGAATGCCGACTTTGATCGTGTCTTCCTGTGCGAGTGCGCTGGTCGCGGTGGAGGCGGTCAGAGCCGCCAGAAGCGCCGCGCCGGTCAGTGCTTTCTTGAATTTCATGTTTTCCCCTCAACGGATTGTCACCTGATAGGCGTATGGAAATCGCAGGCGTCCATCGAAGAACACCTGCGATAACTATCGTTGAGGAAGCCTTGAGCCCCCATACGTCATTTGACGTAGTTGAGGAGGAAAGTTGCGCCGGGAGCGCTGTTTAGTTCCGGTTTCGAAGCGCTTCGGCCTCGGCATAAAACTTCTTTTCCCAGTCCTTGTGGTTGTCGAGACCTTCGCGGATGAAGGGCGTGAAGATCGCCATATTCATCAAAATCCAGTTGACGAACTTCGCCGGAAAGCGCGTCGGTTTGACGAAATCGACAAACAGCACCACGCGGGTTTTGTCGGTATGGTTCCAGGCTTCGTGCTCATAAGCATCATCGAAGATCAGCACCTTGCCCTCTTCCCAGTGGCAGATCTGATCCTTGACCCGGATCGCGAGCTGATCGGGTTCGGCCTCCGGCACGATCATGCCAAGGTGAAGGCGCAGCACGCCATTATAAGGGCCGCGATGCGCCGGCAGATGCTTGCCTGGTTCAAAAATCGAAAACATGATCGTTTTCAGGCCCGGTATCTTCTGCATGGCCTTCCATGTCTCGGGGCAGGCCTTGATGTTCTGCTCAGACGAGATGCCGTAGCCCAGCAGGAAAAACGTTTTCCAGTGACTGTCGTCAGAAATGGTCTTAACATCGGTCGAGATGTCCTGAAAGCTTGGCAACTCGGCCTGTCGTTCAAGCACTTTCTCAAGCTCTTTTCGAATAGCCGGCGCGGCTGCCTCAATGTCTTTCGACCATGGGAAGGTGGCGTTGTCATAAACCGGCGGGTTGCCATGAATGGCATACTTGAAATTGAGTTTTTCAGCCCAGTTGACGATCCCCATGAAGAAGCGGGTCATTGCGCTCGGCCGCTCCATCGGTTTGATTCCATCCGTGCCAAAACTCTGGCCCGTATTGTCCGACGCCGTTTTGACCATGTCCCCGTTCCTTTCAAACACTGCTCTTGATACTCTGCGCTTATCACCTGAAAGTGCTTAAGGCTAACATTGAGTGACATGATGGAGAAAGTGCGGCAGAAGCGCAGCGGCAAGACACTCTTTTTACTTGCCAAATGCAGCTCTGATCTGAACACTGCGCCGAAGACACATTTTTGTCACCCTCTCATCAGCCCCTTTTAAAAAAGCCAGCCAACTGCTTCATGACCGCACGCCAACGCATCATCCCTGTCCGGCGCGAATATAACCGCTGGGTTGCCAACCAGACACTGGAAGATTACGCGTTGCGCTTTACCGCCAAAAGCGCCCGGCATTTTTCATCGGGCCGGATTTCCCAAACAGCGATCGGGGCCATCTCCTTTCTGGCCCTTGAGGCTATTGGCGGCACGATTACGCTTTCATACGGAACGACAAATGCGTTCTTTGCAGCCCTTGTCGCTGCAATTGTCATGCTTCTGGCAGGCTTTCCGATCGCCCGCTATGCCATCCGTCACGGCGTCGACATCGACCTTCTGACGCGTGGTGCTTCCTTCGGCTATATCGGCTCCACAGTGACCTCGCTGATCTATGCCAGCTTCACCTTCATTCTGTTCGCCATCGAAGCCTCGATCATGTCCGGTGCGCTCAGGCTCGCCTTCGGAATACCCTTGTGGATCAGCTATGTGATCTCCGCCATCGTCGTCATTCCTCTGGTGACCTATGGTGTCAGGATGATTTCGAAATTTCAGCTGGTGACACAACCTTTCTGGATTATCCTCAATATTCTGCCATTTATTTTCATCGCCTTCATGGATTTCGAGAAATTCGAACTCTGGAGAGCTTTCGGCGGCGTGCGCCTGCCCTCGGCAGAACCGGGAATGGCAGCGCCGTTCACGCTGGCAGGCTTCGCCGCTGCTGCGGGGGTGATTTTCGCCCTGATGCCCCAGATCGGCGAGCAGGTGGACTTCCTCCGCTTTCTGCCTGCAGAAGGGAAAAGACGCCTCCATCATCGGCTTGCGATCTTTCTGGCAGGCCCCGGCTGGGTGGTCGTCGGTGTTCCAAAACTGATGGCTGGTTCATTTCTGGCCTATCTGGCCTTTTCCACCGGAATGCCGGTGACTGAAGCCGCGGATCCCGCGCATATGTATGTTGCGGCCTTTGGCTACATGCTTCCCAATGAAACCGCGGCCATGCTGCTGATGGCCGCCTTTGTCGTCGTCTCTCAGCTCAAGATCAATGTGATGAACGCCTATGCCGGTTCTCTGGCCTGGTCGAACTTTTTCTCCCGTCTCACACACAGCCATCCAGGGCGCGTGGTCTGGCTGGTTTTCAACGTCGCAATAGCGCTTCTCCTGATGCAGCTGGGCATTTACCGGCTGCTGGAAGCCTCTCTCAGCGTTTTTTCGATTATCGCAATGGCGTGGCTTTCAACGATTTCAGCAGACCTTTTCATCAACAAGCCGCTGGGTCTGTCACCGCCGGGCATCGAGTTCAAACGTGCTCATCTTTACGATATAAATCCTGTCGGCCTCGGCGCAATGTTTATATCCGGCGGCATCGCGCTGCTCGCGCATTTTGGTCTTTTCGGCTCCCTTGCAGTCAGTTTCGCACCCTTTATCGCGCTTTTTGCGGCTCTGATTGCATCGCCGCTTCTGGCGTGGCTTACGGATGGAAAATACTATCTGGCACGCAAACCGCGCAAAGGCTGGCAGACAAAAACGGCAATCACCTGTTCGATTTGTGAACATCCTTTTGAGCCGGAGGATATGGCATGGTGCCCGGCTTATGCTGCACCGATCTGCTCGCTTTGCTGTTCGCTTGATGGCCGCTGCCATGACATGTGTAAACCCAAAGCACGGCTCAATGCTCAGGTCGCCGCAGTCGCACGCAAACTCCTGCCGGATGGCATTGTTGCGCAGCTGGCCACGCGGCTTGGGCGCTATGGCATGGCATTTGCCGTTTCGATCATGGCAATTGGCGCAATCCTTGGCATGATTGCCTATCAGATGGCGCTTGCAGCACCTGAAACGGCATCAGTCGTTTTTGATACAGCCCTGATTGTATTTTTCGTTTTCGCCCTGATTTCAGGCGTTGTCGCCTGGTTTTTCGTGCTTGCCCATGATAGCCGCATGGTGGCTGAAGAAGAATCCTCCCGACAGACCACGCTGCTTTTGAAAGAAATCGCCGCACACGAAAAAACCGATGCAGCGCTTCAGGCGGCAAAGGAAACCGCAGAGGCAGCCAACCGCGCGAAAAGCCGTTACGTCGTCGGCCTTTCACACGAACTGCGAACACCGCTCAATGCTGTCTCCGGCTATGCACAGCTCCTCGAACGCGATCCGGAGATGCCTTTGGCCCGCAAACCGGCAGTCAGCTCGATCCGGCGGTCTGCCGATTACCTCTCCGGGCTGATCGACGGGCTTCTGGATATATCGCGGATTGAGTCGGGCCGGCTGGAAGTGTTCTCCAACGAGATCAATCTGACCGAGTTTCTCGACCAGATTATGGACATGTTCGAACCACAAGCACGCCGGGCGGGTTTATCATTTTATCACGAGCGTGACCCGAGATTGCCTGCCTATGTCAGGACTGACGAAAAACGCCTGCGGCAGATTCTGGTGAACCTCATCTCCAATGCGATCAAATTTACAGACGAGGGATCGGTCCGGTTTTCTGCCCATTACCGCAATCAGGTCGCGACCTTTACCGTCGCAGATACCGGCAGCGGCATTGCCCCGGACGATCTGGAGCATATTTACGAGCCTTTTGAACGCGGCTCGCAGAACGGCAACGGGCAGATCAAACCCGGTCTTGGGCTGGGCCTGACGATCACACAACTTCTGGTCAACACGCTTGGTGGCGACATTGATGTCAAAAGCAGAACCGGTGAAGGCACGATTTTCACCGTGCGCCTGATGCTGGCCTCGGTCGACCGCCCCGTGCGGCCGGCTGGCCTTGAAGCGACGGCTGGACGTTATGAAGGTATGCCGCTTTCAATCATGGTCGTGGATGACAATGAAGATCACCGCCTGATGATGCAGGAAATTCTTTCATCGCTCGGTTTTTCTGTTGTTCTGGCTGAAAGCGGGGAGGCATGTCTCGCCCAGCTGGCAACGAAGGCGATCGATCTGTTCCTGCTCGATATCCGGATGCCCGGCATGAACGGTTTTCAGCTGGCCACAGCCTTGCGCGACCGTGACATCACAAGCCCGATTGTCATGCTGTCCGCCAATATCGGCGACGATGCCATTATCGGGCGCGGCGATGACAGCCATAACGACACGCTTTCAAAGCCTGTCGATCTCAATCGTCTGCGTGATGTACTGGCCACCCAGCTGCATCTCGAATGGTCGATCCACCGTAACGAAAGCAGGCCTGAGACAAAGGCAGAACCGGCGCAACCATCGCTTCCGGCAAAAAGCGACATGCAGGAATTGCTGAGGCTTGCCGAAATCGGTTACCTGCGCGGAATCAGAGTGAAGCTTGATCAGCTTTCCAAAAACGACGGCCTGAAGGCTTTTTGCGATGAGGCGAATGGCTATGTCGTCAGTTTTGATATTGAAGGGCTGACGCGCTTTATCAAATCTGCCGGTCAAGACCGGCGAGAGGATGGGGAAAATCAGAAACATGGATGATGGCACTCAGGAAATCGTCCTTCTGGTGGATGACAGCCCGGATGCACTCAACTTTCTCACCGAAGCGCTTGAGCAGGCCGGTTTCTCTGTGCTGATTGCAACCTCCGGCCAATCGGCACTGGCGATCGTTGAGCGCATCACGCCCGATATCGTGCTGATGGATGCCATCATGCCGAAAATGGATGGTTTTGAGGCCTGCAGACGCCTGAAGGGAGGGCCTGCCGCCGCTGCGCCTGTTATATTCATGACCGGACTTTCAGAAACCGAACACATTGTGCACGCCCTGGAATCCGGCGGTGTTGACTACCTGACCAAGCCGATCAACATCGACGAACTGCGTGCACGCATTCGGGTGCATCTGGCCAATGCGCGCTCGGCCCAAAGCGCCCGTGTCGCGCTTGATGCGACCGGACGGCACCTGATGGCTGCAGGCCCTGATGGCGTTCCTTTATGGATGACGCCACAGGCAACAAAGCTTGTTCAGGATGCTTTGGGTGGAGAACCAGATTTGGCCTCCGTGACCGACCAGATCAGACAGTGGTTTTTGTCTGACGGATCAGAAAACACATCCGGTGACATGGCTGTTCTGCCGATCCTCAAAGATGGTCAGAAACGTTTCCAGCTCGCTTTTTTGGAACAGGCCGGGCCGGAAGAATTCCTTTTTCGCGTCACAATCGCCAATCCGCTCAGCGAGGACGCCGTGCTTCGACAGCATTTTCCGCTGACGGTGCGCGAATCCGAGGTTTTGCTATGGATTGCAAAGGGAAAGGCCAACAGAGACATCGCGGAAATTCTGGGACTTTCCGCCAGAACCGTGAACAAGCATCTCGAGCAGATCTATATCAAGCTCGGTGTTGAAAATCGGGCGTCTGCGGCCGTCAAGGCCGCCTACGTGCTGCACGACCTTTAAAAACATAAAAGGCGCAGATGATCACATCTGCGCCTTTTATAATCAGATTAAGGATCAGACAAAGGCCGTTACTGGCCAAGCCCTTCAAACAATGCGGTCGACAGATAGCGCTCTGCAAAAGACGGAATAATGATCACGATGTTCTTGCCCTCATTTTCCGGGCGGGAACCAACCTCAATCGCTGCCTTCAGCGCCGCACCGGAAGAGATGCCAACCGGAACACCTTCCAGTCGAGCCACTTCACGTGCCAGAGCGAAGGCATCATCGTTATCGACTTGAACGATTTCATCATAAACCGATGTATCGAGTACGCCCGGCACAAAACCGGCCCCGATACCCTGAATTTTGTGGGGCGCTGGCGAACCGCCCGAGAGAACCGGAGAGGCTGAAGGCTCAACTGCAATCACCTTCACATCAGGCTTCCTTGATTTCAGCACCTGTCCGACACCGGTGATCGTGCCGCCGGTTCCAATACCGGAAACGAAGAAGTCCACCGCACCGTCGGTGTCGTTCCAGATTTCCTCTGCCGTGGTATTACGATGAATTTCCGGGTTCGCCGGGTTTTCAAACTGCTGCGGAATAACCGCATTTTCAATTTCGGCAGCCAGCTCTTCTGCCTTGGCGACAGCGCCCTTCATGCCCTTTGGCGGGTCGGTCAGCACCAGCTCAGCACCAAGTAGAGCCAGCATTTTGCGACGCTCGATCGACATCGATTCCGGCATGGTCAGGATCAGGCGATAACCCTTGGCAGCAGCGGCGAAGGCCAGCGCGATACCGGTATTGCCGGATGTCGGCTCCACCAGAACGGTTTTGCCAGCTTCAATTTTCCCGGCTTTCTCCAGCGACTCAATCATGGCAAAGCCTATACGATCCTTCACCGAAGCAATTGGATTGAAGAATTCGAGCTTGGCCAGAAGATTGGCCTTCACGCCCTTTTCCTTCGCCAGCTTATCAAGGCGCACAATCGGCGTATCGCCGATGGTTTCCAGGATAGAGCTGTAGATTTTCCCGCGACCGGGCTTGCCATTCTGTTCCATGATATCGCTCCCTGAGTGACTTACCCTTAGTTAGGGTCCACTGCAGAAAAATTCGAGGTAAGAAACCACTTGCCCAGCGACCGTAATGAAATCTCATTTTAATTATACAGCGTTTCATGGAACGTGATTTCACGCGCGAACAACGGCGCTGCTTTTAACCCCAAAATGCCAGAAAACCGGCAAAGCAGGCACCACCGATGGCAATGACGCTCAGGGTCACCAATGCCAGCATCCAGCCATAAAGACGGGTTCCGCTGCCAAAGGCCAGAACGACCTTCGTCACCAGGTTGGAACAGGTGGCCAGCAAGACAGCAATCGCCGCCGTATTGAGTGGCACGGATGTGCCAGCCAGATGCGCTGTCGACAAGGTAATCGCATCAAGGTCCGGAATGCCGGAAACGAGCGCGATGACAACGATACTGTCAGGTCCGAGGAACCGAACGAGTGTTTTCGCGAGAAAGCTGACTGCTCCCAGCAATGCGCCGAACCGCAGAACGGAGCCGAGTTCAAACGGATTGGTGAGCTTTAGGTCAGTGCTGGCATCGGCGCGACCAGTTTTGCCAATCAAAATCAGGCTGGAGACGATGAAGACGGCAAGACCGGGCCCCAGAGCAACAGCCAGCGGCAGCAGCAATTGCGGCGCAACCGCTGAACCGATGATAAAACATCGCACGAGTGATAGGCCGCCTGCAATTGAGGCAGCACCGGCGAGTTGACGCGAAAGCCCCGGTTGCGCAGCTGAAATATGCGCGAAAGAAAGTGTTGTCGCGGTGGAAGATACAATGCCGCCTGTGGCGCCAGCAAACAGAATTCCGCGCTCCGGACCTGCCACGCGCATAGCCACATAGCCGGCATAGGAAAGCGCTGCGATCAGCACTGTCATCAGCCAGACCGAGAAAGGATTAAATCCGCCCCATGGATCAACCGCGTGATTTGGCAAAAGCGGCAGAACGACAAAACTCATCGCCAGCAACACAAGTGCCGAGCGCAACTCCAGCCATGTCATGGTTTTAAGAAAACCATGACATGGCTGTGACGGGCAGCCAGAAGCACTGTGGTGACAACGCCACCGGCTGCCGCGAGACGCATATCACTGGTGACTGAAACAATGCCCAAAGCAAAGACAACAAGGCCCGCGACCACGCTGGTCGCGCTGAAATCATGCTGAGGCTCAGCCGCCCGATAGCTGAAGACAATCAGCGTCAGTGTCAGCGCAACCCCGAGCATGGATGGAACCACCGGACCGACGACCGGCCCAAGATACCCTGCAAGACCACCGAGAAGGCCAATCAGTGCAAAGGTGCGAATGCCTGCAGCACGCGCGCCGTCAGCCATCTCACGCTCCTGCCAGCCGCGCTCGATCCCAACCAGAAGCCCGATTGCGAGCGCCAGAGCGACACGCTGGAAAGCTTCCATCATCTCCATGGCAGTCAACCTTAAAACCGCTTCGATGCGTCCAGTCTAGCGCAGCCACCGGGAAACGGAAGTGCAACAGACACCGTACTTTATCATATGCCTGTCGACCCGAAGCCACCCTCACCACGCATCGTTTCCGTAACATCATCAACGACTGTTACCGGCATTTGCGTCACCGGAGCGATGATCACCTGGGCGATGCGCATGCCGCGTTCGATAGCGAAGTCTTCGTCGCCGAGATTGATGAGCAGCACCTTCACCTCGCCGCGATAATCGCTGTCGATGGTGCCGGGCGTGTTGAGGCAGGTGATGCCATGCTTGAAAGCAAGGCCGGAGCGCGGGCGGATCTGCGCCTCGAAGCCTTCCGGAATCTCGAAGATGAAGCCGGTCGGCACCAATGCACGCTTGCCCGGTGAAAGGATCAAAGGCGCCTCAACAGCGGCGCGGATATCCATGCCGGCGGAGCCGGTCGTTTCATAAGCCGGAGGCTCGATACCTGCAGCATGATCAAGACGTTTCAGTTTCAGTATCATGGAATTTTCCGTCGTTGTTGATATGGGCGGCATCCTTGTCACGCAGGCATCACAGGTCAATTGCATCGCGATGCGATAATCGCTACACAGTCGACCATCAACAGGATTTAACGTTCAATGCCCGAGACCATTGCCGAGGCGGTCGCCCGCCGTCGTACTTTCGCTATCATCTCCCACCCGGACGCCGGTAAAACCACGCTGACGGAAAAGCTGCTGCTTTTTGGCGGTGCGATCCAGCTTGCCGGTGAAGTGAAAGCCAAGAAAGACCGTATCCAGACCCGATCCGACTGGATGAAGATCGAGCGTGAACGCGGTATTTCCGTCGTCACATCGGTAATGACGTTTGAATATGAGGACACCGTCTTCAATCTGCTCGACACGCCCGGCCACGAAGACTTCGCTGACGACACTTATCGCACGCTGACGGCCGTGGACGCGGCGATCATGGTGATCGATGCGGCCAAGGGTATTGAGCCCAGAACGCTGAAGCTGTTTGAAGTCTGCCGACTGCGCGATATTCCGATCATTACCTTCGTCAACAAGATGGACCGCGAAGCCCGCGACACCTTCGAAATCCTTGAGGAAGTGTCGGAGAAGCTGGCGCTTGATACCGTGCCGATGACCTGGCCTATCGGACAGGGCAAGAGCTTTTGCGGCACTTATCATCTCGCTGAAAGCGCCATTCGCCACGGCGATGACGAGCGCGAGCTGACCAAGGTCAACGGCCCTGAAACCGTTGCGGAGAAGCTGCCCCAACATGAGCGCGAAGACTGGGCAGAGGGCACAGAACTGGCCATTGACGGTTATCCGGCATTTTCAAAAGAAGCATTTCTTGAAGGCCATATGACCCCGGTCTATTTCGGTTCTGCGCTTAGGAACTACGGCGTACGCGACCTAATTCATGCACTTTCCGAATACGGCCCGCCGCCGCGTGCTCAGGTAGCGGACAAGCGCACAGTCGAAGCCACCGATCCCAAAATGAGCGCATTCGTGTTCAAGATTCAGGCCAATATGGATCCGAACCATCGCGACCGCATTGCCTTTGTGCGTGTGTGTTCCGGCGAGTTGAAGCGCGGCATGAAGGCCAAGCTTGCCCGTACCGGCAAACAGATGGGCCTGACGGCGCCGCAATTCTTCTTCGCCTCGCAGCGCCAGATTGCCGACACCGCCTATGCAGGCGATGTTGTGGGTATTCCCAACCACGGCGCCTTGAGGATCGGCGACACGCTCACCGATGGCGAACAGCTTGTATTCCAGGGCGTGCCGAACTTCGCGCCGGAAATCCTGCGCCGCGTGCGCCTGGAAGATGCGATGAAGGCGAAAAAGCTTAAAGAGGCCCTGCAGCAGATGGCAGAAGAAGGCGTCGTTCAGCTGTTTACGCCAGAAGATGGCTCGCCAGCCATTGTCGGCGTGGTCGGCGCTCTTCAGCTTGACGTTCTGAAAGAACGTCTTCGTGCAGAATATGGTCTGCCGGTTTCTTTTGAGATGGCGCGTTTTTCAACCTGCCGCTGGATTTCGGCGGAAAAGCCCGCCGATGTCGAAAAGTTCGTCGACAGCCATCGCGGCGATATTGCTCGTGACCTTGACGGGGACCCGGTTTTCATGGCGCAGGATGGTTTCTCGCTCAACTATGAGAGCGAGCGCGCACCAGAGATCAAGATGGTTGCCATTAAAGAATATCAGCAGGGCAAAGCAGCCTGAGGGACGATGATGAACGATAGGGAAGTCATTGGCATTTGCGGCGTCGGCCGAATGGGCAGCGCCATGGCTGCGCGCCTTGCAGGACAGAGTTTCAAACTAGTTTTGTGGTCGCGCAGCGGCGTAACAGATGCCTTTGCTTCGGATAACGGTGCGGAGATCGCTTTTTCTCCGGCAGCTCTGGCCTTCAAGGCCGATATCATCATCACCTCGCTGATCAATGACAGTGCCGTTGAAACGGTCCTCGATCAACTGGTTGAGACATCCCTGCCCGGCAAGCTGGTTGTCGAAATGTCCACGGTCAGCCCGAAAACGCTGAAAAACTATTCCGAGCGTATCAAGGCCAAAGGCGGCAGCGCAATTGATGCACCTATTTCCGGTGGCCCTGAATTCGTCATGGATGGCAAAGCAGGTGTCTATATCGGCGGCGCAGATGTCGACTACAAGCGGTTCAGGCCGATTGCAGAAGCGCTTTCCGACCGGATTCATCACACCGGCTCATTGGGTACAGGTGCGGCGGCCAAAGTCGTCAACAACATGATGCTGTGCGGTTACTGGGAGGTGCTCAAAGAAGCGCTGCTGACAGGAAAGCAAGCCGGACTTTCAGTCGAGACCATGCTCGACGTTTTGTTGACCAGCCCCGGCGGTTCACCGGCACTTAAAACCCGTGCGCCTCGCATTCTCGGCGAAGATACGAGTGTTGGCTTTCCGGTCAAGGGCGCGTTGAAAGATGCGAAACTGTTTGCCAGCGTGGCCGATAGTTTCGGGATCGAAACACCGGCCATTGATGCTGCTGTAAAAAGCTATTCCGCCTGCCTGGATGCCGGTCATGGCAATGAAGACCTGTCAGCCATGGTGCGCACAGCGCTCGCGTCTGAAGATCACTAGAGCGCCGTGCATCCGAATGGATGCACAAAGGACGCTCTAACCCATTGAATCTACGCATCGTGCTTTCCGAAATTCGATTCCGATTTTCGGGCCGATGCTGTAGGCGCCAGCTTTTCAGCTTCTCAGCATTTTCCCGGAACAGGCCATCTGAGCTTGAACAAGGAAGCATGGACCATCAAATAGATGGTATCATCTGATTGGAGCCAGGCGATGAATATCGGGCATGCAGCAGAAAAATCGGGCCTACCGCCGAAGACAATCCGCTACTATGAAGAAATCGGCCTCGTCGTTGCAGACCGTGCATCAAATGGCTATCGCAGCTATTCAGATGATCACATCCATCGCCTGAACTTCATTCACCGCGCGCGTGATCTGGGTTTTTCAGTCGAAGAGTGCCGACAACTCCTCTCACTTTATGACGATAACGGACGGGAAAGCGCCGAGGTTAAGGCGCTGGCGCTGGCAAAGATCGCAGAGATCGAAGAGAAGCTTAAAAAGCTGGATTCGCTGAAGACGACGCTAAGGCATCTTGCAGACAACTGCCACGGCGACCACAGACCGGACTGCCCGATTCTGGAAGAGCTTTCCGGCGAAAAGGACGGTTGCTGCCGCTCGCACTGAAGACGCTCAGCGCGTCGGCACCGGCTCTTCCCCGCGGTAATCGTAAAATCCACGACCAGCCTTTCGACCCAGCCACCCGGCATCGACATATTTCACCAGAAGCGGGCATGGCCTGTACTTGTCGTGACCCAAACCGTCGTGCAACATCTGAATGCCTGAGAGGCAGACATCAAGACCGATAAAATCGGCCAGCTCCAGCGGCCCCATGGGGTGACGCGCACCGAGTTTCATGGCCGTATCAATTGAATCGACCGAACCTACACCCTCATAAAGAACGTAGATTGCTTCATTGATCATCGGCAGCAGCACACGATTGACGATGAAGGCCGGAAAATCCTCCGAGACCGTCGGGGTCTTGTCTAAAGAGCGTACGAAAGTCTTCGCCGTTTCAAAGGTCACTTCTTCGGTGGCAATCCCGCGCACAAGCTCAACGAGCTCCATTACCGGAACCGGGTTCATGAAGTGAACGCCCATGAAGCGTTCCGGCCGGTCTGTTGAAGCGGCCAGTCTTGTGATGGAAAGTGTCGATGTGTTTGTTGCCAGAAGTGCTTCCGGCTTCAGGATCGGGCAGATTTTTGCATAAAGCGCACGCTTCTCGTCTTCATCTTCCGAGATCGCCTCAACCGCCATATCCACTGGCGCAAGGTCCTGCAAATCAGTGGAGGCGGATATACGGCCAAGCGCCTGCTTGCGCGCATCGTCACTCAACTTTCCGCTGGAAACCTGCCGCGCAAGATTGCCGTTGATTGTCGCAAGCCCACACTCAAGCTGTTCGCGCGACAAATCAATCAGATGCACATCATATCCCGCGACAGCGCAAACATGAGCCACACCGCAGCCCATGGCACCGGCACCGATCACACCGATTTTCCTGATCTCTTCGGCCATTGTGAGCTCCCTTGCATGATATTCGACAGGCAGATGACGCGACGCTCCATCTTCCCGCTTCAAAAGGTTAGGCTTTCTCAACCCGCATTGCCAGCATTTCAGCGCAGAACATGTCTTTAGAAACGCGGATTTTTCGCGCGCACACTACCGCGCGGAAAAAAACTGGTCTAGGACCGGACTGTCTCGTTTCAAACGATAATTTCAGGCGATCATGACACAAAGACGCATTGCCGTTTTCGGCGCAACCGGCTCCATCGGCGTCAACACGCTGGATGTGATTAACCAGCTCGGCGGGCAGGATGCCTTCACTGTTTCCGCGGTGACGGGCAACAGAAATGTTGAAAGGCTCGCACAGCAGGCCATTGACCATAACGCAGAAATGGCTGTCACGGCTGATGAACAACAGTATGCGGCGTTAAAGACGGCACTCTCCGGCTCTGGCGTGCGCCCCGCTGCCGGTGCTTCCGGGCTGATCGAAGCTGCGGTGATGAACAATGATCTCGTCATGGCCGCCATTGTTGGAACGGCCGGGCTAAAACCTGCCCTTGCAGCAGCCCGCGCCGGTGCCGATATCGCTCTGGCAAACAAGGAATGCCTGGTTTCTGCAGGCCCTCTGTTTTTGTCTGCCGTTCATGAGGGTGGCGGGCGACTACTTCCGGTCGATAGCGAGCATTCCGCCATTTTTCAGGTTTTGGAACAAAATCAGCGCCGGGCGCTGGAGCGTGTCATCATCACGGCCTCGGGTGGCCCTTTCCGCACCAAAACGCTAGAAGAAATGCGTCATGTCGACGCCGCAACCGCACGCGCTCATCCCAACTGGTCGATGGGCCTCAAAATCTCGATCGACAGCGCCTCAATGTTTAATAAGGCGCTGGAAATGATCGAAGCGCTTCACCTTTTTTCGCTCCGGCCGGATCAGGTCGAAGTGATCGTTCACCCGCAATCGATCATTCACTCGATGGTGGGATATGCTGACGGTTCTGTTCTGGCGCAGCTCGGCTGCCCGGATATGCGCTCCGCGATTGGCTATGCCCTTGCTTATCCGCATCGTCCGCCGCTCAACGTTGAACGGCTGGATTTTGCAAAATTGGCGCGTCTCGATTTTGAATCCCCGGATGAACAACGCTTTCCAGCACTCAAACTGGCACGCATTGTGATGGAACGCGGCGGCCTTCAGGGCGCAATCCTGAACGCTGCAAAAGAAATCGCGCTTGAAGCCTTTATTGAAGGACGGTGCGGCTTTCTGGAAATGGCAGATATCACCGGACAGGTGATGGAAAACATGCGCGGCGCACCCTCTGCCTGTGGCATTGAGGACATCTATGCCGCCGACGAAGAAGCGCGACGGCAGGCCGCCGGGCTGATCAGAGCCTAGAGCGCCGTGCTTCCATTCGGATGCAAAAAGCACGATGCTGTAAGCTGCCACTTTACCATTCAATTTCGCTGCCATCATAGGCAAGAAAAATACCGGTACGCCCGTTCGCCACACCATTGAGCGCCCTCAGCATATCGGCAGCGGCCTGAGCCGCCTCGACACGCCGGTTTCCCGCAGCAAACGGCTCGGAAAGCGGTGTAGCCACGGTTCCGGGATGAAGCGCCACAAGTGACAGCTCAGGATATTTGCGCTTCGCTTCGATCGAGCTTGTGCGGATGACCTGGTTCAGCCCGGCCTTGGCTGTGCGATAAGACATCCAGCCACCGATATGATTGTCGCCGATGGATCCCACACGCGCAGAAAGACAGGCAAAGATCGCTCTCCTGTCTTTCGGCACCAGCGGCAGAAAATGTTTCAATACCATGGCCGGCCCGACGGCATTGACCGCAAACTGTTTCATCATCGCATCCGCCTCAACCGCACGAACAGACTTCTCCGGTCCGACGCCATCAATATGAAGCGCCCCGGTCGCAACCAGCACCAGATCAAACTTTTCTCCGGAAAGGTTCTTCGTCGCAGCAGCGATACTGTTTTCATCGGTGATATCGAGTCCGTCACGGCGTCGGGAAATCCCGGTGACGCTGCCGCAGGCAGGGTCCGCTTCAAGTGCCTGAATAAAAGCTGAACCGATGCCACCGGAAGCCCCGAGCACCAGTGCCTTATAATCTGACTGCAGCGTATCCACCGAATGTCCGGCCATCAGAATTCTCCCGCTTTTGAAGAACTTTACGGAGAAAAACGGTTTGCAGATCAGAGATCGAAGACAGCACGCCAGATATCGAAGGGGTAAGCGCCATCGCAGCCTTCGGGCGCAGTGTTGGTCATCGCGACTGCGACAGTTCCTGTTGCCGGGTCATAGCACCAGCGATTGCCATAAACACCGCCCCATGAAACAGCACCATCCGGCAGAGGAGAATTGTCGAGGGCTGCATCTTCCGTGACAGCGCCGAAGAAACCAAATTTCACGCCCGGTCGGACGTTGAGGGCGCCAATCTGGTTTTGAATGGCCGAAGCGACGGTTTCCGGCTTAAGGACCCCATCGCCCCCTTTTCGGATCATTTCCAGCAACCGGATCACATCGCCTGCCGTCCCGGCCATTCCGCCGCCGCCACCCTGAAAGGCATGGCGGTTGAAGATACGGGCAGGCGAAAAACAGTAGACGACATCATAAGGGCCCGGCACGCGCTCCGGTTCGTCCATGGCACGCGGCGCCGGCGACGCATTCACGTAAGGAACGGCGACGCGCTCCCCGTCAACAGCAACAAAACCGGTATCGGCAATTCCAAGTGGCGAAAATACGTAACGCCGGATTGCATCTTCCACGCTGCCGCCATCGATTGCCGACAAGACCGCTCCCAGGATATCGGTTGCAATCGAATATTCCCAGGCTGTTCCGGGAACATAGGAAAGCGGAACCGTATTCAGCCGCGAGAAATTCTCCTCCAGCGTCAGCTCGGTATTTTCGAGCCCGATCAACACCGGATCATGCGGTGGCAAAACGCCTGCGCCTGGACGATAGTTGAGCCCGGCTGTATGCGTCAGCAGATTGCGGATGACGATTTCAGCCGTCCGGCCATCTGGCCCCGGAGGATGAAACCACGGCAAATAGTCACTGACACGATCTTTGAGAGACAAAAGGCCTTGATCTATCATGGCCAGAGCTGTCGCAGCGACAAATGGCTTGGTCACAGACGCGAAACGAAAAATCGTATCCAGTTGAGTTGCCCGGCCCGCTTCCCGGTCGGCAAACCCGGCGGCGCGCTGGTAAACCGGCTGACCTTCGCGCCAGACCATCACCACACTGCCAACAATACGCGCTTCGTCAATGGCGCGATCAATCGCACCGTCAATCCGTTGAGCCAGTTCCATCACAAATCCTCCGGGCAACAAACCTGTTGCCCGCTTGATCAGAAAAGCCGGAGTTTCTGTCAAGTCAATTCAAGGGCCCGATCAGGCTGCTGGAGGGCGCTGTCAGGCGACAGCGCGCGCCAGCGCACATTGCGACCAGAGACTGTGAAGCGAGGAAACAAGATGCTCGATATCGGCATCACTGTGCAGTGGCGTCGGCGTGAACCGAAGCCGTTCGGTTTTGCGCGGCACGGTCGGGTAGTTGATCGGCTGAACATAAATGCCGAAATCATCCAGAAGAATATCGGAGATCCATTTGCACTTGGCAGCATCGCCGACCATGACGGGAACGATGTGGCTTGGATTATCCATATGCGGAATACCCATCGCATCAAGCCGCTTGCGCAGCGTCTGCACCCGCTCCTGATGCCGTAACCGCTCGATCTGGCTTGTTTTCAGATGCCGGATCGAGGCAACAGCACCGGCGGCCAATGAGGGCGGAAGCGCAGTTGTGAAGATAAAACCGGATGCAAACGAGCGAACGAAATCGACCAGAGCCTGAGACGCGGTGATGTAACCGCCCATCACGCCGAAAGCTTTTCCAAGCGTACCTTCAATAATCGTCAGACGGTCCATCAGGCCTTCGCGCTCGGCAACGCCACCACCGCGCGGTCCATACATGCCGACGGCATGAACCTCGTCGAGATAGGTCATCGCGCCATACTTGTCGGCCAGATCACAGATTTCCTTGATCGGCGCAATATCACCATCCATCGAATAGACCGACTCAAAGGCAATCAGCTTCGGCGCATCGGGATCAGCAGCTTTGAGCTTGGCCTCCAAATCTGCAAGATCGTTATGCTTGAAGATCACGCGCGGACACTTGCCGTGGCGGATGCCTTCAATCATAGAAGCGTGATTAAGGGCGTCGGAGAAAATAATCAGGCCGGGAATTTTCTGGCCAAGAGTGCCCAGTGTGGCCCAGTTGGACACATAACCGGAGGTGAAGATCAGAGCAGCTTCCTTGCCGTGCAGATCTGCAAGCTCGTCTTCCAGCTGAACATGGTAGTAATTCGTGCCGGAAATATTGCGTGTTCCGCCAGCCCCTGCACCACATGCGTCGATCGCCGCTTTCATGGCGTCGACCACGGTGGGACACTGCCCCATGCCAAGATAGTCGTTGGAACACCAGACCGTCACATCAGATGCAACACCATTCTTGTATCGCGAAGCACGCGGGAATTCACCGCGATGACGCTTGAGTTCGGCGAACACGCGGTAGCGGCCTTCCTCATGCAGTCCATCCAGTTCTGACTTAAAAAATGCTTCGAAATCCATTGCTCGAGTGCTCCAACCGCAGCCTTATGTTTTATCAAACAACATTTGACGAAGTTTACCTTACGTCAACCCGACGAGCCCCGAAATCCGGCCCGTGCGTCAATTGGCCCTTGTTTGAATTATTCCAAACTGCTTCTACACGCAACAGCGATGACCAAAACTTGACCGTAGTCAAATTGTCGAAAAACAATTTCCTGCATCCTGAACATTTCGTGGAAGCCGCAGTTTATACACCGGTTTTCACTTCCAGCCCATTCGCTTATCCTGTATGGAAAAGGATGGCGGCCACGTCGGCTCCAGTCAGAATAAACTGGATTCAATCGGGCATGTTTGCCAATGGCCAGCCGCTATGTGACCTTTTTGGCAACCGTAGTGAGGGATGAATGAAAAAGATCTTTGCTGGACTGATTATTGGCGTTTCCGCGCTGGCTGCAACAGCCTGCACACCGACACAGGAAGGTGCTGCCATTGGCGCAGGCACCGGCGCTGCCGGCGCTCTGCTTCTGGGCGGCAATGCTGGCGAAACGCTGGCTGCAACGGCAGTTGGTGCTGCCGCTGGCGCGCTTATCGGCCGCACACAGGAAGGTAGCAACAAGTGTTATTATCGCGACCGTTATGGTCGTGAATATGTTGATTCCTGCCCTTCCGGCTATCGGTAAGAGCATAACAGAAACCGCCGGCTCTTAAGGGATCCGGCGGTTTTGCGAAAAGACCGGCAACCACGGCTGTAACCAATGGTTAACGATGCTGCGAAACGGCACCGCACAAAAGCCTGTCTGGTGCGTTTTTATGTTAAACTGCCAAAGCTTTGAACATATTACGGCCGTATTGCCGTCGTTGCGACACGGCTTGTTCTGATCTGCGTAATAGTCGCGCCCACCCCTCGGACTTGTCCGGAGCCTGACCTGAGTGTTTTTTGAGTATCAGATGGTAACCCGCTTCAGAAAAGACCGATCCAGACGATCAGCTCCACTTGGCAAGGGATTGCTGCTGGCTGCAGGGTTGTCTGTGGGGCTCTCATTCAGCGTTCAGGAAACATATGCTTTTTCTCTTTTTGGCGTTCATCTTTTCGGCGAAAAGGAAGAAGAAACACAGGATGTTCAGGATCCTGTTCGCTACACGGTCTCGTTTTCGGTCGAGGGCGGCAATAGTGAGCTTGAAAGCTTCCTGAAACGACGCTCCCTTCTGATCAACGGCGAGAATAGCCCCGTCGATGGTGACCTTGGCGTTGTCGTGCGTGCGCGCGACGACCTTCAGCTTCTCGTGGGCTCCCTTTTTGAGAAGGCCTATTATGGCGGTGTCGTCAATATCGTTATTGACGGCAGACCCCTAGATGAAATTGCCGGGGTTCCGTCTTTCGGACGCATTGATCCTGTTCCGGTGAAAGTGAACATTCAGGCTGGCCCGCAGTTCACCTTCTCCACGATTGACCTTCAGGACGATGCAGCTCAGTTTAATCCAGCAGACCTTGGCCTCGTAACAGGAACTCCTGCTTACTCGACGGCCATCCTGTCAGCGGCGCGAACCATCACGGCGGACCTGAAAAGCGACGGCCACCCGTTTGCCAAGATCACCAATCGTGAAGTGATTGCCAATCATGCAAGAAACACGGTCAAGGTGGTCATCAGTGCGCTTGCCGGACCAAAAGCCAATCTCGGTCCGATTGCAATTCAGGGGTCTGAGGCCGTCGATCCGGATTTCATTCGCACCTATTCACGCCTCAAGGCTGGCGAAACATACTCACCGGAAGAACTGAACGAGGCGGCCAACCGTCTCCGCAAGCTAAATACGTTTCAGACCGTCAATATCGTGACCGGTGACACGCTGGACGAGAATGGTCAGCTGCCAACCACGATTAATGTCAGAGATGGCAAGTTCCGTTATTTCGGCTTCGGTGCGCAGGTTTCATCGATCGATGGGCTTGGCCTTGAAGGCTACTGGGGACACCGCAACCTCTTTGGCCATGCGGAAGGTCTCCGCCTTGAAGCTTCTGTGTCGCGTATCGGTGAAGCATCTGATATCAGCGATCTGGATATTGCAGGGGGTGTCACCTACACCAAACCCGGTTTTCTCAGCCCGTCAGGCACGCTGAAAGCGAGCCTGATTACCACTTCAGAAAACCCGGATCCTTATGACGCGCTTTCTGTTGCTGCGACGCTCGGCTACACTTTTGAGCAAAGCGATTACAACACGATCACCCTTTCTACAGCAACGACCTACTCCAACATCAAAGACGCCTTCGGAACAGAAGACTACCTGACGCTGTCGGCTCCGCTCGGCTTTGATCGCGACACACGCGACGACGCCCTGAACCCGACCAAGGGTGTTTACCTGATCACGACGGCTGAGCCTGCTTATGATTTTCTGGGCAATACATTCTACACCAGTTTTGATGCCATCGGTTCGACCTACTTTACGCCGGGTGAATCCGACCGGCTGACACTGGCAGGCCGGGTTGGTGTCGGTACGATCGTTGGCGGAGACAGCCTCAAATCGATCCCGGCCACACAGCGTTTTTACGCCGGTGGCGGTGGTAGTGTTCGCGGTTACGCTTATGAAAGCATCTCTCCGCGCACGGCTGATGGGCAAGCCACCGGTGGCCGCTCTTATGTTCAGGCAAACCTGGAGGCCCGGATCGGCATTACAGAGAACATTCAGATTGTTCCGTTTATGGATGCTGCCGATGTATCTGACAAAAACTTCCCGGACTTCAGCAATGTCAAAGCCAGTGCCGGTCTGGGCGTACGGTATCTGACGGGCTTTGGCCCCATCCGGCTTGATGTCGCATTGCCTCTTGACCGTTACCCGGACGGCGACCGATACGGAATTTATGCCGGGATCGGCCAGAGCTTTTAGTGCTTCGTCAGAGCAGTCAGGCAACTGCAACCCAAACGCTTCCAACACAGCCTTAAATATGGTTTACGGCCTTATCTGTTAGCATTTTCATGTCATATAAATGCTTGCAGATAACGCTCAAAGAAAGATGGCTTCGACGCGATGCGCAAGAAAACAGGCCCATTCAGATTTCTTTTCCGGATTGTTGGCGGACTCGTCCTTGCCATCATCCTTCTGATCGCCGCCGTATTCATCACCGTTGGCTACACTGATTTTGGTGCCAATTTTGCTGTCCGTGAGATCACCAAACGCATCGCGTCTCCGAACCTTTCTATTCGCGTCGGCGAAGTCAGTGCACCGCTGACCGGGCACTTCACAGTTTCATCGGTCGAAGTTTCTGACAAGAATGGCCCCTATGTGACGGTTGAGGATATTGATCTTCAGTGGTCGCCAATGGCGCTGTTCAGCCGGCGGTTTTCAGCCGCAAGTCTTTCGGCTGCATCGATTGATCTGAAGCGCCTGCCTGAAAGCGATGTGACAGAAAAAGAGCAGGCAAGCACAGGCGGTGGCTTTTCCCTGCCCATCGAGATTGCAGTCGACCGGTTTGACTTTCCGAAAATCGATATCGGGGAGCCGGTTCTGGGCGAGGCTTATCCACTCTCAGCAACGGGGCGCGCGGAAGCACTGAGCAACCGCATTTCCGCCGTTCTTGATGCGCAGCATCGCGCCCGCCCGTCGACTTATGTCAGCGCAGATGTCGACTATGCTCCGAACGAAAACCGTCTCGATATCAAAGCTGAAGTGAACGAGCCACAGGGCGGGCTCGTGGCAACGCTGATGAAATTGCCGGGTGCCCCGGCCCTGAACATTCAGGTCAATGGCGGCGGCCCTTTAAACGACTGGTCCGGCAATATTGATGCGAAGCTCTCAGGTAATGATCTGGGTTCTGTGACTGTTACACACGCGCTGAACCAATCGGGCGAGCGAACCGTCACCGTATCGGGAAGCGGACAGTTCGCACCACTTGCTCCCGAGCCCTTCAATGCTCTGGTAGAGGGTACGACCGACCTCGATATCGCAGTCTCAATGGCACAGACTGGCCGGATTTCGGTCCGAAAGGGTTCTGTAAGCACCGGAAGTTTCAAGCTATCAGCCAGCGGCGCCTATGATCCCAAAGGCCAAAACGACCTGCGGGCAAACCTTTCCGGTATTGATGGCGCAGCAATCCCGTTCTCATGGCCGCTGGGTGACGACGCACTCGATCTTGCCATCGGTGGCGCTGATGTCACGCTTACGGGCAGCGCCGACAATGCCAGCCTCTCGGCCAATATCAGCCTGAACCGGCTCGCAGCGCCGCAGGCAACAATATCCGGCATCGCACTGACCGCAGCCGGTCAAGGCATCAACCTGCAGAACCAGACCGGTAAAATCGAAACGGCCCTGTCGGTGGATGACATCGCGCTTGCCAATGCGAGTATCGCCCCATTTGTTCAGGCACCGCTGACACTCGAAGCACCGGTTATGCTGAAAGCCGGCAGCATTTCGGCTGACCCGCTGACGCTGGAAAGCGGCAGTATTGGCGCAACCATCAATGCCGCTTTCGATAAAAGTGCGAAGACCGTCGACGGCCATGCCAAAATCTTTGTTCTGGCTGATGCTTTGCCTGCAGCTGCCTCAGAGATGATTGACGGCGTGACCCGGCTTGAAAGCGGATTCTCCGCTACGATGGACGGCAATCTTAAACTTTCCGGACTTGAAATCGAAAACAACCTCCTGAAAGCCGATGGCAATGTGGCTCTGAACGATGGAACGCTTGATGCGAGCCTGAACACTGCCTTCAAGGATCTTTCCCGTCTGGCTGGCCAGCTTGCCGGCAAAGCGACACTTTCTGTGTCCGCGAATGGTGCAGTTGCCAGTCCTGACATTCGTGCTGATCTGCAAACGGATACTTTGCAGATATCAGGCGAAACCCTTAAGGACTTCTCGCTCGCACTGAACGGCAACGCCGACCCTGCGGCCCCGTCCGGAACGCTGAAAGCCACCGGTACCTATGCCAATGCGCCGCTTTCTCTGGCTGCAAACGTCGCCACATCTGACGGAATGATCAACATTGGCAACATTGAAGGGAAGGTTGGCAACAACCAGCTCGCCGGTGATGTGACACTGAACGGCAAGTTTCTTCCCGCCGGTCAGGTCAGTTTTGATTTCCCGGATCTCAAATTGCTTGCGGGACTGGCAGGACAGTCGGCCAGCGGCGGTATTTCCGGCAAGGTTGCGCTCGATAATACATCAGACAAGCTCGGCCTGTCGTTAACCGCAAAAAGCGACAGCGTAACGTTTTCCGATATCACAGCGCGTGCGATCAATGCCGACATTGCCGTCTCGGACGCCGCCGCGCTCAAGGCATCAGGCTCGATCAATGTTGGCTCAGTTGCTGTTGCAGGCAAAACAGTCTCTGACATCGCCCTGACCGCTTCCAATGCCGGATCATCCACGGATTTCAACCTCTCTGCGAAGTATGAGAACGACCCTGTTGAAATTGCTGCCAGCGTTGTTCGCGGGCAAACAATGGAGATCGACCTCACCAAGCTGGAGGGGTCACCGATGGCGCTAGCACTCAGCCTTGCGGAGCCGGGCCGCATCGTTGTTTCCAATGGCACAGCGGATATCAGGAACTTTGCCATCGGTATTGGCGGCGGAACCGTCAGCGCCAGTGGAACGGCTGGCAAGAACCTTAATCTCAGGATCGCCATCAATGGCGTTTCACCGAGCCTTGCCAATACATTCGTCCCCAATCTGGGAGCGCAGGGCGCCATTTCCGGCACAGTCAATGTTTCAGGCCAGGCCTCAAACCCTGTTGTCGATTACGATATCCGGCTGACCAACGGCAATGTTGCGCAGAGCAGAAACCTCGGCGTCCCGCCCATAACACTCGCAACAACAGGGCGATATGCGCAAAACCGCGTGACGACCAACACAACCGTTACCAATGCGCGCGGACTGAATTTAACGGCCAGTGGTTCCGTCGGTCTTGGCGGGAACATGCCTCTCGATCTTGCGGTCAGAGGCGACTTTCCGCTCACGGTTCTGTCTGACATGGCTGCCGATGCGGGCTTCGCCGTTTCCGGCAGTGCCAATGCCGACCTGACCATTGGCGGACAGGCCTCCAATCCCTCGTTTGGTGGCGGGATTAACCTCAACATTCGCTCTGTCACCGATCTCAGACGGAATATCTCCCTGAACAATATCAATGGCAGGTTGTCATTCAGCGGCAACCGAATTCTGACGGAAAACATCAAGGGGAACCTCAGTGGCGGTGGCACAATTGCTGTCGATGGCACAATCGACCTCACAGGCCAGTTCCCCGCATCGCTAAAGCTCACGGCGGACAGAGCGGTCATTACCGATGGCTCTCTTCTGTCGACCACAGCAGATGGCAATCTTTCGCTGGATGGCCCGCTTCTCGGTGAACCAACGATTTCAGGTCGCATAGGTCTTTCGCGCACAGCAATCACCATTCCTGAGCGTCTGCCTGCCTCGATTTCAGAAATCCGCATTGTTCATGAAGATGCCTCTTCTGCTGTTCTGCGACAGGCCGAAGCGATTCAGCCGGGTGAAGCGACTGAAGCACGCACCGCATTCAAGCTCGACATTACCGTTTCTGCCCCCAATGCGATTTTCGTGCGTGGTCGTGGTGTCGATGCGGAGCTGGGCGGTGAGGTCGGGATCACCGGCACAACGCTTAATCCTATCGTGTCCGGCGGTTTTGAGCTGGTGCGTGGCCGGTTGTCCATCCTGAACCGGCGCCTCGATTTTGAAAGCGGGCGTATCACCTTTGGCGGATCTCTGGTCCCGATCATCGATCTGCGTGCCGTCACATCGGCAGACAGCACCAACATCACCATCACATTACAGGGGGTTGCAACCAACCCGCAGGTGGAGCTCAGCTCTTCCCCTGCCCTGCCTCAGGATGAAATTCTGGCAAGACTTTTGTTCAATCGCCCCTCGGCCAATCTGTCCGCACTGCAGATTGCACAGCTTGCCGATGCCGTCATTCAGCTGACCGGTGGAACGGAACAGTCGCTGTTCAACTCCCTGCGTGACGTCTTGGGTTTCGACAATCTTGACCTTTCCACCGATGAAAGCGGCAACACCTCAGTCAGCGTCGGCAAATATCTGAACGAAAACACCTATCTGGAAATCGAGCAGAGTCAGGACACGGGAACACAAGCCAATGTGAACATCGATATCGGCCGGAACTTTATCCTGAAAGGTTCCGCCGGATCACGTGGTGAAGCTTCCGGCGGCATATTCTACGAGCGGGAGTACTAGAGCGCCGTGCATCCATTCGGATGCACGGCGCTCTAACTTATTGAATCTACGCAGGTGGCGATCGGCAACGTGGCGTTCGCGTTCGGATCGCGGAAGATTTCAGAAACAGGCAGAACCCGGTTTCTGCCCCTGTCAGACGTATAAAAGCCAGTAGCGGCGCAGTGTGTTTTTGACACTGAACCGGGGTTCATCCCATGCCTTAAATGAATTGCTGAAAATACCACCCGAATTTGTCGCAATGTGGCCCCATGCGGGCTTTCAGACAATCGCGCAGATCGGAATAGATCTCCTCGCTGATCACCTGAAAGGGCGAGGAAACGGCCTCAGAAAACAGAGCAAGATCGACCTCTGGCACGACAACACGATAATGCCCTGCTTCGATGTTTTCAGCGATATATATGGCAGCGACGGCAAAGGTTTGAAGATCCCGCCGCATACAAACGCAAATGACATTGTCGATCATCGCTGATGGCCGCTAAATTGTGAGTGTCATTCCCACTCGATTGTACCCGGCGGTTTGGATGTAACGTCATAGACCACGCGATTGATGCCGCGGACTTCATTGATAATACGCGTGGCCGCCTTACCAAGGAAGTTCATGTCATACTGATAGAAATCCGCCGTCATGCCATCAACAGATGTCACGGCGCGCAGCGCACAGACAAACTCGTAGGTCCGCCCATCCCCCATCACCCCGACAGTCTGGACCGGCAGAAGAACAGCAAAAGCCTGCCAGATGACATCATAAAGGCCAGCTTTTCGGATCTCATCGAGGTAAATCGCATCAGCCTCGCGCAGGATATCCAGTTTTTCGCGGGTCACGCCACCGGGAAGCCGGATAGCCAGCCCTGGCCCTGGGAAGGGATGCCGGCCAATGAATGAATCCGGAAGCCCCAGTTCACGGCCAAGCGTTCGCACTTCATCCTTGAACAACTCACGCAGCGGTTCAACAAGCTGCATGTTCATGCGCTCCGGCAGACCGCCAACATTGTGATGGGATTTGATTGTGACCGACGGACCACCGGAGAATGAGACACTTTCAATCACATCCGGATAAAGCGTTCCCTGTCCCAGGAAATCAGCCCCTCCGAGCTTCGCGGCCTCTTCCTCGAAGGTTTCGATGAACAGCCGACCGATAATCTTGCGCTTGGTTTCCGGATCAGCCACGCCTTCCAGTTCGCCCACGAACTTATCGACGGCATCGACGTGGATGAGGTGCAGGTTATAGTGTTCGCGGAACATGGCGACGACTTCGGCCGCCTCGTTCTTGCGCATCAGTCCGTGATCAACAAGGATGCAGGTTAACTGCTCGCCGACGGCCTCATGAATGAGGAGCGCGGCGACAGACGAATCGACTCCACCGGAAAGCGCACAGATGACCTTCTTGTCACCCACCTGATCGCGGATCTTCTGAACCATCTCAGCGCGGTACGCAGCCATGGACCAGTCAGATTTCAGACCGGCAACGTTGTGAACGAAGTTTGCCAGAAGCTTTGCACCATCAGGTGTATGTACGACTTCCGGGTGGAACTGAACGCCGTAAATCTTGCGCGCCTCATCCGCGATGAAGGCAAACGGAGCGTTGTCGGAAACCGCCAGCACTTCAAAACCTTCAGGCAAGGCGGTGACCCGGTCACCATGGGACATCCACACCTGATGCTCCGAACCGACGGACCAGAAATTGCTGAAGATCTCGGAAGGCTTCTCGACGCGCAATTGTGAGCGACCGAACTCGCCGTGGTGGCCCGCTTCCACCGTGCCGCCGAGCTGGTGACACAGCGCCTGCTGGCCAAAGCAAATCGCAAAGGTCGGCAATCCGCTTTTAAGAATGGCATCCGGCACGAGCGGGGCATTTTCATCAAGAGCAGAGGCCGGGCTTCCCGAAAGGATCAGCGCCTTAGGCTTCAGGCGCTCCAATCCCTCTTCCGCTTTCTGAAACGGCACGATCTCGCAGAACACGCCGGTCTCGCGCACGCGGCGGGCGATCAGCTGCGTAACCTGGCTGCCGAAATCGATGATAAGAACGGATTCGGGATGCGTAATCTCTGTCATGACATGACCTTCTGTCGGCGAAAGGAAGGGCTAAAAGCTGGCTTTAGATGGGAATCGCCCCGGTTTCAATGGCGTGATCGAGCCGATCGACAATCGCTGCCAGTTTTTCATCGATTATGCTGAGATATTGAGTCCAGTCATCAACATGTTTGAGTTCTTCCCGACCGTCGGAAATGCCGCGAAGCGCCAACAGCGGCACATCAAAAGCCTGACAGGCGCGCAAAAGCGCAAAGGTTTCCATATCAACCATATCCGCGCTGATCGCATCATAGGCCTTGCCGGAGATCACCTGACCGCCGGTAGAAAGGCTGGCCGATGTAACGCCGGGCAGCCGGAAAGGCAGTGAGACATCGGCTGGCAGATCGAGAAACGGCGTGCGTCCTTTCTCAAAACCCAGCGGCGAAGCATCGATATCCCGGTAACTGACGCTGACAACCTGATAGACCTCTGTCTGCTCCAGTTTTGCCGAGCCGGCAGAGCCTAGCGAAACGACAAGATCAGGCAGGCCACCGTCCACACCCGCCTCTGCGAGTGCTTTGGTCAGTTGAACAGCGCCTTCAACAGGACCAATCCCGGTCATCAGCGGATCGATCCTCGCTCTCAGATATTCGCCATACTCTGCCGATGCGGCCATCACGAAGAGAACCTTTCTGCCGCCAATCTGGTCCATACGCATTTTATTCCTCAAACCCTTCACGCCCTCTGAGAACCATGCTGGTCCCGGTCATGGAGGCAATCAGCTTGGCTGGACCATCGCCAATGGCATAGCCGCGCCCGTCCGTGACGATGATGTTGCTGCCGGGTTTGGTCACTTCGCCGCGAAACAGGAAACGACTTCCGCGCCCGGGCGACATCATATTGACCTTGAACTCGATTGTCAGCAAAGCCGCGTCAGTATCAATCACCGTATAGGCGGCATAATTGCAGGCGGTATCCAGCCCGGCCGCAATAATTCCGGCATGGAGAATACCATGCTGCTGCGTCAGCTTCCTGTCGAACGGAAACTCGATCTCGACAACACCATGGCTGATGCGTGTCAGCTCTGCGCCGATCATCGCCATAGCGCCCTGACTGGCAAAACTGTTCACGATCCGGGCGTGAAAATCGCCGTGTTCATATCCCGTCATGCTGCACCCCTTATCCTGTCGGAACAGTGGCATGCAGCGCCGTGTGCAACAAGCAGGCGTTCAGTAATTCCTCAGTTGAGGTAAACGATGGCCCCGTTGAGCACCATCGCAAAACCAACCCAAAGCACATAGGGCATGAAAAGGATCGCCGAGAAACGCTCACGATGCCACGCCAGAGCGATGAAGGCGATGATGCCAATGAACATAAAGAGGATGATCAGGAAGGCCGCGAAGGTGAAATGCAGGCCAAAGAAAACCGGCGACCAGCTGAAGTTCATGACCAGAAGTACAATCCAAAGCCAGAACAAGACAGCTCTGTCCTGACGCCGCAAAAACAGGCGTGCACCGACCCAACCGATCAAAACATACAATAAAGACCATGCCGGAGCGAACAACCAGTTCGGCGGATTGAACGATGGCTTTGCCAGCGACTCATACCATTCACCAGGCATATTGGTCATGCCGATGATGAAACCGGCCACAAGCACGGCGCATATGAAAAAGGCGTGCGTATAAATTCTGCTCATCATCTCACCCCATAACGCCTTTCAGGACATTTACCCTGCAAGTCTTTGTATATGCTGATCGAATGCGACATCATGGTGGCGTCCGTGAAACTGGCCATCATAGGTGCCGACGGCAAAACCGTGATCAGCAGCGGCTATACCGGCGGCTTTCGGCATCCTGCCAGACGATATAAAGCGACCGTTGCGCTCATCCAGTGTCACCACCATACCCGTGCCCTTCGGCGAGGCAAGCCCGATCAGTCCATCACGCTGGTTATAGGCGATTGCGCCCACATAATTGCCGAGCCCAATGGTGATGACCTCCGGCAATTCGGCAAACCGGATTGCCTCGCCGGGTGCAAAATGTCCCGCCAGTGGCGGCAAATCATTGCGCGGGCCTTCAAACTGGCAGGCAAACCACACCCTGCCATTTTCACCGATGGCCAGATGACGTGTCGAAAGCTGCCGCAGTTTTTCCGGCAGGTCATGCTTTTCGACCAGATCTCCGCTTGCTGCATCGATAAGCGCCAGAGATGGCTCCATATGATCAAGGTTAAGCTTTGTCCGGCCAAAGTCCGGATGCGTTTCAATACCCCCGTTCGCAGCGACCAGATAGGCGCCATCCGGCGAAACGGTGAGGTCGTGCGGACCGATACCATAGGTCGGGTATTCCCCCACACGACGAAAACGGTCTTCAGCGTCGTAAAGACCGATTACGCCTCGGCGATTCTCAAAATCGTTTTCGCTTATGTAAAGCAGGCGGCCGTCAGGCGAAAAAGCGCCGTGACCATAAAAGTGTCGCCCGGGGACGGAATGAAACACCAATGGGCTGCGGTGTCCGGCTGGCGAAAACGCCATGACAAATGTTCCGGGACGACGGGCAAAGGCCGCAGCCATTCCGGTTTCAGGGGAAAATGCCAGACCATGGATGCGATCCGGCAAGGCGATCTCGGATATGAAGTCGCCATTTTCGCTCATCAAAGCGAGGGCAAAGCTGCGATCGGGCTTGCGAATACCTGTGGCATAGACCGCATCTGCACGGGAAAGCGCGAACGCAGCGGCAGGAGACAGCGACAGCAGGAATGACGCTCCTGCTGCCTGCATGAAATGCCGCCGGTCCATGAGCCCCGAGCGCGTCATTGATCAGTCTCCGTCAGAAAACGAAAAGCCTGCGCCAAGGCCGATTGCACCACCGTAGTTATCATTCAGCCTGAGAATCAGGTCTTTGGTGTTGATCAGCAGGAAGTCGAGCTTGGCACGTTGTTCCGGATCATCCAGAACCGCCTGAATATCCGGGTTCAACTGCTCCACGACACCATCCAGGGACGAAAACAGGAAGTTGATCGACGATACAATCGAACGAACACCGGGATCGAGCAAATCGACCATATCGGAACCATTCAAGAGCGCCTGCAAACCATCCAGATTGGCCAGAATGGAAGGCCACGTGTTTTCTGACCGCCAGTAGATCGCACGCTTGGCAAAGTTCGGCCCATCTTCGCCCCGATAGAAATACTCAATGCGATAGTCGCGCACAGTTTCTGTTCCGTGCACAAGAATACCAAGAAGAGCCGTCAGCGCCTCATCATTTGTGCGAAACAGAGGATTGTCAGGCCCGGGCGTCTTCCAGTCTTTGGCAACGCCGTCAGGGTCATTCCATGCAGAGGTCAGTTCGCCTGCAATATTGTGCATATTGGTAGCAATCGTCTCACCATAGTGGCAGCGATAGGTCTCTGATTCCGCCATCATGGTTTCATACTGCGTGCCGAAAAGCACGAATTCGAGCGCAAGCAGCCCCTGCATCGCAACGCTTTTCTGCGGCAGATATTCAGGATCAAGCGCTGTCTCATCCTTTTCAATGATGGCCGCCTGAACCTGTTTCAGGCCGATACTCTTGCGATCAGGATAAAACAGGATCCGCTCGAAACGGTGGTCACGAATGACAGGTCCGGTTCGTACGATCTCGATATTCGACCAGGAAAGTACCGTTTCGTCAAAAGCGGCGCGCGCTTTGCCATAGGTCTCATCACCCGGCGCGGCGCAAAAGGCATCCATGGCGGTGACCATATTGCCCGTTGCCACCTCGAACCGCTCGTAACCGGGGCGGATAAATCCATCCACGGCCGTTTCAAGAACCCTGGGCACTGCCTCTTCATTCATGGCGCAGGCTGAACCTGCCATAACCGGAAAAGCAGCAAGGGCGGCGAGAAATGGTCCGGCGAAATGTTTCACAGCGACTCCAGAAATTTGATCAATGCATCACGATCCTGCTTCGGCGCGTTGGCAAAGGCCTGTTTGGCGCGCTCCGCCTCGCCGCCATGCCAGAGGATGGCTTCTTCACGATTGCGCGCTCGGCCATCATGGAGAAAGAACGAGTGGCCGCTGACAACTTCCGTCAGTCCGGTACCCCAAAGCGGAGCGGTGCGCCATTCATAGCCATCGGCAACGCCAACCTGCTGATGATCAGCCAGCCCTGGTCCCATATCATGTAACAGAAAGTCAGAGTAAGGCCAGATCAGCTGGAAACGATGCGCCTTGTTCTCTGCATCTCTGCTGGTGACATATTTCGGCGTGTGGCAGGCGACGCAACCGGATTCGTAAAAGACCTGTTTGCCGCGCAGCACCTGCGGATCATCCACATCACGGCGGGCGGGAACAGCAAGATTTTCAGCATAAAATGTGACCAGTTCCATCACCGGATCAGGTGCCTCGGTGTCGCCCAGACGCGCCTGGGCACCATGCGGCATAGCCAGACAATCCTCCTGCGCCTTGGTACAATCGCCCCAGTTTCCGGGCGCATCCGGCGAGGAAAGCCCCATATCTCCATTAAAGGCACCGGAAGACTGATCTCGGACGGATGCATTCTGTGCCTTCCACCCAAAGCGGCCAAGCTTGATTTCACCGGTTCTGTGGTCACGCACGATGGCGGGCTTTCCTGAAATACCATCGCCGTCTTCATCATCGGGATCGGCCTGCGTCAGAATATCGGCCGGATGGATGGCCTGTATCAGCCCAAGGCCGGGCATCTGATTGGCAATGCGTGGTGAAAGCGTCGTGTCTTCACCCAGCGGCCCATATTGCGGATTATCGATACTATAAGTGGGCTCACGCAACATAACGACGGTTCCATCGCCGAGCGTGACCGGAAAGTCTTCATAGGTGATTTTCATATGCCCTTCGTCTGCCAGACCGGGAACGGCATAGTCCTGAAGTTGACCGCCATACATGGCATCAGGAAAGTTCACCACCTCGAAATTATCGATTTTCGCCTGCTCTTCCGGCGTGCGCGCCGGTCGCGCCAGTCGCAGGAACATCGAAGTGGTGTCGCTGTCGCCTTCAGGCGGATGACCGCGCCCATCCTTTAAATGACAGCTCTGGCATGAGCGCGCGTTGAACAGTGGGCCAAGACCATCAGAGGCTTGCGTGGACGACGGCGAGGACACCCAGAATTTACGAAACAGGGCATTGCCCAGCTTGAACGTTTCTTCTTCTGCAAAGGTGATATTATCGGAAGACTGGGAAAACACATTCCGGTTCACTGTGGCCTTGGTTGTGGCTGCACCACCCTGCATGGTTTCAAACCGTTCGGCCTTGGAGAAATCCGTCGTCGGGCGGGTGACACCCTCCACCCGCGCCTTGTCTTTGTCAGACAGATCGGTGCGTGTCTGCGGAAGAGGCAATTCTTCGGCCAGACCGGCAGAAAAACCAAAACAAGCGGCAAGCGCCGCCAGACAAACCGTTCGGAAATGCATATTCAGCATCGGACTTCACATCACCTGAAAAAGACGCCCTGCCGCGGAATCCGGCAGGGCGCTGTTCTTAATCTTATTGGAAAACAGCGTCGGGATTGTCGAGGCTGTCGGACCCTTCAAGTTCGATCTGGCCAAGCTCCAGAGACGCGATGGCGCGCTCAATCGATGGCGTCTGAGCAATCAGGCCGTCGATAGCCGCCTGCACAACGGCATTGCCTTCGGTATTGCCTTCGCCGATCATCTGATCGTAGGCCTCAACCTCTTCAGCGCGGGCAGCCATGGCTTCCATCGCTTCAACCGTATCGATCAGCTTGACGCGGATTTCCTTGTCCAGTGCCGGGTCGTTTGCAACAACAAGATCGGAAACAGACGGGCCTGTGATTTCCGTACCGTCTACGCGGGTATAGTCGCCGGTATAGGCCTGGAAGATGCCGATGGCGTCGTTAAGATGCGAAGCATGCGTGTTGTCCGAGAAGCAATCATGTTCTTCTTCCGGATCGTGGAGCAAAAGACCCAGCTTCATGCGTTCACCGGCCAGCTCACCATAGGAAAGCGAACCCATACCCGTGAGGATGGCAGAAAGGCCGGTTGCAGGGTTCTCCGTAACATAGCTATAAGCTTCGCCGCCCTCTTCCCAGGCCGCAACCATATCTTCCAGATCCGCGATCAGAAGTTCGGAAGCAGCAGACAGATAGGCTGCACGGCGGTCGCAATTGCCGTTGGTGCAGTCTTCAAGGCTGTAATCGGTGTAGGGACGCTCCCCGGCTCCGGCATCCGTGCCATTCAGATCCTGCCCCCACAGGAGGAATTCAATGGCATGGTAGCCGGTGGCTACATTGGCCTCGATCTCACCGGCTTCATGCAGCGTGTTGGCCAGAAGCTCCGGCGTGATTTCGCTGGCGTCAACCGTCTCGCCATTGATCTGAATTTCAGGATTGGCGATCACGTTGGCGGTGTAAAGTCCGTTCACATCGCTTTCCATGCCGTAGGAAGCATCGACATAGTCGATCAGACCCTCGTCAAGCGGCCATGCATTGACCTTCCCTTCCCAGTCATCAACAGCCGGATTACCGAAGCGGTAAACTTCTGTCTGCTGGTAGGGAACGCGCGCGATAATCCATGCTTCCTTTGCGGCAGCGAGCGTCTCTTCGCTCGGCTCTGCCAGAAAAGCATCAATGGCACTGTCGAGCGCTTTGGCTGTAATCAGCGAATCTTCATATTTTGCATGCGCAACATCAGCGTAGTGGTCCACTACCGTTTGCGGCGTTACATCCTGAGCCATGACCGGCATAGCGGTCAGAACTGTCGAAGCGGCAAAGGCCGCCAAAGCAGCGCGCATCTTCGTCGTTGCTGTCATAAATCCCTCTCCTTCAAAGAAGACAAACATCATCTCCTGTAACGGTTTAAATGAAGGAAAAAGAAACTTGTGTCAAATAATCAGGTTAGAAATTTCACATATCTACAGTTGATGAAACCAAAACCTGACAATCGTCAATATCGGCCCATTTCAGCTCTTTCGGCGCAAAAGTGCCGAAAAGAAACCATCTGTACCGGTTTTCGCAGGCGTCAGGGTTGCAAAGCCAGCTGCTGAAAAGTGCGGACTCGTCCCGGCGGATGGAAACTGCCCGGACCAAACCTCTTGTAGCGAAACGATTTCAAACTGATTGTTATGTTCAAGAAAACGCTCAATCTGGTTCTGGTTTTCAGACGGCAGCAGAGAGCAGGTGACATAGGAAATCAATCCGCCCGGCTTCACATAGCCACAAGCGGAATCCAGAACCTCAGCCTGTTGGGCTGTGCGCTCCTCAAGGTTCTTTTCCGAAAGCCGCCACTTGATATCAGGACGGCGGCGCCAGGTGCCGGTGCCCGTGCAGGGTGCATCGATCAGCACCCGGTCAAACCGGCCCTCCATGCCCTCCAGACCGGAAGCGGCATCATGGACCTGAACATTGCGGGTTCCGGCACGGCGCAACCGCTCTATTATCGGCGCCAGTCGTGTGCGGTCGGCATCATAGGCATGAATCTGTCCGGCATTTTCCATAAAAGCCGACAGTGCGAGCGTCTTTCCGCCACCACCGGCGCAGTAATCCAGCACCTGCTGGCCACTTTCGGCACAGGCGAGTGCTGCAACAATTTGAGAACCTTCATCCTGCACTTCGAACCAGCCTTTCTGGAAGGCAAGCTCTGCGGTAACATTGGGCAACCGGTCTGCCCCCTCGCCGGGGGTGATGCGCAAGCCATCCGGCGCGATCTTGGCAAATTCAGCACCGGCACGCGACAGCGCCTTCTTCACCTTCTCAGGTGTGGCCTTCAGCGTGTTGACTCTCAGATCCAGCGGTGGACGCCGATTCAGCGCTTCAGCCTCTGAAAGCCATCCTTCACCGAAATTTTCCTGAAATGCAGGCAGAATCCATTCCGGCAAATCTCCCCGAATATAGTCCGGAGCATCGGCCAGATCACGGTTTGCAAAAGCCTGAAGCGTCTCTTGCGCCAGTGGCGCAGGTGCGAACTTATCACCCTCAAGCTTTGCCGCGAGTGTCTCTGGCGTAAACCCCCACTGCCGGAAAAACACCGCATGGGCCAGCGCTGAGGGAGCATCACTATCCATCATCCAGGCATGCGAAAGTTTCAGCCGCAGCGCATCATAGACAATATTGCCTATGGCCGCGCGGTCACCGGAACCTGCAAAACGGTGGGCAGTACCCCAGTCTTTCAGCGCATTGGCAATCGGTCGGCGCCGCGTTTCGACATCTTCCAGAACTTCAATGGCACCCGCCAGGCGTCCGCCTATGCGCATTCACTCTCTCCCGATTGAAAAACAAAAACAGAGCTTGCCGGCCGCCTAAGCGAACAGCCCGAAAGTTGCCAGCCCTGCAAGGTAAACGAGCACCAGCACGACCAGCCACAGCGCTGCCCGGCCAGAGCGTGTATGGCGCGCTTCAGCGCGGCCAATCGCATCAGCTGTTGCCTCATCAAAGCGCAAGCCATTCTCACTCATCGCAATGATCTCATTGTGAAACTTCTCGGTCTTGTCAGCAATTTCCGGCACAGCCTCGGCCAGTTTCAACGCCGCTTTCAGGCCTTCACGCATATCGTCAAGAACGCGTTTGGGGCCCAGGTTATCCTCAATCCACTTCGACACGACAGGCTCAGACGCCTTCCACATATTGAAATGCGGATCCAGCATGCGCGACACGCCTTCAACAACCACCATGGTTTTCTGGAGGTTGATCAGCTGTGTCTGGGTCGACATATCGAAGATTTCGGTAATCTCGAACAACAGCGTCAGCAGTTTACCCATAGAAATGGTCTCAGCTGACTGGCCGTGGATCGGCTCACCAATCGCGCGGATAGCCTGTGCAAAAGAGGCCTTGTCGTGGTGGGCAGGAACATAACCGGCTTCAAAGTGCGCTTCGGCGACGCGCATGTAATCGCGCGTAATAAAGCCATAAAGGATTTCTGCGAGAACCCGGCGTTCCTTTTTGCCCAGACGCCCGACAATGCCCATATCGACTGCGACGATCATCCCGTCCGGGTCAACGAACAGATTGCCGGGGTGCATATCGGCATGGAAAAAGCCATCGCGCAGCGTGTGGCGCAGGAAGGACTGGATCAGAGTGACTGCCAGCTCCTCCAGGTTATGCCCTGAGGCGCGCAGGGCCTCAATATCCGACATCTTGATACCATCGATCCATTCCATGGTAACGACATCGCGGCCGGTACGCTCCCAATCGACTTTCGGCAGACGAAAGCCCGGATCGCCGGCGGTATTCTCCGTCATCTCGGAAATCGCCGCAGCTTCCAGACGCAAATCCATCTCGATCTTGGTCGTGCGTTCGAGCGTGCGTGTAACCTCCACCGGACGCAAACGGCGGCTGGAACGCACAAAACGCTCCTGAAGCCCTGCAACCAGATACATCGCGCCAAGATCTTCATTGAAACGCTGACGGATACCTGGGCGGATCACCTTGACCGCGACTTTCCGGGTGGAGCCATCAGCAGCCTTCACTTCTGCAGGATGCACTTGCGCAATCGAGGCAGCCGCGATCGGACCATCAAAGCGTGTGTAAAGCTCATCAACCGGACGCCCGAGCGAGCCTTTGATGGTGGATTTGGAGGCCTCGGTGGGGAAAAAAGGCATCCGGTCCTGAAGCTGGGCCAGATCATTGGCAAAGCCATCCCCCACGACATCAGGCCGGGTCGCGAGAAACTGGCCCATCTTCACATAAGACGGGCCGAGGCGAGCAACGGCCTTGCCGATCCGGTCAGATCGGGCCTCTTTACGCGCCTTCGGGCGCGCCAGTGGCACCATCATGGTTTTCGCCAGCTTCACCAGTGGCGGCAAACCATCCGACGGCAGGGCATTGATCACGCCTTCGCGCATCAACACCCAGCCAACGCCGAGAAGGTTCATATAGGATCGGAATGCACTCATAAAACTGCCTGAGACCTAGAGCTTCCAGCCGGAATGAAGGGCGGCGATGCCACTTGAGTAATTTGTGTACTTCACGCGCGAAAACCCTGCGCGTTCAATCATTTTCGCAAAATCACCCTGATTGGGAAACTTGCGGATCGATTCGACCAGATAACGATAAGGCTCTCCATCACCAGCCACGACCTTGCCAATGGCAGGGATCGCATTGAACGACCAGAGATCATAGACCTTATCGAGAATCGGTGCCTCAACCTCGGAAAATTCCAGCACGAGCAAACGGCCACCACGTTTCAAAACACGGTAGGCTTCCGACAACGCCTTGTCGATATGCGGTACATTTCGAATGCCAAACGCAATGGTATAGGCATCGAAGGTCTTGTCTTCAAAAGGCAGTTCTTCTGCATTGGCCTCCACAAAGGTGCAGTTTTCAGCAAGGCCTTTCTTTTTTGCCCGGTCTTCACCGACGGAAAGCATGGAACCATTGATATCCAGCACGGTCGCCTTCGCCATCTTGCGGGACGCCTCAACGATACGAAATGCAATATCGCCGGTTCCGCCAGCCACATCAAGAATCCTGTATTCAGGATCCGGCGGCGGATTGAGCGCAGAAATCATGGCATCTTTCCACGCCCGGTGCAGCCCTGCCGACATCAGATCATTCATCATGTCATAGCGCTTGGCGACCTTGTGAAAGACATCATTGACAAGCGGCTGCTTGTCTCCATCAGCAACATCTTTAAAACCAAAGGATGTTGCCATGCCACCATCGGCTCTGGTCCGGTTTTCCGCCATATTGTGCACCTCATCTTCTCCCGGGAACAGATAGGTCAAGACCATAGCGAAATCAAAATCAATGCGCTATCACGGCTGCTCTCGGGAAGGCAGCCTTCTGTCTGAAGCGGCTATAAACCGAAATGAACCAAAGCGAAACGTCAAAGGCTTTAAAAAACCATGCCGGAACTGCCAGAAGTCGAAACTGTACGCCGTGGACTGGCGCCGGCCATGGAGGGAAGCCGGCTGGAACGGCTGGAACTCCGCCGGGCAGACCTGCGCTTTCCGTTTCCTGCCAACTTTGCCGGCCAGACGGAAACACACGATATTTTGGCATTGGGCCGACGGGCCAAATATCTTCTGATCGACCTCGATAATGGCAAAACCATCATTGCGCATCTCGGCATGTCGGGTTCCTACAGAGTGGAGAACGACACAGCCACGACAACACCGGGAGACTTTCATATCCCGCGCGGACAATTGTCACAGCATGATCACGTCATTTTTCACCTGAGTCGAAATGGCGAGAGATGCCGTGTCATTTATAACGACCCGCGCCGGTTCGGCTTCATGAAACTGGTTGAACGTGCCGCGCTTGAAGACGACCCGAGCTTTTTCAGTCTTGGCCCAGAGCCGACCGGAAATACCCTTGACGCCGATTTTCTTGCCAGCCGTTTTGCCGGCAAGACCCAGGCAATCAAGTCTGCCCTGCTGGATCAGCGCAATATTGCCGGGCTTGGCAATATTTATGTCTGTGAAGCGCTCTGGCGCGCTCGGCTTTCTCCATTCCGGGCTGCCGGACATCTGGTGACGGCCAAGGGGAAGCCAGCGGCAGGTCTTCAGCGCCTTGTCCCCGCAATTCGCAACGTCATTGCCGAGGCCATTGACGCCGGAGGCTCAACACTGAGGGACCACCGCAAAACCGACGGGACGCTTGGCTACTTCCAGCACGCCTTCTCAGTCTATGACCGGACCGGCACAGCCTGCCGCCATCAAGACTGCAACGGCACGATTACGCGCGCCGTTCAGTCGGGTCGTTCAACGTTTTACTGCCCTGCCTGCCAGAAGGGCTGAGGTATCAGCGCATCGTGATCGGGTGCAATGCTTCGCCGTTGTCTTCATAAGCGGAGATATTGGCAATCGTCGTGTGAGCGATATTGATCAGCGCTTCCTGCGTGAAGAAGCCCTGATGTCCGGTAATCAGCACATTCGGAAAGGTCAGAAGGCGGGCAAAAATATCATCGCGGATGACAGTGGAAGACAGGTCACGGAAGAACAGGTCTTCTTCTTCTTCATAAACATCCAATGCCAGCGATCCGATCTTGCCGGACTTCAGCCCTTCAATCACCGCCAGCGTGTCGATCACACCGCCGCGACTGGTATTGATCAGCATCTTGCAGCGCTGCATGGCGTCAATCGCATCTTCATCAATGAAATGCCGTGTATCGGGCGTCAGCGGGCAGTGCAGAGATATGATCTCAGCCTTCTCCATCAGTTCATCCTTATCCACGTAGCGCGCGCCAAGAGCCTTGGCCTCGTCATTGGGATAAGGGTCGAACGCAATAATCTTGCAGCCGAAGCCGGAAAATGCGCGAATGACGTTACGGCCGATACCACCGGTTCCGACAACACCAATCGTCTTGCCATGCAGATCAAACCCCAGAAGGCCGTTAAGTGCGAAATTCCCCTCTCTGACCCGGTTATAGGCCCGGTGTATCTTCCGGTTCAGCGTCATCGCCAGGGCCAGCGTATGCTCGGCAATGGCATAAGGAGAATAAGATGGAACGCGGGCGGCATGAATGCCAAACCGGTCAGCGGCTGAAAGATCCAGCCGGTTAAACCCGGCGCAACGCAGCGCAATCAACCCGACACCTGCTTTTTGCAGTTCCGAGAGGGTCGACGCGCCAAGGTCGTCGTTGACGAAGGCGCAGATTGCTATCGATCCGGCTGCCAGTTTCGCAGTTGGCGCATGCAAAGGTGCTTCTGTGAAAACCAGATCATGCCGGTCTTCATTTGCATGTTTAAGAAACTCTTCGTCATAGGGCTTGGCGGAAAAGACGGTGACACGCATAGCCGGTCCTTAAGGGTAAGATATCTGAAGAATCGCCTGCATTCGTATTGCAGGAACTCGGTGTTGAAGTTTAAGCCTGATCACCATAAAGACAATGACAATGGCCTTCAAAAGCCCGAAAAGTCCTTATGAACCGGCTATTCACCGGATTCCTCGCTTTTGCGCATTGACGGAAGCCACGGAAGCCGTTATATCGCCGCCCACAGTATTGAAAGCTTTTAAAGCTTGATCAATGGCTCCCGTCACAAAAGTGATCTGCGCCTTTCGCGGTGTTCAGCCGTGACAGGAGCGCGACAGAATTCGAAGAGAGACTAACATGGCAAATACAACTTCGGCGAAAAAGGCGACCCGCAAAATGGCCCGCCGTACCGCCATCAACAAAACACGTCGTTCGCGTGTTCGTGGTTTCGTACGCAAGGTCGAAGAAGCAATCGCTTCCGGTAACGCTGATCAGGCAAAGGCTGCCCTGCAGCTCGCCGAGCCGGAGCTTGCACGTGCCGCTGGCAAGGGCGTTCTTCACCGCAATACAGCATCGCGGAAAGTTTCCCGTCTTGCCCAGCGCGTAAAGGCAATCTCTGCCTGAGAACGTTTTAAATTACATGTTTTCGAAGAACCCGGCTTTCAGGCCGGGTTTTTTTGTTATGTCTGAATGGCTTGGCTATTGTGACATCTACATTTCAGGATCATGTCATCAAAATGACGAGCTTTTTCCCTTAAAATCAAACCTTTACGGGAGAAGGCCATATTTTCTCCCGATTCCTGAGACGTTCTTCAACTCAATTTCATGTCAAGCCAAATTATTTTTTCGAAGGCAGAATCCCACATCTGATTTCAGTAAAAAATGAATCTCGTTGATTCAAAAGCGATTCTTCGTTTCACCCGTTTTACGAGTCAAAAACGGCTATCAGAGTCAATGCAAGCAGAGCCGCTTCGCCAAAAAATCCCTGTTGAAATCGATGTCCATTCTTGCCTAAATGCTTTTCAGAACAGCGGACGGGTTGAGCTTCCATTCGAATGGAAGGGGCATGCATTCCTCAATGTATGCTGTCATCCGAAAGCTGGAGGCGAAGCTTCCTGGTTTCGTTTTCCCAACATCTTCTGATTGATCTTCGGTGTTTCAGCATGAAATGCCGACGGGGACTTTTTGTGCCTTTTTCAGGCACCGACAACGAGGGGAGAGACAATGCAGAAGGAAAGACAAAAAGAGCGAATAATAACCTGACACTCAGAGTCGTGTCCGGCAACGAGGGCCGGAGATAACACTGAACAGTCAGGCAACCCGGTCAGCCATGGCCGGGAGAATTATAAAAGCCGAGCAAAACGGCAGAATGATAAACGGCGACGGACACGCAAGCTGTCTGCGCCGGGGTGATGACTTCGAAAGGCGGCAAAATGAAAATGAGAGTGGTGGCCTCCCGGCTTAACAATGATGCGGAGATTTCGGGAGAGCAGCATGGCGCGCAGGCGTCTTCCATGCCCATGCAAACCGAGCCGGATGAAGGCGACGATGTTTTCTTCGAGCGCTTTTGTGTTGCGCTGAAAGCGCATGTCGGTGCTGATATCTACGCCAGCTGGTTTGGCCGGCTGAAACTGCATACGGCATCCAAGAGCGTACTGCGTTTTTCTGTCCCGACCGCGTTCCTGAAATCCTGGATCAACAACCACTACATCGATCTGATGACCGAACTGGCTCAGTCTGAACGCCCGCATGTCCTCAAAGTCGAGGTTCTGGTTCGCTCTGCCACGCGCTCACCGCGGCCTCAACCTGTTGCAGAAAAGCCCAAAGCGGCGGCCTCGGAGCGACCAGCAAGCTCAATCCGTCCGGCCTCCCGCGCGCAGGCTGCCAATCAGCCCCTTATGCCGGAACCTGAAAGCCCGACGCAGCGTTCTGCCGGCGGTGGTGCGACGACAGTCTTCGGCTCCCCGCTTGATCCCTACTTCACCTTTGACAGCTTTGTCATGGGCGCCTCCAATCGCGTAGCGCTGGCAGCCGCCCAGGCTGTGGTTGAATCCGGCTCCGCCGCCGTGCGCTTCAACCCGTTGTTTATCCATTCCTCTGTTGGCCTTGGCAAAACACACCTGTTGCAGGCCATTGCCAATGCGGCAATCAATGCCCCGGAACAGCCGCGTGTGGTCTATCTGACGGCAGAATACTTCATGTGGAAGTTTGCCTCCGCCATTCGGGATAATGATGCACTGACGCTGAAGGATTCGCTGCGCAATATCGATCTTCTGGTTATCGACGATATGCAATTCCTGCAGGGCAAGATGATCCAGCACGAATTTTGCCATCTGCTGAATACGCTTCTGGATAGCGCTAAACAGGTTGTCGTTGCTGCCGATCGAGCTCCTTGGGAGCTGGAATCGCTTGATCCACGTGTGCGTTCACGCCTGACCGGCGGTGTATCGCTGGAGATCGAAGCACCGGACTATCAGATGCGCCTTGAAATGCTGAAGCGCCGTCTGTCACAGGCTCAGACTGACGATCCATCCATCGATATTCCTGCTGAAGTACTGGAACACGTTGCCTCCAAGGTTACGGCCAGCGGTCGTGAACTCGAAGGTGCCTTCAACCAGCTTCTGTTCCGTCGTTCGTTTGAACCAGACCTTTCGATCGAACGTGTAGATGAGCTGCTTGTTCACCTTGTGGGCACCGGAGAACCGAAACGTGTGCGCATCGAGGATATTCAGCGCGTTGTTGCCCGCCATTACTGCGTGACACGGCAGGAGCTTGTATCCAACCGGCGCACCCGCGTCATCGTCAAGCCGCGCCAGATTGCAATGTTTCTGGCAAAAACCATGACGCCGCGCTCTTTCCCGGAAATCGGTCGCCGGTTTGGCGGTCGTGATCACACCACGGTGCTACATGCCGTGCGCAAAATCGAAGATCTTCTGGATCAGGACTCAAAGCTTTCGCAGGAAGTTGAGCTTCTGAAACGCCTGATCAACGAATGACAATCTGAACTGTTTTGAGGATTTGAAAGCCCGGTCGAAAACCGGGCTTTTTTCATGACCTCCTGCTTGCTATAGCCAGTGTCAGTCTGAAACCTTTCTGAAGGCAAGCCCATGTCTGTCACGCTCTATGGTATCAAGAACTGCAACACCATGAAGAAAGCCTGGACCTGGCTTGATGAGCGAGGGATCGATTACACCTTCCACGACTACAAAAAGGCCGGGATCGAACGGGATCATCTGGAAGACTGGTGCAGCAAGGCGGGCTGGGAAAAGGTCCTGAACAAGACCGGCATGACATTTCGAAAATTGCCCGACGATAAAAAAGAGAACCTTACGCGCGAGAGCGCGATTTTGCTGATGCTTGAACAAACGTCCATGATCAAGCGTCCTGTGCTTGAGAAGGACGATGCCATACTGATCGGTTTCAAGCCCGATGCCTATGCAAGTTTCTTCGAAACGGACTGAGGATCATGGCGAAAACAACTCGGGCAACACAGTTTCTGAACAAAGCTGGAGTCACCTTCACCGTCCAGCAATATGACTATGACCCAAACGCCTTCAAGGTTGGCCTGCAAGCGGCAGAAGCCATTGGCGAGCCGGCAGACCGAGTGTTGAAAACACTGATGGCCGATGTCGATGGCAAGCCGGTATGCGCAGTAGTGCCCTCCAACGCGGAAGTTTCGATGAAAAAGCTGGCTGCAGCTTTCGGCGGCAAACATGCTCACATGCTTGAAGCACATGATGCGGAACGGCTGTCCGGATATCATGTTGGCGGCATCTCGCCGTTTGGCCAGAGAAAGCGCCTGCCGGTCGTATTTGAGGAAAAGGCGCTTTCAGAACCCTATATTATCATGAATGGTGGCCAGCGTGGTTTGCAGGTAAAGCTTGCCCCGGCCGACGCTGTGAGCGCACTTTCAGCCATAAGCACCGGCGTGGTTGCCTGAGCGAGCGCGAAAGGCCGAAATAAACCGGCCCGTTCCGGCGCTAATCCAAGACTTGGGTTGCACCATGGCGCTTCAATTTCATGGCAAGACGCACTAGATAGTCATACAGCAGAAACCACTAGCATGAGGCAGTCATGACCGGCGAAACCAAGCTTCCCCACCCGATCAATACGAAAAAGCTGGAAAAACTGGCCGAAGTCGCCGTCAGGGTCGGCCTTAACCTCGAAGACGGCCAGGACCTGATCATGACGGCGCCGATTGAAGCGCAACCGCTGGCCCGTTTGATTACACGTCATGCTTATAAGGCAGGTGCGGGGGTGGTCACCACGATTTACTCCGACCCGGAATCCACACTGGAACGCTTTGAAAACGCAAACGATGCCAGCTTCGACAAGGCCGCTGGCTGGCTTTATGAAGGCATGGGGAAAGCCTATGCCAATGGTGCTGCGCGCCTTGCGATCTCCGGTGACAATCCGATGCTTCTGGCCGCTCAGGATCCGGAGAAGGTCTCGCGGGCGAACCGTGCAAACTCCACCGCCTACAAGCCAGCGCTCGAGAAAATTGCCAATTTCGACATCAACTGGAATATCGTCTCGTACCCTTCACTCGCGTGGGCCAAGACCGTGTTCCCAGGTGATCCGGATGGCATGGCCGTGGCCAAGCTGGCGCGGGCAATCTTCGCCGCGTCGCGCGTTGACCAGCCCGATCCGGTTGCTGCCTGGAAAGAGCATAACGATACCCTGCACGCTCGTTCTTCCTGGCTGAATGGCAAGCGGTTTTCAGCACTGCGTTACACCGGTCCTGGCACAGACCTGACCATCGGTCTGGCCGATGACCACGAATGGCAGGGTGGCGCCTCTCCAGCCAAAAACGGAATCATCTGCAATCCGAACATCCCGACCGAGGAAGTGTTCACGACACCGCACCGGCTGCGCGTGGAAGGCCATGTTTCCTCGACAAAACCGCTTTCCCACCAGGGTACGCTGATTGATGATATCCGCGTCCAGTTTGAAAAAGGCAAGATTGTTCACGCTGCCGCGGCCAGGGGTGGCGATGTGCTGAACAAGGTTCTGGATACAGATGAAGGCGCTCGGCATCTGGGTGAAGTGGCGCTTGTGCCCCACTCCTCTCCGATTTCCCAGAGTGGCATCCTGTTTTACAACACGCTATTTGATGAAAACGCCTCTTGCCACATCGCACTCGGCCAGTGCTACTCAAAATGCTTCCTGAACGGCGCATCGCTTTCTGCCGATGAAATCGCAGCCAAGGGCGGCAACGCATCATTGATCCATATCGACTGGATGATCGGTTCCGACAAGACCGATATCGATGGCATCGATGCCGATGGGAATGCGACTCCGGTTATGCGCGGTGGTGAATGGGCCGATTGAGGGCCAGACCCTGCGATCTATTTTAAAGATAAAACAGCCCGCCTCACCCGCTTGAGGTGGGCTTTTCTTTGCCGGTCGGTTGAACTGTCGACGCCATGCATATTGACCATGCGAAACCCCGGCATTTTCGGGCAGTATGAGCGTGTGCCGCGCTTCAAAAGTCGCCGGACCGGATGTCCCATGTAAAGATTGACCACCCACCAGGGCGTGCCGGTGGTGGTAAAGGCCCAGACATAATCCAGATTGCCGAGCGCTGGCTTGATAAGCCCGCCGGTGGGATTGTGCTCAAAGCCGATACCGGGGGCAAAAATACGGTCGAAAAACCCCTTCATCATCGCTGGCATATTGAAGCTCCACTGCGGGAACACCAGAAACAGACCATCTGCGGTGCGAATGCGGCGGGCAATATCATCGACACCAGAACTATCATAAGGATCATCGTAATAGCCACGCCGCTCGGAAGCACTTAAGCGGGGATCAAAGTCTTCGGCATAGAGATCGAGAAAATCGACCTCATGACCGTTTTCGGACAAGGCTTTTCTGATTTCAACTGCAATAGCCGCATTAAAACTTTCGGCCAGCGGATGGGCCAGAACAAGAAGAATACGCATCAAAATCCGGTCGTCTTTTCAAAGGCTGAGGACCGGGAGACAACATCGCGGCAAAACGACGGTTTTATCCCGATCCGGATAAACCTGTCCGGCAGACAGGAATACGCCTTTTCCAACCGGAACCTTGTGAAACATCAGGGCTTACAGCAGCCATATCTCACATTCACATCAAAACAGGCTGCCCTGCTCGGGAGGATTCCGGGTTTTCTTCTTTTTTGCAACTGGCTTTTTTGCCGCATCAGGTTCAGCTTTCAGCGGTACCTCTGGTTCAGACACAGAAGCGGCTTGCGCATCTGGCGCCCCTGCACCGGTAATCGCACTGACGCGACCATCGGCAAATTCGATTTCGACCCTTACCCGATCACCAAGACCGGAAGCACGCGGCAGAGGTACATTGTTCTCGTCGCGCACAACAGCAAAGCCACGCGAGAGAACGTTCTTGTAAGACAGCGAATTCAGCACCCGCTCCTGCCCGGCAATGGCGGCGCGGCGCGCCTTGAAATCGGCATTCATGGCTGTATCGGCCCTGCGGGTTAAAACACCAAGCCGCTCGCGATCCCGCTCGACCATCATTGCAAGACGGCGCGGCAGCGCAGAAAGCCCGGCGGCCCGTCCTTCAAAGGCTCGGCGTTTGTTGATGGTATTGAGTTCCAGCGCACGTGTCAGCCTGAGGGCTGCTTCATCAAACCGGCGGCGCGGCAGTGCCAGTATCTGATCGATCGACGGCAGCCCCCGCGCAAGCCCTGTCAACCGCTGCCGGCGAAAGTCCGTCAGGCGCGTCATCGCCGAAGCAAGTCTTGCAACAGTGCGCGCATGATTGGCGACAAGCTCGGCTTTGACAGGTACTGCCCGCTCTGCTGCCCCCGTGGGTGTCGGCGCGCGATAATCGGCAGCATGGTCGATCAGCGTCCAGTCGGTTTCATGACCGACGGCAGAAATCAGCGGAATATCGCTTTCATAGGCCGCCCGCACCACCGCCTCATCATTAAAGCCCCAAAGGTCTTCAAGAGAACCGCCGCCGCGCGCCACAATCAGCACATCCGGGCGCGCCACCGGCCCGCCGGGAACGGCTGCATTAAAGCCGCGAATGGCAGCGGCAACAGCATCGCCGGAACCTTCTCCCTGCACTTTAACCGGCCAGACAACCACATGAACGGGAAAGCGATCCGTGATCCGATGCAGGATATCGCGGATAACCGCTCCTGTTGGCGAGGTAATAACACCGACAACGTGCGGCATGAAAGGCAGCGGCTTTCTGTGCGCCTCATCAAAGAGCCCCTCGGCTGCCAGTTTTTTCCGGCGCTCTTCCAGCAGTGCCATCAGCGCACCAGCACCGGCAGGTTCCAGCGTCTCGATCATGATCTGGTATTTCGAAGCGCCGGGAAAGGTTGTCACCTTGCCTGTAGCGATGACTTCCATACCCTCTTCCGGCTTGATCTTCATCTTCGAAAAAGCACCGCGCCAGACCACAGCATCAATGCGCGCGCGCTCATCCTTCAAAGAAAAATAGGCATGACCAGATGAATGCGGGCCGCGATAGCCAGAGATTTCGCCACGCAGACGTATACGGTCAAAGCGGTCCTCAATAGTCCGCTTGATCGAGCCGGAAAGCTCGGAAACGGTAAACTCCGTCAGATTGGTTGCCGAATCGGCTGAGAATAAATCGTTCATGGACTTAGTTTAGCGAAGGATTTTGTCAGCATCATCCCCGACACGGCCTATCCACGAAAATCGGAAACCGCCATCCGGCAAACAGCGGCTTCCGTTTAAAAATCAGGTGGCACTCAGACTGTCTGCCAACCGTCTTTTTCTCCGGCGCGATAGATCGCATCAATCAGTTTCTGGTTCTTCACTGACTGTTCAAGCGTAAAGATCTCCGCTTTTTCACCGGCAGCGGCGTGTGCAAACGCCTCAACCTGCAGCATATACTGGCGACTGTCCTGAAAACGAAAGATCTGCGTTTCAGAATGGGACTGGTTGGAAAGCAGAACGCTTTCCTCCCCCCAGCGATTGGCATTGAACGGAGCGGTCACGTCGATCAGCCCCTTTGTGCCATGAAAGGCCATCGTCTGACGGTTGGCAAGCTGGGTGGAGATATAGAAGCTCAGCTCAAAATCCTTAAAGGCTGCTCGAACCGAAGCGTAAACATCAGTTCCGAATGCCTTGTCGAAGCGCACCGTTGCCTGCACCTGCTCAGGCTCCTGGCCTGTGGCAAAACGTGTCGTCACTGTTGGATAAACCCCGATATCAGGCAGACCTCCACCGCCAAGCTCAGGCTTATTGCGCATATTTTCAGCGTCTTTGTTAAAGTAGGAAAACGCCCCCTGAACCTGCACCAGATCACCAATCGCCCCCTCTGCAATCAATGAGCGGACCTTCTTCCAGACCGGAGAATAGGTCACCATGAAGGCTTCGCTGATCAGCACCTTGTTGCGATCACGCGCGGCGATAACGGGCGCAATCTCGTCGGCCTTCAAAGCCAGTGGCTTTTCGACGAGAACATGCTTGCCTGCATCCGCCGCCCTGATGGCCCATTCCACATGTTGTGACGTCGGCAACGGAATATAGACCGCATCGATCACATCGCTTTCCAGCATCTCTTCATATGAACCGAAAGCGTGCCCGGCGCCAAAACGATCTGCCATGGCGCGTGCGCGCTCCTTATCCCGGCTGGCAACAGCAGAGATCACAGCATTGCCAGCATCAGCAATGGCAGGTGCGACCAGTTCGCGACCGATTTTGGCCGTCGATAAAATTCCAAAACGAAGCATGATTATTGTTCCTCACCATTCATCCCAAAGAGCATAGGAATGGTATGCGGCCGGTGCAAGCCATGACCGGCTATGGAACTGATGCTTTTCATTGTCATTAATCTTAACGGCGCCTAGGCTTAAACCGAACAAAGCGCAGGGCTATGCGCGCACCGATGACCATGGAGGAGATTATGCAAAAACGAACGCTGGGCCGGACCGGCATCGAAATCGCGCCGGTCGTCTTCGGCGGCAACGTGTTTGGCTGGACCGCCGATGAGAAGACATCGTTTGATCTTCTGGACCGCTTTATCGAGGCAGGCTTCAATGCGATCGATACCGCAGATATCTATTCCGCCTGGGTTCCGGGCAACAAGGGCGGCGAATCTGAAACCATCATAGGAGACTGGCTACAGCGCAGTTCCGTCGCGCGCGATGATGTTGTGATCATCACCAAGGTCGGTTCGGAAATGGCACCCGAAAAGAAGGGACTCAGCGAGAAATGGATTCTTCAGGCCGTTGAGGATTCTCTGAGCCGCCTTAAGACAGACTATATCGATGTCTACCTTGCGCACTGGCCCGATGAGAACACGTCTTATGACGAGACGATCGGAGCGTTCACCAGATTAAGAGAACAGGGGAAGGTGCGGGCCATCGGCGGCTCCAACCTCGATGCCGGGCAGCTGGAAGAAGCACTTCGTATTGCAGAACACACTGGCCGAGCGCGCTATGATGTTCTTCAGCCAGAATACAATCTCTACACCCGTGACGGATTCGAGGGCGCGCTCGCCGAACTGTGTGTCGAGCACGATATCGGCGTGATCCCGTATTTCAGCCTCGCGGCAGGCTTCCTGACTGGTAAATACAAATCATCGGATGACATCAGAGGCGTCGCCCGCGAAAGCGCTGTCGGCAAGTATTTCGATGAACGCGGTGAGCGAATCCTGAAAGCGCTTGAGATCGTTTCAAAGGAGGCCGGCGAGCACCCGGCCAGTATTGCACTTGCCTGGCTCATGACCCGGCGCGGTGTGACCGCCCCCATTGCCAGCGCCTCCAAACCAGAACAGCTGCAAAGCCTGTTCCGCGCGCCGGACATCGAACTTGATACCGACGCGCTGCAGCTGCTTCAAAAAGCCGGAGAATGACCGGCTTTTACTTGGTTCCGTACATCCGGTCACCCGCATCGCCGAGGCCGGGAACGATATAGCCTTTTTCATTCAGATGGCTGTCGATTGACGCTGTATAAACGGGAACATCGGGATGGCTTTCGCGGAATTTTTTAATGCCTTCCGGGGCAGCGAGCAGGCATAGAAAGCGCATATTGGTAACGCCGCGTTCTTTCAGCCGGTCGATTGCGGCAATCGCTGAATTCCCGGTGGCAAGCATCGGATCAACGATGATAACGAGACGCTCAGCGATATCTTCGGGCGCCTTGAAAAAATACTCGATCGCTTCCAGCGTTTCATGATCGCGATAAACGCCAACATGCGAAACACGCGCCGAGGGCACCAGATCAAGCATGCCTTCCAGCAATCCGTTGCCCGCACGAAGGATCGATGCGAAAACCAGTTTCTTGCCCTCAAGAATTGGCGCTTCCATCTTCGTCATCGGCGTTTCGATCGTCTCATGCGTCATTTCGAGGTCGCGTGTCACCTCGTAGCAGAGCAATGTCGAAATTTCCCGAAGCAGGCGACGGAAACCGGCCGTTGAGGTTTCCTTTTTCCGCATGATGGTCAGCTTGTGCTGAACGAGAGGGTGATCGATGACTGTAACGCCGTCCATGGCTTGCATCCCGCTTTTCGTGTGTCTTTGCATCCGTTATGGCGCAAAACAGAGGATTGCGGCAAGAAACACAGGCCAAATTGCCGAGATATCAACCGTTTCCGTTCTCAAGACGCGCCAAAAGCTGCGCGCGGGTTGCTTCATCCACAAACGCAGCATTGATGGCGGTTCGTGTCATCTCATCAATTTCAGAACCTGAAAAACCAAGGACGCCTTCAGCGAGATCATATTCGCGCTGAAGCGTGGTATGGAAAAATGGCGGATCGTCAGAATTCAGTGTCACCTTAACACCGGCATCATAAAGCCTGCGCAACGGATGGGCGCTAAAATCGGGATAAACCGAAAGGGCGATATTGGAGCCGGGACAGACTTCCAGCACAGTGCCAACATCAGCAATGCGGTTGACCAGTTCGCGATCCTCAACTGCACGAACACCGTGACCGATCCGGTCCGGGCGCACGATATCAAGCGCATCGCGCACTGAAAACGCCCCGCACACCTCACCGGCATGGATTGTCAGCTTAAGCCCGGCATCACGGGCGATGTCAAAGCCACGTGCAAAATCAGCCACCCGACCATGACGCTCCTCACCGGCGATATTAAAACCGGTCAGCAGCGGAAAATCGCAAGCGGCGGCATAAGCGGCGGCACCTTCAACCTGCTCAGGCCCCATATGCCGTTCACCAATCATCACCATACGGCACTCAATACCGGTATTCGCCTTTGCAGCCTCGATACCGGCTGTGATCGCACGCATGTAGCCATCACGCGACAGACCGGCCAAAAGCCCCTGCTCCGGCGAAACGAAAAGCTCGCTGTAAATCGTACCATAGCCTGCAAGCTCTGTGAGATAGGCTTCAGCCAGATCGGCAAAGTCTTCTTCGGCACGGAACACATTCGCGATGGCGGCATAACAGGCTATGAAGCTGGAAAAATCATTCCAGACATACTGGCCGTCACGCAGATAGTCGGACAGATCGACGCCATATTTTATCGCCAGTCTTGCCGCGAGCTGAGGCGGCGCAGCCCCTTCAATATGACAATGCAGTTCGGCTTTCAGTCGCTTTTCACTCATAGGAATGATGTCCCATACTGGCCCGGCGCCAGTTTCAGATGGTGTGCAATGCTTTCGCCGATATCGGCATAGGTCGAACGGATGCCTGCCGACCCTGCTCGGATGCCTGCGCCGAACATGAGTGCGGGAACCCGCTCGCGCGTATGATCACTGCCACGCCATGTCGGGTCACAACCATGATCGGCCGTCAGGCATAACAGGTCGCCCGGCTTCATGCGTTTTGTGATTTCACCGATGCGGGCGTCAAAAGCTTCCAGCGCTGCGGCATAGCCAGGCACATCGCGGCGATGACCGTAGACCATATCGAAGTCCACGAGATTGGTGAAAACAAGCGATCCGTCATGAGCGCCTTCAATTGCCCGCAGGCTCGCATCCACAAGCGCTTCATTGCCATCGGCTTTAAGATGATGGGTGACACCCTTGCCTGCGAATATATCTGAGATTTTGCCAACGGCGATCACATCGCGGCCTGCTGCCACGAGCCGGTCAAGAAGGGTTTCTTCCGGCGGTGAAATGGAGAAATCACGGCGATTGCCAGTGCGTTTGAACGTTTCAGCCGTTTCACCGACAAACGGGCGGGCAATCACACGGCCGATATTATAATCATAGGTGTGCCTGCGCACGATTTCGCAAAGCTGCAGCAACCGCTCCAGCCCGAAATGATATTCATGAGCGGCAATCTGGAAGACAGAATCTGCCGAGGTGTAGAAAATTGGCTTGCCGCTCCAGATATGCATCTGGCCAAAACGCTGAATGATATCCGTTCCCGAGGCGTGGCAATTGCCAAGACTGCCCTCAAGACCGGCCTCTTCAAAGATTGCTGAGAGCAGAGCCTCTGAAAAACATTCTTCCTCATCCGGGAAATATCCCCAGTCAAATCGGACGGGCGTTCCGGCGATTTCCCAGTGACCGGACGGCGTATCCTTGCCGCGTGAAACCTCGCTTGCGGCGGCATACCGGCCATATATCCGGTTTGCTTCAACCATGCCTGCCGGCCAGTTTCCTGTGCTCATCTTTGCAGACTCAAGCAACCCAAGCGCCGCCATATTCGGCAGATGCAGACTGCCTTCGCGAAGACCACTGCGATCCCCCAGCCCGGCCGCGCAGAATTCCGCGATATGTCCAAGCGTATCGGCACCAAGGTCGCCATAGGCCTTTGCATCCGGCGCACCACCGATACCAAAAGAATCGAGAACATAGACAAATGCACGCGCCATGAAGCTATTTTCCTGCAAGGCTGAAACGGTTTTCAGCCTTTCTAACCTGCCCCGCCCCCCTTGGCAAACAGGGAACTGTTCTTGTGTTTCAGACGTTTAGAAAACGCTAACCTTATTTCTTAACGGCATAAGAAGGTGAAAACGCGATGCTTACAGCATTGAAGATCAACAGACCGTTAGACCTCATGCCACAGCGTTACGAAACCGGCCGCAAATCTATTTCCGGCAGCCAGACAACAGAATTTGCACTGATCGCCACCGCCGTGATTGCCGCAATCGGCGTCGTGGTTGTGGCTGCTGTCCAGCTTTATCTGGCCATGTAAGGATTTCAAGCCGCAAGCCGCATCAGCGCTGCGAGCATCAGCTCAGCCCCTTTTTCGATATCCGCCCATTCTGAGTGCTCTTCCGGTGCGTGCGAAATGCCATCGCGGCTAGGTACAAAGATCATGGCAGACGGGCAAAACGCCATCATTGTCTGTGCGTCGTGACCCGCACCGGAAATCATCCTTCTGGCGGCGAACCCAAGTCTTTGCGCCTCTTCATCCAGCATACTGACAAGCGCCTCATCAAAGGCAACAGGTGGGATGCAGCTTTTTTCCTCAATCTCAAATGTGAGGCCATGCTGACCGGCGACGGCACTCACGACATGGCCGAAAAGCGTATTAAGCCCCTTCATCACCTCTTCCGAAGAGTCCCGGATGATCACCGAAAAGCGTGCCTCACCGGGAATGGTGTGTGGGTGGTTCGGCAAAAGCTCAACCTTCCCGATTGTGATCCGGGCAATCTCTGAACCGGTTCGCTCAATCATCGCCGGGATTTGCGTTGCAATTTCCGCCAGCCCGGCAAAGGCATCGGCACGCATATCCATTGGCGTGGTGCCGGAATGATTCGCTGTGCCTTTCAGCGTCACAGACAGGTTGATAACACCGGTTGCGCCTTCCGGCAGGCCAACGGGCAGCTTTTCCCGTTCCAGAACCGGACCCTGCTCGATATGCAATTCCAGAAATGCTTTCACCGAGCCCTTTTTACGGGCCGCATTCAGCAACGCGCTCGGTTCCAGACCTTGTTTACGCATGGCATCGGTGAGCAACACACCATCCGCATCGGCCGCCTGCTCCAGCCAGTCGCGCGTTACCAGACCGGCGATGGCCTGTGAGCCAAGCATACCACCGAAACGTCCCTCTTCTTCAGAGGTTGCCACCACTTCAACCGGCACTTTCGGCGTGACACCCGCCTCTTTCATTGCCCGTACGCATTCCAGTGCCACCGCAACGCCAAGCGAACCATCAAAGGCACCGCCATCAACCACTGTGTCGAGGTGAGAACCAACCATCACAGAGGCCCCGGTGTCAGGCCCGAAGCGCCCGAACAAAGAGTTTGCCCCGTCCCGCGAAACCTTCAGCCCGTCTTTCTCCATCTCGTGCGCAAACCAGTCACGCACGGCAATATCGGCGTCAGAAAACCCGACCCGGTTAAAGCCGCCCGAACGATCAGGCGCCCCGAATGTGTTGATGCCGTCGAGAAGTGCACGCAGACGTTCCGGATTAATCTTGGGTTGGCTGGTCATTGTCGCTCGCTCATCATTGCTTCGGCCCGAACTGGCCATATTGGCGTGTTGCGACAATTGATTATAATAAATAAACAAATTCTGCAAAATTTTAGTAATAAATCGATTGTCCGGCGTTTGTCCTCATGAGGAGGCACGGATCAGAAAAGTCCGGCACACAAAGGCATGTACCGGACAGAACAACAAACCAGATCTTGAGCGCGATTATCCACGCAGCCCCTGATGCAAAGCCCTAAGCATCACGAGATGAGACTCGATGAAGGGCACCAGCACCGTCGAAATGGTTTTCGCAATGCCCTCATCCGCCGAGGCAGCCTCAGCTTTCTGTATCATCAAAAGCTCCTGATGCCCCTCGATTTCCGCGACGAGATACATACGGTCAAATCGGTCACCGGCGTCCATCTTGTTCAGCTTGGCCAGCGTATCTGCGAAAGGTTTTGGCCGCTCCGGCTTTGAGGCCCCTGCCCCCAGGAGAAGACCACCGACGGCGCTCGCCTCGTCATATTCGAGCGATGCAAATTGCTTCACCTGAGAGTGGGATGCCTTGTTTTCCGCCAGCGCACTGATGTCACCTGAAAACAAGCCGATTTTCAGTGTCTCCTCTGCATAGTCCGCATTCAAAGCGCCAGCAGAGGCAGCCGAAGCCAGAGAGGGCGCAAGTCCTGCCAGCGCTGCCGTCATGGCTCCGCCTATCAGCAGTCTTCTGCGAGAAACAGTCTGCCCGCTCAGGGCAAGCCCATCAATATTTCCGAAACGCATGATCAGCTTCCTTCCAGATGGATAACACGTTTTTGAATTCACTATAGGTAGTATAAATACAATAAATACCATTTTTCCGTGTAAACTCAATTCATGTCATTTCGAAGGCCTGAAATCCGGTGCAGTTGCACTGACATCGCGGTTATCCCGAAAATGCAGAACATCAGAAAAACGCGTTCAACCGGGTGAGCAACGGCTCGCTCAATTTTGTCCATTGAAAATTTATTATAATCAATCCTTGAAAATTACCGAACTTTCATAATTAATTGAGTCAACACCAACAGAGGAGAACTGACATGAAACGCCTTCTCGCCGCAGCGTTTGCGGCAGCGACGCTGATGTTCAGCGCCCCGGCTTTCGCGCAAACACCGCCCAATGTTCTGATCGTCGGGCAAATTGCAGAGCCGAAATCACTCGATCCGGCAGTCGATACCGCGGTTAACGACTTCCGAATTCTGGTCAACATGTATGACGGTCTCGTCCGCTACAAAGACGGAACGCTCGAGGTTGAACCCGCACTGGCAAAGAGCTGGGACATTTCCGAAGACGGCAAGACCTACACCTTCAAGCTGCGCGAGGGCGTGGAGTTTCATGACGGTTCGCCATTCAATGCCGAAGCGGTGAAATTCAATTTCGACCGGATGCTGAACGAAGACAGCGAGTATCACGACACCGGTCCGTTCCCGCTCTCCTTCTTCTTTTCAGCTGTCGACACTGTTGAAGTCGTTGACGATATGACCGTGAAGTTCACGCTGAATGAGCCTTACGCGCCTTTCCTTTCCAACCTTGCTTATCCGACCGGCCTGATCGTTTCACCGGCTGCAGTAAAGGAATACGGTCAGGATTATGGCCGTCACCCCTCCGGCACAGGTGCCTATAAGTTTGAGGAATGGGACCCGAATTCCCGCGTCGTCGTTTCACGAAACGAAGACTACTGGGATGGTGTACCCGATCTGGAAGCCGTGGTTTTCCGCCCGGTGACCGACGCCAATACCCGCGTTGCTGAAATGATGTCAGGTGGACTTGACGTTATGGTTGAGGTTCCGCCGGATTCCCTTTCCCAGTTTGCCGATGACCCGAATTACACGGTTTACGAGCAGGCCGGACCGCATGTCTGGTTCCTGATCCTGAATACCAAGGACGGTGTTTTCGCAGACAAGACGATCCGTCAGGCTGTGAACTACGCCATCAACAAGGAAGCCATCGTCAATGATATCCTGCAAGGCACTGCTGATGTCGCGGCTGGCCCGACGCCTCCGGCCTTTGCATGGGCGCATGATGACAGCCTGTCGCCCTACCCTTATGATCCGGAAAAGGCCAAACAGTTGCTGGACGAAGCCGGTTATGACGGTTCGGAACTGACCTTCTACGTTACCGAAGGCGGATCGGGCATGCTGGAGCCGCAGGCCATGGCCACCCAGATTCAGGCAGACCTTGAAGCCGTTGGCGTCCCGGTCAAGATCGAAACCTATGAGTGGAACACCTTCCTTGGAAAGGTTAACCCCGGCCTTGAAGGCAAGGCTGACATGGCTGAAATGGCATGGATGACCAATGACCCGGACACGCTGCCCTTCCTGGCGCTGAGAACCGATGCCTTCCCGGAAAAGGGTGGTTTCAACTCCGGCTATTATTCAAACCCGGAAGTCGACACGCTGCTTGAAGAAGCCCGCACCGCGACCGATCAGGCCAAGCGCGCCGAGCTTTACAAGCAGATGCAGGCGATCGTTCATGACGATGCACCATGGGTTTTCGTTGCCAACTGGAAACAGAATGCTGTGACCAAAGCCAGCGTTGAAAACTTCAAACTGCAGCCGTCTTTCTTCCTGCAGCTTCAGGACGTCGCAAAGCCGAACTGATATCTGCAGATGGCAGCTTTACACGACAAAATCCGGCAGATCTGTCTTGATCTGCCGGAGACCTTCGAACAGGAGGCCTGGGGCGATCCCACATTCAGGGTTCGCAACAAGATTTTCTGCATGGTGAAACAGGGGGATGGCCGGATTTCAGCCTGGATCAAAGCCCCGGAAGGCATGCAGCAGGTTCTGATCGACGCGGCCCCCGAACGCTTTTTCCGCCCGCCTTATGTCGGCCACAAGGGCTGGGTCGGCATCAGGCTTGATGATGCGCCCGACTGGGCAGAAGTCGTTATGCATGTGCGCCGGAGCTATGACCTGATCGCACCTGAAAAGCTCCGCAGGCAGAAAGACGATCCCGACAAGCGAGAATAACTCATGGCACGTTATATCCTGCGGCGGCTTTTGACCGTCATACCGGTGCTTTTCGGCCTGACCATCATCGTCTTTCTGATCATGGCGATGATCCCCGGCGATCCGGCAACCGCTATTCTGGGCGCCTATGCGACGCCTGAAAATGTTGATCGCATCAATCGCGCTCTTGGCCTCGACAAGCCGTTGTTCCAGCAGTACTTCATCTGGCTCGGTAATATTCTTCAGGGCGATTTCGGCCGCTCCTATACCCAGAACCGGCCTGTCATCGACATCATTTCCGAACGCTTTGGCAATACGCTGATCCTCGCTGGCACCTCGCTGGTTCTATGTTCCATCCTCGGTCTTCTGGCGGGCATCATCTCGGCTGTGCGCCAGTATGGCCTCACGGACAAGCTGGTGACGTTTTTCGTTCTCATCGGCATTTCCATTCCATCCTTCTGGCTCGGCCTGCTGCTCATCCTCGTTTTCGCCGTCAATCTGAAATGGTTTCCGGCCAGCGGCATGTACGCCATTTATGGTGGCGGGGGGCCGATGGACCTGCTGCGCCATCTCGTTCTGCCGGCCTTCACGCTCGCCGTTGTTGCAACCGGTGTCATTGCCCGCCTGACCCGGACCTCGATGCTCGAAGTTCTCAGGCAGGATTATATCCGCACCGCCCGCGCCAAGGGGCTGAAAGAACGTCGCGTCATCCTGCGCCATGCCTTCAAGGCGGCACTGGTTTCCGTCATTCCTGTACTCGGCATTCAGGCCGGCTTTGTGCTCGGCGGCGCGGTCTATATCGAAACCGTGTTCCAGTGGCCCGGTATCGGCTCAATGCTCGTAACAGCAATCTCAACCCGCGACCTTCTGGTCGTGCAGGGCGGTGTTTTGGTGGTGGCAGCCGCTTATGTCCTTTTCAATCTGGCCGCAGACGTGGTTCAGACCATGATCGATCCGAGGTTGCGCTGATGACCGATACGACAGCAAACACCGCCCCGAAGGCGAAGAAGCAGAGCAGTCGCCCCAGCGCGATCAGCCTGCTTTTGAACAACACACTGGCAACCGGCGGCCTGATCGTGTTCACCATCATCGTGCTTGTGGCTCTGGCCGCTCCGATCCTGCCGCTTCAACCGCCGAACATCACAGATCCTTCGGTACGCCTGACCCCGCCTTTCTCGGAAGGCCACCTTCTTGGGACTGACGCGCTCGGTCGCGATCTGCTCTCCCGGTTGATCTGGGGAACACGCGTCAGTCTGGCGGTCGGCATTTCTGCGACCCTGATTGCAGCCTTTTTCGGCTCTCTGATCGGTCTGGTCGCCGGTTATGCAGGGGGGCGGGTTGATAATGTGCTGATGCGCGGCATCGATATGGTCATGGCCTTTCCGTATATCCTTCTGGCACTGGCGATCGTTGCAGTGCTGGGACCGGGGCTTTTGAACGCGCTTTATGCCATCGCCATTGTCAACATCCCGTTCTTTGCCCGAAACATTCGTGGCATGACGCTGGGGCTTTCAAGACGTGAGTTTGTTGATGCTGCCCGGCTTTCCGGTATGTCGCATACGCGCATTCTGTTCACCGAAGTACTGCCAAACGTGTTGCCGGTGATCATCATCACCATGTCGACCACCATCGGCTGGATGATCCTGGAGACGGCTGGTCTGTCCTTCCTCGGTCTGGGCGCACAGCCGCCGCAGGCCGATCTGGGTTCTATGCTTGGTGATGGCCGCAAGGTTCTGTTTACAGAGGCTTATGTTTCCATCGTACCGGGATTGATGATCTTTGCGCTGGTGATGAGCATCAACCTTCTGGGCGACGGCATTCGTGATGTTCTGGACCCCCGGCTGAAATCCGGGGCGCTGGCAAGACCGGGTGCACGCACTGCGGTCAAACGCGAAAATACCCCGAAGGACGGTCCAAAAGAAGGAACGGTACTTGATGTGCAGCAGATGCGCACCGAGTTTCACATCGGCGGCAGCATATACAAGGCTGTTGGCGGCGTCGATCTTCACCTGCGTGAAGGCGAATGTCTCGGACTGGTGGGTGAATCCGGCTCTGGCAAGTCCGTGACGGCGATGTCGCTGATGGGACTTGTGCCGACACCGCCTGGACGGATTGCAGGCGGTGCTGCCTGGCTCAATGGTGAAGACCTGTTTGCCACAAGCGACGAACGCATTCGTCAGCTGCGCGGAGCGGATGTGTCGCATGTGTTTCAGGATCCGCTGTCCACATTGCACCCGCTTTATACAGTTGGCGATCAGTTGGTGGAGGCCATTCAGGCGCATCAGCCATTGTCCAGGTCCGAAGCGCGCCAAAAGGCCACCGATCTTCTGGAATCGGTCCGCATCCCCAATGCCGCGAACCGGTTAGATGCTTTTCCGCATGAGCTTTCCGGCGGCATGCGTCAGCGTGTTTCGATTGCCATGGCACTGGCCAATGATGCCAAGGTGATTGTCGCCGATGAGCCGACCACGGCACTGGATGTGACGGTTCAGGCGCAGATACTGGAGATGATGGATACACTGCGCCGCGAACGCCAGACGGCGATCCTGTTCATCACCCATGATTTCGGTGTGGTCTCAGCGATCTGCGACAGGGTTGCGGTAATGTATGCCGGACGCATTGTTGAAACAGGCACAACGGCTGAAATCCTTGAAAGCCCTGCGCACCCCTATACCGCAAAGCTGATCGACTGTGTGCCGGTTCTGGGTGAACCGGAACGCCGCCTTGATGCCATCGAGGGCCGCCCGCCGGTGGTCAACAATCTGCCGGAAGGCTGTGCCTTTGCAGATCGCTGTCCCTTTGTTCAGGATGACTGCCGCAAGGGCGATATCGCGCTGACAGCGCTTGGTGAAGAACGCGGGGTACGCTGCCTGCATCCGCTGAATCGGGAGAACGCCCATGGCTGATGATCTGCTGATGGAAATCAATGGCGTTGAACGCACATTCGGCGGCGGAAAATCCCTGTTTGGAAAACCAAAACCGGCAGTTCATGCGGTTCAGGATGTCACGCTGGAGGTCAAAAAGGGCGAAACACTTGGCATTGTGGGTGAGTCCGGTTGTGGCAAATCCACTTTGGCCCGCGTTCTCTCCGGTCTCGACAATCCGACGGAAGGCCGAATAAAATTTCAGGGCAAAGACCTGATCGAAGAAGCGCGGAAAAATCCGCGTGAGCTGGCCCGTCAGGTTCAGTATGTGTTTCAGGATCCGGTGTCTTCGCTCAACCCGCGCAAGAAGATCCGCACCATTCTGGAAGCGCCGCTGATCCACCTTCTTGGAATGAAGAAGGCTGAACGCGCAGAACGACTGAAAACACTGATGGATGCGGTTAACCTTGCACCGGAGTTTCTGGATCGCTACCCGCATGAATTTTCCGGCGGTCAGGCCCAGCGTATCGGCATTGCCCGCGCACTGGCTGCCAGACCGGAGGTTATCGTGCTCGATGAGCCGGTTTCCGCCCTCGATGTCTCAGTTCAGGCGCAGGTCCTGAACATTCTCGATAATCTGAAAGCCCGCTTTGGACTGACCTATCTGTTTATCAGCCACGATCTTTCCGTTGTCGAAACCATTTCCGACCGTGTTGCAGTGATGTATTTTGGCCGGATTGTTGAACTCGGCACCCGCGACAAGGTGTTTGCCGAGGCACGCCACCCCTACACGCATCTGCTGCTGAATTCTGCACCTGCACCTGGCCGCAAGGCCGTTTCGGGCGGAGACAGGGAGGCGGAACTGCCGGACCCTTACAACCCTCCGCCCGGATGCGCGTTTTTCGCGCGCTGCCAGAATGCGGCTGATGACTGTCGGAACGCCGTGCCGTCACTTAGCGAAACGAGCGATGGCGCCGGCCATGGTGCCGCCTGTTTTCATCCCATGACGAAAAAGACAGTATGATCGAACCCAGAAAAAGCCGACACGAATTTGGCCCGCCTCTGGCCGAAAAGAAGCGCAAGCGGCCTGATATTACCGCTGATCGCCTGCGTGAACGCATGATTGAGGACGCGCTGAAGCCGGGAGATCGCATACCGGCCAACTGGCTGGATCCGGAGGCTCTGGGCATTTCTCGCGGGACACTGCGCGAGGCGCTGAAGATTCTCGAGTTTCAGGGCATGATCGCGACAAAAACCGGCCCCGGCGGGGGTGTCTTCGTGCGCCAGATCGAGCCATCCGAAGCCATTCAGACGGTCACCAATCTGTTTTTGCAAACGCCGCCCTCTATTGCCGACATCTATGCGCTTCGAAAAAAGCTGGAACCGGAACTGGCTGCCGATGCCGCACGTGATTTCCCCCTCGACAAGATTGAAGAGCTGCAGGAAACTATTCGACTTTATGAGGCGCAGCCGGAAACAGGGGAAGAAGAATATATTCAACGCCTTGCCGAGCTGGACTTTCATGCCGAACTCGCGCGCCACGCCGCAAACACGGTCCTCGGCTTCACCTGCGGGTTGCTGCTGAACCTGTTACGCGATCTGGCAGAATGCCGGGCAATTTACGAAACGCCCAATCCGGGCTTGCGCGAGACCGGTATTTTATATCAAATCTCTTTGATCAGAGCGATCCAGGCACGTGATGCTGAAGAGGCGCACCGGATTATGCATGAGCATATGACCGAGGCAGAGAGCTACATGCTGCAACGTGCCGAGATCAACAAAAAGCGCATACGCGGCGAAGCTTGATTGCTTCCAGAGGAGTGACCGGGAAAATGCATATCGGGCACAGGCACACCATTCATGATCATGACGGACATCTGGGCTGGAACCGCGCCCTGCAGCCGGTCATGCGTGCAGTCTCTGGCGACACCATCACCTTCTGCTGCCGTGATGCCGGGAACGGCCACTATCATCACGGCTCTACCGCCCATGATGTTCTGACAGCTGACCCGCACGCATCCAATCCGCTCACCGGCCCCTTGTTTGTCGAGGGGGCAGCACCCGGCGACGCGCTCAAGGTCACGATCCATGAGTTCGCACCATCGGGCTTTGGCTGGACAGCGATCATTCCCGGTTTCGGGCTTTTGTCCGATCAGTTTCAGTCTCCGAAGCTGAAACTCTGGGATTACGACACCGGCATTTCGAAACCGGCCGTCTTCAATGCCGATGCCAGCCTGCCATTGAAACCGTTCATCGGCACGATTGGCGTTGCACCAGCAGAACCGGGAACGCATTCGGTCATTCCCCCTCGTCGTGTCGGCGGCAATATGGACATCCGCGACATCGCAGCCGGAACAGTGCTCTATTTGCCTGTCGAAGTGGAAGGTGCACTGTTATCGATTGGCGATACCCATGCCGCACAGGGCGATGGCGAGGTTTGCGGCACGGCCATTGAAAGCGCCATGGATGTTTCCGCCACGGTGGAGGTGATCAAGGATGCGGCTCCCAAAACGCCATATTTCACGACGCCCGGCCCTATCACACGCCATCTCGATGGCGCAGGCTATGATGTGACAACAGGCATTGGCCCGGACCTGATGCAAGCGTCTCGCGATGCGGTTTCCGCCATGATCGATTTTTTGGCGCGAACACGAAACCTCAGCGCCGAAGACGCCTATATGCTTTGCTCAGTCTGCGGCGATCTGAAAATCAGCGAAATCGTCGATGCGCCGAACTGGGTCGTCTCGTTTTATTTCCCGCGCATCGTGTTCGGCTGAATTCACTCAGGCATGGCCTGAGTGATGGGGATGTTCCGGATCGTCAATCTTTCCGGTTTCGACATCGGCTGAAAGCTCCTGATCGGCCTTGCCGGTCGGCTGCCGGGTAAAACCAGTCATCGGGCCGTGCTGCTGAAAGTCGCGTTTAATCTCGACATCCGACGTCAGATAGGCAGTGATAAGCTCTGCCAGCGATCTGAGCGCATGCATATGAATACGCTCATAGCCGTGAGAAGCGTCAACGCCGAAGGTGATCAACGCCGTGCGCACATCGGCCCCTGCTTCCACAGCGCTGGCTGAGTCAGAACGATAGTAACGGAAAACGTCTTTCTGATAGCGGATATCGTTGTGGCGGCAGAGATCGACGAGTTTTTTCGTGAGATGAAAATCAAACGGCCCGGTCTGGTCTGCCATGGCAATCGTCACGCCGAATTCCGATGAGTTCTGTCCCGGTGCGCTTGTTCCGTTGTCTACCGACACCAGTGAGGCAACGTCGTGGTCAACGATCGATGACGCGCCAACCCCCACCTCTTCGGCAATCGTAAACAGCCAGTGTGTTGCCACTGGCGTTTCGATCTTTTCATCCTGCATCGCTTTGAGCGCCGCCAGCATCAGGGCCACACCAGCCTTGTTATCGAGGTGGCGCGAAACGATGAAACCATTGTCCAGAAATTCCGGCTGCGGGTCGATGGCAACGATATCGCCAATCTCAATGCCCAGCTTGTCCAGATCTTCCTCATCGCGCGTTAAGGCATCAACACGCAGTTCGACATAGCGCCAGCCGACCGGGAGTTCATCGATTTCGTCGTTATAGGTATGGCCGGAGGCCTTGAGTGGCAGGATTGTGCCGCGATAGGCGCCTTTTTCGGTAAAGATCGTCGCACGCGCGCCTTCTGCAAAACGCGCAGACCATGTGCCAATCGGCACCAGTTCCAGCCGGCCATTGCCTTTGAGATACTTAACCTGCGCACCCAGCGTATCAACGTGAGAGACGATGGCACGCGCACCGCGACTGTCGATACCGCGGCGAATGGCGCGAATGGCACCACGGCGGGTCAATTCAACATCCAGACCAAGCTTTTCGAGTTCGCCGGTCACAAAACGAACGATCGGGTCGGTGTAACCTGTCGGGCTGGGGATCGAAAGCAAGGCTTTCAGGATGTCGGACAGGTATTCGGCATCAATCGTCAGACGTTTCATTGCTTACTCGCTTTTTGGCCCCTCGCGCGCTGAAAGCCGCGCAGATGCGGGCATTGAAAGAGGAAACAGCAGGTCAACAAACCGTTCGGCTGTCGGCTGTGGCTCATGATTGGCGAGGCCGGGTCGCTCATTCGCCTCGATAAAGGCATAGTCTGGGTTTTGGGGCGACTTGATCATCAAATCAATCCCCACGACGGGAATATTTATCGCCCGCGCTGCGGAAACCGCTGCATCCACAAGCTTGGGATGGATGATATCGGTCACGTCATGGATCGTGCCGCCCGTGTGCAGGTTGGCCGTGCGCCGCACCCGGATTTCGGTGCCTTCTTCGGGGACATCGGCAAAGGTGTAACCGGCAGCGCGTACGGTTCGTTCTGTTTCTGCATCCAGCGGTATCGAGGATTCTCCGCCCGTTGCCGCAGATCGCCGGGCACTCTGCGTGGCAATCAGCTGCTCGATGCTGGAGTGACCATCGGCAACAATTCTGGCCGGGCGGCGAACGGCAGCGGCGACCAGCCGGTAGTTGATCACAATCAGCCGAAGGTCCTCGCCTTCAACCATTTCTTCGATCAGAACTGTATCACAATAGGCTTTTGCTGCCTCAATGGCTTCACGAATTTCCTCAAGCGTCGTTACACCGACAGAAATGCCCCGCCCCTGCTCGCCACGGGCTGGCTTGACCACCAGTGCGCCTGCCTGCTTCAAAAACCCCTCAATGGCCTCTTCGCCCGCATCGGAAGTCATCTGCCGCGGCACCCGCACACCTGCCGCCTCGACAAAGCGCCGCGTGACGGATTTGTCATCACAGATCGACATCGAAACCGCCGATGTCAGCTCAGACAGGCTTTCCCGGCAGTGGATTGAGCGACCACCGTAGGACAGCCTGAAAAAACCGCCCGCTGCATCGGTGATTTCGGCCGAAATTCCTCTTCTGTGCGCTTCGGCAACAATCAACCGTGCATAGGGATTCAAAGCTTCATACTCTTCCTGCTCGGGTCCGGTGAAAAGCTTTTCGTTGATGTGGTTCTTGCGTTTAACCGTGAAAAACGGAACCCGTTTGAAGCCAAGCTTTTCATAAAGCCGGATCGCCGGGTTATCATGCAGGACAGACAAATCAAGGTAGGCCGCGCCGCGCGCCATGAAATGCTCAGCCAGCCGACGCACCAGCGCCTCGCCAATGCCGCGATGACGGGCCTGCGGGTCGCTTGCCAGACACCAGAGCGATGCCCCGCGTTCGGGATCATTGAAAACCCGCGAGTGATCGATACCAGTGACGGTGCCGAGAACATCACCGGTATGCTCGTCTTCGGCGACAAAATATACGATCGAACGGGCATCACGCTGACGCCAGAAGAAATCAGGACGCACCTGTACCATGGACCTTGCGGCATAGATCCGATTGATGGCTTGTGCATCGATCTCGGAGGTCAGACGCCGGATGAAAAAACCGTGAGGTGGCTCGGAAGCCGAACGATAGGTCGAAAAATCCAGCCGGTAAGTATGCGAGGGATCCAGAAACACTTCCTGCGGCGCCGTCGCCAGAACCACATGCGGATCGCGGACATAGATCGCGATGTCACGATGGTCCGGCACTTCCGCACGCAGCGTTTCGATCAGAAGCCTGGTATCAGAAAAGGTCTGGCCGAAGACGATCCGGCCCCAGCCGCAGTCAACAGAGACATCCTGCTTCGGCCGGTTCTGCTCTTCCTGCCCGCCAATCGGCGGTTTCATCCCCTGTTCGCGCATCCGCTTCAGGCGATGTTTGTAGGCTTCGCGATTGCGATGATCCCGGCCGCCGTGATCATGCGGCTCTTTAGGCCCCTTGTCGGATGTCATCCGCCTGCTCCCCTAGATATCGTGGGACTGCAACCACATTTCCAGCAAGGCAACCTGCCAGAGTTCCGATCCACGCAGCGGCGTAATATGGTTGATCGGGTCTATGAACAGATCATCGAGATAGGACTTCTTGAACAGGCCACGCTCGCTGGAAACCTGACTGGTCAGCGTATCACGCACCATATCGAGATATTCACCCGAAATATATTTCAGCTGCGGCACCGGGAAATAGCCCTTCTTGCGATCAATGACCTCATGCGGAACAACCTTGCGCGCAGCGTCCTTCAGAACCCCCTTGCCACCATCATTCAGCTTGAACTCCGGCGGAATCGTAGCCGCAAGCTCTGCCAGCTCATGGTCCAGGAAAGGCACACGCGCTTCCAGCCCCCAGGCCATCGTCATATTGTCCACACGTTTCACCGGATCATCGACCAGCATAACCTGACTGTCGAGCCTCAGTGCCCGATCCACCGGGCTTGCGGCACCCGGCTGCAACAGATGGCTTTCGACAAAAGCCCGGCTGACATCTTCTTCCGCCAGCCATTCCGGCGAAAGGTGGCGCGCCATCTTGGCATGATCTCGGTCGAAAAAGCCCTTGGCATAATCACCAACCACATCATTGGAGTTTTCGAGCGGAGGATACCAGTGATAGCCCGCAAAGATCTCGTCCGCCCCCTGCCCCGACTGCACAACCTTGATGTGCTTCGACACCTCCCGCGAAAGAAGGAAGAAACCGATATTGTCATAGGAGACCATCGGCTCTGACATCGCATTGATCGTATCCGGCAATGCGCTCATCAGATCCGATGACGGCACGAAAATCTTGTGGTGATCCGTACCGAAGCGTTCGGCGATCAGGTCGGAATAGCTGAACTCGTCACCCTTTTCGCCATTGGCCTCTTCAAAGCCGATAGAAAACGTCATCAGGTCTTTCTGGCCTTCTTCTGCCAGAAGCGCTGTAATGATCGATGAGTCCACACCGCCAGAAAGAAGAACACCAACCGGCACATCCGCCACCATACGGCGGCGCACGGCCAGACGCAGGGCCTCGAGCACCCGGTCACGCCACTCCTCACGCGAAAGCTTGGCCGTTTCGGGATCGCGCTCATGGTTTGGCGACCAGTAACGAATATCTTCAAACGTGCCGTCAGGTTCAAAGCAGCGGATCGTTGCCGGTGGCAGCTTGCGAACGCCCTTTAAGATTGTATAAGGCGGGGGAACAACCGCATGAAACGACATATAATGGTGCAACGCCACCGGATCGATAGTCTTGTCGATGCCACCGCCTTTCAAAAGTGCAGGCAGTGTGGATGCAAAGCGGATATTTTTGCCGCTCGTGGTGTAATAAAGCGGCTTGATGCCGAAACGGTCACGCGCAATCATAGCGCGACCGCTTTCACGCTCCACCACCGCAAAGGCAAACATGCCATGGAAGCGTTTCACGCAATCGCGTCCCCAGGCATGATAGGCTTTCATGATCACTTCGGTGTCGCCGGTGGAGAAAAAGTGATAGCCAAGCGAAATCAGCTCTTTGCGCAACTCCGGATAATTATAGATGCATCCGTTGAACACGATCGTCAGCCCCAGATCAGGGTCTGTCATCGGCTGGGCTGCCTTTTCTGACAAATCAATGATCTTCAGCCGGCGATGGCCGAACGCGAACCGTCCCTGCGCGAAAATCCCGCTTCCATCGGGCCCGCGCGGCGCGAGTGCTTCAGTGATGCGCGCCACGGCTTCGGCGTCTGCAAGCGTTCCATCGAATCTGATTTCTCCGGCAATACCACACATGATCTGGTCGGGCTCTCCTGTGAGATGCAGTTAACGGGCGAATGCCCAGTGAGGGTTGCAATTTAATTACAACAAAAATTGTTTGAGTTCAAATGATTTCTACTGTAATGAAATGGTATGACCAGCAACAGGAACTTCGGACTGAATCGAGACAACTCTGTGGCACCCGGAAATGCGCAGTCAGTGATGAAGTCAATTCGCCGCATTGCCCATGCCATCGACACGCGATCGAAAAGGATCGGCCGCGAAACAGGCCTGACGATCCCGCAGATTGTTGTGCTGCAGGCCGTCCATGACCAGGGCGCGCTGACGACAGCGGCCATCTCGAAGCAAGCTGATTTAAGCCCGGCAACGACTGTTTCCATTCTGGACAAACTGGAAGCAAAGGGACTGATCGAGCGCAAACGCTCCTCGACAGACCGGCGCAAGGTGCAGGCGGTTTTGACGGATACGGGCACCGAAACGCTGAAACACGCCCCTGACCTGTTCGCCCGTGGGTTTGCGGAGGAGTTCTCGGCCTTTACCGATGGCGAACAGAAAGCCATCGTCACGGCTTTTCTCAAAGTGGCAGACCTGCTTGACCCGCAGGACACCGAAGCGGGCACGCTGCCGGAACCGGCATATCGCGACATCTGAATTTTCTGACCTGCCACTGCCATGCCCCTACGCTCCCCGGTCAGTGGTTGCGCAGGGCAGAGACGAGTTCACTCTTATTCATTCTCGAACGCCCATCAATGCCGATCTCCCGCGCGCGATTGTAAAGATCTTCGCGTGACCAGGCTTCATATGGACCAGAGTGACCACCTCTTTTCGATGGTTTCATCGTGCTGTTTGCCTGTGCATTGGCGATGCGCGCCGCCTTCTCTTTGGAAGCGCCTTCGCGCCGCAACGCCTGGTAGGTCTCTTCGTCTTTCACCGACGGCCTTTGGTCCTGAGCTGCCATAATACATCCCTTTCCATTGCGCTTCAAAACGCCGCAGAAAGGGGGATTGTTCCACGCAAGCTCCAAGAACCCGCCATTTTCAGCTGTTTGAACGCGCCTCGGCACCTTCGACAATCGCGCGGAGCGTCTCTGCGAAACGATACTCATGGGCGAAGGCACCATCAGGTTCGAGGCCCGGGTCTTCGGACTGCTCCTTGACGGTTAGAAGACCATCGAGTGCTGCGCGAAAACACGTCTGTGCCTCACCTTCGGGCAGAGATACCGCCAGCGCAATCAACACTTCCTGATGTGCGGCCAGCTGTGCCTCAAGCCGCTGCAATCGTTCTTCGGTCATTTTCACTCCTCTCAGACTGTTCCTTCGAAGTGGCGATCATAGGCCGATAATCAATGGCAAGCTTGAAAAACATCACTTTGTCCGCCGAACAATCCGTCATAAAAATCATTGTAGAGAAGTGAAATGCTAAGCCTGCGCGTGTCCCAGCAAAAGCCGAAAGCGATTCAATGAAGCCGAATATTCTGCTGATTACCGCTGACCAGTGGCGGGGTGACTGCCTCGGCGCAACCGGTCACCCGACCATCAAAACACCGAATATCGATGCACTTGCCAGTGAAGGCGTTGTCTTCCGGCGCCACTATGGCGGGGCTGCTCCATGCTCTCCCGCCAGGGCAAGCCTTTATACCGGGCTTTACCAGATGAACCACCGGGTCTGCCGCAACGGGACCCCGCTTGATGACCGGTTTGACAATATCGCGCGGCTGGCACGCCGTGCCGGATATGACCCGACACTGTTTGGCTATACAGACACCGCACCGGATCCCCGCGGCTTGTCGGAGGCCGACCTTGCTTTGAAAAGCTATGAAGGCGTGCTGCCGGGCTTCACTGTAAGGCAGCTTTTGCCTGAGCATGAAAAACAGTGGCTTTCATGGCTGCGGATACGCGGCTATGACGCGGCGAAAGATCGCAGCATCCACACACCTGAAAAGACCGGGGAACGAGCTGCAACCAATGCGCCGCCGCGCTACAGCTGCGATGAAACGCAAACAGCTTTTCTCACCGATGAATTTCTGCGCTGGCATTCCGAGCAGGATGAGGCCTGGTTTGCACACCTTTCCTTCGTGCGCCCACACCCGCCCTATGTGGTGCCCGAACCTTATAACACCATGTTTTCGACAGAGCAGAATATCGGCTTTGCCTGCGCGCCAGATCGCGAAGCCGAAGCTGAACTGCACCCGTTTCTGGCCTGGCAACTGGAACAGCAGGGCGCCAAGAAAAAGAAGAAATTCCTGCCCGGCACGAAAGGTCGCATACGCGACTGGACGACCGATGACTTTGCCACCATCCGCGCCGTTTATTATGGGATGATTGCCGAAGTCGACGCCCAGATCGGGCGGATTTTGGATAGGCTGCGACAATCCGGTGAATGGAACAACACGATCATAATCTTCACCTCGGACCATGGTGAGATGATGGGCGATCATTGGCTATTGGGCAAAGGTGGTTTCTTTGATGCCAGTTATCATATTCCGCTGGTGATCCGTGACCCGAAATTCATCAAAGGTCATGGTCGCAAGGTCGATGCCTTCACATCTGCCGCCGATCTTATGCCGACAATTGCGAACCGGCTTGGCGAAGGCCCGGAGAACCACACTGATGGCGGCTCGCTGATGCCGTTTGTGCGCGGCAAGAAACCGTCGAACTGGCGCGACGCCGCATTTTTCGAGTTCGATTTCCGCGACATTGCGAAGGAAAAGGCTGAGAGCCATTTTGATCTGCCGTCCGCACGCTGCAATCTGGCGGTTTTACGCGACGCAGCTTTTAAATATGTTCATTTTGCCGGGCTTCCGCCGCTGCTGTTTAACCTGAAAGATGACCCGCAAGAGCTCCATAATCTTGCCGAAGACCCGCATTACTTTCAAAAAAGACTGGAATATGCCGAACGCCTGCTTGATCTGCGCGCCACCCATCTGGATCAGACCATGGCCTCACTGGAAATGACAGATGAAGGTCTTGTGCGACAGGGCGGGGGAACCTGATACCCGCGTTTGACGTTTGACAGGAAACCAGTCCAAGACCGTCCTCCGCCTTTCTATGTAAGAAACGAGGCGGGCGCGGCATTCTGGTTTACCCGTCAACATCGCCGGTTTCGCAGTCTCTTGCCTGTGTCACCTGACCATTGGAGTTCGTATCGTGAGTGAAGCCAGTCAGACCAGCGAAGACCATCTGGATTCTCTCACCAGCATTGTCGAGCGTACGATCTCTGCGACCAGTGGCCGGAAGATTTCCGTAGGAGACCTGCTGAGCTCGTTCGGACACACCTCTTTCGCGCCATTGCTGATCCTGCCTGCGCTGATTCTGATCACGCCTTTAAGTGGTATTCCCGGACTGTCCACAGTGTGCGGCCTGATCATTATGCTGATCGCAGGCCAGCGGCTTGCCGGGCACAGGCAGATATGGCTTCCGGGATGGATCACGCGGCGCGAACTTAAAACAGCGCGACTGCATCAGGGGCTGAAACAGATCCTGCCGTTTACCCGCTTTATAGACCGGCACAGCCGGAAGCGTCTGACGTTTTTGTTCAAGCGTCCGCTCTATTTTCTCCTGCCACTGGCCTGTGTGATTTTTGGCGCGATTATGCCGATTATGGAATTTGTCCCGTTCTCGTCATCTGTCACTGGTTTGGCGGTCACGCTGATCGCGTTTTCGATGCTCACCCGAGACGGTTTGTTTGCACTTCTGGCGCTGGTGCCTCTTATCGCTGTCACATGGGGCATTCAGACCGTCCTCGCAGCAGCCACCTGAACTGCAAGCTAACGCTACAGCATCGTCCTTTGTGCATCCGAGTGGATGCACAAAGGACGCTCTAAGCGGAACGACGCAAGCATCCGGACGTTGGTCGAGAGACATTCCGACACAGCGAGGACACCGTGAGCGCAGAGAAAACCAGAGAAAGCCAACAGCACCCACTGACGAATATCGCCCGGCAGGCCCTGAGCCAGACGCAAGGTGATCAGGTTTCAGTCGGTGATATGGTGCGGGCATTCGGCCATGCTTCATTTGTACCACTGCTGATCATACCAGCGCTGCTTGTGGTATCTCCGCTTGGCGGCGTTCCGGGGCTTTCTTCACTTTTCGGCATCATCATTGTTCTGATCGCTGGCCAGAGCCTCATCGGGCGAAAAAGCATATGGCTTCCCGGCCTCCTGGCCAACCGCAGCATAGAAAGTGACAAGGCCGCCTCTGCATTCAAGCGCATCATGCCGGTCACCCGCTTCATTGACCGGCACAACCGTGCACGCCTCTCGTTTCTGTTCCGTGACCCGTTTCTGCCAGCCCTGCCGCTGGCGTGTGTCCTTTCCGGCGCAGCGATGCCTTTTCTGGAGATTGTGCCCTTTGCATCTGCCTTTCTGGGGGTCGCGGTTATGTTGATCGCCTATTCAATGCTAAGCCGTGACGGCCTGTTCGCGCTCTTCGCGCTCGTACCTCTGGTTGTGGCCATTTGGGTCGCACGGTTCATCATTTTCTGAATGTGCAGTCCACGCCGCTGAACCGCCGGCAGATGCTTGTCAGCGCGGAATACGGCCTCTAAAACGGGCGCTATAGTTGCATGAAAGGATTTTGATATGACGAAAACCGTTTTGATTACCGGTGCAACGTCTGGCTTTGGTCGTGCTGCCGCCAGACGTTTTTGCGATGAAGGCTGGAACGTGATCGGCACTGGCCGGCGTGCTGAAAGACTGGAAGAGCTGAAATCCGAACTTGGTTCAAAATTTCATGGTCTCGTCTTCGATATTGCAGACGAAAAGGCCACAGCCGAGGCATTAAACAGCCTGCCCGATACCTTCAGGCCCATTGATGTTCTGGTCAACAATGCCGGCCTGGCGCTTGGCACGGCTCCGGCTCAGGAGACAAAGCTTCAGGATTGGCACCAGATGATCGACACCAACATCAAGGGGCTGGTCACAATCACACATCACCTTTTGCCAAAACTGATCGAACAAAAGGGCATGATCATCAATCTGGCGTCGATCGCAGCGCATTACCCTTACCCCGGCGGCAATGTCTACGGCGGCACCAAGGCGTTCGTACACCAGTTTTCTTACGGCCTGCGTTCTGATCTGCATGGAACCGGCGTGCGCGTCACGGCAATTGAGCCTGGCATGGCGGAAAGCGAGTTTACACTTGTGCGGACCGGCGGAAGCCAGGAAGCATCCGACAAGCTTTATGACGGCGCAAAGCCTTTAACACCGGAAGATATCGCCGAGCAGATCTTTTGGGTGGCCACTCTGCCTCCCCACGTCAACATCAACACACTGGAAGCCATGCCAGTCAGTCAGTCATGGGCACCGTTTCAGGTGCATCGGGGCAATTGAAGCCCACAAGTCTCTAGAGCGGTTCCGCCTTTCATGGAAACGCGCAACCGCTCCATCTCTTTGTTTTGACGCATTTTCGCGGACGTCAGATGTTTCCATCTGACTGCGAAATGCTCTAAAAGCCCGCGCACCGAAGCCGCGGGCTTCTAGACGCGTTTGATCAACCGATCTTCGGCGACAACGAGCCATCAGCATAGCGCTTTGCCATATCAGACATCGGGATCGGCCTGATCTTTTCGGCATTGCCAGCTGTACCGAAGGCCTCAAAACGCTCAATGCAGAGCTTTGTCATGGCTTCCATGGCGGGCTTGAGATATTTGCGCGGATCGAACTGTGAAGGGTCCTCTGCAAACACCTTGCGGATGGCGCCGGTCATCGCCATGCGGTTATCCGTATCAATGTTGACCTTGCGTACGCCGTGCTTGATGCCACGCTGAATTTCCTCAACCGGAACACCCCAGGTCGGCTTCATCTCGCCGCCATATTTGTTGATGATTTCCTGAAGCTCTTCCGGCACGGAGGACGAGCCGTGCATGACCAGATGCGTATCCGGCAGACGACGATGGATTTCCTCAATCACATTCATTGCCAGCACTTCACCATCCGGCTTGCGCGTGAACTTATAGGCCCCGTGGCTCGTGCCCATCGCAACGGCCAGTGCGTCGACCTGCGTATCTTTCACAAACTGAACCGCCTGTTCAGGATCGGTCAAAAGCTGATCCTGCTCGAGTTTACCCTCAAAGCCATGACCGTCTTCCTTCTCCCCCTCGCCCGTTTCAAGCGAGCCGAGAACGCCAATTTCTCCTTCGACAGAAGCTCCGGCCCAGTGCGCCATATCCGAAACGCGACGGGTAATGCCAGCATTGTAGGCATAATCCGCCGGTGTCTTCCCGTCGGCTTTGAGCGAGCCATCCATCATTACCGAGGTAAATCCATGCTGCAATGCCGTCAGGCAGGTGGCTTCATGATTGCCGTGATCGAGATGCATAACCACCGGAATATGCGGGTAAATCTCAACCAGACCGTCGATCAGCCTGGCCAGCACCACATCATTGGCATAAGCGCGGGCGCCACGGCTGGCCTGAATGATAACCGGTGAAGCCGTCTTCTCCGCAGCGGCCATGATCGCCAGGCCCTGCTCCATATTATTAAGGTTGAAAGCGGGCACGCCATAGCCGTTTTCTGCAGCGTGATCGAGCAATTGTCTTAGGGTAATCCGTGCCATGTCCGGGCCTCCGTTGAATACCGAAATATGTATCTGCCCCTCATACCCGGGCAGAACGACAAAAAGATTATGAAACGTCAAGGCTTTCACGCCTTGTATTGTTTGACGGAAAATAGACCATCGCACAAAAATAACAATCGGATTTTATATATAACACTAATACTGTTATATTAATCGTTTCAATGTGTGATATGTCACATGGATAATGATGTGATATCAAGTTGCAGGATGCGCTGAAGCCATGAAAGCAGATGAAAGACGCCTTGCCATCATGGCCATTCTGATGGAATCGCAGACAGAAACCGTCGAAGCGCTGTCCGAGCATTTCCGCGTATCGCGCATGACCATTCACCGGGACCTTGATGAACTGGAAGCCGCAGGGCAGCTCAGAAAAATACGCGGCGGCGCTTCGGTGCAGTCTTCCCCCATGTTTCAGGCCGACTTCCGCTTCCGGCAAAAAATGGCCGCAGCTGAGAAGGAACGGATTGCGGCTCTGGCGGCAAAGCGGATCGAACCCGGCATGACACTGATCATCGATGATTCATCAACAGCCGCGCACCTTGCCAGCCATCTGCAAACCCGCCTGCCCCTGACGGTGATCACCAACAATCTGAGTGTTATATCGGCGCTGGCCGGTCTACCCGGTGTCGATCTGATCACGCTTGGAGGCCAGTATAGCCGGAAGTTCAATGGCTTTTTCGGTCTTTTGACCGAAGATGCTCTCAATGGACTACGCGCCGATATGAGCTTCATCTCAGCATCTGCGATTTATGAGGGGGCAGCCTTTCATCAGGATCCGGAAGTGGTGCAGACAAAACGGCTGATGGTGAAGGGTGCGGAAAAACGTGTGCTTCTGGCAGATCACACAAAGTTCGGGCGACCGGGACTGCACTTTCTCACAGAACTTGAAACCTTTCATGCCGTTATCACCGGGACAGAACTGGATCAGTACCACCGGCAGGTGCTGTCGGAGAAAGGCATCGCGCTCCATTGTGCACAGGCATGACAAAGCGCTAGAAGAAGACTTGAATAAAGTCAGACAGGCACGGGAAGACGATGAGCGAGCCGGAAACAACGACCATCTATGAAGCGATCGGCGGCGCCGAAACTGTCGCTCGGCTGACGCAAAGGTTTTATGCGCTGATGGACACGCTGCCGGAGGCGAAAAACTGCCGTGCCATTCATCCTCAAGACTTGTCCGGATCTGAAGCCAAATTTCGTGACTACCTCACAGGCTATTTCGGCGGCCCTCCGGTTTATGTGGAAAAACACGGGCACCCGCGCCTGAAAATGCGACATATGCCAGCCCCGATCGGTGCTGACGAGCGTGACGAATGGCTGTTGTGCTTCCGTCTGGCGCTGGAGGAAACCGTTCCGGATGTCCGGCTTCGCGGCATCATCATGCCGCCGGTGGAAAAGCTGGCTTATCATATGCAGAACAAGGGGTGAGATGCATGCCATTCACGACACGGGTTCTTTTGTTTTTCGGCGGATTATCCGGTGCTGCAGGTGTCACGCTGGCCGCGGCTGCCTATCATGGCGGAAATCCTGTTCTGCAATCTGCAGCATTGATCTGCCTGGCCGACGGTCCGGCGCTGATCGGCCTTGCTGTCTTGTCCGAACGTTCGCGCGCGGCCCTGGCATCCGGTATTTTGATGATCTTCGGCACCGCACTTTTTGCCGGTGACCTGGTGGCCAACAGCTATGCCGGTTTTGGGCTGTTCCGGATGGCCGCGCCGGTTGGCGGCACGGCTGTGATTGCAAGCTGGCTGCTGGCAGCACTCACCGCATTTCTGCCAGCGAGAAACAACTGAAGTCTATTCACCTTCCGGAATCCGGCCAAAGCGTAAGAGGTTGCCATGCGGATCGTGAATGTAGAATTCCTTCATTCCCCATGGCCGGTCTTCAAAAGCACTCAGTCGCGCAATGTTCCGCATTGAAAATTCGGCATAGAGCGCGTCGATACCACCGCCACGAATATAGACGGAGGTATTTTCACATAAGCGCCGTTCCCCGGTCAGCCAGAAATGCAGCTCCAGCCCCGGACGGCGGAGAATGAGATAATTCTCCGCCTCATGGACGACCTCATCAAGGCCAAGTTTTTCCGCGTAAAACACTCTGGTTTCGGAAAGATCCAGTGACGGAAGAACCGGGAGTACAGAAATGTCTGCAGCGTCTGCCATCAGGAATCCAGAACGCTGCTAAAGCCCTCGAATTCCGGATGACCGACATAGTCGACCTTGGTCTGGCCCGCATTCTTGTGGGCATCGCGGAACTGTTCGGACTTCGTCCAGGCAATGAACGCGTCTTCGCTTTCCCACATCGTGTGGGAGGCATAAAGCGTATAGCCCTCTTCCTCAAAGGTTTTGCCCTTCAAAAGATGAAAGGAAATAAAGCCTGAAAGCTCTGAAAGTCTTGATTCCCGGCCTTTCCAGACAGCTTCAAAAGCCTCTTCAGAGCCGGTCGATATTTTGAAACGATTCATAGCAGTATACATCAAAGACCTCATGCCGATTGTTTTATGCTGCGGATATGGCGTGAACGGAAGTCGGCTTCAATGACCGTTCGACGCCTTAGCCTGGAATGACGGGCGGTGCGAACCAATCTGCCATTTGGGAAAGCGACCACTTCAGCCTGACTGAATGTGACGCCACAAATTTGAAAACGACCGGCATCAACGCGATGCAGGCCAATGGGTCGCGCCTCACGTCCGTTAACAACAATTGCGATCAATTCTGTCGCTCACTCATCGTCTGCAATGCACGCTCAAGCGAGGATTTAGACCCGTTTCGGAGCGGAACGAATGCCTTATTGAACTTCTTGCAGCCAGACTTCACCCGGACACAGGCATCGTGGCTGATGCAATCAATCGGACAGAACACGCAATCAACAGATGGAAGAACACGGTCAATCCGTGAGACCTTCTCACGCAGTCCGCCGTCATGGTGGATCAGCTCGGCACCGTAATCATCGGCAATGGCGCGCAGATGGGCAACCTGACAATCACGGCCACCGACATAAAGAAAGCTGCGACCGTTGAGATCCGCCGGTGCTTCAGCAACGCGACTGACATCAGCCTGAGCGCCCTGTGTGGTTGATACCCGGTTTTTACCCGCCTTCCGCTTGTTTTTCTTCGCCATCCTCTCCCTCCGAAATGCTTCAGGTTTCTTCTCTGTGATCGACCATATAAAACATGACAAAAAAGGTAAAGTATAAAGATGATAATTTCAGTCATGTTTTATCTACCGGTTTCGGAACAGCTTTTTTAAAAAAGCCCTACCGTCGACAAAAAAATATGCTTTATGTTGGCGCCGGAATGGCTCCCGCTGCGGCTAATCACTTAGCTTCGGGAGCCTGTCCCAAACCGGGCCGGCCGGCCCTTTCTCAGAATCGCTCCAATGGAGAGAAACTATGCTGACCAAGATCGACGACCTGCCAGAATCCGTAATCGGCTTCACCATTCATGGCGCATTGAGCGCCGACGACTACAACAATGTTGTAATTCCCGCTCTCGACGTACGGGATGCAGAAGACGGTATTGAACTTCTGCTGGTTACCGGAACGGATTTTCTCGGAACAGACCTTGGTTCGCAGATTGGCGCACAGCAGTTTCGCCGTGAAAAGCCGCTTCACATCAAAAAGATCGCGCTTGTTACCAACAATGTCGGATTTGCGCAGGGCGTTCAGATGTTCGCCATGTTAGCGCATGCAGAATTCAAGCTGATTCGCGATGAATTCCCGGACAAAGACTATGTTGGCGAAGCCGTCGCCTGGCTCGAAAAGTAAGCAATCGGGACTCAAAAACGCCGCCCTTGCACACTCTGTTGCTGGCGGCGTTTTTGTGCCCATTCTGCTTGTGGCGCCCCATGTCACGATCAGCGACAATCATCGGCGGCTGGTAAAGCGGCGCGCTCGTGTCAAAAAGGGCAGAGCATTAACGGCAGTAACGGTATCCGCCACCGCGTTTTATGACATCCAGATGCATGTGATCCTGATGCGTTGCGTCACTGCCCGGCGACAGGACGGTCGTGAAATAAAGACAGGCAGACGCACTGATTGTACGCTGGAAGGCACCGGTGATATTGCTGGCTTTCTTGCGCGGAACCATATCGACGCTCTGACCGTTCGAAAACGTCAGGCTGCGGATATCAATCGCGTTGCCTCTGGCATGTTCAGATATCTTTCCGCCTGAGCGATTGTTGCGATTGCGGCAGACATAAGCCGACGCCTGCCGGATTTCCGTTAACCGCACGTCAGTGCCCATTGCAACCTTCGCTGAAGGATCGACATAGCCGCGCGCCCAGCGCGCCAGCAGCAAAGCGGTTTCGCAACGCATTGTCGCGTCCGGCTCAAGATCGACACCTTCCAGCGCGACCGACACCTCAATCGGCTTATCGATCCCGCATACGCCTGCATCATTGATTGTTTCCAATGAACGAAACTCGGCTCCAAGCGCCTTCAGCGAAGAAATGCACTGCTGGAACGCTACATCATCCTCCGTCTGCAGCGATGCGGCGTCTTCCTGCTGGACTTTGGCTTCTGCCTTTTCCTCTCGTGCCGTCTCTGCCAGATCTGCTGGGCGCTTTGCTGGCACCGGCGGCTCGGCCGGGACCTCCTGAGCGAACACGGGAAGGCTCATCGTTATCAGCGCCAACGCTGTCATAAAGGTTTTCTGAAGTCCCAAGGCGATATCCTTTTGCCAGACATAAAATTCAAACGCTTCAAACAAGAGGCGGTTCCCAAGCATGCGCCAGAACGACAAAAGCCCCGGATGCTTACGCTCCGGGGCCTGTTAGCACAGTATTTAATACGAAAGGAATTTACTCGATGGCTTTGACGATATCTTCCGTCATCTTCTTGGCATCGCCCAGAAGCATCATTGTGCCATCCTTGTAAAACAGCTCGTTGTCGATACCGGCATAGCCAGAACCAAGCGAGCGCTTGACGAAGAGGCAGGTCTTGGCCTTATCGACATCAAGGATCGGCATGCCATAGATCGGCGAGGTCTTGTCATCGCGCGCAGCCGGATTGGTAACGTCATTCGCACCGATCACGTAAGCCACATCGGCCTGTGCGAATTCGGAATTGATGTCCTCCAGCTCAAACACCTCATCATAAGGCACATTGGCTTCGGCCAGCAGAACATTCATATGGCCGGGCATGCGGCCAGCAACCGGGTGAATGGCATATTTTACATCCACACCCTTTTCTTTCAGCACATCAGCCAGCTCCCGCAAGGCATGCTGCGCCTGGGCAACCGCCATGCCATAGCCCGGCACGATAATCACCTTGGTCGCATTTTCCATCAGGAAGGCGGCATCATCAGCCGAGCCCATTTTAACGTTGCGATCGCCCTTGTCTGCGCCACCGGCAGCCGCTGCGTCACCGCCAAAGCCACCAAGGATGACCGAGATGAACGAACGGTTCATCCCCTTGCACATGATATAGGAGAGGATCGCACCGGACGAGCCGACCAGCGCCCCGGTCACAATCAGCGCCATATTGCCAAGCGTGAAACCGATACCCGCTGCAGCCCAGCCCGAATATGAGTTCAGCATCGAGACGACAACCGGCATATCCGCGCCGCCAATCGGAACAATAATCAGCACACCAAGAACCAGAGCCAGCGCCACAATAAACCAGAAGTGCACCGGGTTTGCCGTGGCCGAGAGGCTGATCACGAAAATCACCAGAGCTGCCAGAAGGGCCGCATTGATGACATGACGCATCGGCAGCATGATCGGAGCGCCGGACATGCGGCCATCAAGCTTCAGAAATGCAATAATCGAACCGGTAAAAGTAATCGCACCGATTGCCGCACCGATTGCCATCTCAATCAGCGCACGCAGGTGGATATCGCCGGGAACGCCAATGCCGAAGCTTTCCGGGGAATAAAGCGCGGCGGCGGCGACAAGAACAGCGGCCAGCCCGACCAGCGAATGAAAACCCGCCACCAGTTGCGGCATCGCAGTCATGGGAATTGTGCGAGCAATGAACGCACCGATGCCACCGCCCAGCGCGAGAGCCAGAACGATGAAGATCAGAGACGCAAAGCTGGGCTGGGCCAGAAGAAGCGTTGTGCCGATGGCAATGGCCATACCGACCATACCGAAGATGTTCCCGCGACGGCTTGTTGAAGGATGGGACAGCCCGCGCAGTGCGAGGATGAAAAGCACCGCCGAGACAAGGAAAAGCAAAGCTGCAAGATTAACTGACATGTGGATTTAGCCTCACTTGTCCTTTTTCTTGTACATCGCCAGCATGCGCTGGGTGACAAGAAAACCGCCGAAAATATTGATCGCAACAAGAACGAGCGCGACGAAGCCAAAACCGGTCGCAACACCACTGGCTGAAAGCCCGACAGCTAAAAGCGCGCCTACGACAATGACTGAGGAAATGGCATTGGTAACGGCCATCAGCGGCGTGTGCAGTGCAGGCGTAACCGACCACACAACATAATAACCAACGAAGACGGCAAGAACAAAAATCGCCAGCTGAAAAATAAACGGATCAACAGTGCCGCCCGATGCACCATGTGCGACAGCCCCTGCAACATCGGCATTCAGGTTCATCAGAGTTTCTTTGGCGCTTTCAAGAGACTTGATCGCACCGTCAATCGAGGCATTGATATCGGAAACAGACATCAGGCTTCTCCCTCGGCGGTTTCACCGCCAAATTTGGGATGAACAACGGCGCCGTCATGCGTTAAAAGCGTTGCTGCGACCAGTTCATCGTCCCGGTTGATTTTGAGCTCACCGGTTTCTTTGTCGACCAGCGTTTCGAAAAATGTCAGCAGGTTCTTCGCGTAAAGCAGTGAAGCGCTGGCAGCAATCCGTCCGGGCAGATTCTGATACCCGATAACCGAGACACCCGCGACTGTTACCACCGAACCGGGCTCAGCCCCCTCGACATTGCCGCCTCGCTCAACAGCCAGGTCAACAACAACTGAACCGAGCTTCATCGAAGCCAGCATGTCACGTGTGACAAGGCGTGGCGCAGGGCGCCCCGGTATCAGCGCCGTCGTGATCACGATATCCTGTTTGGCGATATGCGATGCGATAAGCTCAGCCTGCTTGGCCTGATACTCAGCCGACATTTCCTTGGCATAGCCACCTGCGGTTTCAGCCGCCTTGAACTCGTCGTCCTCCACGGCGATGAATTTAGCGCCAAGAGAAGCGACCTGCTCCTTGGCAGCCGGGCGAACATCCGTTGCTGAAACGGCAGCCCCCAACCGACGGGCAGTCGCGATGGCCTGAAGACCGGCAACCCCTGCCCCCATCACGAAAACACGTGCAGCCGGAACCGTTCCGGCAGCTGTCATCATCATCGGCATTGCCCTGTCAAAGACTGCGGCGGCCTCAATGACGGCCTGATACCCGGCAAGATTGGCCTGCGATGACAGAACGTCCATAGACTGCGCACGGGTGATGCGCGGCATCAGTTCCATGGCAAAAGCGGAAAGGCCTTTTTCGCCCATCGCGGCCAACGCCGCCTCATTGTCATAAGGATCCATAAGCGCAACGACGACGGCTCCGGATTTATAAGCCGCGAAACTGTCCTCTTCAGGCCTGCGGACCGCAAAAATGATATCTGCCGAAGATGCGGCTTCTACCCCCGCAATTTCGGCACCTGCCGCGCGGAATGCATCGTCATCAATGCGCGAGGCAAGCCCGGCGCCGGCTTCGATAACAATATCGAAGCCGAGGGCTTTCAGTTTTTTGACTGTGTCGGGTGAGGCAGCGACGCGACTTTCCGCGAACGCCGTCTCTTTCGGCACATAGATTGTTTTTCCCACCATGAACTCCCAAAACGAGGATAAAACCTGAATAGCGACCGGCCGCGAAAGAGCGACCGGCGAGCCGGTTTCCCGATGAATCAATGAAACGTCTGTTGACGGTCAACGCAGAGTATAAATGCCGATTGCGCTTACGAGAATGAAAACGATCAAGCCGCCAATAAATCCGAACGGACCAACAAGGCCTGCGGCCATGGCAATCATCAGCGCAGCGACGAGAACACTTCCATATTTCGTACCCGCTATGAAAAACCGATAGGTTTTCTCGTGTTCCGGATAGTCCATGCTGGTCTTGTTTCCCGACAACTCAGTCGTATCTTCTGTCATTGCGTGCCCCTCTTCGTCATCTTCGGAACCGGTCCGTAAGGCCTAGCCCCGTCGAAATCCGGTCTCTTCCGGTCGCGCTACATGCGTATCGACCGCCTCCACTATTGCGAAATATCATATTTTTATAGTTTCGGGCAACGAAAGCAAAAGGCCGAAAAATCCCCGCAGCGACAGAAAAAGACACAGTTTCTGGCGGAAAAAGAAATTAGATTGCGACTTTTAGCAAAAATATTGATGAATAAATCCGAAAACGCGTTTTTTTGGATCATATTGGACGAAAGGCATGTTGCGCGGCCTTGACAACTTCCTTTAAGGAGTTCGGACGGTTTGGAGGACCTCCTAAAGAAGGCTGACATGAAAACACTGATAACAATAAGCCGTGCAATCGACAGGCTGAACACGTTCATCGGACATTCTGTGTCCTGGCTGCTGCTGGTGGCCGTTCTGGTGAGTGCAGGAAATGCGGTGAGCCGCAAACTTTTCTCCCTGTCATCCAATGCCATGCTGGAGCTGCAATGGTATCTGTTCGGCGCCGTTTTCATGTTGGCTGCCGCATATACGCTTTTGAAAAATGAGCACATCAGGATCGATATCCTGTCCGGCTCATGGAGCAAGCGAACACGCGACTGGATTGATCTGACGCTGCACATTGTGTTTCTCGTGCCTTTTGCAAGCATGATGGTTTATCTCGCATGGCCCTGGTTCTGGCGATCGTTTGCGAGCGGAGAACATTCGACCAATGCAGGCGGACTGATCCTCTGGCCTGCAAAATCCTTTATTCTGATTGGCTTCATACTGCTTTTGCTGCAGGCCTTTTCTGAAATCATCAAACGCGCAGGCGTTTTGAGCGGGCACCTTGCCAGCAACCAGACGCTCTACTCCGAATCCGGCAACGCCGCCCATATGATGACCGAAGAGGACAAGCCGGAATGATTGATCTGATCGCTCATAATCTCGCTCCCATCATGTTTATCACCGTGATGGCGATGCTTCTTCTCGGCTACCCGGTGGCCTTCACACTCGCCGCCGGCGGGCTGATTTTCTTTGTTCTCGGCGTTGAATTTTCGGCGATTTCGCCAGAAATCCATTTGTTCTGGCCACTGCTACAATCGCATCCCGATCGTTTTTTCGGCGGCATCATGTCCAATGAGACGTTGCTGGCCGTCCCGTTTTTCACTTTCATGGGGATCATCCTTGAACGATCCCGCATGGCTGAAGATCTGCTGGACACGATCGGACAGCTTTTTGGTCCCGTTCGCGGTGGCGTTGCCTATGCCGTGGTTTTGGTTGGAGCCCTTCTGGGCGCGACCACAGGGGTTGTTGCCGCGTCGGTCATGGCCATGGGCCTGATCTCGCTGCCGGTTATGCTGCGCTACAATTACGACCGGTCCTTTGCCACCGGCACAATCGCTGCCTCCGGTACGCTGGCACAGATCGTCCCGCCATCGCTGGTTCTGATCGTCATGGCCGATCAGCTCGGTCGTTCTGTAGGCGATATGTATATCGGTGCGCTTTATCCATCGCTTCTGGTGATTGCAGCATATTGCGCATATGTCTTCATCATGACGTTGATCCGCCCGAAGGCCGCACCGGCCATGCCGCCGGAAGCCCGCACACTTGGTAACGGTGTCACCTCACTTATCGCCATGTTTGCCGTTGCAGTCGGCCTCTACTTCCTCGGCTATCACGTTCTCTTTACAGGTTTCGATGACGCATGGCGGCTGGTTGCAGCGCTTTGCTTCGGTGTGTTGCTTGTCTACCTGTTTGCCATCGCCAATGACCGGATGAATCTGAATATTCTCTCACGCCTCTCGCAGCAGGTCATCATCGTTCTGGTGCCGCCGCTGGCGCTGATCTTTCTCGTGCTCGGCACCATTTTCCTTGGTATCGCCACGCCAACCGAAGGCGGTGCCATGGGCGCAACAGGCGCTCTGGCCCTGGCGCTGGCCAAGGGCCGCCTTGATATGGCAACGCTGAAAAAGGCGCTTGATTCCACCACGAAGCTTTCTGCCTTCGTGATGATGATCTTGATGGGCGCGCGCGTATTCAGCCTGACCTTTTATGGCATCAACGGTAATGTCTGGATTGAGGAGCTGCTCACCAGCCTGCCGGGCGGGGAATATGGCTTCCTGATCGTTGTCACGATAATTATCTTCATTCTCGGCTGCTTCCTCGATTTCTTCGAGATCGCCTTCATCATGGTGCCGCTTCTGGTGATGCCGGCTGAAGCCCTTGGCATCGATCTTATCTGGTTCGGCATTATTCTGGGCCTGAACCTACAGACCTCGTTTCTGACACCCCCCTTCGGCTTTTCGCTGTTCTATCTGCGCTCTGTCACTCCGGGCGGGGACTGGGTCGATAAAGCGACCGGTGCAACGATGCGCGGTGTGAGAACACTCGATATCTATAAAGGCATCATTCCGTTTATCGCGATCCAGTTCGCCGTCATTCTTGCTGTCATCTTCTTCCCGAAGCTGGTGACCCATTACAAAGACGAGATTGTCCGCGTTGACCCTGCATCGGTCACCATTGAAATGCCTTCACTGGGCGGAGAAGGCCAGAGCGACGACCCGTTCGGCCTTGACGGCGGCTTCGGGGGGACAGGCGGTGACGATCCATTCGCTCTGCCAAGTTTCGATGAACCGTCTGGCTCAGGTGACAATAGTGACGGCAATGACGGTCTTGATCTTGGCAACCCGCCGTCACTGAATTTCGACTGAAACGGCCATTTTAGAAACGCAAAGACCGTTGAGGGGGGTGTGCTCACCCGACTTAGCCAGATCTAGATACGAAAAAGCCCCGGACGTTCGCCGTCCGGGGCTTTTAATTGAAATTATATCAGTTCCGGGATTTTCAGCCCGAAATCTTCGAGAAATCCGCAACCGTGCCGGTCGCTTCCCGGATCATCGCCAGAAGTGCCAGACGGTTGGCTCTGACAGCCTCATCGTCGGCATTAACCAGAACATCCTCAAAGAATTTATCAACCGGCGCACGCAGGGCGGACAAGGCCTCCATGGCAGCGAAATAGTCCTCCTTTTCGGAGGCTTCACGCGCCTTGGAAGCGGCAGAAACAATCGCATCATAGAGCGCTTTTTCCGCATCCGTCTCGAAAAGCACCGGATCGACCTTTTCTGCCACCTTGGTCTTCTTCTTCTCTTCCGCGGCCAGCAGCTGGCTTGCCCGCTTTTCACCGGCCAGAAGGTTCTTGCCGTCTTCGGAATCGAGGAATTTCGTCAGCGCCTCGACCCGGCGCGCCACTGTTTCCAGATCATCGGCCTGCGGTGTCAGCACGGCGTCAATCAAATCATGACGCGCACCCAGGTCACGCAGGTAGACCTTGAAGCGATCGTGGAAGAAGGAGAGCAGATCAAGGTCAGCAAAAAAATCCAGAAGACTGATCCTGACCCCACGCTCCAGAATGATGCGGATCACACCCAGCGCCGCCCGTCTGAGAGCATAAGGGTCGCCGGAACCGGTGGGTTTTTCGTCGATCGACCAGAAGCCGGTCAACGTGTCGAGTTTGTCGGCAAGCGCCACCGTCAGCGATACCTTGTTGCGCGGAACACGGTCTGACGGGCCCAGCGGCTTGTAATGCTCTTCAATGGCTGCGGCCACATCTTCGCTTTCGCCTTGCAGAGCCGCATATTTGCGCCCCATCAACCCCTGAAGCTCGGGAAACTCTCCCACAGCTTCGGTGCGAAGATCGGCCTTGGCCAGCACCACGGCACGGTCAACCTCGCCCGGATCGGCGCCAACCAGCGGCGCCAGCTTCGAAGCCAGCGCCTGAATGCGGGCGACGCGCTCGCCCTGTGTGCCGAGTTTCGCGTGGAAAGTCACGCCAAGTGCATCGAGCTTCGCCATGCGCTGGTCGAGCGGCTTTTTCAAATCAAGGCCAAACTTTTCAGCCGATGCCGTCAGCCCGCCCATATCCGGCAGATCGCGCTGGTCGATATGCCAGAAATGAAGCGCATCGGAAAGGCGCGCACGCACGACCTTGCCGTTCCCGTAGCAGATTTCCTTGCCACCATCACTGGCGGCGATATTGGCAACCAGGATAAACTTGTTGGTCAGCTTTTCATCACCCTGCTGACGGGTCACAAAACACTTCTGATTGGTCTTGATCGTCAGCCGCGTGATTTCATCGGGGATCTGCAGAAAATCTTCTTCAAACGCGCCAAGCAGCACATGCGGATATTCCACAAGACCGGCGACCTCGTCCAGAAGGCCCTCATCTTCAACCACTTCAAGCCCGTTGGCGAAAGCAAGGTTGGCCGCATCGTCTCGAATAATGTGCTTGCGACGCTCGGCATCGAGCACAACCTTGGCCTTTTCCAGTCCGGCAGCATAGTCGTCAAACCGCTTGACTTCAAAAGGCTCCGGCGCATGGAAGCGATGACCGTAAGTGATATTGGAGGCAACGATGCCATCCACATCAAAGTCAATGACCTCGGTTTCCTCGATCTCAGTTCCAAACGTGCAGACGATAGACTGAAGCGGACGGACCCAGCGCAAAGCGCCCGGCTTTACCGAGGCAGCGCCCCACCGCATCGATTTCGGCCAAGGAAAATTACGAATGATGCCGGGCATGACATCACGAATGATGTCCTGTGCATCACGACCGGGCTTTTCGATGACAGCCACATAGAAATCACCCTTTTTCGGGTCTGACTGGATTTTCGCCTGCGAAACATCGTCCAGCCCGGCACCGCGCAAGAAGCCCGCAACGGCCTTCTCCGGTGCACCGACCCGCGGCCCCTTGCGCTCTTCGCGCACATCTGCCGATCTTGCGGTCAGGCCCTTGATATTGAGGGCAAGACGGCGTGGCGTGAAATACTCCTTCGCCCCCTCATAGGTCAGCCCCGCATCCACAAGTGCATCGGTCAAAAGCTTTTTCAGGTCGCCTGCCGCTTTTTGCTGCATGCGGGCAGGAATTTCCTCAGAGCGGAGTTCAAGCAATAAATCAGGCATCGGGGCTGTTTCTAACGTTTGTGGATTATCGGTGCGGCGGTGTTAGCAAGCTGCGCGGCAATTGTCATCCTCGAATGCGGAAAGCGGCCTACCAGCCGCCACCGCCGCCGCCGCCACCGCCACCGCCGGAAAAGCCGCCGCCGCCCGAAAAACCGGAAGACGACGAACTTTGCGTCGGCATGGATGACGACATGGTGGATGCCATAGACGAGGAGAAACTGCCGATATCGCGCGAAAGACTGCTATGGCTGAAGGTGCCATAATACCAGTAAGGCGCGTAATAACCGGTCGTGCCTGCGGCGACGGCTGCGGTCAGCCATTTGTCGAAGGTCTCCGACCACGGTTTTTCCACGCCAAGTGCGATGGCATAGGGCAAAAGCGTTTCGAAATGCTGCGGTGACATTTCCGGCGAGCCGGTCATGTTCATCCGGTCGGCCTCAGCCAGTGTCAGATACTGTTTCAACCCGGCAATTTCGTCCATCTTCTTGCGCCCCGCAGGCGTCGGCGCCCCCATGGCGAAGAAGAACAGGATATTCATCAAGACGATCCCGCCAAGCGAGGCAATCAGCATCCAGTCATGCGGCCCGAGATTGGTCGAGAAGATGGAAACCAGCAGACCGCCGATCACATTGACGACGACAAGGCCAAGGATACCGGCGAAAATCAGTTGTCCGATGACCGCGCCAATGCCCTTGCCGCGTCGGCTGAACATCTTGGCGAAGGTGCCTGAGAAAATACCGATGAAAATCGCCGCGAAGACCGACATGAACAGAACCGGCAGCACGGCCATATTCACTTCGCCGAACATGAACAGCGCAATCGCGGCCAGGACGGAAAGAAAAACGCCGCCCACGGTATAAAGCGCATTGGAAACGAAATAATCACCGCGGTGCTCGTTTGTGATCGCAGAGGTAAACTTGCTCGCCATCGACGAGACTTTCGAACTGTGCGCCTTGTCGATGATAAAGACACCGCCGGCGTCATCGACAGACTTCAGCAAGGCCTTCTGTCCCGACGGCAGCGCGGTGTCGAAGGGTTTGTCTGTGCGGGTAATCTTCATACCCTTTTTCGGCTTGTCGATGGTGACGAAGCCCTTCACGGCGAGGTCTACGACGGTCGCGGCGATCGCCTCAAAACGCGACGCACCGAACCCCTGGTTTTCGATATAGGAAACGAGCGCGGGCGACAGGCCTTCCGGCGGATCCCAGCGCGGCACGATGACGCCCGGTTTCGGATCGCGCCCGACCGAGAGCCAAGACCAGAGGTAATAGCCGAAAACGAGCAACAGACCGATGGCGCCAATGAAATAGTTGCGATAGTCGCTCAAAAACCACGCCACACTTTCGGACGCAGACGGCGCATCAATGACCCCTTTCGGCACGGCCACGACTACGGAAAGCCCCTCTTTCGGCGCAAGCGGCCGCGTCGTCATGAAGGTAACGACATTGCCATCAACCTGAGCCCGGGCGTTTTGCTCGGTAGAGCCGTAAGCGCCGGTATAATATGTCACGTCGTCAGGCGTCACGCCTTCCGGAAGTGTGATCCGGGCATAGGCCTTGTCGATCGGAAAGGCCCAGAAATTGCCGGTCGCGTTCCAGTAAATCTCGTCATGGTCATCGAAATAACGCACCTGTCGGTCGGTTTCGTAATTGATGACGAAGGAATGCTCGCCAAATGACAGGTTCGTATCGGCGGAGCCAAGATAGATGCGGATGCCGCCGGGAATGCTTTCGGTGTGGTGGGCCACCGGATCACCGTCGAGCAAGACCGATTTGAGATTGAAGGTCACATCGCCGGTGCGGCCGTCATCGGTTTTGAAGCGCAGCGGAAAATCGCGATAGATGCCGCGCCGGATCTGATCGCCCTCGGCATTGACGGTAATCATCTCGCTGACATCATAAACGCCGGACTTTTCGACGGTCACGTCGGAAACGAATTGCCGGATATATTCGGCCGCATGCGCGTGGGATAGCGCACCGGAGGCCATGAGAAGAGCAAGAGCCAGAATGGCAAACGCCATCCGCAACGTGACTGTGACCCTCAGTTCCGTAAAACGGAGGCTTCGGTTCGCTGTCGCCATTATCTTTCCTTCAGGTTGCGTATTTCACACCCAGCGAGGCCAGTGCGTCCCAGTAACCGGGATAGGTCTTGCCGACGCAGAGCGGGTCTAAAATGGTGATGCCAGCGATTTTCAACCCCGCGAGCGCAAAGCTCATGGCGATGCGATGATCGGCAAATGTGTCGATTTCAGCCGGCAGGCGCTGGCCGGCAAGGACCGGATCGGCGTGGACGATCAGGTCGTCGCCATCCTCTTCGGCCAGCCCCTCGCGGATATTGTTGAGACCGAGCGAGAGTGCACGGGTGCGGTCGCATTCCTTCACACGAAGATTTTCAATGCCCGTGAAGCGCACCGGCGTTTCATTAAACGCAGCCAGCACGGCAAGTGTTGGCACCGCATCCTGCATCTGCGACCCATCAATCTCGGCAGGCATATGTGGGAAAGCCGCGATGACGTTATAGGCTTTGGCATCCGGCTGGGTGAATTTTTCAGCCGGTGTGCCGATGTCGATCCTGCCACCGGTGAGTTTTTCTGCCGCCCAGAGATAGGTTGCGGCAGACGCATCCGGTTCAATGTGAAAATCTGCAGCCTGATAACCGGTTGGCTGAACCTCCCACGTCGCATCGTCAATCTGATCGACCTTCGCACCAAAGGCCCGCATCGCATCAAGTGTCAGCGCGATATAGCCGCGTGCACCAATCTCCGTGCCGGTCAGTGCTATTGTGACTGGCTCGGGTGCAAGCGGCGCCGCCATCAGCAGAGCGGAAACATACTGGCTCGAAAGGCCTGCATCAATTTCAACGCCCCCCGTTCCGAAAGCGCCCTTTCCGTTGATCGTGACAGGCGGGCAACCGGTGGGCGCATGGGCGTCAATGCCAAGACGGCGCAGCGCATTGACCAGCGGCCCGATCGGGCGTTTGCGCATATGCGCATCGCCATCCACGATGACGGTACCATCCACGCTGGCCGCAGCTGCGGTCAAAAACCGGGTTGCCGTACCGGCATTGCCAAGAAACAGAGGCTCGTGCGGCGCTTCAAGCCTGCCCGTCCCGGTCACGACAAAGGTTGTTTCGTCCGGTTCTTCGACGCTGACGCCCATGGCTTTAAGAGCATTTGCCATATGACGGGTATCATCGCTTTTCAGCGCACCGGTCAGACGGCTTACGCCTTTGGACAGCCCGGCAAGCAGAAGCACGCGATTGGTGATCGACTTTGAGCCCGGAGGACGAACGCGCCCTTCAAGCGCATGATCTGCCGGAATGACGGTAAGCCTGTCTGGATTCATCACTCAAACTTTCTCGAAAGCCTCGCTGAAAAACGAGACAAGAAATTCAGAAGGAAACGTCGGGAACGGCCCGGTCCGCCGCGTCTTCGATCTCGAAATAATCACGCTTGTGAAACCCGAACTGACCAGCAATAAGGTTGCTCGGAAAGCTTTCAACCCGGACATTCAGATCGCGGGTTGCACCGTTATAATAACGGCGCGCCATCTGAATTTCGGTTTCTGTTTTCTCAAGGGATGCCTGAAGATCAGCGAAATTCTGGTTGGCTTTCAGATCCGGATAGGCTTCAGAAAGGGCAAACAGCCGTCCCAGAGCCTGCGAAAGCTCACCTTCTGCCTCCGCTCTGCCGGCCACATCGCCAGAGGCGACGCTCTGCGCCTTGTTACGTTTTTCAACGACCTCTTCCAGCGTACCGCGTTCGTGGGCGGCGTATCCTTTCACGGTCTCGACCAGATTGGGGATCAAATCGGCACGGCGCTTCAGCTGAACATCGATGCCCGACCATGCTTCTTCCGCCGTCTGGCGGGCACGCACGAGCGCATTGTAAAGCGAGATAACAAAACCGATGATCGCAAATACGATCACGATCAAGACGATGAAGGTTATCAGCATCCGGCTCCCCCGATCATTCTCTTAAAGCGCGGGCTTCGATAAGCACGCAGCGTGACAGATTTGCGGCAATCAGGCTGTTTCCGGCTGGAAACCACCCGCATCGGTCAAAAGATACGCCTCGCCGCAGGCCTTTGCCAGTGTTCGCACGCGCAGAATGTAACTCTGACGCTCTGTCACCGATATGACACCGCGCGCATCCAGAAGATTGAAAATATGTGAGGCCTTGATGCACTGGTCGTAGGCTGGAAACACACATTTGCGCAGCATACCCGGATGATCCGGTGAACCGGCAGAAAGAAGCGCCTTGCATTCAGCTTCAGCATCAATGAAATGTCGGTGCAACATTTCAGTATTGGCGTATTCGAAATTGTGGCGGGAGTATTCCTGCTCCGTTTGCAGGAAGATATCACCATAGGTGACCTTTTCGTCGCCTTCGCGTCCGTTGAAGTTCAGATCATAAACGCTGTCGACTCCCTGAACATACATGGCGATACGCTCCAGACCATAGGTCAGCTCACCTGCAACCGGCGCGCATTCAATGCCGCAGACCTGCTGGAAATAGGTGAACTGCGAGACTTCCATACCGTCGCACCAGCATTCCCAGCCAAGCCCCCATGAGCCCGTCGTCGGGTTCTCCCAGTCGTCTTCAACAAAGCGAATATCATGCAGCAATGGATCGAGACCAATGGCCTTCAGCGAACCGAGATACAGCTCCTGCAAATCCGGTGGCGACGGTTTCAGAAGCACCTGATACTGGTAATAATGCTGCAAGCGATTGGGGTTTTCGCCGTAACGACCATCAGCCGGGCGGCGCGATGGCTGAACATAACCGACATTCCAGCGTTTCGGCCCAAGCGCTCGCAGTGTCGTTGAGGGATGCAGCGTTCCGGCACCCACTTCCATATCGTAAGGCTGAAGGATCGCACAGCCTTTTTCAGCCCAGTAGGACTGAAGCGTCAGAATGAGCCCCTGGAAGGAGCGCTTTGGATGCATATGGGGTGGAATCGCGTCATCGGACATGGCAAACGAACTTTGTCTTCATTGAAGGGTGAGCGCTGAGTGCCACGGAAGCGCGAAAGGGTCAAGCCAGAGCGACTTGCCATTCGCCGCAACAAAAACAAACAGCGGCGAATGGCGATTTTAAAACGGCTTACTCGGCCGGAGTTTCAAGCGGGCGGAATTCCCCCTCGGTCGGCGTTGCAAGACTCACCACCAAGATGGCGATGAAAGCGGCAATAAATCCGGGAATAATCTCATAAACGCCGGGGCCACCCATAAAGCTGCTGTTAAAGCCAAGCGCGATCCAGGCAATAACCGTCACCGCACCAACGACGAGACCGGCCACAGCCCCCCAGCCAGACATCCCACGCCATGTCAGTGCCAGAATGATCAGCGGCCCAAAGGCAGATCCGAAACCGGCCCATGCATGAGACACAAGTCCGAGAACCTGTGAATCCGGGTTCCAGGCAATGTATGCCGCGACCACCGCCACCAGGAACACGCAGATACGGCCGACATTCACCATTGTCCGGTCACTGGCTTCCCTGTGCAGAAACAGGCCGTAAAAATCCTCTGTCAGTGAAGACGATGACACCAGAAGCTGAGAGGAAATCGTACTCATGATTGCGGCCAGCAGCGCGGCCAGCAGGAATCCGGTGATCAGAGGGATAAAGAGTGTATTGGCCAAAACGATAAAGATCGTTTCCGGGTCAGCAACGTTGATATCATTGCCGACAACATATGAACGGCCAAAGATGCCGACGCCAATCGCGCCAAGCAGCGAAATGACCATCCATGTCATGCCGATATTACGCGCAGTGCCAACCTCTTTCACACTTCGCACCGCCATAAAGCGAACGATGATATGCGGCTGCCCGAAATAACCAAGCCCCCAGGCGACCGCAGACAGGAAACCAATAATCGTCAGCCCATGTGTCATCGACAGGAAGTTCGGGTCGACGCTGAACATCCGTTCTGCGGTCACGTCAAGACCGCCTGCCCGTATCACCACCACAATCGGCATGACCACCAGCGCCAGCATCATGATGCATCCCTGCACAAAGTCGGTGAGACTGACAGCCAGAAACCCGCCAATCAACGTATAGATCAGCACGATGCCCATCGTCAGGACAATACCCGTCTGGTAGCGCGTAAGCCCGCCAATATCGACCAGATCGCCGAAGGCGGTATCGAAAAGCTTACCGCCCGCCACAAGACCGGAGGCGGTATAAACCGCAAAGAAGACCACGATCACAACAGCGGAAACACTTCTGAGCGTAAGCGCCTTGCTCGGAAACCGGCTCGACAGAAATGCCGGGATCGTCAAAGCGTTATCGTAGCGTTCTGTCTGCTCGCGCAGACGCGGGGCAACGATGACCCAGTTGAAAAAAGCACCGACGGTCAACCCGATCCCGATCCAGCTCTGCGTCAGACCGCTGACAAACAGCGCACCGGGCAAGCCCAGCAGCAACCAGCCGCTCATATCCGAAGCGCCGGCAGAAAGGGCTGCAACAGCAGGGCTCAGCTGCCGCCCGCCAAGAATATATTCCTCGGAATTCGATGTGGATTTTCGCCATGCATAGAGGCCGATGCCCAGCATCAGCACAAAATAGAGGGTGAGACTGAAAATGACTCCAAAGCTCATTATTCTTTCCTTGCCTGGTGTTCCGACCGTTAGACGCGGGCAGGCTTTTAGAAAGCGCAGTCCCCCCACCTCTTTTTTTCAAGTTCACTTTAGGTGGACCAGACCAGCCAAAACCGGCCAGTGGGCGAACCTTAAAGTTTCAAAAACGACATGCCACGATAAGCTAAACCTAAAACGTACGACACATCTTATACGATTATCGCAATCACACCCGATTGCGATAATCGTAACATTCTTGATAATTATCAGGCAAGCACAAGCTGCATTCAAACGGAAACACCACCGTTCGCCTGCAATATTTCCACAAAAATTCAGGGAGATGTTTTCAGGACGCTGACGTTCTCAGTCAGCCTTCTTCACCCGGTACTCACCGGTGACAGGATCTTTCACGAGCGTCCCGGTTGCACCGTTCTTCTGCTCTGCACGCTTCTGTTCACCACGCGCGCTCAGCGCCTCGGCGTCGTTGATGAACTTGCGATAAAGCATATATCCGCCACCTGCAATTGCGGCGAGGACCAGAAACCGTCCCATATCAGTGCTCCCGGTTGGTAAGTTGGGTACAACCCTTAAAGGCCGTACCGGGACCATAATGCCCGTTCTTCAGCCGTTTCTGCAAGCCCGGCGACAAAACCAGCAGCCAGTTCGTCGCTATTAACGTGGCCGGAAATAACACCCGGCACCTTTTTCCCGAGAAGACTGGTCGGGCCACTGATGAGTTTCAGTTCAGCCTTGTTGCCATAGCGCTGTTTCAGCGTTGGTCGCATATCGCCGATGCCGTCGACCAGCCCCAGTTCAACGCCTTTTCTTCCGGTCCAGAAAAGACCGGTGAACAAATCAGGGTCGTCAGCCAGTTTCGCCCCGCGCCGCGCCTTCACCATGCCAGTGAACACGTCATGAATATCCGCCTGAAGGGTCTTGAGATACGCAATATCTCTTTCTTTCTCGGGCTGGAACGGATCGAGCATGACTTTGTTTTCACCGGCGGTATAGACACGCCGCTCAACGCCGATTTTACGGATCAGTTCGGTAAATCCAAACCCGCCTGAAACAACACCAATCGAACCGACAATCGATGTCGGATCGACAAAGATCTCATCTCCGGCAAGTGCGATCATATAACCACCAGATGCGGCAACATCTTCCACGAAGATCAGCACCGACTTGCCCTTTTCTTCAGACAAATCGCGAATTCGCTGATAGATCAGGCGCGACTGGACCGGCGAACCGCCAGGCGAATTCAAAGAAATCGCAACACAGGGCGCATTCTTCATCGAAAACGCCTTCTCGAGCGCTGTTGCGCAAGAGGCCAGATTAAGGTTTCTCCGGCCGGGCGAACCGCCCGCCATGATGGTACCGGAAAGCCGGACGACCGGGATTATGGTCTTGTCCTTGCGAAATTTCGCCGGAATCAGTTTCGCTTTCCAGTTGCTCATTGATGTTGCTTCCCGCCTTTAAAGTCACTTTTCTCTGGAGATGTATGCTCTTGCGCCACAAAGACAAGAGCATATCAAAAATCCGCAGGAGGCTTTTTGGCGCTCCTGCGGTTTCACTTTGCTTAAAGGCGGCTATCAGACAGGCCGTGACGCGAAAACGCCGCTGACCACCGCCGCCGTATTGGCATCCGGGCCATAGTCAGATTCGCCTTTTATATCCAGCATCTCCTGCAGCTTGGTCCGTGCCCGAGCGATCCGGCTTTTAATGGTGCCGATAGCGCAATGACAGATCTCAGCAGCTTCTTCGTAGGAAAAACCGGAAGCACCGACCAGAATGATGGCCTCTCTCTGGTCATCGGGAAGACGATTCAGCGCCTCTCTGAAATCCTTGAGATCCATCACCCCGTGCTGAGAGGGATGCGTCGACATACGCTCAGTGAACACATTATCGCTATCCTGAATCTCGCGACCGCTTTTGCGCATCTGGCTGTAAAACTCGTTCCGCAGAATGGTAAAAAGCCAGGCTTTGATGTTTGTGCCTTCAGTGAAGCTTTCCTGTTTCGCCCACGCCTTCATAATTGTGTCCTGCACAAGATCGTCTGCCAGATCCTGATGCCCGCAAAGCGACACAGCGAAAGCGCGCAGACTTGGCACCGTTTTCAGCATATCGCGCTTGAAAGTCGTCTCTTCTTCCCTGACCACAGCCATCAGCCCTCCGCATTACGGTTGGATGCTGATTCCGCCGCATCAAGGCGTTCGAGTAGATCGAGAAACCGATCCGGAATCTCTTCCTGCTCAACGGCGTCATAAAGAGCTTTGAGACGACGGCTGATTGCCTCGTCCGGGCTTTTCGCAACACCTGGCAGGGTCGTGCCTTCATCAAGGCCCTTACTGTTATTCTTCAATGGACTTACCCCGCATTGCATTCATTTTGGTTCTGAGCTTCAAACGCCACCAAAAATAAAAAGTTCCGTTCGGGGGAACTTTTTTCTGACGACTCCATTTAATGACATTGAGGGCCTAACATGGCTTAATTGCATACCAAGACCTTTTAACAGGCAGGAGAGTATTTACTATGTCACTTTCTACCCGTGTCGCTGCGCACCTTCCCTACCTCCGGCGCTACGCACGTGCCGTGACAGGTTCGCAGACCTCTGGCGACGCCTATGTTGCCGCCGTGCTCGAAGCCCTGATCGAAGATGTTTCGCTTTTCCCGCAAGACGGTGATGACCGGGTTGCGATTTATAAACTGTTTTCTCACCTTTTCAGTTCCACGACAGTTGAAATCGAAGATATAGATTCCCCCTATTCGTGGGAAAAGCGGGCGGCCGCCAATCTGCTGGCGCTGCCCGCCAAGCCGCGTCAGGCATTTCTTCTGATTTCGCTTGAGGGCTTCTCTCACAAAGAAACCGCTACGATCCTCGGCGTTGAAACAGATGCAGTTTCAGACCTTGTCGATCAGGCTTCAGCCGAAATCGCCAAACAGGTCGCCACTGATATCATGATCATCGAAGACGAGCCGCTGATCGCCATGGATATTGAGCAGATGGTGGAAAGCCTCGGTCATCGTGTCACCGGCATCGCCCGCACGCACAAGGAAGCTGTCGACCTCTACAACAAATCGCGCCCCAAGATGGTGCTGGCTGACATTCAGCTTGCCGATGGCAGCTCCGGCATCGACGCGGTCAACGACATTCTGGCCGAGGATACGCTACCGGTGATCTTCATCACCGCATTCCCCGAGCGCCTGCTGACCGGCGAGCGCCCGGAGCCGACATTTCTGGTGACGAAACCGTTTAACCCGGACATGGTCAAAGCACTGATCAGCCAGGCTCTTTTCTTCCAGGAACATACAGAAGAAGCTGCTTAAGCATGACGGGCTGATATTCAATCGCCTGATTATCAGCGAAGTCTACCGGGGCGACCGCAAGGTCGCCTTTTCTCGTTTGCAGGAGGAACCAGCCATGCTGACCTGCGTTTAATCTTCATACAATATGGAGGTTTGAGATGCTTTATTATGCAGTGGTATTCCTGGTTATCGCACTTATCGCCGCAGCACTTGGTTTCGGCGGAATTGCGGGCGCGTCTGCGGGTATCGCCCAAATCCTGTTCTTTCTGTTCCTGCTGTTCTTTGTTGTCGCGGTCATCGTCAATTTTGCCCGGCGCTGAAAGATCAGATATCTGACACACCTTGAAAAGCTCCGCTCAAACGCGGAGCTTTTTTCATATCAGACCAGAACAAGACACAAAAAAAGCGGCGTTTGTCCGCCGCTTTTTGATCGATCAGTCGGTTTGATTGCTCTAATTCAGGCGATCAAGCCAGCTGTCGACATCGCGTTCAGCCTCATCGCGCTCTTTGCCGTAGCGCTCCTGAATCTTACCGATCAGCTTATCGCGATTGCCATTAACAACATCAACGTCATCATTTGTCAGCTTGCCCCACTGGGCCTGAGCTTCACCACGGAACTGTTTCCAGTTCCCTTCGATCCGATCCCAATTCATAATTCAGCTCCTTTTAAATGTTCTGTCAGAGAACACATACTTAACGCGGAGCAGGCAGGCACAGTTCCGAAAAGACAGGAAAATCGAAAACTTCACCCTGTGTGCCGTAATTGACAACCTTATGAAAAAAGGGAAGTGATAACTGTAAATCAGTATTCTAATTTAAGCGGTAAAGAGTGCCGGTCATTTTCTGAAAGCTCTTGCCATAGTTTAAAGACCGCAACGGCTTTCCGGGTTAGACTGACCCACCTAAAGACTTTTTTATAAAACCATTCAGAACGCGCCAGGGCAAAATCGGAACGAGCCCACCGAAGCCTGAATTTCATGGCGCGCACAGGAGATTAAACGAGAGTGAACCGCTTTCTACCCATACTGGTTTTCCTTGTCGTTGCGGCCATTGGCTTTGGAATGTCGTTTTCCATGTACCGCACTTCGAATATCGAGCGAGAAAGCGCGCTTGACATGGCAGCCGATGACATCGCTGACAGACTTGCAAGCCGCTTTAACCAGCATATGTCTCTGCTGGAGGCAACCAAAGCATTCTTTACCGCGACCAATGGCGATGTAAGCCGCGCCGCTTTTAAAACATATGTCGCAGGACTGGACACCGAAGATCGCTATGACGGTATTCAGGGTATCGGCTTTGCACGGATGATATACACCGGCAATGAGGCCACAGCCCAAAAAATGATCGCCGAAAACTACGATTCCGGCATGGAGGTCTGGCCTGAGGAAACGGATCAGGATTTCCGTGCGCCAATCGTTCTTCTTGAGCCTGACGATGTGCGCAACCGCAATGCCATCGGCTACGATATGTATACGGAGCCCGTTCGACGCGAGGCCATGGCTGACGCTTTTGCCAATGACACACCGCGCGCGAGCGGCCCCGTTGAGCTTGTTCAGGAAATCACAGCAGACAAGCAGACAGGCTTTCTGCTGTACCTCCCATTTAAAGTCGACAATGGACCGGTTAACGCAGAGGGCAACCTGCCTCTGTCCGGCTTCATCTACGCACCGTTTCGTGCAGGTGACCTTTATGAAGCGGTTATCGATGTCGAACCGAACCTGCCGGTTGCCATTGAGGCACACGATCAGCAAGCCGCAGAAACACCGTTATTCAAATCAGAAAACTACGATACCGCACTTGAAGAAAGCGATGTCTCTGTTGAACGGACAATCGACATTGCCGGGCGCACCTGGGTGATTGATGTTACCCCGACAGAAGCCTTTGAACAGCGGCAGTTTGATGTAACGCCCTTTGTCATTGCCTCTGTCTCGTTGTTGCTCGCCGTCGCGCTGGCACTTTCCGCACAATCGCAGATCAAGGCTCTTGCGGCCGCGCGCGAAGTACAGCGGCTAACAGAAAAATCTTTGCAGGAACGCGAACTGATCCTTCAGGAAATGAAGCATCGGATCAAGAATTCGATTGCACGCATGCTCGCCATTGCCCGTCAGACAGCACACCATTCGGAAACCCTTTCAGATTTCATGGAATCCTATTCAGCAAGACTGCAGGCGATGTCGACCGCACAGGATGTCCTGACACGCTCGCATTGGGGACGTGCCGACCTGAAAGAACTGCTGGGCAAAGAACTGGAACAGGTTTTCGGAGAAATCCAGACGTCTTACGAAGTCGATGGCCCAACGCTTGAACTCGATGAAAAAGCGACACAGGCCTTCAGTCTGACATTCCATGAACTGGCAACCAATGCGCTCAAATATGGCAGTGTTTCCAGCGGGGCTGCCACGCTTTCAGTCAGCTGGCACTTTGAAGGTTCCGGCAAAGACCGCAAAGCCCGTCTGATCTGGAAAGAATGCGGCAGCGGATTTTCAGAGCCACCCAAACGCAAGGGATTCGGTACACGCCTGATCGATGCGAACATCATGGGTGAACTTCAGGGGAAGATTGAGCGTCACTACAGCCCGGAAGGGCTGACGGTTGAGATTGTTTTCCCGACCCCTGAAGAAGCCACCGGCCGGAAATCCCGGCGCGGGCTGAAACGGCGCTCAAGAAAGGACAGGCAGAACAGCTGATCAAGCCTCCCCTGCCTGCCATACCTCACATTCCATCTTGCGTTGGGGTGGCACGGCTTTCCCTGTCTGCCGTAAAGCCGTGCAAGAAGCCCCGAATGTCGGTGAGGCTTGCTTTTAAAGCGGCTTTCCTGCACCGTTCTTTTGGGATTTTCAGCACATAGGGAAGCATCTTCATGGTGAACTGGCTGGCAAAGCGCTGGGTGGCAGCAGCACTCTTCATGGGTGTGGGTTTCATTGCGCTCGGCCCGGCCATCGCCATATCTTTTTCAGGCTTTCTGACGCTGATATACCTGCACCTGCCGATCTATATGCTGCATCAGTTTGAAGAACATGCGGGCGACCGGTTCCGTCACTTCACCAATACGCGCCTGTTTGCCGGCAAGGAAGTCCTCAGACCTGTTGACGTGATTGTCGTGAACATACCACTGGTCTGGGGCGTAAACCTGTTTGCATTTTATACGGCGGTTTTTGTGAAAACGGGTCTGGGCCTCGTTGCGCCCTACCTGCTGTTGGTCAATGCGCTGCTGCATATTATCACCAGCCTCAGGTTCCGGTGCTACAATCCCGGAATTGCGACCGCTATCGCACTTTTCATCCCGTTAAGCCTCATCACTTTGATAGTTTCAGCAGGTGTCCCGGGCATAACGATGCGCGATCATTTCATCGCGCTCATCGCAGCGCTGTTCATTCACGTTGCGATCATGGCTCAGGCAGGCCTTCGCCTGCACCAAATGCACTAACGAAAAAACGCTTTTGCCTGTCAACGGCGCAAAAATCACTACAGATCGAAGAAAAAGATTTGGTGCCCCTTGCCGGATTGATAGCACCCATAGCATCATTGTTTTTATTTTATTTTTTCCAACTGACGCATTTAGTGATACACATAACGTTACCCATTTTGCGCCCCATAAACAATCAGGCGAACGGCTGTGAGCCCCGTCGAGATTTTGTAGAAACCGACCGAGAGCTCTCATGACCGCTCAGCGCTAGTGTTGCGCCCCGGCCGTGAAGTCCGAACAACGGAATACCATTTGAGAGAAATGGGCATCCCCGAAACGGCGATCAGACAGCCATTTCTTTGACGCGGCGCCCGTCGGCATCGAACAGATGAAGGCAGTCTTCTTCTGCGCCGAGAAAGACGAAGTCTCCGCGCTTGATGTTTGGTTCACCGGGAAGTTTGACCACAAAGGGCGTTTCCTCCCGACCGATGTCAACATAGGCAAGCGTGACCTCCCCCAAAGGTTCGGTCATCATCACCTTGCCGGCAAACAACGCGCGTTCTTCCGCCACCAGTGTCGTGTCTTCAGGTCTTAATCCAATATACCCCGGACCACCTGCCCCCGGCAGAGGTCGCGAAATGTGTATACGTTCGCCCGCCTCCAACGCGATCGCGAAGCCGTTGTCCTCCGGAGAAAAAACGCCGGGAACAATGTTCATGGATGGCGAGCCGATGAACTTGGCAACAAACAGGTTTGCCGGATTGCGATAAAGCTCCATCGGTGTTCCGAACTGTTCGATCATGCCCTGATTGAGGACCACGATCCGGTCGGCCAGCGTCATCGCCTCGACCTGATCATGGGTCACATAAACCATTGTCGTATCGCTCATGCGCTCGGCAAGACGGGCAATTTCGAGGCGCGTCGCTACTCTCAAGGCCGCATCGAGGTTACTCAATGGTTCGTCGAAGAGAAAAACCCTCGGGTCACGGGTAATGGCGCGTCCGATGGCAACGCGCTGGCGCTGGCCGCCCGACAGTTCCTTGGGCTTTCTGTCGAGGTAGGGAGTGATCTGCAGGATTTCGGCAGCCTCCCGAACACGCCGATCGATCTCGCTCTTGGGCGTGTTGCGTCCCAAAGACAGACCGAAGGCCATGTTTTCGTAAACGCTCATATGCGGATAGAGAGCATAGGACTGGAAAACCATGGCGATGCCGCGTTCTTTCGGCGTCAGGGAATTCACTACGCGCCCGTCAATTTCCAGCGTGCCGGCGGTAATCTCCTCCAGGCCCGCAATCATGCGCAGAAGCGTGGATTTTCCACAGCCGGACGGTCCTACGAAAACGACGAATTCGCCAGGCTGGATATCGAGGTCAATGCCGTGAAGCACCTCGACCGAGCCGTAGCTCTTTTTGACACCGGACAGGGTTACACCGGACATGGATCATTTCCTCTCGATTTTTCCGAAGAATGCGCTGGTGCCTTCCAATGAGATGACGCCATCTGACACGCTGTTCCTGAAACTTGGCACGTCAAGTGCACTGAACGTGCTCACATCGAAGGGCGGCTTATATTGCGCCGGCAAGCGCCCCAGATTGAATATACAGAGGACCTCCTCATCCGCGTGCACGCGGCGGAAAGCCAGGATCGCCTCGCCGCCAACGCTGGCCGGGAGCAGTTCGATATCCCCTTTGATCATCGCCGGATGAGCACGCCGGAAAGCGAGAAAAGCCCTGTAATGCGACAAGACGGAGGTCGGATCGGTTTCCTGACGGTTCACAGCCAGCGGCAGATGGTTGCTATCGACCGGCAACCAGGGGCGGGCTGGCGAAAAACCGGCATGATCCGCTTTGCTGTCCCAGGGCATTGGGGTACGGCAACCGTCACGACCCTTGAACTCGGGCCACAGCCGAATGCCGTAGGGATCGACGAGATCCTCGTAGGCCAGTTCGGCCTCGGTCAGCCCGAGCTCTTCACCTTCATAACAACAGACCGATCCGCGAAGCGAAAGCAGGAGCGAACCCATAAGCTTGGCAAGCTGGCCGATATCATCGGCATGTTCATGCCACCGGCTGACGTGTCGCGACACATCGTGATTGGAAAAGGCCCAGCATGGCCAACTGCCGGCTGCCTTTTCCTCAAAGCGGGCAATCCGCTTTCGGAAGATGTCAGCATCGTACTCGTCACCGAGAAAGTCGAAGGTGTACGCCATGTTGAGCTTGTCGTTGTTCGACGTGTATTCCGCCATCAGGTCAAGAGACTGAGGACCATAGCCGATCTCACCGACGCTCGCAGAGCCCGGATATTCGTTCAGCAAGGCCCGGAAACGGCGCAAGAAATCCACTGTTTCGGGGCGATTCTTGTCAAACAGATGGTTCTGGTAGTGATACGGCTCGATCTCTTTGGACTTCTCGACAAAGTCTGCCGGCGGATTGGAACGAAGGCGTGCGTCGTGACAGTAAAAGTTCGTCGTATCGAGCCGGAAACCATCGACGCCGCGTTCCAGCCAGAAGCGTACCGTATCCAGAATAGCGTCCTGCGCTTCCGGATTGAGCAAATTCACATCCGGTTGTTCAGCCAGGAAGTTATGAAGGTAGTATTGTCGACGCGTGCTGTCCCATTGCCAGGATGAACCGCCAAAGACCGAAAGCCAGTTATTCGGAGGTGAGCCGTCAGGCTGCATGTCAGCCCAGACGAACCAGTCCGCCTTTGGGTTGGTTCGGCTTGACCGGCTTTCGATGAACCACGGATGCTGGCTCGAAGCGTGGCTTAGAACCTGGTCAATCATGACCCGAAGACCGAGACGATGCGCCTCGGCAATCAAGGCATCAAAATCGTCAAGAGAGCCAAACATCGGGTCGACATCGCAATAATCCGAAATGTCATATCCGAAGTCCTTTTGTGGCGAGGCGAAAAAGGGCGAAAGCCAGATCGCGTCAACGCCAAGCGCCGCAACATAGCCCAGCCGGGCGGTTATTCCGGCGAGGTCCCCAATGCCGTCGCCATTGCTATCCTGAAAAGACCGGGGATAGATCTGATAGATGACGGCGCCGCGCCACCAGTCTTCATCGCTGGAGATAGAGGCGAAGCCATTCTTCATATCTTTGGAAGGCATAATAAAAGTCATCCTTTGACACCTCCGGCAGTCAGACCAGAGATGATCTTTCGTTGGAAAATGAGAACCAGCGCGATCAGCGGAACCGTGACAATCACCGAGGCGGCCATGATGTTGCCCCACGGAACCTCGAACTCGGTGGCGCCGGACAGGAGCGCGATTGCCACCGGAACGGTTCTGAGGTCATCGTTGGAAATAAAGGTGAGCGCGAACAGGAACTCGTTCCACGCGTGAATGAAGGCAAGCAGCCCGGTCGTGACCAGTGCCGGCCACATCAGCGGCAGGAACACTCGCGTCACGATCGTCCACGGAGAAGCGCCGTCAACGATCGCCGCTTCCTCGATTTCGACGGGCAGGTCGCGCATGAATGTGGTCAGGACCCAAACCGTAAACGGCAGAGTAAAGATCATATAGGCAAGGACGAGCGACCAGAGCGAATTATAAAGGCCGATCGCGCGAATGACTTCAAACAGCCCCGCCAGCACTGCGATTTGCGGGAACATCGATACCGACAGGATCGTCAGAAGCAGCAATCCGCGGCCCCGGAACTGAATGCGGGCCAACGCATATGCCGCAGTGACTGCCAAAAGAAGCGAAATCAGAACGACGACCGTGGCTACGAAGACGGAATTCAGGATGTTTCTCGGAAAGGTCCCGTTGCCTAGAACAGCCATGTAATTGGAGAGATTGAAATCAACCGGCAGATAGTTCACCCGGAACAGAGCCGTGCCGGACTTCATCGATGTCAGGGCGGCGTAGTAAAAAGGGAAAACCGACTGCAGCACAATGAATGCGACCAGAGCATAGAATGCAACTTGCTTGATCAGGCGCGGCATATCAGGCTCCTTTCCCGATATTGATCCGTCCGATACGGATGTAAGCGATGGTAATCAGCGCAACGACGAGAAACAGCAGTGTCGATGCGGCCGAGCCGTAGGCGAACTTGTCGAAAGCGAACAAGTTCTGCTGGGCAAACACCGACATGGTTTGCGTCTGCTCGTTGTTCGGCGTGAGGATGTAGATCAGATCGAAAATACGAAGCGCATCGAGCAGACGGAAAATGACGGCGACCATCAATGCGGGCCGGACCAGCGGCAGCGTGATGCGCCAGAAAACCTTGAGCGGCGAAACGCCATCAATATAGGCGGCTTCATAAATGTCGCCCGGAATCATCTGCAATCCGGCCAGAACAAGCAGAGCCATGAAAGGCGTTGTTTTCCAGATATCAACGATCAGCACCGCAATCATGGCCGTGTCGGGAGAGGCCGTCCAGGCGATGGGCGTCGATATAAGGTGAAGGTTGAGCAGTACATCATTGATGATGCCGAACTGGTCGTTTAGCATCCAGCCCCACATCTTGGCTGAAACCACCGTGGGGATTGCCCAGGGGATAAGCACCGCCGCACGCACCACGCCCCGCCCGGCAAATTTGCGGTTCAGGACAAGCGCGATAACAGTCCCGAAAACGGTTTCGAATGCGACGGACACGAAAGCAAAGCGCAGCGTGTTCCAGACCGCTTGCCACCACGCAGCATCGGCCAACAATCCGAAGGTAAGCGTTCGTCCGTTGGGCAGCGTTATGGATGAAAGATAGTTTGAAAAACCGACAAACTCTGCGGCAGCGAGGTTGCTGAGCGAAGCGTCCGTAAAGCTGTAGTAGATGGTCAGGAGAAGGGGCCACCCTGCCACGAATGCCAGGATGATCAACATCGGGGTCACAAAAAGTATCGCCCAGCGTCTTCGGCTGGCTGAGAGCTGCAGCTTCTGATTCATGGCACGCCGCCAATCCCGTCTGATTTTTTCAATGTATATGGAGAAGGAGGGCGCGGCGGTGGCTTGACCGCCGCGCTGATGGTCGATTACCAGCCGTTGCCGCGAAGCTGATAGAGCTTCAGTTCAAGCTCTTCCAGATTGTCCTGAGCAGAACCATTGCCTGAAAGCGTATTGTAGGCGGCAGTCCAGAACAGCGACGAAACTTCGTTGTATTTCGACTTTGTCACGTTCGATGGTCTGGAAACGGCGGTCTCAAGCGAATCTTCCCAACGCAAAGCGAAGGGTTGTTTGGCCTGCACTTCCGGGTCCTCATACAATGCGACGGCGGTCGGCGCGTTCGAGTTATACATCACGCGATATTTCTGCGCTTCGGGAGAAGTCAGGTATTTCACCAGTTCAACCGCCGCGTCCGGGTGCTCCGAATATTTGGAAACCGCGAGGTTGAAGCCGCCAAGGGTCGCGGCGGACTCGCCGTTTTCGCCGGCGGGAAGCGGCGCAACATCAAATTTGCCCTTAATGGCCGAATCGTCCTGCTCACCCAGAGCGTAGGCATATGGCCAGTTGCGCATGAAGACAGCATTTCCAAGTTGCCAGATGCCGCGCGTATCCTCCTCCTTGTAGGAAAGAGTTCCTGGCGGAGAGATAGTGCCGATCCATGATTTCGCGCGCTCGAGCGCTGCTGCGGCATTTGGGTTGTTGACGCTGATTTCCCCATCAGCTTCGACGATATTGCCGCCGCCGCTGGAGACAAGCCATTCCAGCCCGTCGCATGTCAGTCCTTCATAGGGCGCCCCCTGAAACAGAAAGCCCCACATGCTGGCGTTGCCGTCCGCTCTTTCAGCGTCCATGATTTCCCGAGCAGTCGTGGTCATTTCATCCCAGGTCTTTGGGACATCCTTGCCGTATTTCTCGAGCAGGTCCGTCCTGTAATAAAGTCCGGGGATAGTTGCATACCAGGGCAAGGCGACGAGCTTGCCATCGACGGTCTGAGAGCGGATGGTCGACGGGAAATACTCATCGATGACATCTTCGGTATAGGGCGTCAGATCAATGAACTGATCGGCAAGTTGCGGCGCCCAAACCACATCGGTGCGATAGACGTCGATGTCGGGATTCCCAGCCGCAAGCCAAAGCCGGTACTGAGAGAATTGATCGCTTGAGGAGGGCGGCAGAGAAACCACCTTGACCGTATGTCCGGTCTTGTCCTCGAAAGATTTCAATTGCTCCTGAAGAAGCCCGAGATCGTTCCCGACAAGCCCGGTCACAATCGATATTTCGTCGGCACGGGCTGCGGTCGAGGCGAGCAGCGACAAGGCGAGTGCCGCACCGCTTATGGTGCAACCGGCCAATAGAGATTTCATGGTTTTCGTCCTCCCAAGGTTCAAGATCCTGCTGCCTCAAACACGGGAGATTGCAGCGACGGCGGAGGCCGACTGCAGCCTACAGGACCCAAATTGACTATCCAATTCGTATTGGATGAGTCGTAACCTATTCCGTATTCATCAGTTGTCAAATACATTTTTTTGACGTTTTAATTGGAAATGGGACTCTTTTTGCTATATGTTTGATATAATTATGTTTCCAAATCGAATTGGAATTTAACCAGTTCGCCATTGTTGCGAGCCTCTACACCAAGTGCCTTTTGACATGAACCAGAAAGAACTCGCGACATTTCTCAATCTCTCCCAGACCACTGTTAGCCGCGCGCTTGCCGGCTATGCCGACGTGAGCGAAGAAACGAAGCGGCTCGTTCTTAAGACGGCCCTGGAACATGGTTATCGCCCGAATTCGTCAGCACGCCGGCTTGTCACCGGAAAGGCGGGCTCTATCGGCGTGGTCTTTCCGATGGAGAGAAATTTGATCGTCGATCCGCACTTTCTCGAGGTGCTCGCGGGATTGAGCGAAGCGCTGGGTGAAGTGGGAACCGACATTCTGCTGACGCCCACAATTGCGGCTCGCGAAATCGACACCTATGACCGTCTGGCTCGTGAAGGCGCCGTCGACGGCATCATCATCGTCGGCACAAAGGTCGAAGACGAGCGGGTCGAACACCTTGCCAAGCTTGACTTCCCGTTTGTCACCCATGGTCGAACGAAGCGCGGAAGCGAGCACGCTTATCTTGATATAGACAATGAAGGCGGATTTCGGCGGGCAACAGAACTTCTGCTTGACCTTGGCCATCAGAAGATCGGGCTGATCAACGGACAGCCCGACCGAAATTATGCAGATGACCGACTTATTGGCTACCGGAAGGCCTTGGAGGGCCGCCATCTGAATTTCGAGCCATCTCTTGTGGTTGCTGCGCCGATGACGGTGGAAAAAGGATATCAGGCTGCGCGTGCGTTTTTGACGCAAACCGTGAAACCCACGGCAATTGCCTGTGGCTCAACCGTTGTTGCCATAGGGGTCATGCAGGCTTTGCGGGAGAACGGACTCGATATCGGAAAAGATATCTCGATCGTTGCACATGATGATGGCCTATCCACCGTTCGCGCGGATCTGTCGAGCCTTCCGCTGACGACGACTTTCTCTCCTGTTCAAGCCGCCGGCAAGCGCATCGCCCAAATGCTGCTTGAACGCATTGGAGGTGAGGCCGTGACGGCACTTCAGGAAATATGGCCCGTCGACCTGATTGTCAGAACATCCACCGGTAAGGTTTGACGATCTTAGATCGCCACTATACCCGCAAGCCCTTCACCCAGAAATCCGGGTATCATCAGGACGCCAGAGCGTAAAATGAGTCCTTAGTCGCCTCCAAGCAGGCTTCCCAATTATACACGATGGAGGCGAACAGTTTCTTTTCATGGGCCACCGGCGGATGATCCGCGAGTGATGCCGAGGCCGCGTGAGTTGTTCGATCCATACCGGCATACCGATTACTACGCACAGGCACTCGACAGCAGCACGCGTTGGTTCCTTGCGGTTTCCACTTCGCCATCGCACCGCTTTTCGAACGCTTTGAAAAGGTCGTACCGTGCTGTCAGAGAGACCTCCCGTCAGCCAAACGCAATAGAGGCTTCGCGTTCAAGCTGACTGAAATCCATCCACGCCGCCCAGCACTTTCGGACGGTTGATCCTGGAAAACGCCGTACCTCTATCATCAAAGAGATGCAAAGCGTCCGGCTGAAAGGTAACAGGGTATGCGCCCCCGCGGCTCCAGAACGTATCACCGCTTGCTTTCACCATCAGCGACTGCCCCCCTGCCGCCTGCAACTGCAGCATGGCATGATCGCCAATATTCTCGGCAACCTCGATAGCGCAGGCAAAACCACCAGCATCGCCAGCGGGGTCGATATGTTCCGGGCGGATGCCGATCGTCACCGTGTCGCCGCTGCGCGTATCAGAAGCAGGGCGAACCGGCACGGAAACCCGAGCAAACCCGGGCACCTCCACAATAATCGCGTCGGCTTCCACGGCGGCGATGGCCCCTTCGAGAAAGTTCATCTTCGGCGAACCTATGAAGCCCGCAACGAACAGGTTTTGCGGCAAGTGATAGAGCTCCAGCGGGGTGCCCACCTGCTGCACATCGCCATGGTCAAGCACCACGATCCGGTCGGCAAGCGTCATCGCCTCGATTTGGTCGTGGGTCACATAGGCCATGGTGGTGCCAAGGTCGTCATGCAGTTTCGATAGCTCGAGCCGCATGTGGACACGCAGCGCCGCATCAAGGTTCGACAGCGGCTCGTCGAACAGAAACACCTGCGGGTCGCGGACGATCGCCCGGCCGATGGCAACGCGCTGGCGTTGACCGCCCGAGAGTTGACTGGGGCGCCGCTCCAGCAGATGCTCGATGTGCAGAATGCCGGCCGCCGCGCGCACCTTGCTATCGATCTCATCCTTCGGACGTTTGGCGAGCTTGAGGCCGAACGACATGTTTTCATAAACGGTCTTGTGCGGATAGAGCGCATAGGACTGAAACACCATGGCAATACCGCGCGCCTTGGCCGGAATATCATTGCAGCGCTTCTCCCCGATCAACAGATCGCCGCCGCTGACCTCCTCCAGCCCGGCAATCATGCGCAGCAGCGTGGATTTACCGCAGCCGGAAGGGCCGACAAAAACGATGAACTCGCCGTCGCGCACCTCAAGTTCAATGCCCTTGATGACTTCCAGCGCACCGTAGGACTTGCTCAGATTTTTCAGGGTAAAGCCGGCCATTGGTTTCCTCCTCGGCTGTTTCGCGTCTGTCAGGGCCGCGCGTCGAAGACAACGCCATTGCCGGTGATGAACTGGTTTGAATAAGGGTAGAAATGCTTCTCGAAGGGCATGCGCGGGGTGGCGGCATAGCGCACGGCAAAGCCCTCCGGCCTGAAAAAGGCTTCGGTCGCTGCCCGCAGATCCGCCTTCAGCGCCGCCTCTCCCGGCGCCTGAGAGAGATCGTTCCACTCGTCGGGATCATCGGCGAGGTTGTAGAGCTCCTCGCCGCCGTCCAGGTAGAGGCAGTATTTCCAGTCGCCGCGGCGCAGCATGCAACCGGCATATTCCGGCTGCTTCAACACGGCACTTTCGCAGAAGAGGTCACGGTCCGGCGCCTCACCTCCGGCGATGACCGGCGTGAGGTCACACCCTTCCAAACCGTCGGGCGGAGTAATTCCCGATGCGGCGCAAAAGGTCGGGTAAAGGTCGATCAGCCCGGCAAGCGCATTCGTCCGGCACCCGGCCTCTGCCACGCCCGGCCAGCGGATGATCAGCGGAACACGCGCGGAATCCTCATAGAAGACGGTCTTCTGCCAGAGCCCCCGCCGCGCCGCCATCTCACCGTGATCGGAGGCGTAGATGATGATCGTATCCTCGAAGAGACCGAGATAGTCGATCACATCCAGAAGCCGGCCGACGGCATCGTCGACCCATTCGACACAGCCGTAATAGGCAGCCAGCGCCCGGGCATTCACCGCATCATCGCCCCGGTGATGCGCCGTGCCGCTCGCCGCTGCCGCTTTCTGCACAAAGGCGGGCGCATGGGAAAGCCAGTCGGGATCATAGTCTGGTAGTTCCACCCTGCCCGCGAAGCGCTCGAAGAAGCGACGCGGCGGGTTGATCGGAAAATGCGGCTTGTCGAAATGGACGGCCAAAAAGAACGGCGCATCTCCCGGTCGTCCCGCATGACCCTGCAGCCATTTAGCCGCCTCGCTGACGCAGATTTCCGTCTGCGTCATGGCAAGGGGAATGCCTGAAGGGCCGGCATCGCCCAGGATATCACCAAGACCGGATTCGTTGGCGTGGCGGGCGGGATCCGGCTGGTGCGCCTGGCCGTAGAGATCGCCATAGGGGCGTTCCTGAAAGCCCTGGAACTGCTCGCCGTTGAAATGCGTCTTGCCCACAAGCGCGGTGCGGTATCCGGCGCTGCCGAGCGCGCGCGCCAGCGTTGGGCCGTTGGCGGGGAGGATGTGGCGATTGTCGTAAATGCCGGTCGTGCGGCAGTATTTTCCGGTCAGAAGGCTCGCTCGGCTGGGCACGCAGAGCGGGTTCTGGCAATAGGCGTTGTCGAAACGCATGCCGCCTGCGGCCAGGCGGTCGAGCGACGGTGTTTTCACCGGCGTGTCCGCACAATCACCCATCGCACGCACGCTGTGCTGGTCGGAAAACAGGAACAGAATATTAGGCTTCTTTTTCATGATCTCTTCCTCAGGCCTTGACCGCGCCGCCAAGCCGGAGACCACCCTTCTGCAGCGGCTTCTGGATCAGGAAATAGACAAGCAGCGTGGGCGCCGTGTACAGCAGCGCGAAGGCGGCAAGCTGGCCATACATGGCCTCGCCATATTCTCCGAAAAAGCTGTAGAGCGAGACGGCCATCGGATAATTGTCGCGGCTTTGCAGCAGGATGAAGGGTACGAAGAAATTGCCCCAGTTCTCGATGAAGGACAGAATGAAGATGGTCGCGATCCCCGGCGCCAGGAGCGGCACGACGATATAGGCGACGCCTTCCATGCGGGATGCCCCTTCCGTCCACGCCGCCTCTTCCAGATCGGTCGGAATGGCATCCATGAAGCCCTTCATCAGCCAGACCGCAAAGGGAAGCTCTGCGGCCGTGCGGAAGACGATGACGCCCGCAAGCGTATCGACGAGGCCGATATGGACGAACATCACATAGATCGGCACCATGATGGCGGTGATCGGCAGCGCGCTGGCAAAGACGATCGTGTAGATATACTGCTTTCCGTAGCGCAGCCTGTAGCGCGACAACGGATAGCCGGCAAAGAGCGCGAGGATGACCACCAGGCACGACGTCCCGGCCGAAATGATGACGCTGTTCATGAAGGGACGGATCGCGACATCCTCCGTCAGGATCGCGCCGAAATTCGTCAGGCTCCAGCGGGCCGGCAGTTGAATGGCAAGCGTCGCCTCGGCATCGAAGGCCGCCAGCACCATCCACACCATCGGCACGACGAAGGCGATGGCAACGAAGGTGAGCGCGATATCGGCGGCCAGCCGGTCGCGGGTCTTGGCCTTGGCAAGATTAGCCATTGCGCGCTTCTCCCACTTTGAACAGACGGACATAGATGAGGGAGGCGATGACGCCGAAGCCAAGCAGCAGGACGGCGATTGACGAGCCGTAGCCGATAAGGCCGAAATCATAGGCCTGATTGTACATCAGGAGCGGCAGCGTTTCCGAGCGCGTGCCGGGCCCGCCCGCCGTGGTGATCCAGATGATACCGAACACACCGAGCGTGTTGAGCGTGGTCAGCACCACATTGATGGCGATCACCGGGCGGATGATCGGCAGGATGACGCCGAAGATCGATTGCATGCGCCCTGCCCCGTCGATCTCGGCGGCTTCAAGCACTTCGCTTGAAACATCCTGAAGAGCTGCGGAATAGACGAGCATGGAAAAGGCACAGCCACGCCAGATGTTGATGACGATCACCGCGGCAAGCGGCGCCGTCAGAAGCCATTGCTGGTGGGCAAAGCCGAAAATATCGAAAATCTGGTTCATGCCGGATTCGTCGCCGCGCAGGAAGGTGTACCAGAGAAAGCCCGCAACGACTTCCGGCACCACCCAGGCGGTGATGACGATGACCGAGGCCAAACTCTGGATGGCAGGCGTCGCCATCTGCCGCACATAGGCAATGCAAAAGCCGACAATGTTCTGCCCGGCAACGGAGAGGCCGACGAACACCGCCGTCCGTCCGAGCGCCGCCCATGTGCGCGGATCGGTAAAGAGATAGTAGTAGTTCTCAAAGCCGATGAAGGCCGGATTGCGTGCTGCGTAGCCCGACAATCCGAGATTGGTCATGGATGTGTAGATGGCCCAGATGATCGGCACCAGAAAGAAGGCGACGATCATCAGGGTGGCCGGGGCAAGCGGCACAATGCGCATCAGCACTGCTGCCGGCCCTTGGCCCGTTCCGCTTGCCCCTTGCGCCATGTCAGTTCGCTTTTTCGACGTTCGATGAGCCGGCAAGACGGGTGAGCTGGCGGTCGAAGCGGCCGGCGGCGTCTTCGACGCTGTCTCCGCCGACCGTTACGGCCTCCATCGTCTCCTGGATGAGGGAGGAGACCTGCGGATAGATTTCCAGCGCCGGGCGGAAATTGGTCACCTCAACCAGTGAGGAGAAGAAACCGGCGGTCGGATTGGTCTCGAGATAGGTCTCGTCCGCGATGACGTCCTTGCGCACGCCGATCGATCCGGCGCGAATGGCATAGGTCAGGCTGTTTTCGAAATTGGCGACCGTGGTCATGAAATCAAAGGCGAGATCCTTGTCCTCGGCCTTCGGGCTCATGGCGATGGTCCAGCCGCCGGACATGGAGGTGAAGCCGTTGCCCTGGCCATTCTGCGTCGGGATCTTGGCCATGCCGAGCGTCTCGTTCCACGCCGCCCAAGGCGCGGTGCCACCCTCGATCCAGCGCGCCCAGATCCAGTTGCCGTCGATGAACATGGCAACCTTGCCCTCGGGCACGCGCTGTTCGACCAGAACGTTCTGGAAGCTCGAATCCTGAAGATCGGTATCGGAGACGAGATAGCCGTTGTCATAGGCGGTTTTCAGGAAGGCCAGCGCATCGCGGAAGCCCTTGGATCCAACGATCCATTTCTGCGTTTCCGGATCGAAAAGCGTTGCAGAGAGCCCGCCCGGCGTGCCAGAGATCAGGTTCATCAGACCCCGCATCGTGCTCGCCTCGTTGCCGGCCTTCGTCACATAGATATTGATCGGATCGACGCCGGGGAGGTTTTCCTTCACCTTGGCCGCGGCATCGAGAATGTCCTGCCAGGTCTTCGGCTGCCAGTCAGCCCCCACTCCGGCCTTTTCGAGAAGGTCCTTGTTGTACCAGATGGCCTGGGTGTCGGTGCCGAGCGGAATGCCGTAAACCTTTCCGTCGACGAAAGACTTGCCGTTCTGGACCGCGATCTGGGAGAACTGATCCCACTCGTCCCAGCCGGAGAGCCGCTCGTCCAGCGGCTCGAGATAGCCCGCGGCGGCATCCGCGGTGATCTGGAAACCATCCTCATAGATAATGTCAGGCGCCGTCGATGCCGACTGGTTCATCAGCGAAACCTTGGTGTAGTAGTCGCGCGCCGACGAACTGATCGCGTTGAGCTCGATCGTGTCGCCGGGGTGTTCGGCTTCGAATTCGGCCTTGGCCGCCTCCATGACCGCCGACACATAGGGCGATTCGCGATAGACAACGGACAATTCCTCCGCCTGCGCCAGGGCAGGTAGACCACAGGCAAAGCCAGCGGCCAGCAGCGTTGACAGCTTCAAGTGAGCACGAAAATTCATGTTGTTTCCTCCCTAAATGACCTGCAAACGATATCACATATTTTTCACTGGTCAACAAAGCCTCACACCAAATTTCACGCTGAATCCGCGAATTCCGCCTCAGAAATAGCCTTTTACGGGACTTCTCTTTGGCGTATTGACTAAATTTGAGGCGCGTGCCAATGATGTGGACATGCAATCGTTACCAGATAAGTGATATGGCAGAACAAAGAGACACTATGACGCCCGTCGTCCTGGCGGTGGATATCGGGGCCACCAAGATCGCCGTCGGCCTCGTGCATGCTGATGGCGCAATCGCCTTTCAGTCTCGCGAGCGCTCGCCCGTCAGGGCGGAGCCGAGCCTGGCGCTGATCGAGCGGCTCGGCAGGGCAGCCGAGGTCCACGCCAGAAAGAACGGGCTCACCATAGAGGGAACGGGCATTGCCTGCGGCGGTCCGCTCGACCTCGAAAAAGGCCTGGTCCTGTCTCCGCCCAACCTGCCGGACTGGGATCGCATACCGCTGACAACGCAGATGGAAACCAGCTTCGGCGCGAAGGCCTATCTGCAGAATGACGCGGCGGCGGGCGCAATCGCCACGGCGCTCTGGGACAACCCCGACGCGGTGAGGGACGTGACCTATATCACCGTCTCTTCGGGGATTGGCTGCGGCGTCATCACCGATGGCTTTCTTTATACTGGCCATACCGGCAACGGGTCGGAGCTCGGCCACATCCCGCTGATTTACGATGGCCGCGCCTGTAACTGCGGCCTGACGGGATGTTTTGAAGCCTATGTCTCGGGAACATCGATCGGCAAGCGCTACACCGAGGCCAAGGCCACGTGCACGGCGACGCCGCGCCCCTATTCCGCGCGCGACGTCGCCGATGCGGCGCTTGCCGGCGACGAGGAGGCCCTTGCCTTCTGGCACAGTTCGATGGGCATGCTTGCCCGTGCGGTGCGCGCGGCCGCCGATCTGTTCGATCCCGCCCTGCTGGTGATCGGCGGCGGCGTGACCGAGGCCGATGGGGAGCTCTTCGCGCCCGCGATGGCGCTCGTCGGCAGCAGCATGGCCGCCGGCGTCGGTCAACGCCTGACGGTGCGCAAGACGGGCTTCGGCCGCAATTCGGGCGTCGCTTCTGCGGCCTCCGTCGCATGGAACGAAATCGGCAGCGCCACGGGCGTCAAGGTGAGGATCAGAGAATGACGGCAAGCCTGGAAGAAGAGATGGCGGCCCATTTTGCCATGAACGCGGAAATGCGGGCTCGCCTTCCCGATATCATCGCCATCGCGGACGCGATCTGGCAGAGCGTCTGTGCGGGCGGTTGCGTCTATGTGTTCGGCAATGGCGGTTCGGCCGCGGAAGCGTTGCATTTCAGTGGCGAGCTGATCGGCCGCTATAAATCCAACCGGCGCCCCCTGCCCGCGACCTGCCTCTCCGCCGATGTTTCGGCGCTCACCTGCATTGGCAACGACTTTTCCTTCAATGCCGTTTTCGCCCGTCAGGTCACGGCCCTTGCCGGACCGCGGGATATCGTCATTGCCTTTTCCACAAGCGGACAGTCGGAGAATATCCGCTCGGGAATTGCCGCCGGCTGGGCAAAAGGCGCCAAAACCGTTCTCTTCACCGGCCAGAACGGCGCCGAAATCGCGAAGGATTGCAGCCTCGCCTTCATTTCACCCCACACGATGACCGCCCGCATTCAGGAAATGCACCAGCTTGCCATGCACCTGATCTGCGCCCGTCTGGAAACACTCGTCGCGGAGAGCGAAAATGTCTGAGCAGAAATCGCGTTTTGCCACCATTCACATGGTCGGCCATGCCCATCTCGATCCCGTCTGGCTGTGGCGCTGGACGGAAGGCTATCAGGAGGCCCGCGCGACGCTTGCCGCAGCCGTCGCCCTTCTTGAGGAATTCGAGGATTACGTCTTCACCTTCGAGCAGGTCGCCGTCGTCGACTGGATTCGCGAGAGCGACCCCAAGCTCTTTGCCCGGCTTCGCGAACTCGTTGCATGCGGACGCATCGCCATGGTCGGCGGCTGGTGGGTCGAGCCGGACTGCAATCTGCCGAACCTCGAATCCTTTGTGCGCCAGGGGCTGATCGGCCAGCGCTATCTGCTTGAGCATTTCGGCGGCATCGCCAATGTCGGCCTCAACGCCGACCCCTTCGGCCACTCCGCGGCCCTGCCGCAGGTACTTGCCGGCCACCGGATCGCCTCCTACTGCTTCCTGCGCCCCGGCCCGCACGAAATCGACATGCCGCATACGCTGTTTGAATGGCAAGGTCTGGGCGGCGCCTCGGTTGCCGCCTACCGGATCCCGCATGAATACTGCACGACCGCAGAAGACGTCGACCGGCATATGGAATCCGCCATCAGCAAGATCGGCGCGGCGCTTGAGGACGAGGCCATGGTCTTCTATGGCGTCGGCAATCATGGCGGCGGCCCGACCCGGCGAAACCTGAAGAGCATCGAGGCGCTTAATGCAGACGGCCGGTTCGGCAAGCTGATCATGTCCGGCCCCGACCGCTATTTTGAGGCGCGCCGGAAGAACGGCAAGCCCATGCCGGTTCACGAGGGCGAGCTTCAGCGCCACGCCGCCGGGTGCTACGCGGCCTTTGCGAAGATCAAGCAGATGAATCTGAAGGCGGAAGCAGCCCTATTGGAGGCGGAGCGGTACGCCACGCTTTCCGCGGCCACACAGGGGGTCCCGTACCCCCGCGAAAAGCTCGACGAGGCATGGAAGACGCTGCTCTTCAACCAGTTCCACGACATCCTGCCCGGAAGCTCGATCCTTCCCGCCTGCGAAGACGCGGTCCATGCCCTTGGCGGCGTGATCGCGACGGCAGACAGGGTCACCAACCGCGCCCTGCAGATCGCCGCTCGCGACATCGCCATACCGGCAGACGAGGAAACGCAGCCGGTCATCGTCTTCAACCCGCATCCATTCGAAGCCGAGATCACGGCCGAGCTGGAACTTTCCTTCCTGCCGGGTAACTGGATCGTCAGCGCCGAGGATGGCGAGGAGACGCCCTGGCAGAAGATCAGAGCCGATGCGACGATCCGCGAGGAAGACATCTTCCGCGACCGCTATCGCGCTCGCATTGCCTTTCCCGCCAGGGTGCCGGCCTTTGGCCACAGGCTCTATCGCGTGCGAAGAACCGATGCGCCGCAAGCCATACCGCAGGTCCAGGCACGCGCTCACGGCATCACCATCGAGAACGCGCATCTGCGGGTGACGATCAACCCGCAGACCGGCTGGCTTGACGAATTCGTCACTCTTGCCAACGGGCAGGATCTCGCCCCTGCCAAAGGCGCCATCCATACCGTCGTATCGGCCGATGGTTCCGACACCTGGGGCCACCGGGTCGAGACCTATGTGGGCCAGGGCCGCCAGTTTGAAGTCGAGAGCATCCACATCGAGGATGCCGGCCCCGTTCGCGCCGCCATCCGCGTCAATGTCCGTCTCGGACGCTCTCGCCTGACCGAGCTCTTCGTGCTCGACAGCGATGCCCGATCGCTCGAAATCCGCACCGAGATCGACTGGCACGAAGAACTCCACCTTCTGAAACTGCGCTATCCGACGGCGATATCGGCCAGTACCGCGCGCTACCAGATGCAATATGGCTATGTGGAGCGGCCCGCAGACGGGCTCGAATATCCCGGCCAGCGCTGGGTCAGCGTCGCCGGTTCGGATGGCAAGCGGATCAGCGTGATCAACAACGCCAAATACGCCTATGACTGCGTCGACGGCGATATCGGCATCACCGCCGCGAGAAGCCCTGTCTTTGCCTGGCATGATCCGCGCGAGTTGCGTGACAACGAGCATTATCACTATCAGGATCAGGGCCTGCAGCGCTTCAGCGTGCGGCTTTTGCCCCAGACGGGCGACGATATGGCAGAGGCAAACCGGCTTGCCGAAATGATGGTCATGCCGCCCCGCGTGATGATGGAAAGCTTCCATCCTGGCGACATGCCCGCCGCGCGCGGGCTGATTTCCGGCCTTGAGGAAGCGCCCGGCCTTCGGCTGACGGCGCTCAAACCCTGGGAAGACGATCCTGCGGCAACCGTTATGCGTTTCGTCAATGACACGTCCGGCCCGATTGCGGCCCGGCTTGGGCTTGACTATGCCGGCGGCCATCTGCTCTCGCTCGACCTCGAACCTTTCGAAATCCGTACGCTGGCCGTCACGCCTTCCGGCAAGATCGTCACCCTCGATCTTCTCGAGTTCGAGCCCGACCGCCAACTTAACCTCCTGTCCGAAGGTATCTGACCATGGCCCGCCAACCCGAAATCTGGCCGCCCCTCCTCACGCCGTTTCTGGAAAACGGGGAGATCGATCTTGATGCCATTCAGGGCCTCGTCGATTTCTATATCGAGCGAGGCGTTGCCGGCCTGCTGGTTACAGGGCTTTCTGCTGAACCGCTATCGATGAACGATACCGAGCGCACCGAGATCATCGCTGCTTCAGTCCGCGCCGTGTCGGGGCGCGTTCCCATTGCCGCTTCGGTGTTCTGCGAGGATAACGAAGCCTGGCCTGAGGCAATTGCGCGCGTAAGGGCAATCGGCGGCGTCGATTGCGCTGTGCTTTTGACCGGACACCTCGTCGAAGAGGGTGAAAACGACGACGCTCTTCTCGCATGCCTTGAGACGATCATCGCCGATTGCAGCGGCGATCTCGGTCTCTACGAGGCGCCCCGCCCCTATAAGCGACTAATTTCAGACAAGGCGCTTGAATACGCGGCTCAGAGCGGACGCTTCACCTTTTTGAAGGATACCTGCTGCGATCTTGCGCGAATCAAGCGCCGGATCGACATTGTCAGCGGCAGCCGGCTGAAGCTTATGAACGCCGAGGTGGCAACATTTCGGGCCTCGTTCAAGGCCGGTGCGGACGGATTCTGCGGTCTCATGGCCAATGTCTTTCCGGACATGCTTGAGCGGGCGGCGACCGAGGAGACCGATGCGCTCTCACTGCTGCTGACCGCCGGGGATATGGCGCTGGAGCAGAGCTATCCCGGATCTGCCAAGGCACTGCTCAGCGAAAATTATGGGGTCGGCCTGACCAGTTTCTCACGCGTTTTGGGGCGGCTGACGACGCGCAGCGACTGCACCGGTCTTTTCGCTCTTGATGAATACTTCAACAGATACCAGAAAACGCGCTAAAAGAGCATTTTTGATGAGGCACGTACTCCATGGCAGATAAGCGCGTCACGATCGGCGATATCGCGGAGGCGGTCGGTCTTTCGACCTCGACCGTCTCGCGCGCACTCAGCGGCAAGGGTTATGTCGCGGCAGACGTCAAGGCGCGCGTCGTCGCGGCGGCGCAGAAGATCGGCTATGTGCCCGACCTCAATGCCCGCAATCTCAGGCAGGGCTCCAGCACACAGATCGGCCTCGTGGTCTCGAGCATTCTGGACCCCTTCTATGCCGAACTTGCCACCGGTTTTCAGGAGGTTGCGCGAGCAGAGGGCTATGAGGTCATCCTGATCATCGACCGGGCCGATCCGAAGGAGCAGAGGGCGGCAGTGAAGTCGCTGATCGCCATGGGTGTTTCGGCAATCGCGATCACGCCGGTCTCCGCAGAAGCGGTGGCAAGCGTGCGCGATTTCGGCCGACCGGTCCTGCAGGTCGACCGCTCCGTCAGCGACGACAACGCCCTTGTCGCAGGCGACAACCGAGCCGGCGGCAAGATGGCGACCGAACATCTGATCGGCTTCGGTCATGAACGGATCGCCCTCCTCATCGATCACGACCAGTGGACGACAGGACGGGCGCGCATCGAGGGCTGGCGCGAAGCCTTCACGGAGCGTGGACTTGCCGTGCCGGAAGACCTCATTTTCAAGCTCGGATCCTCCGACGCGGAAATCGCCTCCGGTCTTGACCGTTTTGTTGGGGCGCTGAAATCGAGGTCGATCACCGCGATCTTCTCGGCCAACAGCGTCGTCTCGCAACGCCTTTACGTGGCGCTTGGCAAGCACGGTGTGCGCGTTCCAGAAGATGTCTCGGTGGTAGCCTATGACGATGCGCTCTGGATGACCATGGTGACCCCGACCATCAGCGCCGTCAGCCAGCATGTCGAAGAAATGGGTCGTCATGCTGCGGAATTGCTCATCCGACAGATCGGCGCGGGCCGTAAAGGCCCTTGGCCCGTTCGCACCTTTGTTCAACCGAGCCTGATAGCGCGCTCCAGCGTGCTCGCTCTGCATAACGGGTGATGATCGAGCCCCAGCCTCTGACACGGCAAAGACCGTGAGCGTCGATGCCGGCAAGCCGCAGGCGCCGAAGCACCGGCCGGCCGCTCAGTCGTGCCAACCAAGGCGCTGGGAGATCACGCGCGCTTGGTAGACGACGATCTTGGCCAGATCCGGGATTTCGTTTTCGAGAATCTGCCAGGCCGGGCCGTTGACGCTGATGCCGGCGAATACGCGGCCGTTCTGATCGTGGATCGGAGCGCCGAGACATCGCAGTCCTGGCTGATGCTCCTCATTGTCCACGGCATAGCCCTTCTCGCGAATTTCGGCCAGAGCCCTTCGCAGATCATCGGGATCAGTCATTGTCTGGTCGGTGTAGCGCGACAGGCCCGCCGCAATCACACGCTCGACGGCGTCTTCCGTCTGAAAAGCGAGGATCGCCTTGCCGATGCTCGTGCAATGCACCGGCGCGTTCTCGATCATGCCCGCTTTGGTATGGCTTTCGTTTCCGGTCCCCACACGATGGATGACAACGGCCTGCATCCCGTCGAAAACAGCCAGATGAACGGTCTGGCCGGTCATGTGCTGAAGAGATTCCATCATCGGCCGGGCTTCCCGGCGCACATCGAGATTGGCGAGCACAATATCGCCGAACTCGAACAGCCGGAGTCCCAGGCGATAACTGTCGCGCTCCCTGTCCTGATCCAGAAACCCGACCTCCCGCATGGAAGCCACCAGCCTGTGCGTCGTGCTCTTGGGAAACCCAGTCCGCTGGCATATCGTCGCAAGCGACAATGCACGGTCGTTGACTGAAAAGCACTCCAGGATGCGCACCACCTTCGACAGCGACTTCAACCCCTCGTCGCCTCTGCCTTTCCCCCGTGCTGTCTGATCGTCTTTCATTATTACCCCCAAAAGCGTTCCGTGAACCCGCTTGCCATAATAAGGAATTCAATCCTGATATACGGAACATCTAAATCGTTTCAGTCTCAAGATAGATTTTGAAACGAGTTTATCGAGAGACACCATAACCGATCTTCGCCGTGCCGTAAATCCCACTATTCGGAACGCTATTCTTTTTTTTGGGATTCAGGTTGACAGATTCAGTCTCTAGTGAGAGCATCAGTTCGCGGTACAGCGTTCCATTATGCGGTATTGCTACAGGGAGGTTTGATCTGACGCTCAACGCCATTGCGATGCGGCGGGGCCGTTTCTGACCACAAAGGACATCGGCTTTCCTGCCCGCGTCAAACAAAGGGGGATTCTGGACCGCAGGGCCTTGTCGGCTCTTTTCGGAACCCAAAAGGAAGATTGGGAGGAGAATTCAATGAATATTCTGAAGACGCTTCTGGCGACGACCGTGATCGTCGTCGGCGGTATTTCGGCAGCGTGCGCCGAATACCCGGAACGGCCGATCACGCTGATCGTGCCCTGGGGCGCAGGCGGCGGAACGGATGCCACCGGACGGATCCTGGCAACGCTGATGGAAGAAGAGCTGGGCCAGCCGATCAATGTCGTCAACCGAACCGGCGGCGGCAGCGTCATCGGCCACAAGGCAATCGCCGACGCCGATCCCGATGGTTACACGCTGGGCATCATCACCACGGAACTGTCGATGTTCCATTGGCTCGGCACATCCGAGCTGACCTACAAGGATTTCACGCCGCTCGGCCTTTATAACGCCGACCCGTCCGCCGTGGTCGTCAGAACTGACGGCCCGTTCGACAGCATGGACGCGCTTACCGCCGCGATCGAGGAAAATGCCGCGGCGATCCGGGCCGGCGGCGCCAATCAGGGCGGCGTCAATCACCTGGCCTATGTCACGCTGGTGAACGAGCTTGACGGCAACAGGGCATTCTGGGTGCCGACCGAAGGCGCCGCTCCTGCCCTGCAATTGCTGGCATCCGGAGCGATCGATGTCGGCGTCGTCCAGCTTCCCGAGGCTCAGGGATTGATCGATGCCGGCGAACTCAAGGCGCTGTCGATCCTCGGCACCGAGCGCGATCCGGCACATCCGGACCTGCCGACCATCAAGGAAAGCACCGGTATCGACTTTCCGATCAATGGCTGGCGTGGCCTCGGCGGGCCAAGCGACCTCCCCGACAACGTCAGCGCGACGCTGATTGAGGTCATGGCCGATGTCGTCAGCAGCCCCGCATTCGCCGACCTGATGGCCAAGCGCTCCTACGGCGTCGTGTGGGAAGGCGGCGACGCCTTCGTCGACTACCTCGCCCAGCGTGACGAGGCCTTCGGCAAGGCCATGAACGCCGCCGGTCTCGTCAAGGACTGACGGACCGAACCGCGCCGCCGAAGGCACTCCATTCGACATCTGAAACTCGGTTCTTTTCGGCCGTATCCCGGCCGGAGTGCCTTCGGCCGTCTGCTCGCGACACCAACGGAAAGGAGTGAGGCCATGAGTGACACCTCACCAGAAGACGACAATGCAGATCGCGTCGCCACCGGCGTTCCGGACACCGTCCTCGGATTGCTTTTCGTGATCGGTGGCGTGGTTCTGGCTGTCACCGGAACGCGGATGGAAGGGCTCGGCGGCATGACCATCGGCGGGGGAACCCTGCCCATCATCATCGGCTGCGCCTTCGTTCTGGCGGGCGGCATCCTGGCGTTTCAGGGACGCGCGGAAATCGCGATGCTGCGCCGTCATGCAGCCGTGCTGTTCAAACGCAAGGATTTCACCTGGTTTCCGGTCACAGTGCTGGTGAGCCTTGGCCTCTACATCCTGCTTCTGGAATCCGTCGGCTTCCTGCCGCTTACCTTCCTGTTCATCCTGCTGATGATCCGCATCGGCGGCGGCGGCCTGGTGCGCGGCGGCCTCTATGCAGCATTTCTGACGGTGTTCATCTACTTCCTCTTCGTCAACGGACTTCGCGTTCCGTTGCCGGTCGGCATTCTCGGGTGAGGAGAAACGACCATGCATGTCTTTCTCGAAGCAATCGAACTTGTCATCACGCCCTATACATTGCTGGTGATCTGCGCCGCAGCGACTTTCGGCCTTTTCGTCGGGGCCATTCCCGGCCTCACCGCCACGATGGCGACGGCGCTGCTTGTGCCTTTCTCCTTCTACATGGATCCGGTTCCCGCCATCGCAGCAATCGTGGCCTGCACCACGATGGCCATCATTGCGGGCGACATCCCCGGAGCGCTGATGCGCATTCCCGGCACCCCGGCCTCCGCGGCCTATGTCGACGAGGCCTATGCCATGACCAAGGCCGGGCGGCCGGCGAAGGCGCTGGGCATTTCCATCTGCTCGTCATCGGTCGGCGGCATGATCGGCTTTGTCGCCCTGCTCTTCATCGCGCCGGCCCTCGGCAAGATCGCACTGCAGTTCTCGAGTTTCGAATATTTCTGGCTGGCCATGCTGGGGCTGTCATGCGCGGCGCTGATCAGTTCGGGAAGCAAGGTCAAGGGAACGCTTTCGCTGCTTCTCGGCCTGTTCATCGCAACCGTCGGCCTCGACCCGCTGACTGCCACGCCACGCTTTTCCTTCGGCTGGACGGAACTGATGGGCGGCATCAGCTTCATACCGGCCATGATCGGCATGTTCGCCCTGTCCGAAATCCTCCGGCACAAGGCCGGCGAGCCTGGCAAGCGCGAACCGGTCATGAAGATCGGCAACCCGCTTGCCGGTATGGTGGGCACGCTTTGGCGTCACAAGTTCAATGTGCTTCGCGGCAGCGCGTTCGGCACGGTGATCGGCGCTCTGCCCGGCGCCGGCGGCGATCTCGGCGCCTGGATTTCCTATGCCATCTCGAAGAAATTCTCGAAAACGCCGGAAAAATTTGGGACCGGACATTCCGAAGGACTGGTGGAGGCCTCCGCGACCAACAATGCCGCGCTGAGTTCGGCGTGGATCCCGGCCATGGTCTTCGGCATTCCCGGCGATGCTGTCACGGCCATTGCCGTAGGTGTCCTGGTGATGAAGGGCATGAATCCCGGCCCGACAATCTTCATCAACAATCCCCAGAACTTCTACGCGGTCATGATCGTCTTTGCGCTGGCGAACCTGCTGATCATCCCGCTCGGATGGCTTGCCGTACGCTTTTCGCGCTCGATCTTCCGCCTGTCGCGCACCTATCTCAACGCCTCCATTCTCGCCTTCTGCATCGTCGGCTCCTACGCGGTCAACAACTCGGTCTTCGGTGTCGGCGTGATGCTGGCCATGGGCGTGATCGCCTTCATTCTCGAGAGCAAGGGGTTTCCGATCGCTCCGATCATCCTGGGCATCGTGATCGGCCCGCTCGTCGAGAAAAACTTCCTCACATCAATGATCATCGCCGACGGGAACTTCCTGGGCTTCTTCGAACGCCCGATCGCCGCCGGACTAGGCCTCTTCACGATCGTCATCTGGGTGCTGCCCCTGATCGTCAGAGGCGTCAGCCAAACCCGCAAGCTTGCCGGCGCGACCGGCGGGATCGCCAATGCCGACCGGGGCTCGCAGTAAGGCGCGAGAAACCGGCAACACGAAAAGAAAGGAGATGACGGAAAAGTAATACCGACGACACACCCGTACCGGGACAACCATCGTTTGGAAAACTCCAGAAAGAGACTGAAATGTATAACAAGGACACTTACGGCCGCGTTCTCATCCCGCTCGTCACCCCTTACGGCGAAGACCAGAGCGTCGATCACGGCAAACTCGCGGCACTCGCAACCCATCTGGTCGACAACGGCTTTGCCGACTCGCTCATCCTGTCAGGCACGACCGGCGAGTTTCACACACAGACATTCGCCGAACGGGTCGCCATTCTCGAAACGGTCAAGAAGGCGGTCGGCGGCCGCGTTCCGCTGATCGCCGGCGTCGGCTGCACCTCGACGATCGAAACGATCGCGCTCGGCAAGGAGGCAGAGAAGCTGGGCTTCGACACGGTCATGGTCGTAGCGCCCTACTACACCAAGCCGGCACAGCAGGAGATCCACAACCACTTCGTCAAGGTCGCCGAAGCGCTTTCGGACCTCAACATCATGCTCTACAACATTCCGATCTTCACCGGCGTCAACATTGACCCCGATACGGTCGGCAAGCTTGCAGCGCTCGACAATATCGTGGCAATCAAGGAGGAGGCAGAACTCAATCCCAAGCAAATGACCGCTTTCCTCAACGCCACTCCGGAAGACTTCATCGTCTACAATGGCGACGACACCATGGTTCTCGAAGCCTTCACGCAAGGCGGCGAAAAGCGGATCGGCGGTGTCGTATCCGGCGCTTCCCACGTAGTCGGCGACTATATCCGCAAGATGATCGACACTTTTCTGGCAGGCAATATTGCCGAGGGCGCGGCGATGCAGCGCAAGCTCTATCCATTGCTGAAGGTCATGGGAATCAACGGTCGCACAAACCCGGTATGCCTCTGGAAGGATGCCATCCGCCTGACCGGCGGGGATGCAGGCCTGCCGCGCCTGCCCCTGACCCCGGGCACGCCAGAAGAAGTCGAAGCTGTTCGAAAAGCCCTTTCCGACTTCGGCATCCTCTGACGCAACCACCGGGAGAGGACGCTGGCGGGCGTCCTCTTCTGGAGCCCCGAACCGATTTGACACAGCCAGCTGCAAGGCCACAGGACAACAGATAATGAAAAAAGGTACATCATTCCACGGGATCATTCCACCCGTCGTCTCGACCTTCACCAAAGACGAGGAGATCGATACGGCACTCTATCGCCGCGAGGTTCGCTACCTGCTGGATGCAGGCGTCCATGGCATTTCGCCCGGCGGAAGCACCGGCGAGGGCGCGGCGCTCACGAATGCCGAGCTGGTGCAGATGATCGAGATCATCAAATCTGAAAACCGTGCGGGCGTTCCCATCGTCGCCGGCGTCGCCCGCTGCTCCACCGCTGCGGCGATCGAAACCGCGATGGCGGCCAAGAAGGCCGGCGCGGATGCGCTTATGGTCACGCCGACATTCTATAATGTCCTGGTGCCGGACGCGGCCGGCAACAAGCGCTTTTACGGCGCAATTTCCGAGGCGGTCGGCCTGCCGATCATCATCTACAACGTCGTGCCCCAAAACGAGATCTCGTCCGAACTCTTTTCCGAGCTGCTCGACATCGAACATGTCATCGGCGTCAAGCAGAGCGTCGGCGGCATCATGGCCATGTACGACATGCGGATCGCCTGCGGCGACCGCGGCATGGTTTATGCCGCAACCGACGAAATGCTCCATTCCTGTTTCGCGCTCGGCGCCGATGGCGCGATCTCTGCCATTCTGGCTCTTTTCCCCCGGCTTTCGGTTCGCATGTGGGACCTGACGCGGGCCGGAAAATACGACGAGGCGCTCAAGACCCAAAATCGCCTCTACCCCCTTTGGAAGATCGTGCGTGGACCGCAATTCCCTGCCCGCATGAAGGCGGCAGCCGGGCTTCTCGGGCGCGATTGCGGCTTCTCGAAAAGCCCGATGTCCGATGTGCCGGAAGAACTGGTCGACCGGATGTCGGCAATTCTGAAAGGCGTGAAAGACGAATAGATGCAGGAGATATTACATGAAGTGGTGACGACAGGGGTAACCGCAAATCAACCGACGACTCTGTGACAGCGAGAAATTTGATTTGGAGGCGGTGGTGCGAGCGAGGTGACTGGCGTGCCGCCCTTGATCTCCAGCTGCGCAGGCTCGCAGGTTGTGCACGCCGCATCAGGCCAGATCCACAACCACCGACCGGCCTTTTTCTGCTATTGCCACCTCCTTTTCTCATTTTGGGCAGGTAAATGTCTTCAATTTGTAGGCCGATTCAGGATCACTTTACGGCCCCTTTTGAGCCTGTCCGGAAGGCGGCGCCATGTCGGCCAGTCAGGCCACTCCCTGATTTCTCGAACGCTGTCGGTCTGCGTAAGCAACTGCGATGTCCGGGATGGGGTGGAAACCAGAATGGCAGGTCTTGTGCCGGTGCTTCATAGAACCAGACATTCAGTGTCTACACTGGCGCTTCTGGCTAGATATCGAACGGCCTAAGCGGGTAGTTCACCCCTCCACGGGCCTCTCCAGTGGGCCCCGGATTTGTCGAACAAGCAGGGGCACAGCGGGCGCATGGAGCATTTCGACAAATCGTTCATGCACGAATCCGGCGGCACGGTAGAATTCGAGTGCCAGGGGATTCGCCAAGACGAAGATTCTGCGTTCACCCCATCGGTGGGCTAACTCGGCAACAGAATCAACGAGCGCCTTCCCGATACCCCTTCGCCAATATGGACTTCCCCTTCAAAAGTGGAGGGCTTCTGTTAGATAAGACTGACAGGAGACTTGGAATTGAAGCAGCGAGAATTTACAGAAGAGTTCAAACG
>NZ_SMAR01000004.1 GCF_004342225.1 Martelella mediterranea | reverse complement strand
TACCGCCCGTCTCAGCTCCGGCGCCAACACGTTCAAGACAATCCTCAAAACCGTCAGCCCCTGAAAAGCCCGGACGAAACAGCGTGGGCAATTACGATTGATTCCGTTGCCAGACTGCACCGGCACCCGGTTATTGTTATTGGCCGCGGCAGCGGCACCGCCAATAATCAATGCTCCGGCACCAAGAACGGCCAGCGGCACCCAGGCATCACCATTCCATCCCCAGCCCGGACCGGGCGGGCGGCTGTAATAGCCACGTGGATAATAGTCGTTGTAGCAATTGCGGCACCCACGTGGTGGAGGCGGAGGTGGCGGTCTGTACTGACGGCGCACATGACGCCGTTCAGTACTCCACCCGACAGTCTCGACATTGCTTATATCAAAACCGGCGCCACGCACACCGGATAAAGGCATGGCTTCGGCTGGCAGAATGCTGGCAGCCATTGTGGCAGCGGCAACAAGAGCCGCCATCGGTTTCCTTGCCATTCTCACCATTTCTATCTCCTGTTTGCATCACGCAAAACATGCATATCTGGAGTTTTTCGCGTGAATAATCCGAATATGCGAAACCGCGCATGAACCTGCGATTAATGTGAACAGGAAGACTTCGTTCATATTGTGAAGATACACATTTATTGCCCGCTAACTTATCCGTCCTTCAGGCAATAAAACGCTCAGTAGTAGGGAGAAAGGCATTGCTTTCTTGGCCCGTGGTAGGGCTGATACGTATTATCCGACTCCCTATAGGATTTGTAATGTTCCTCACACCACTGATAGTGCTTGGGATTGATTGACGGATTTTCCACAGACGTATTGCCGCTGCTGTTATTTTCCGTCGCAGCCGCAACACCTCCACCAATCAAAGCGCCGGCACCAAAGGCGGCAAACGGAACCCAGGCACTGCCGTTCCAGCCCCAGCCCGGACCATAAGGCCCATAAGGCGGACCGTCCCAGCCCGGCCCGTAGTAGGGACCACCATAATAAGGCAGTGGCGGTGGCGGTGGCGGATACCGGTAAGGCGGTGGCGGCCTGTAAGGCTGACGAACCGATGGCCCCTGCCAGCCGGGGGCGTTATGCGGCCGCGACACGGCAGGCGGATACGCCATATGTGGATGCGGCCCGAACTGCGGATGAAACTCAGGGTGCCCCGGCGCGCGCGCAGGCCCCGGACCACGAAAGTGCTCCGCAGCCACCGGTGCGTGGAAATTTCCCAGTCCCCCATGAAAGCCGCCCACCGGCCGGGCAGCAGCCGGAAGGACAGACGAGGCAATAACCCCGGCAGTGACAAGGACCGTGACGATCCTTCGATGATATTTCAGCATAACGGCATCTCCTGACATCGATCAGAAGCGACGGCGGAACAATCTGTTCCGTCCGCATCTATGCTGAGCGGCATAAGCCCGCCAAGCTGAACCCAGCCTTAACGTGCATAAAAATTATTATGCAACCCTTATGACCAAATGTAAAAAGCTCCACCTAAAACATTCAGTGGCAGCTCAGTGCAGGCACACCGCAGTTCAAAAACTCACTGTTCCAGACCGATGAGCACATTGGCGACGTTGTATCCGATCTCAGGAACGCCATATCCGCCTTCCATTACCACCAGAACCGGGATCCCCAGTCCGGCAACCATGGCGCCCATCTTCAGGTAGTCTTCGGTTTTAAGACTGAAGAAAGAAATCGGATCCTTTTCAAACGTATCAACGCCCAGTGACAACACCAGCGCCTCAGCGCCGTGCTCAGAAATCCTTTTCAAAGCGGCCTCAAGCGCCTCGGCATAAACGGACCATGGTGTATTGCGCGGCATCGGAAAATTGGCATTAAAGCCTTCGCCCCTACTCTTTCCGACCTCCTCCCGGTGCCCCCAGAAGTAAGGAAACGCGTCCATCGGATCGCCATGGAGAGATGCAAAGAAAATGTCATCACGCTCATAGGTGACATCCTGCGTGCCGTTCCCATGATGAAAATCGACATCAAGGATGGCCACTTTCTTCGCACCGTGATCGAGAACACGTTGCGCGGCGATGGCTGCATTATTGAGGAAGCAATAGCCGCCATAAAGGTCGATCCCGGCGTGATGACCCGGCGGACGTGACAGCGAAAATACAAAATGATGGCCGGCGTTCAGGTGATCGGCTGCCGACAATGCGCAATCCTTGGCCGCAATCACAGCCTTATAAGTCCCCTCCGTGATCGACGTTTCCACCGAATTGGCATAGTAGCCGAGAAGGCCATCGATATTTTCTGGCGGGCGGGCGCAATAGGATCGCCTTACCGGCAAGGAAATCGGTATCGCCTCGGTGGTAAAGCCAGCGGCAACCCAGCGCTCCCAGACCGTTTCCAGAAAATTCAGATAACCATGATCATGCAGCTTCATCGGAACAGAAAGGTCATACTTTTCCGGTGCTCTCACGTCCTTAAACCCCTGCTCCTTGACTGCCGCAAGGATCCACTCGGCGCGAAACGGTCCTTCAAACGGCTTCATCAGTTCTCCACCATGAAGCTCGGTCTTGGCATCTCGGAATTTATGATCTTCGGAATATATAACGCGCATCGCAGTATCGCCTTTAGCAGTGTCCTGAGGCCGCAAGTCAGCCATTTTAAAACTGTTTTAGGACGCTGTCATGATCGCCGTAAAGGTGGAAACTCAAGACGATGCGGAGCCGTCTTTCAGGCGTTTATAAAAAAACGTTGTCGGACAATACCCGCCATCGGGATAAAGCGCATAGTCGGGCACGACACCCGCTTTCTGCCAGCCAAGCCGCGGATATATCGCCTCTGCGTCAGAACCGGTTGCCGTATCCAGAACCAGAAGCCAGCGATTGTGGCTCAGGCAGACCGCATCCAGCGCCTCCATCAGGTTTCGGGCAATGCCTTGTCCGCGATGTCTCCGCAGAACAATAAGCTTCATCACATCTGCGCGATGTGGCTGGTTCGGCTTTTGCGCCAGCGCGGCCTGAACCGTACCGACAATCTCGCCATCACTGACAGCGACGGCAAGCAGTGTGGTGCCTGCTGCAACGTTTGAAGCGACATCCTGCCAGAAGGCCTGCACAGCTTCAGCATCATACGGCGCCATAAATCCCATGGAGGCGTTGTCTTCGATACCGTCTTCCATAAGCGAGGAAAGCGCCGGAATGGCCCGCCGGGCCTCGTCAGCGCTTAACATCTGAATGGTTGCCATCATTGTCTCACTTTCGGTATGCATGCTCAATCACGACGGCGTAAATAACGTCGGTCATGCCGGGGTTTGAAAAGATATGTGGCTCAGCCACAGGCATAAAAAGGCAATCGCCTTTATGCAGTTCATAACTGGTTTCATCATCGGAGATTACGTCGAGAACGCCGTAAAGAACCCAGAGATGCTGCCGCAGTTCGCTCGCTCCGTGCTTTGGCGGATAGGCAATCCGGGCACCTGCCGGAAAACGGATCTGAACGATATCAACCGCCGACCCTGTCGCCTGAGGCGAAATCACGCGGCGGGTATAGCCGGTTTCGGGATCGCGCCAGACCGGCTGATCGACCCGGCGCAAAAGCGGATCAACCGGCTTATCTGCATCAGAAAAGAAAGCAGACAGCGAGGTTCCGAGTGCAGCACAGAGCTTCGATAGCAGAAGGGCAGAAGGTGAGGCCTCCCCTCGCTCGATACGCGAGATCATCGCCCGGCTGACGGTAGAAACCTCGCTGAGCTGATCAAGCGTAAAGCCTTTTTCAGCCCTGAGACGCCTCAGATTCTGGCCAATGGTTACATCAAATGTATCATCAATAATTTCCATTTTCAGAGAAAATACTTCTCTTTTAATAGAGTCAAGATACCAATGGTGAAAATATCGATTCCAGAACTGCCAGCCCAGCGGTCGAAAGACAGGTTGATGAGGCAGATAGAGCATAGCATCGGCCGGCGTATTCTCTCAGGCGCCGATTGGCGCTCCCGGATATTTACCAAGCATCGTCGCCGTGCACAAAACGGCGAGCCGGGACCAGCAAAACTCAACTGTTAAACCAGCATCCAACGGCGCAATTTCGCTTTGAAGATGCCACGCACACTGCTATATGGCCGTTTATGAGCACACATGATGATCGTATACCGCTGGAGCGTATCCGCAACTTTTCCATCGTGGCCCACATTGACCACGGTAAGTCGACTCTTGCTGACCGTCTGATCCAGACGTGCGGCGGGCTGGCTGAGCGTGAAATGTCAGCGCAGGTTCTGGACAACATGGAGATCGAGCGCGAGCGCGGAATCACCATCAAGGCCCAGACCGTTCGGCTGCATTACATCGCCAATGATGGCTACACCTATGCACTGAACCTGATCGACACCCCCGGCCATGTCGATTTTTCCTACGAAGTATCCCGCTCGCTCTCGGCCTGCGAGGGCTCCCTTCTGGTGGTTGACGCCAGCCAGGGCGTGGAAGCGCAAACGCTCGCCAACGTTTATCAGGCAATTGACAACGATCATGAGCTGGTCACGGTTCTCAACAAGGCTGACCTGCCCGCCGCCGATCCGGAACGGGTAAAAGAGCAGATTGAGGATGTGATTGGCATTGATGCATCTGATGCACTGCTGATCTCGGCCAAAACCGGCATGGGCGTGCCGGATGTTCTGGAAGCTATCGTCAAACGCTTGCCAGCACCGAAAACAGAAAAAGGCGCTGAGGCACCGCTCAAAGCGCTTCTGGTTGACAGCTGGTACGACACCTATCTCGGCGTCATGGTTTTGGTCCGCATCATTGATGGCGTGCTAAAAAAGGGCCAGACCATCCGCATGATGGGCACAGATGCCAAGTATCTGGTCGACCGCGTCGGCGTCTTGACGCCAAAGCTTCTCGTCGTCGACGAGCTTGGCCCAGGCGAAATCGGTGTCATCACAGCCGCGATCAAGGAAGTCGCTGATACCCGCGTCGGTGATACAATTACGGAAGACAAGCGCCCGACCGAAAACATGCTGCCGGGCTTCAAACCGGCGCAGCCCGTGGTTTTCTGCGGCCTGTTCCCCGTTGATGCCAATGATTTTGAAGATCTGCGCGCCGCCGTTGGCAAACTGCGGCTGAACGATGCTTCCTTCTCCTACGAAATGGAAAGCTCTGCTGCGCTTGGTTTTGGCTTCCGCTGCGGCTTCCTAGGCCTGCTGCATCTGGAAATCATTCAGGAGCGGCTGGAACGCGAATTCGATCTTGATCTGATCGCCACCGCACCGTCGGTCGTTTATGAACTGACAATGACCGATGGCCGGGAGATCGAGCTGCACAATCCGGCTGATATGCCCGATGTCGTCAAGATTGCCGAAATCCGTGAACCGTGGATCAAGGCCTCAATCCTGACGCCGGATGATCATCTCGGCAGTATTCTGAAGCTTTGCCAGGAACGTCGCGGTGTCCAGACCGATCTGACCTATGTCGGCAACCGGGCGATGCTGTCTTATGAGCTGCCGCTCAATGAGGTTGTGTTCGACTTCTATGACCGCCTGAAGTCCATTTCGAAGGGCTATGCGTCCTTTGACTATCAACTGGACACCTACCGTGCTGAAAATCTGGTCAAGATGTCGATCCTCGTCAATGGCGAACCGGTTGACGCGCTTTCAATGCTCGTCCACCGCTCGGCAGCCGAGAAACGTGGCCGTGACATGTGCGAAAAACTCAAGGATCTTATTCCTAAACACATGTTCAAGATCCCGATTCAGGCGGCCATCGGCGGCACTGTAATCGCGCGCGAAACAATCTCGGCTCTGCGCAAGGATGTGACCGCAAAATGCTATGGCGGTGATGCCAGCCGTAAACGCAAACTGCTGGAAAAACAGAAAGCCGGTAAGAAGCGCATGCGCCAGTTCGGCAAAGTTGAAATTCCGCAGGAAGCCTTCATCGCCGCATTGAAGATGAGCGACGAATAAGCCTGCGATAGTCCCGCGACCAGAGCGCCGCGCAACCATTCGGATGCACGGCGCTCTAACTTATTGAAGTTACGCATCGTGCCTTCCAAAAATCGATTCTGATTTTCGGGCCGATGCCGTAAAAAATGCCGCCGCAGTGACGATCACGCGGCGGCTTTTTATTGTTGAATCCGGGCTTTTATCGGGTTGCGGTCAAATCCAGCGTCACCGTGACCGTCTCTCCCACCGTATCGGCGTTGACGGCAGGACCAAGACCGTACTCTTTCCGCTTCAGTGTCGCGATTCCAACCGCATGTGCGGTATCGCCGGTAATATCAAGCGTAAACTCAAGCTCGATCGGAAGGGTGACCGACTTGATGGTCAGAACGCCATCGGCTTTGTAACGGTTGCCTTCGATGTGCATGACGTTGTCGGATGTGAAATCGGCAGTCGGAAATTCCGAAGCGTCGAACCAGTCGCCGGAATGCAGCATTCCGTCGAACTGCTTGTTGCCGGTCTTTGCACTACCGGTTTCGACTTCAGATGCGATCAAAGAATCCTGCGGCGCATCCACATCAAAATCGATTGAGGCCGTCCAGTTTTCAAACGCGCCCTCGAGGGTTTTGCCGCCTTGCGGGACTTCAAAACCGAGGCTGCTTTTGTCGTAATCGACCGTCCAGTCGGCGGCCATGGCTGGCGCCGAGAACGGCACGGCGAAAAGGATGGCAGTCGCGAAAATTGCGTGTTTGAGCTGCATAGTGATCTCCGGAATGTTTTGGTCAGTCGGTGCGCTGCATACGCACAGAAATCATGCGTCTCAGCGTTTCATCGCGGCTGATGAAATGGTGTTTCATGGCAGCGGCGACATGTCCGATAATCAGGGCAATCAGAAAATAGGCGCCGTATTCGTGAACAAGTTTTAAAATTGCCTCCGCCGAGGCCTTATCGCCCAGAAAGCCTGGCACCGGCAAATGCGGCATTTCAAAGAGATTAAACACAATGGTCGGAATTCCCCAGGGGGAAGCTGAAACCATGAGCCAGCCCGATAATGGCAGCAAGAACATCATCGCGTAAAGACCGGTATGGCCCAGATGCGCAATGCCCTTTTCCCAGACGGGCATATGTGACGGCAGCTTCGGAGATGGGTTCACTGCACGCCATAAAAGCCGCAAAACGGCAAAAAGCAGAACCACGAAGCCAATCGATTTATGCAGCTGGAAAAGAGCAAATGTCTGCGGATCAGTCTGCGGCAGACCGCTCATATAAAGCCCGAGTGCCAGCATCCCGACGATCAGGAGCGCCATCGCCCAGTGAAACAGAATGGCAAGTGCGCCATAGCCATATGAAGTATTCTTGATCATGGATATCCCCGGAGAAAAACGGAGCCGCGGGAAACGGCTCCGCCTGATCGGATTACTCGGCAATCATCGCTTCGCCGGAGAAGACGACATCAACCTCATCGCTGATATAGGGCACATACATATCCATGCCGTAGTCGGAACGCTTGACAACAGTTTTCATGTTAAAGCCAGCGGCCTGCTTTTCGGCCATTGGGTGCTCGCCGAACGACATAATGTCGACTTCCAGAACAGCAGGTTTCGTGATGTCTTTAATGGTCAGATCGCCGGTCACTTCCAGCTTGTTCTCGGAAACCTGCTCGACGCTCGTGCTCTTGAAGGTGACTTCGGGATATTCTGCCACATCGAAGAAATCAGCGCTTTTGAAGTGTTCGTCACGTGCTTCCCAAAAGGTATCAAGGCTGTCGGCATCAATCACGAACTCGACAGATGAATTGGCTGGTTCATCAGCATCGATCATCAGCGTGGCATCCCAGTCACCGAAGCGGCCATCCGTGATGGAGTAGTTCAGGTGATTATAGCTGAATGATAGGTTGCTGTGCGACTTGTCAAAGGTGTACTGGACCGGCTCGGCGAAGGCCGGTGCGGCAGCCAGGGACAGAACAATAGCCGTGGTAGCAAAACGGATCATAAATAAAACCTCTCGCTGATGCGATTTAAAAGACCAGCCGGTCGCTATTGACCGGACACACCTAACAGCTACGGCATTTTTGACTGAAGGCAATGCAGCAGACGGTGAACGATTTGTTCATCATCAGGCGCGAAACCGGACTTAAAGGCCTTTCGCATCCGCAATAAAAAAAATGTGATAGACGCTTTACCGGTTCACGCCCGCCCACTCTTCAGCGCCTTGAACCGATCAGCATATTCACGGCGAAGCTGATGACGCATCTTTGCTTCTTCATAACGCCTTTTCTTGTCTTCCGTGGCCAGATCAAGTGCGGGTACGGGTGTCGGCTTGCCGTTGGCATCGACGGCAACCATTGTGAAGTAACAGGAGTTGGTGTGCCGACGCGCACCGCTTCTGACCTCTTCGGCCTCCACACGCACGCCGATCTCCATCGACGTGCGGCCGGTATAATTCACCGAAGCCCGGAATGTGACGAGTTCGCCGACATTGATCGGTTCCTTGAAGGTGACCTGATCGACTGAAAGCGTGACAGCATATTCCTGAGAAAAACGCGCCGCACAGGAATAGGCAACACGATCCAGCAGGTTCAAAAGCGCGCCCCCATGCACTTTGCCGGAAAAGTTCGCCATATCGGGCGTCATCAACACCACCATTTCAAGCTGGCTTGGGTCGTGGGCACGGTCCATTTTTTCAGATCCTGTCCTTAGGCCTTATTGTCAGATACGAAAGGACTGTTGCCTGAAACGATGCCGCAAGCAACAGTGAAACAACGCCTTACAGGCACGATGCACAGGCTGAACCCTTAAAGATCCGGTGTCATAACAATCTGTCCATGAGTGTGCTAGGCTTACCACCGGCAAGAATGGAAGCAGGAGGAGCCCCTATGACACAGCGTGCTGTTAAACTACTGGTCGATTGCCTGGAAAACGAAGGTGTCGAATATGTCTTCGGTATTCCCGGCGAGGAAAATATCAGACTGGTCGATGCCCTCGACAGCTCGTCTATCCGCTTCATTCTGACACGCTCTGAACAGGGTGCATCCTTCATGGCCGATATGTATGGCCGTGTCTCCGGCAAAGCCGGTGTATGCACAGCCACACTCGGTCCCGGCGCGATCAACCTGCTTTTGGGCGTCGCCGATGCAAATTGTGACTCTACACCGCTTGTTGCAATTACTGCGCAAGTGGGCCTGAACCGCATTTACAAGGAAACCCATCAGTTCGTTGACCTTGAGACCATGTTCAAACCGGTGACCAAGTGGACGAAAACCACACTGACCCCAAACGCCCTGCCGGAAATGGTTCGTGCTGCGTTCAAGTCAGCCGAAAGCGAACGTCCCGGCGCCGCCTGGCTTGGAGTGCCGGAGGATGTTGAGGCGATGGATGCCGATGCCAGCCTTAACCCATTGCCGAAGAACCGGGTTCGCGCTGAGGCCCCGTCTCCCGATCAGGTTGCCCGCGCTGCAGAAGCGCTGAAATCGGCCGAACGCCCAATCGTTCTGGCTGGTCATGGAGCCGCCCGTGCGGGCGCCGGGGCAGCGCTTGTTCAGTTTGCTGAAAAGCTGGGGATTCCGGTTGCCACAACATTCCATGGCAAGGGCGTCATGCCCGATGATCATCCCAACGCGCTTGGGACAACCGGCTTCATGGTGCACGACTACACCAATTTCGGTTTCGACCGGGCAGACCTGATTTTGAGCGTCGGCTTTGAGTTGCAGGAGATTGCACCGCGCAAACTGAACCCGGATGGCGACAAGAAGATCATTCACATTCATCGTTTCCCCGCAGAAGTAGACGCCAACTATAGCCTGACTGTCGGCATTGAAGGCGATATCTCGCGGTCTCTGGAGGTCCTCGGCGAGGCGGTGGACAAGAACTTTGCGGCCAACTGGCCTCACAGTACTGAAATCCGCGCAATGGTCGATCACGAACTTTCGGAAAACGCGGACAACCCGGCCTTTCCGGTCAAACCGCAGCGCATCGTCAGCGATATCCGCAAGGCCATGGGACGCAAAGATGTGGTTCTGGCCGATACCGGCGCGATCAAGATGTGGATGGCAAGGCTTTATCCAACCTACGCCGCAAATACCTGTCTGATTTCCAACGGACTAGCGACCATGGCGTTTGCTCTTCCGGGTGCCATCGGCGTGAAGCTGGCTGAACCAGAACGCAAGGTACTTGCCGTCATGGGTGACGGAAGCTTCATGATGAATTCACAGGAGCTGGAAACCGCTGTCCGCCTTGGCATACCGATGGTGGTATTGATCTGGGAAGACAACAGTTACGGGCTGATCAAATGGAAGATGGAGCTTGAGATCAAGCGCCACAAACATGTCGATTTCAACAATCCGGATTTCGTCGCCTATGCCAACAGTTTTGGCGCCAAAGGTTATCGGATCGATAAGGCCGAAGATCTGTTGCCGACGCTTAAAAAGGCGCTCGCAGAGGACGGTGTTTCCGTCATCACCTGCCCGGTCGACTACAGCGAGAACACGCGCCTGACGGACCGGCTGGGCGAGCTGACTGCCGCACTTTAACCCGGCCTCTAAAGCGTCATGCATCTGAAAAGGCGTTTATCACGCCTTTTCGCCTTACGCCATCCGAAAGCCTGACCGCGCCCGGCGCATCATTCATTTGTCTTGCGAGGTATGCACGGCGTGATGATAGCGCCGGTAAATCTCGTCAATATCCACCGTTGGCTTAGGTGTTGTAATATTCATATCTTTCAGCGTATCGAAAATGATGTTCGCGGCAGCAAGATTGCGGAACCATTTATGGTTTGCCGGCAAAACATACCATGGCGCATGCTCAGTGGAGCACTGTGACAGCATCGCTTCATAGGCTTCGATATAGGCATCCCAGTGCTCCCGTTCGGCATAGTCAGAAGCAGAAATCTTCCACTGGCGATCCTTGTCCCGAAGGCGTTTCTCAAACCGCTCCAGCTGCTCGTCCTTGGAAATGTACAGGAAAAATTTGACGATGCTGACGCCGTTCTCAGCCAGAAACTCCTCAAAGTGATTGATCTGTCGATAGCGACGCGACCATACCCGCTCCGGCACCAGATCATGAACACGGGCCACCAGGACATCTTCATAATGGGAGCGGTTGAACACCGCCACCTGCCCAAGTGCCGGGGTGCGCTGATGGACACGCCACAGGAAATCATGCTGCTTCTCAACCTCGGTCGGCTGCTTGAAGCTCGCGACATAGGTTCCCTGCGGGTTCATGGCCCGGATGACATGCCAGCAGACACCATCCTTCCCTGCAGCATCAATGCCTTGCAGAACGATCAGAAGGGCATGTTTCTTTTCGGCATAAAGGTTTTCCTGGAGTGGCGTGATTTTCTCAAGCAGATCTTCTAGCTCAGCCTTTCCGGCCTGTTTGCTTTCAATAGGCCCGTGAAAATCCGGAGCGATGTCACGCAAACTGACATCCGAGCCCGGCTTGACCATCAGCTTCTTACGATAATCCATTTCGAATACCTCCTGCGCTGCTCAGGTCTAGAACGAACCAGCCCTGATTGCTCAAACACACAGACTGTCAGAGCACCTGAATTCGCATGATACGGTATTCAAAACAGTTGTCGACAGAATAGCCGTCAGCCATTCAGCCTCGCGTTCATCACCTCAATCGACATCGCCCGACGGGCACTGCGGTTCTCGATGACATGGTCAATGGCGATCCGGACAAGGCCAATGACAAAAAGCCATGCGATGAGATAGATCCAGACCAGCCCGATCAGCTTCCATGAAATCTGTGGCACCAGTACCCCGAACCCACACATCAGCACGGCAATCAGCTGCGTCAGCACGATGGCAATGATCAGCGGTGGTGCGGGGTAGGGTTTCGTCATGAACCAGTTTTCCTTTCGGCTGACGAGCATCAGAAGATGCCCTCCGGCCACAAGCTGCAAAAACATCATCGATTGCAGGTGCGCGTGATCGGTGAGACCCAGCCCTGCCCAGCGCGCGGGCTCCGAGAGAACCTCCATGCCCATCAGCAGCAGCCCGAAAGACTGCACAATCGATACGAAACCCAGCACCGCCGAAACCGTCAGAAGCTTGGGCATGCGCCATCGTATCGGCGTTTCAGACACGCTTGTATTGTCGTAGGCAACCGTCATGATCGGAACGTCATCAAGAAGCGACATCATCACGATCATGATCGGGGTCAGCGGCTGAAAGCCCAGAAAGATAGTCGAGAGCACCACGAGGAACATGATGTCCATGGTCAAGGCCACGCGATAGACCGTATAGCTTGTGATACGGCCAAATATCTGTCGCGCCTCATCGATTGCATTTTGAATGACAGAGAGGCCCGGCGCCGTGAGGATCAATGCCGCAGCGCCGCGCGCGGCGTCCGTGGCTCCGGAAACAGCAATTCCGCAATCCGCCTGTTTCAGCGCCGGCGCATCATTCACCCCGTCACCTGTCATGGCAACAAGATGACCGTTCTTCTGAAATGTCTTGACAATGGCGTATTTATGCTCGGGAAAGACCCGGGCAAAGCCATCGGCATGCAGGATCTGCTTCGCGATTGGCCCCGGCACATTATCCGGATCCATATCCGGCGGGAACACATCAGCTGCTGGCAGAATATTCGCTCCAAGTCCGAGTTGCCGGGCCGTTTCTTTGGCAATTGCCGTGTCGTCTCCGGTAATCATTTTAACTTCGACACCCTTGGCGCGAACATTCTCGATCGTCGCTTTGGAATCGTCACGCGGCGGATCAAACATCGGCAACACGCCGAGAAGCACCCAGCTCGCGCCACCGTCATCGGAACGGGCGACGGCAAGCGCTCTGTAGCCCTTCGCTCCGAGTTCGGCCACGCGCTGATCAATCGTATCAGTGACAGTCTTGTCTGCCTTTGAAAGCTCCACAATGGCATGCGGAGCACCCTTGGATACCAAGAAGCGGCGACCGTCAGGACCAGCGACGTCCGCCTGTGTCCGCTTTGAGACAGGATCGAACGGCACGAACTCTCCAACCTTATAGGCTCCAAGCTTCGACCGGTCGGAAAGCGCACTGACGACCGCAGTGTCGATGGCGTCAGCATCCTCGGTTCTGGACGCCAGCGCACCGGCAAGAATGATTTCCTCAGTTGTCGCATTGCCAACCGGGATCGGGTCACCAAGTGTCAGGATGTTTTTCGTGAGCGTACCGGTTTTGTCGGAGCAGAGAATGTCTGCACCAGCCATCTCGTCAATGGACGAAAGGCGCGACACAATGGCCTTTTCCTTGGACAGGGCCAGAGCGCCCAGCGCCATCGTAATCGAGAAAACGGCCGGCATGGCAACAGGAATAGAAGCAACCAGCAGAACCAGAACAAACTGGAGGATATTGAGGGCATCACTCAGCCCCCAAGTGTCCGAAATCACGATATCGGTATAAACCTGAACCGCCACCATGATCATTGCCAGAACGACCGCGACCACGATCAGAAAGTTACCGATCTGGAACATTGCCTTCTGGGCCTGACTGACAGCTCCAGCGCCTGCGACAAGCTGTGCCGTCCTTCCAAAGAAGGTTTTGGTACCGGTTGCAATAACAACAGCCGACATTTCGCCCTGCTTCACCACACTGCCGGAATAGGCGACATCCCCGACCTGCTTGTTGACCGGAAGTGATTCCCCGGTCAGCGCAGCCTGATCAATCGAAGCATAGTCACCATCGATCAAACGCAGATCCGCCGGAACAATGCCACCAAGTTTGATTTTGACGATGTCGCCGGGAACCAGCGTTGCGGCCTCAACCGTTTTGACAACGCCATCCCGCAGCGCACTGGCTTGCGGGGCGAGTGAATTTTTCAATGCAGCGAGAGCGTTGCTGGCTTTGCTATCCTGATAGAGTTCGAGCCCCGCATTAAAAAGCAGCAGTCCAAATATAATGAAGAAGTCCCCCCAGTTCCCGAGAATCAGAGAAACCAGAGCGGCAGCTTCGATCATGAATGCGATCGGGCCGATAAAATGCTTGAGGATTTTTGCAAGCAGGTTCGTTTTCTCTTCAGGCAGAGCATTCGGGCCGTAGGTCGAAAGCCTTTCCTCGGCCTCGGAATGAGACAGACCTTTGTTTGCGTCCACATTCAGCTCTTTGAGCACCGCTTCAACGGGCATTGCACTCAGATCATTTGCTTGCGTTTCGTCAGCCATGACTTTTCCTCAAATGACGCTATCAACCAGACCGCGTTATGCCGGCAAGACCACGCATTTCCGTTTCTGCGGACTGAACGCCTGATCCTGATGAAGCAAAGCCTACTCTCTGCGCGCACAAAGCGCGACAGAAAAAGCGTATCTGCACTTCACAGCACAACTTAAGCGTAATTCGATGTCATTGATAAGACGACAAATAGCCGCTGGGAGCGGCGAAACAGCGCACAGCCTGCTTCAGTTATCAGCGCACCTGATCAAGAAGGCGCTTGCACTCCAGCAAGTCGTACAAAACGTCCTGCAACTGGGCATCATCAGAGCGGCCAAGCCCGGAGGCTGGACCGACGGCACTGTCATCATTTTTGTTGCGGCGAAAGAACCCCTTCGAAGCAGGCTTGCGGGATCGCCCGACAACCTGGTCATCATCGAACATGGTCGGCTCATCGTGGGTTTCACGACGCTCATCACCTGAAGCGTTGTCAGCGGAAGGGGTTAAGGCCTCAACGAGTTCAGCATCGCCGCTGCCGATCGCTGTGACAAAACGATTGCCATTGCTGCGCAGCAGCTTCTGAACACCTTTGATGGTGTAGCCATGATCGTAAAGCAGGTGACGAATGCCTTTCAGCAATTCCACATCTTCAGGGCGATAATAGCGGCGTCCGCCACCACGTTTCATCGGCTTAACCTGCGTGAAACGTGTTTCCCAGAAACGCAGTACGTGCTGAGGCAGCTCAAGCTCCTCTGCAACTTCTGAAATGGTACGAAATGCCTCAGGACTTTTTTCCATCGTCCCTGCCCTTTAATCAGCCCGAATCGAACATATTTCACTCCGTCTTGATTATAAAAACAAGACGCGGAAAAGTTTCACCGCAAGAGAGTTGTTGAAGGCCTGTTCAGGACAGGCGCAGATCAGGAAGCCGATTTCGCCTTGGCTTTCTCTGCTTTCTGTTTACGCGCGACATGCGCCTTCAGAATCTTCTGCTTCAGGACATTCGATGCCTTGAAAGTCATCACACGGCGCGGAGAAATCGGCACTTCCTCGCCCGTTTTGGGATTCCGGCCAATCCGTTCATTCTTGTCACGGACCTGAAAAGTCGCGAAAGACGACAGTTTTACGGTCTCACCACGCACGATGGCATCGCAAACCTCGTCGATAACCATCTCGACCAGCTCAGCCGATTCCGTCCGCGAAAGCCCCACTTTGCGGAAGACTGATTCAGCCAGATCCGCACGCGTCACAGTTTTGCCAGGCATTACCGGTTCCCAGTGTCTTGTTAAAATTCCCCGTGGCGCAAAGAGTATTGCTGTCAGTGGGTTCGGTCAAGCGGCCAGTTGCATGCGAACCCAATATGACAGGCCTTACCAGCGCAAAAGCACAGCGCCCCATGTAAAGCCACCACCCATCGCTTCGAGCATCACCGTCTGCCCGCGCTTTATTCGTCCATCCTTCACAGCGGTGGCAAGGGCAAGCGGAATGGAAGCCGCAGACGTATTGGCATGCTGATCAACAGTCACAACAACCTTTTCCATGGGAATACCGAGCTTCTTTGCAGACCCTTCGATAATCCTGCGATTTGCCTGATGCGGAACGAGCCAGCCCAACTGATCGGCCGTAATGCCGGCTTCATCAAAGGCCGCTTCGATCACATCGGTGATCATACCGACCGCATGCTTGAAGACCTCACGGCCTTCCATCCTGAGATGGCCGATATCGCCAGTCGTTGAAACGCCACCATCCACATAAAGCTTATGACAGTGGCTTCCATCAGAGCGCAGACTGGCGGCAATGATCCCGCGCTCCTCATCGTCACCGTCTTCCGCCGCCTGCAGGATCACTGCGCCAGCACCGTCGCCGAAGAGAACGCAGGTCGTGCGATCAGTCCAGTCGAGAAGCCTCGAAAAGGTTTCTGCGCCGATAACCAGAACCCGCCGGGCGCGCCCAGCCCGGATATAATTATCCGCCGTGGTAATCGCATAGACGAAGCCAGAGCAAACAGCCTGCATATCGAATCCGAAACCATGACTCATGCCAAGACGGTTCTGGATGTTTACGGCAGTCGCAGGAAACGTGTTGTCGGGTGTCGATGTTGCAACAACGACCAGGTCGATATCATCAGGCGTCAGACCGGCATGTTCGAGCGCATCACGCGCAGCCGCTTCGCCGAGCGATGCCGTCGTTTCTTGCTTGTCTGCAATGTAACGCTGGCGAATACCTGTTCTTTGCTGGATCCAGGCATCGGAAGTGTCAACGAGCTGCCGCAGCTCTTCATTACTGACCACCCGCTTTGGAAGCGCAGAGCCAATACCACAAACAACAGAACGGATCATTTTTCTTGTTCCTATTTATAGCGCTGAGCGGGCGCTGATAAAGCTGAAGCCCGAAGCGATCAAGTTTTATCTTCCCTGCCCCGGCTCGAAGCATAAGGGATCTCAGACAGCCTCGGCCGCCTCTGGTCCGCGCGGTGAGTGGTTTCGTGCATGATATTCATTCAGGTCGTGCTGAATCTTGGCCTGCAGGCTGTTGTGCACCATGTCGTAGGCAACCTCGATGGCAGACGCATAACCTTCGGCATCGGTTCCACCGTGGCTTTTAATCACAATGCCATTGAGACCAAGGAATACACCGCCATTGACCTTGCGCGGGTCGAGCTTATCGCGCAGCATCCTGAAGGCATTCCTGGCAAATAAATAACCAAGCTTTGACATCCACGTCCGGGACATGGCCGAGCGCAGATAACCGGCAATCTGAAGTGCCGTTCCCTCAGCTGTTTTAAGCGCAATATTGCCGGTGAAGCCTTCAACCACAAAGACATCCACAGTGCCGCGCCCCAGATCAGAGCCCTCGACAAAACCGGCATACTCCATGTTGTCGATATCGGCTTCACGCAGCATCTGGCCGGCTTTCTTGACCTCTTCGACGCCTTTTACTTCTTCAACACCGACATTGAGGAGGCCGACGCTCGGTTTTTTGACTTCAAAAAGAGCGCGCGCCATCGCACCACCCATCAAAGCAAAATCCAGAAGCTGCTTGGCGTCCGCACCAATCGTCGCACCGATATCCAGCACGATGCTCTCGCCATTAATCGTCGGCCAGATCCCGGCGATTGCCGGACGATCAATTTCAGGCATCGTTTTCAGGCAGAACATGGCCATGGCCATCAACGCACCGGTATTGCCGGCAGAAACCGCAACATCTGAATCCTGGTCGCGGACAGCTTCGATGGCACGCCACATGCTGGAGACATTTCGACCACGGCGCAAAGCCTGGCTGGGCTTTTCATCCATGCTGACAGCAACTTCGCAGTCAATAACCTGCGCATTTTCCTTCAGCTTGGGGTATCCCGCCAGCAGCGGCTCAATCTCTTCCTTCCTGCCGTAAAGAAGATAGGAGATATCCGGATGCCGCACGAGCGCCTTGGCAGCGCCGGCGATTGCAACCTTAGCACCGACATCTCCTCCCATGACATCTACTGAAATTTTTACCACGCGTTGCTGGTCCCTGTTTGCATGCTTCCGGCAAAGCCGGATCAAAATAACTGTTTTACGTCGTGACACAACTGCGTCGCGGCTAAAACCAATAAAAGGTCCAAATCGGGCACCTTTGCCTTTCTTTGGCGGATTTGGACGGCAATCTCAAGACGCGGCGCCATCACAAGGCGCTAAACACGTTCACAAACAACACGGAAAAATGAGAGCACCACCCGCTTTCACCTCGCCTAATCGTCGCTGTTTTCAGTGTTTCTCAAGCCTTTCAGGACTGCAAAAGGCGATTCCTTCTGTGGTTTAGGATCGCCGTTCTGTTCCTCGCCCTCTCCGGCCATCTGAGGGTCAAGCGCAACACCATCCTTGCGCGGATAAGGGTCGATGCCAAGCGCAATCGATTCGGCAACAACAGCGCCTAGATCAATGGTGTGACCGGAAAACACTTCCGGCTCATCAGGCCCATCCGGGTCAACCACAAGCTCACCATCTTCATTCAGCATCCGGCGAAACTGCCTGGAGTTTTCCGGCAGGAACGTCGCATCGATCTCTTCCACGACATCTGTTTCAATCAGCTCGAGCGTAACCACGCAGGACTGCGTGATTTTCGCCGTCGCCGTGCCGCGAATGCGCAATCCCTCACGCCGCCAGACCGATATATGCAGATCCGCGGAAACCGAGTGTACGGTATCTACGCTCCAAAGCTCTGCAAGAGCCTTCTTCTCGTCGTCATTGGCGCTAACTTCGGTATCGACCGCACCCGAGGCGATCCGGTTGGCCGGAAATGGACGCGGAAACGGCGCGTCGCCTTCATTCAACATTTCATCAGACATTATTAGTCTCCAGCCGCTCCGGCACGAGAAAGCTCACCATGCCGGTTTCGACAACAATTTCATCCAGTCGTGCCAGGTGGTTTTCGTTTTCCAGCATCCAGCGCGCCAGCTCTGCCATGTCTGAGGGGTCGGCCGCAAGGCTGTGAATATTCTGCGCAAGCGCGATGGCCAGTTGTTCATGATCATGGGCCTGCAGACTATCCGCATAGCGCTCCAGCCTGCCATAGAACATGCCTGCGAGCTTTTTCATGCGTTTTGGAACCGAATTATCTCCGACGCCAAGCTCACGAATCGAATAGTCGATATCGAGAAAAAAGGCGTCCACGATCTCCTGTGCGATCTGCTTACCGGCTTCGGAAGATTTCGACGTTCTGCGTAAAAACAGAATCATAACAGCAGCCAGCATCTCAAAGCGGCCCATCACCGTATCGGGCACATTATAGCTTGTATAAAAGCAGGGCTGGCGGGCAGTGGCCGTAATCACCCCATACTGCCGCTGCACAATCTGACGATTAACACGTCTTTTATTGAAGAAACCCAGGACCATTACACTCTCTTAAAAAGCGGAAGCCAAAGACCGGCGTGATTGCATCCGTCATCAAGCTGGTTTATCCACTCTTTCTGAAGAACGCAAAACGGTCGATTTTCCGTTTCAATACGTATGTCGGCTTTTTTGCATCGTAGTTTGCAGGTATAGAAGCCGCAACCGGGAATTCCCCGGAGACAAAAGGATCATTCCTGAAGCTCTCCGTCCCGGTGATGCACTGAAAAGACAGACTGGTTACGCCTCCGGCAGAGCCGGAAACATTTAAGCCAGAGATGGCATCTGAGTCAGACGACAGCAGGGAGTGAACCTTGAAGACGCGCCTAAACAGTTTCAAAACAAGCCCCTTGCGCCCGGCAGCAGCCGCTGCACTGGTCTCCATTGCAGTGGCAGGCGCAAGCTGTTCGACGGCTGACGTTATTGGCACCAAGGATGTCATGTATCAGGGCTATGTCATTGATGAGGACATGCTGAAGCTTGTGAAGGAAGGTTCCAGCCGTGAACAGGTTATCTTGAGCCTTGGCGAACCTTCAACCACTGCAACTTTTGACAATGAGGTGTTCTACTACATCTCGCAGGTCAAGGAGCGCCGCTTCACCTTCCAGAAACCGCGTCTTGTCGGACAGGAAGTTCTGGCAATCTATTTCAATGACAGTGGCCGCGTTGACCGCATCGCACGTTACACGATGCAAGATGGGAACATTGTCGACATGGTCAGCGAAACGACCCCGACCGGCGGCAAGGACATTACCTTCCTGCAGCAGATCCTTCAGGGAACCGGCCGGAATGCTGCCCGCGACTTCTTCCAATCGGCAGGCGGTGGCGGCGGAAGCGCCATTCCGTAAGAACGCCAGGAATTCAGATATACAAAAAGCCCCGCCAATTCATCAGCGGGGCTTTTCCATGTTTCAAGCCAACCAGAGCAATCAGGCCAGCACAGCCAGCAGCAGAAGCGCCATGATATTGGTGATCTTGATGGCGGGATTAACGGCAGGTCCGGCAGTGTCCTTATAGGGATCACCGACAGTATCACCGGTCACCGAAGCCTTATGAGCTTCTGACCCTTTCTCGTGAACCACGCCATCTGCGTCTGTGAAACCATCTTCAAAGCTCTTTTTCGCATTATCCCAGGCACCACCACCCGAGGTCATTGAGATAGCAACGAAGAGGCCATTGACGATCACCCCGAGAAGAGATGCGCCGAGCGCTGCAAAGGCAGAAGCCTTTGAACCGGACAGAAGCCAGACACCAAAGAACACGACCAGCGGCGCCAGAACCGGCAGAAGTGATGGAATGACCATTTCTCGAATGGCAGCTTTTGTCAGCATATCGACGGCCCGGCCGTAATCAGGCTTTTCACTTCCTGCCATGATGCCGGGCTTTTCTTTAAACTGGCGACGAACTTCCGCGACAACAGAACTGGCTGCACGTCCGACAGCAGTCATTGCAATTCCGCCAAAGAGATACGGGATCAGGCCGCCAAAGATCAGACCGGCGACAACATAAGGGTTTGATAGTGAAAACGAGATGTCTCCCATATTCGCATAGAACGGATATTGATCACCATTGGCTGCAAAATAAGCCAGGTCATTGGAATAGGCAGCAAACAAGACCAAAGCACCCAGTCCGGCAGAGCCAATGGCGTAGCCTTTTGTGACCGCTTTGGTTGTATTACCAACAGCATCGAGAGCGTCGGTTGATTTACGAACCTCCGGCGGAAGTCCTGCCATCTCTGCAATTCCCCCGGCATTGTCGGTCACCGGCCCGAAGGCATCGAGAGCCACAATCATACCCGCAAGGCCAAGCATGGCGGTCACAGCAATCCCCGTTCCGAAAAGACCGGCGAGCTGATAGGTTCCAATGATGCCGCCGCAGATCACAATTGCCGGCAGAGCAGTCGCTTCAAGTGAAACGGCCAGTCCCTGAATGACATTGGTTCCGTGACCGGAAACAGACGCCTGAGCGATGGAGTTCACCGGGCGTTTGTCCGTGCCTGTGTAATATTCGGTGATCACAACAATCAAGGCGGTGACGATCAACCCGACAATCCCGCAGAAAAACAGCGCCAGACCGCTGATATTCCGCCCGGCGACCTCACCAAGCGAACCGAAGCCAACCGTGAGCCATGTCGCTACCCCCAGACCGACAATCGACAGGAGACCGGTGACAATCAGGCCCCGATAAAGGGCCCCCATGATGGAACCATTGGTGCCAAGCTTGACGAAGAATGTACCAATAATGGATGTGATGATGCAGACCGCGCAGATCGCCAGTGGCAACAGCATGGCACTGGCAAGAAGCGGAGAAGCAGCAAAGAAAATGGCGGCAAGCACCATCGTCGCCACGACCGAAACTGCGTAGGTTTCAAAAAGGTCGGCAGCCATACCGGCGCAATCACCAACATTGTCGCCCACGTTATCGGCAATCGTTGCCGGATTGCGCGGATCATCCTCTGGAATACCCGCTTCGACCTTGCCGACGAGGTCGCCGCCAACATCTGCACCCTTGGTAAAAATACCACCGCCGAGACGGGCGAAAACCGAGATCAGCGAAGCACCGAAGCCGAGCGCGACAAGGGCGTCGATCACTTCACGCTCTCCGGGCGCAAACCCTAAAATCTCTGTCAGATAAAAGAAATAAACGGAAACACCCAACAGGGCGAGACCGGCGACCAGCATTCCGGTAATCGCCCCGGACTTGAACGCAATGTCCAGACCGGCCGGAAGACTGTATGAGGCGGCCTGAGCCGTTCGCACATTGGCCCGCACCGAAACGTGCATGCCGATGAACCCGGCCGCGCCGGAAAGAACGGCACCGATCACAAAGCCGATCGCAGCGTGAAGTGAAAGAAGCAGCCATGCCAGAATGAAAACGACCACACCAACAATGGCGATGGTTGAATACTGACGGGTAAGATATGCCTGCGCCCCCTCCCGGATATAGCCGGCGATTTCTTTCATGCGCTGGGTGCCCTGATCGGCCATCATCACGGACCGGATGGCCCACAAGGCATAAACGACCGACAGCAGGCCGCAGACAATAACAGCGATGAGTATTGCCATTCTTCATTCCTTCCCTTTTCGGCAGGCCCGCGCGCAAGCAGCGGCCGGTCGCCTGATTGTTTGCGGACTGCCCTGGCAACAATTGGTACCCTCTCCCGCGGGCCTGAAGCCTTGTGCCGAAACCGTCCCCATCTTGTTCGCAGAACGCTTGACTCCTCCTGCCCTGCAAACGGACAGGAAAAGAGTGATGCGCGGCATGAGTTGCGTCAAGTGCCGGATGCAACAATAGAAGGCTGAATAGAAAAGAGGCCTTGCGATATCGCAAAGCCTCTTTGAAAAACAGAAGCGGTTTAAGACCGCGTGAAAGGCAAACGAAACCTAACTACGGGTTTCACCACGCACCTGACGTGCGATGCGATCAAGCACGGCATTGACAAGCTTGCCCTCGTCACCGTCGAAAAACGCCGTTGCAATCTCGACATATTCGGAAACGATCACAGCGGTTGGAACATCCTTCCGGCTCACGATTTCAAATGTTCCCGCACGCAGTATCGCACGCAAAGTGCTGTCAAGGCGCGACAGCGTCCAGCCATCTGAAATTGCCCCGGAAATCTGCGGATCAAGTTTTTTCTGATCGTGCACAACGCCCGAAACAATAGAGCGGAACCACGCAGGGTCGGCTTTCAGGTAGGTATTGCCATCAATCTCACGGCCCAGCCGGTACACTTCGTATTCAGCCAGAACATCGGCCAGAGGAGCTCCGGCAATGTCCATCTGATACAGGGCCTGTACAGCAGCAAGACGCGCCGCGCCGCGCTGATTAGCAGTCTTTTCCGTGGTCATGATACTCCACGCACCCTTCAGCGGATGCGGTCAACTTTTGTGTCTTTACAGGATTGCAGGTTTACAGAAGTAAGCGCTCTAACCGCGCAGCGGCAACTTGGCAAGCGTTTTACTATGCCTCGTCGCTATCAGCGTCCGGTCCGCGCGCAATCTTGGCGGAAAACTCTGCAATAATTTCTTCAAAGTCTTCGGTCGTCGAAAAATCCCGATAGACGGAAGCGAAGCGCACAAAGGCCACATCATCGAGATTTTTCAGAGCTTCAAGCACAAGCAGTCCAATCTCTTCTGAATGCACCTCGGGTTCACCGGAGCTTTCCATGCGCCGGACGATGCCGGAGACAGCCCGCTCGATGCGATCGCGTTCGACCGGGCGCTTGCGCAGCGCAATCTCGAACGAACGCACCAGCTTGTCACGATCAAACGGTGCTTTGCGGCCATTCTTCTTGATCACAACGAGTTCACGCAGCTGAACACGCTCGAACGTCGTAAACCGCCCGCCACAATCCGGACACACACGCCTGCGGCGGATGGACGTATTGTCCTCCGCCGGGCGTGAATCCTTCACCTGCGTATCAGGCGAATTGCAAAACGGGCAACGCATCAGCCCATGTAACCATACATCGGGAAGCGGTCCGTCAGTGCAACAACCTTGTCGCGTACTGCGGCTTCGACCGCAGCATTGCCTTCGTCGGAATTGACTTCCTTGAGGCCATCGAGAACCTCAACGATCAGCTTGCCGATTTCCGTAAACTCAGCCTCACCGAAGCCGCGTGTCGTACCCGCCGGTGTACCGAGACGCACGCCCGACGTGACGAAAGGTTTTTCAGGATCGAAGGGAATGCCGTTCTTGTTGCAGGTGATGTAGGCACGACCAAGGGCCGATTCAGCCCGTTTACCGGTTGCATTTTTCTTGCGCAGGTCGACCAGCATGGAGTGGTTGTCCGTGCCGCCGGATACAACATCGAGTCCGCCATCCATCAGCGAAGCGGCGAGCGCGCGGGAATTTTTGACCACCTGTTCGGCATAAGCCTTGAATTCCGGCTTGAGGGCTTCACCGAACGCGACAGCCTTCGCAGCGATAACATGCATCAGCGGACCTCCCTGAAGCCCCGGGAACACGGCTGAATTGACCTTCTTGGCAATATCGGCGTCGTTGGTCAGGATCATACCACCGCGCGGTCCACGCAGGGATTTATGTGTTGTGGTTGTAACGACATGCGCATGCGGGCATGGCGAAGGGTGCGCACCACCGGCAACCAGACCAGCGATGTGAGCCATATCGACCATCAGATAGGCGCCGACCGAGTCGGCAATTTCGCGGAAACGCTTCCAGTCCCAGACACGTGAATAGGCCGTTCCGCCGGCAATGATAAGCTTGGGCTTGTGTTCCTTGGCCTTGGCTTCAACCTCATCCATATCGATACGGTTATCGTCGCGCGAAACGCCGTAGGACACGACGTTGAACCATTTACCCGACATATTGACCGGGGAACCATGCGTCAGATGCCCACCGGAATTAAGATCAAGGCCCATAAATGTGTCGCCCGGCTGCAGCAGCGCAAGGAAGACAGCCTGGTTCATCTGGGAACCGGAATTCGGCTGAACATTCGCGAATTCAACACCGAACAGCTTTTTGGCACGCTCAATCGCCAGCTCTTCAGCGATATCGACGAACTGACAGCCACCGTAATAACGCTTGCCCGGATACCCTTCGGCATATTTGTTCGTCATGATCGAACCCTGTGCTTCCAGCACAGCGCGCGAAACAATGTTTTCCGAAGCAATCAGCTCAATTTCATGACGCTGACGGCCGAGTTCCTTGCCGATTGCGCCAAAAATTTCCGGATCGGCATCTGCGAGTGTCCGGTTGAAAAAGTTCTCAGTAAAGGCTGTCTGGCTGGTCATCGTTTTGAGGCTCCTCAAAGTTCACGGGCGGATCGCTTTGTAGCGCCCGTCAGGATTTCCTGCAATAGAACAATACCGCCAACGGTTCCTCCGCAGGCGGTATTGCTGATACGTCTCGCGACACGTCGCAGATTACGATTTACTCAATGCCGCTGGTGGTCTGAAGCGCAAGCTCCGGCGCACCGTCAAGGTTGTAGATATCGTCACGGAACTGGACGACACCATCACGTGCAGACCATGCGGTGATGTAAACAAAGTGGTTGGGAACCGGATCGGCAAGATTAACAGGCGTTGAAATGCCGGAACGAATGGTTTCCTCAATCTTCTGACGGTTCCAGCCGGGTGTATCCTTCAGCAGCCAGACATCAAGGTCACGCACGTTTTCAATGCGCACGCAGCCTGACGACTCAAACCGGAGCATGTCGTTAAACAGGCTCTGGCTTGGCGTGTCATGCATGTAGACAGCGTGCTTGTTGTGGAAGTTGATCTTGGTCGATGCCATGGCGCTGTTCGGTCCGGGATCCTGGCGAAACGTCAGGTTCGGTGCACGCTCAGCGTTCCAGTCAATGGTCATCGGATCAACTTCCTGACCCTTATTGTCATAAAGACGGATCTTGTTATCCGTCAGATAGTTCGGATCTTTCCGCATCAGCGGCATGATATCCTTCTGGATTATCGAGCGCGGTACGGTCCAAGGTGGATTGAAAATGATCTCGAAAATCTTGGAATTAAGGATCGGCGTTGCGCGCGAAGGCCGCCCGACAATGGCAACATTGCGCAGAGCCACAACGTTGTTCTCGACCGCTTCCGCATAGGCTGCAGGAATATTCACCAGCACGTAGCGATGCCCGAGATCGGAACCATAATCCTCAACGCGGGTGAGGTTTGTTTCAAGCTGGGCCAGACGTACACGCGCGCTCACATTCAGCGCTCTTAGCGTGTATTCATCAATATAGCCCGTTTCGGGAAGTCCGTGACGCGCCTGAAAACGCTTAACAGCGCCCTGAACATAGGAATCGTAAGAATCCGATACACCCGCAGACTGCGGCAGATCGCCTGAAACGATCAGGCGCTGACGCAACTGACGCACAGACGGGTCTGTCACACCGAACTGGAGCGGCACATTCGGGTGAACTTCCGGCCAGCCACCCGTGGTCACGATCCGCTGATATTCGGCAATAGCCTGCATCAGGTTGGAAGAAGCGTTCGGTCCAAGAATCGGCTGGTTCGAAGCAACACTGGCCTGAGAGCGCGACGTGACAGCATCAAACTGATCGTCCCAGTCGCCACGACCCGGCGCGTTGATCAGCGCTTCGACAGCGGACTGCGCGGAAGCGAGTTTGGGCAATGCCAGAAGTCCGACTGTTGCAGCCAGAAGTTTACGGCGCGATACGGTTCTGCCCGCAGGCTTTTTGATCTCGTTGTTGCTCATGAAATCCAAATCTTATGTCGGTCCCTCAGACAACCCCGGTTCACCAACGAGGTCATACTACTCAATAATGCGCTGTCACACCAATGTGGCCAATTGTTGTCGCTTTGCCAGTGACGCGCTGTGCTCTTGTCATCACACTTTAGTGACGACGGATGAACACAAGGTAAAACCAGAACGCGATATAGCTGGCAATTCCGGCAACATGCATCGTGGTTGTCCAGGGCGCAGCGCCGAAGGTCTGCGTATAGCCGCCATGGGCGCTGACCTGAATGACCGCTCCGATAACCCAGAGCACAAAGCCCCATCCAACCCCGAACCAAAGCCCGGTGGCGGCGATCGGAAAGATAACGGCGAGCACCGCTTCAACCGCCCTGATATTCGGCGCAACAAGATCAAAACGCCATGCGCCGTTCATGGACAAACCAATCAGAGCTGCCCAGCAGCCCAGACCGATTACGAACAGATAGCAAGCAGCACATCGCTGAAAAACCAGAAAGGCTTCCTGCGAAAAGCTTTTGCGCACAGTCATCGGGCGATCACTCATCATCATGCCTCGTTATAGCCACAACCCGGCATTTGATAAAGCCTGTCGAGGCGATCAGCAGCGTTCAGCGGGTATTTTGCAAGCCTATTGTTTCAGGATGTCGCATTTGACCCTACCACAGGCCGTGATAAACCCGGACCGAGAAAAAAACACGGACAGAAGTCATGAGTGAACGCGAAGACAAGACCCATTTCGTCGACCATATCACCGGTCACCGCCGAATGCGCAGAAACCGCAAGGCTGACTGGACCAGACGAATGGTGCGCGAAACCCGGCTTACTGTTGACGATCTTATCTGGCCGGTTTTTGTAATCCCCGGCACCAATATCGAAGAACCGATTGCGTCTCTTCCCGGTGTTTCCCGCATGAGTGTTGACCGGCTTGCAGAAGCAGCAAAAAAAGCGGCTGACCTCGGCATTCCGGCAATCGCCACCTTTCCCAACATCGAAATGGAAAAGCGGGATGGAACAGGCTCGGAGATTTTAAACCCTGACAATCTGCTTAATCAGGCCACGGCTGCGGTGAAAAAGGCGGCGCCCGACATCGGTGTCATTACCGATGTGGCACTTGATCCGTTCACCAGTCACGGCCATGACGGGATCTTGCGGGACGGCGAGATCGTCAATGACGAGACCGTCGAGCAGATTGTTGAAGCGGCAATCCTGCAGGCAAAGGCCGGCTCGGACATTATCGCTCCCTCAGAAATGATGGACGGACGCATCGGCGCATTGCGTCATGGCCTGGATGCAGCCGGTTTTCAGAATGTCGGGATCATGTCCTACGCGACGAAATTCTCGTCTGGCTATTATGGCCCCTACCGCGAAGCCATTTCGACAAGCGGTCTGCTGAAAGGCGACAAGGCCAGCTACTACATCGATACAGCCAATGCCACAGAGGCGCTGCGTGATGCTGCCCTGGATGTCGAAGAAGGCGCCGATATGCTGATGGTCAAACCCGGTCTGCCCTATCTCGATATATGCTGGCGCATGAAGGAAGCGTTCAGCCTTCCGGTTTTCGCCTATCAGGTCTCGGGCGAATACGCGATGATCCGGATGGCATCCGACAACGGTGCCATTGATGGCGAGCGTGTGATGATGGAAACGCTTCTCTCTTTCAAGCGTGCCGGCTGCGATGGCATCCTGACCTATTTTGCCATTGAGGCTGCGGAAAAGCTTGCAAAGGCCTGACGCGGGCCGCGCAAATGCGTTGCATTTAGCGTTTAGAACCCCCATCTGTTTTCCACGAAATTATGAAATGGGGGTCTCACCAGATGAGCCTTGAACGTGAATCACACTATTTTGCTCCGGCATCGGGCCCGGCTTATTCCGGAGTGCTTTCACGCCGCGTCATGGCGTTTGTGGTCGATTACCTGATCGTGGCCATTCTCTGGGTGCCTGCAGCTGTTCTGCTGTTCTTCATCGGTATCGCGACCTTGGGCCTGGCCTTTTTGCTATACCCGGTACTCTATTTCATCGTTGCCGTGTTTTATTTTGGCCTGACAATGGGTGGCCCGGCTCAGGCCTCACCAGGCATGCGGTCGATGGGCATTGCGATCGCGCGTACCAATGGGATGCCGATGGACTTTTTCACGGCAATTGCACATCTGGCGCTCTTCTGGCTGTTCAACTCCATTGTCACGCCGTTGATCCTGCTGGTTGGCCTGTTCACAGACCGAAAACGTCTCATTCACGACTTTCTCGTCGGAACCGTCGTGGTACGCTCCGACACACTTTAATCGCTGTTTTTTGTCACCGCGCCTTGACCGGTGCGGTTGACCTTTTTCTGGATTACGCCATGCTAAGGCCTCAAGCTGCAAGCATGGTGCGCCGAATATGAATACGCAAGCCACTCATTCGCCACAGTTTTACCTGACCGCCCCCGCGCAATGTCCTTATCTTGAGGACGAGCGCGAACGGAAGGTATTCACGCATCTTGTTGGCCCAAGGGCCAGCGAGATGAATGATCTTCTGACACAGGGTGGTTTCCGCCGGTCGCAGAACATAGCCTATCGCCCGGCCTGTGAAAATTGCCGCGCGTGCGTATCCGTTCGCATTCTGGCGGGTGAATTTGAATGGCACCGTTCCATGCGGCGAACGCTTTCCCGCAATCAGGATCTCATTAGTGAAGAGCGCCCGGCCATTGCCTCAGCCGAGCAATATGATCTGTTTCGTATTTACCTCGATAGCCGGCATCAGCTCGGCGGCATGGCAGATATGACCGTCGATGATTATGCTGTAATGGTCGAAGAAACCCATGTCGAAACCCGGGTTTTCGAGTACAGGATTGCACCCTCAGCAGAAAATGAAGACCAGAATGGCGAACTGATCGCGGTTGCCCTGACAGACGTCATGAGCGACGGGTTGTCGATGGTCTATTCGTTCTTCAATCCAGCTTATGAGAAACGCTCACTCGGCAGCTACATGATCCTTGACCATGTCATGCGGGCTCAGCGCATGGCCCTGCCCTACATCTATCTTGGCTACTGGGTCAAAGGGTCCAGCAAGATGGATTATAAGAAGCGTTTTCAGCCGCAGGAACACCTGACAGGTCATGGCTGGGACCGCGTGCCCGCAAGCGAAACAGACACATGATCAGAGACCTGCTTTCTGACCGGCATTAAGTCGGCCCCGGTGGCAAATCAGGAGTTACCGAATTTGCCCGAGCGGGGGAAACCTTTCGGTGCGATACGGCCAGCCATCGCCCGGTCGCCGCGCCACTCAAGAAGCTCGTCTCTGGAACGTGAGTGCGTTCGCCCGGCGCTGTCTTCCCATGTCAGGCCATTTTCCATAGAAAAGCACTTGGCATCCGAAAGACCGCCATCTTTATAGCGTTGCAGTCGCACGCCCTTGCCGCGTACCATTTCGGCCACCTGCACCATCGGGAACACAAGCAGCTTGCGATTCTCACCAATCACGGCAACTGTATCGCCCACCGCCGGAACCACCAGCTTGACCTCAGCCGTACCGGAAACATTCATGACCTGCTTACCCTTTCGGGTATTGGCGACCATTGCGTCTTCCTCAACGATGAAGCCATTGCCCAGCGTCGATGCAATCAGAAGCCTGCGGCCTTCTTCGTGGACGAAAGCCGTAACAACATCCTGATCGGCTTCCATGTCGACCATGATTCTGAGTGGCTCGCCATGGCCGCGCCCGCCCGGAAGCTTGTCCGCCCCGATTGTGAACGCACGGCCACCGGTGGTCACGATCACCAGTTTGTCAGTCGTTTGTGCCGGGAATGAAAGTCTCAGACTGTCACCTTCCTTGAAGGTGAGGCCCGACGTTTCCACGTGTCCTTTCAGGGCGCGCACCCACCCCTTCTCGGAAATCACGACCGTGATCGGTTCTTTCTCGATCATAGCCTGATGGATCGCCTCGACATCCGTGTCGGGTGCGTGATCAAATGTTGAACGGCGACGTCCGATATCCGTGGCCTTGGCAAAGGTTTTCTTCACCTCGCCGATCTCCCAGGCGACGGTCTGCCACTGCTGTTCTTCGGATGCAAGAAGCGCCTCGATCTCTGCCTTTTCAGCCGTCAGATTATCGAATTCCTTCCGGATTTCGATTTCTTCGAGCTTGCGCAAAGCACGCAGCCGCATGTTCAAAATAGCTTCGGCCTGAACGTCTGTTATCTCAAACCGTGCGATCATAACCTTTTTAGGTTCATCCTCTTCGCGGATGATTTTGATCACTTCATCAAGGTTGAGATAGGCGACGAGAAGACCGCCAAGAATTTCAAGACGCCGTTCGATCGCCGCGAGGCGATGGCGCGACCGGCGCTGCAGCACATCACGGCGATGACCCAGCCACTCTTTGAGAACATCAACAAGCCCCATGACCTTCGGCACCTTGCCGTAGGAGAGAACATTCATGTTCATCGAGAAGCGTTGCTCAAGATCCGTGAGCTTGAAAAGCGACTCCATAAGCAGAGATGGGTCAACCGTCCGGCTTTTGGGAACCAGAACAATGCGGATATCTTCAGCAGATTCGTCCTGAATATCTTCCAGAAGCGGAAGACGGCGTGCGATCAGCAGCTCGGCAATCTTTTCGATCAGCCGTGACTTTTGCACGCCATAGGGAATTTCGGTCACGACGATCTGATAATTGCCGCGGCCGAGTTCTTCCTTCTCCCAGCGTGAGCGGACACGGAAACCACCACGACCGGTTTTATAGGTTTCGACCATGGAGTCGAAATCCTCAACGATGATGCCACCGGTCGGGAAATCCGGCCCCTGGATCATGTTCGCCTTTGCGCCATCCGCACCCGGACTCGTCATCAGGTCTTCAATCGTCGCGTCTGGATGCTTGATCAGATGGATGGCAGCTTCGCAAAGCTCATGGGCATTATGCGGCGGAATGGAAGTCGCCATGCCGACAGCAATGCCGGTCGAGCCGTTGGCCAGAAGATTGGGAAACGCGCCGGGCAGGACCGCCGGCTCATCATCCTCTTCATTGTAGGTCGGTCGAAAATCAACGGCGTCTTCGTCGATACCTTCCAGCATCAGCGCCGCGACATCGGTCATCCGGGCTTCGGTGTAGCGCATGGCAGCAGCGCTGTCGCCGTCGATATTGCCGAAATTGCCCTGCCCGTCGACCATGGGATAACGTTGCGCAAAATTTTGCGAAAGGCGGACCAGTGCGTCATAGATAGACCCATCGCCATGCGGGTGAAATTTACCCATGACATCGCCGACAATACGCGCACATTTTTTATATGCGGAATTGGGCCGAACACCGATCTCACTCATCCCGTGGATGATGCGGCGATGCACCGGTTTCAGCCCGTCGCGCACATCCGGCAGCGCACGGTGCATAATCGTTGACAGCGCATAAGCGAGGTAACGCTCCTCAAGCGCTTTGCGCAGATCAACTGTATCATTGTTGTCACCACCTTCAGAGGGCGGCAGGATATCGTTAGCCATGGTGTTCTGTTAGACGATACAACCGCTCGCGACAAGGCGTGAAATCCTGCAATCCCCTGAAAATAAAGGCCTCCATCATTTTTCGGAGGCATGTTTGCACTTCACTGCTGCGCACCTTAGATATGGGTGGCAGAATTGTTTTGTTTTCGAATTTCAATTTTGCCAGTGTTTGATCCACACACCAATCCTTTTAGAACGTCATAACCGGGAGAAACACCATGCGCGAAGCGCCGATCAAACAGATTTTCCTTGCCGGAACCTTCCTCATTGCAGCCTCGGCTCCGGCCTTCGCGCTCGACAGTGACGATTTCATCGCAAAAGTGAAGGCTGCTTACGACGATGCAGGCATCACCTTCACCCATGGCGATATCCAAACCAAGGGCGACTCCGCTCTCGTCATCAAAGACGTTGTCTTTTCACCATCAGCGGAAATCTCTGACGAGCTTGAAGGCTTCGAACAGAAACAACCGGTGGAGGTCAGTTTCTCCGACATTCAAGAAAACGAGGATGGCAGCTATGTTGTTGGCGAGCTTTTGCTCAAGGACGCCACATTCATGGCCGAGGATCTCGCCTGGACGATCGGATCGTATGAGGAGCGCAATCTGCACATCCCGGCCACACCGGATATGAGCAATCCTTCTGGCTGGCTCTATGGCGAAAACAGCCAGGTAGAAGACGTCACACTCGATTATAAGGGCGAGACGATCCTGAGCATGCCGTCAGCAGAGGGCATGCAGACTTTTGATGCTGAAACGCAGACTGCCGGCTTCACCGCCAAAACCGGTGACATCAGCCTGGACCTCACAAACGTCGATGATCTTGATCCTGACTTCCGAAATCACCTCGAAACACTCGATCTGCTGAAGTCGACATCGACCTTCGATCTTGCCGGAACCTGGAACATCGTTTCCGGTGATCTGGATGTTTCGTCTTATAACCTCTCCGTCGAAGATGTCGGCACTCTGAAGGTCAGTTTCGGTATCACCGGCTTCACACTGGACATGCTGAACACGCTTGATGAGATGCCGGATGACGTGGACGAAGACGCGACCGCCAGCGAAGATGGCATGGACCCGTATCAGGAGCAGATGATGGAACTGGGCCAGCAGATCGGCGTATCCGGTCTCAGCATCCGTTTCGAAGACGCTTCGATCACCCGACGTCTGATGCAGCTTATGGAAGATGATCTCGATGTGACCACCGACGAGGTCGTCGCCGACATCAACAATGACATCAACACCAGCCTTTCAGCACTCGATATGCCCGATCTCGCAAACATGGTGACTTCGGCTGTCGAAACCTACTTCAATGATCCGCAGAGCTTTGAAGTCTCAATCGCACCGCAGATGCAGATGCCGGTCCTCGCCATTTTCATGGCGGGCGCAGCCGCTCCCCAGTCTGTGCCGCAGTTGCTTAACCTTGAAATCAAGGCCAACGACTGAGGTTGCTTCCAGACAGGAAAAAGCCCCGGCGGAACGAACCGCCGGGGCTTTTTTAATGGATCAAAGACAGAAAAATCAGTCTTTCTTCTGCGGCAGGATGCGAAGCCCCAGCTCACGCAATTGTGCCGGGCTTGCCTCTGCCGGCGCGCTCATCAGAAGATCCTGTGCCTGCTGGTTCATCGGGAACAGCGTCACTTCACGCAGGTTCTTCGCGCCCACCAGCAGCATCACGATACGGTCGATACCGGCCGCCATGCCACCATGCGGCGGAACACCATACTGGAATGCGCGGTAAAGACCGCCAAAACGCTCTTCAACAACCTCTGCACCAAGACCGGCATGACCGAATGCAGCAATCATGGTTTCCGGCGAGTGGTTACGGATACCGCCCGAAGCAATCTCGAAACCGTTGCAGACCATGTCGTACTGGAACGCCTTCAGCGCCAGAAGCCCTTCGTCGCCGTCAGCCGATTTCAGCGCCTCAAGTCCGCCCTGCGGCATTGAGAAGGGATTGTGCGCAAAATCAATACGCTTGTCGTCTTCGTTCCATTCATAGAACGGGAAGTCGACGATCCAGCACAGCGCAAAACGCTCCTTGTCCGTCAGTTCCAGCTCATCGCCAACGCGCGTGCGCGCTTCACCGGCAAACTTGACGAACTGATCGGGAAAACCAGCGACAAAGAAGCAGGCATCGCCCTCTTCCAGCCCAAGCTGCTGGCGAACAGCATCGGTGCGCTCCGGTCCGATATTTTTGGCAAGTGGCCCCGCACCGGTGATTTCCTCACCTTCCTTGCGCCAGAAGATGTAACCAAGGCCAGGCTGGCCCTGGCTCTGCGCCCAGGAATTCATGCGATCGCAGAATGCGCGGCTGCCGCCGGTTTTCGCCGGTATCGCCCAGACTTCGACTTTCTCGTCCTTGGCAATCATGTTGGCAAAGACCTTGAAGCCGGACCCGGCAAAATGCTCGGTAACGGCTTCCATCTCGATCGGGTTTCTCAGGTCCGGCTTGTCGGAACCATATTTACGAAGCGCAACATCATAAGGGATGCGCGGAAAATCTTCAGTGACCGGCTTGCCCTTTGCAAAAGCCTTGAACACATCACGGATCACCGGCTCCATCGTCGTGAGAATATCTTCCTGCTCGACAAAGCTCATTTCGAGGTCGAGCTGGTAGAATTCGCCCGGCAGACGGTCAGCACGCGGGTCTTCATCACGGAAGCACGGGGCAATCTGGAAGTAACGGTCAAAACCGGAAGCCATCAGCAACTGTTTATATTGCTGCGGCGCCTGTGGCAGAGCGTAGAAGTTGCCGGGATGAATTCGGCTCGGCACCAGAAAGTCACGCGCGCCCTCCGGCGAAGATGCTGTCAGAATCGGCGTCGAATATTCCGTAAACCCGGATTCGCCCATGGCCTTGCGCATTTCGGCAATGATCTGAGTCCGCTTGACGATATTGGCGTGAAGCGTTTCACGGCGCAGATCGAGGAAGCGATATTTCAGGCGCAGGTCTTCCGGATAGTCAGGCTCACCGAAGACAGGAACCGGCAATTCCTTCGACGCCGAGAGAATTTCGATTTCCTCAGCGTAAAGTTCGATCTCACCGGTCGCCATATTGGAATTGACGGTTTCTTCCGTACGGGCGCGCACTTTGCCATCAACCCGAATCACCCATTCGCCGCGTACTTTTTCCGCAGCGGCAAAGGCGGCGGAGTCCGGATCGGCAACAACCTGGGTCATGCCGTAATGGTCGCGCAAATCGATGAAAAGAACACCGCCATGGTCTCGCACGCGATGCACCCAGCCGGAAAGGCGGGCGGTTTCACCGACAGCAGACTTGTTCAGGGCGGCGCAGGTGTGGCTGCGATAACGATGCATTGTCTTGGTCCGTAATCTGGTTCCAGAGGCGCAAGCGGGTAATCACGCTTACCGCCATCAGATAAAATCTGGCGGAAAAGCGCATGGGAAGGCCCGTTTGTCAAGGTGAAGGGCTTATCGGGCCACTTCGGGCGGATACTGAGCGGAGCTAAACCACAAGCAGACGGCAGCGGCAAGTCCGTCACAACAAAGCCTGAGGAAATCAGCTCGAAAAATGCTCTTTCGGCGTCTTGAAACGCCTCATGGCTTGACATGAGGCGCTCAAAAGCGAAGGACTTTAACAAGACCAAAACAGAATTTATCTATGATGATCGAAACCACCCAAGCGCTTCAAGACGCCTGCAACACACTCGCCAAGTCAGCATTTGTTACCGTTGACACTGAATTTATTCGCGAAAGCACGTTCTGGCCAGAGCTTTGCCTGATCCAGATGGCATCGCCAGACCTTGAGGTGCTGGTTGATCCGCTGGCCAAGGATATCGATCTGAAGCCTTTTTTCGATCTGATGGCCAATCCGGACGTTGTGAAGGTATTTCATGCGGCCCGGCAGGACCTCGAAATCGTCTACCACCTCGGCAACATGCTGCCCGCGCCGCTTTTCGACACACAAGTGGCTGCGATGGTCTGCGGTTTTGGCGATTCCATTTCCTATGACCAGCTTGTTGCACGCGTGACCGGTGCGAAACTCGATAAATCGTCCCGCTTCACCGACTGGCGTGCGCGACCGCTGAATGACAAGCAGCTTTCCTATGCGCTGGCAGATGTGACCCATCTGCGCGATGTTTACCTTAGACTGAAAGACCAGCTTGAGCGCGAAGGCCGGGAGAACTGGGTGGAAGAGGAAATGGCGATCCTGGAGGCGCCGGAAACCTACGACCTGCCACCCGAAAAGGCATGGACCCGCCTGAAACTCAGGGTCAAGAAATCGCTTGATTTCGCCGTGATGCAGGCTGTCGCAGAATGGCGCGAGCGGGAGGCACGTGACCGCAACATGCCGCGCCGCCGCATCCTCAAAGACGACGCCGTCTACGAAATCGCCCAACAGCATCCAACCGAACCGGCAGCACTTGCGAAACTGCGTATGATTCCGAGGGGATGGGAACGCTCCGGACAGGCTGCAAGCCTCCTCGAAGCAGTCAAGACGGCGCTGGAAACCCCGAAAGCTGACCTGCCAAAGATCCCGCGCCCGGCCCAACCGCCGGAGGGCGCAGCAGCGGCGGCCGAGCTTCTCAAGGTGCTGCTTAAAATCATTGCAGAGCAGAACAAGGTTGCGCAGCGCGTGATCGCGTCATCGGACGATATCGACAAGATTGCAGCTGATGGAGACGAAGCGGATGTCGAAGCCATGAAAGGCTGGCGGCGCCAGCTTTTCGGTGAGCCCGCACTTCAGCTGATGAAGGGAGAGGTCGCTCTGCGTTTCATTGATAACAAGGTTCATGTGATCCCGGTTTGAACCGAAGAACGGGCTACCTTGTCCCGGTCGGCTATATGCTGATGAAGATGACAGACGCCAAAGCCTTGCTTGTGGCCTGTGTTACTCACCTTCATCGAACAGTTTGAACTGGGTAAGATCGGCATCTTTTGGTGGCGTGAGGCCAAGATGCTTCCATGCGCCAGGTGTCATCACCCGGCCACGCGGCGTGCGCTGGATAAAGCCCTGCTGGATCATGTAAGGCTCGATGATATCCTCAATCGCATCGCGCGGTTCCGACAAGCCTGCTGCAATTGTTTCAATACCCACCGGACCTCCACCAAAATGCTGTGCAATCATGTTCAGGTAACGGCGGTCCAGCTGATCAAGGCCCATATGGTCGACGGCCAGCCGCGTCAGCGCCTCATCGGCGATTTTTGCCGTAACTTCCTCGGCTTCGGCCACCTCTGCAAAGTCACGCACGCGACGCAGGAGGCGACCGGCGATACGTGGCGTGCCACGCGCGCGCCGGGCGATCTCGCGCGCACCGTCATCGCTCATGCCAAGCTGCATCAGCCGCGCACCGCGACGAATGATCGATTCAAGTTCTTCAACCGTATAAAAATTGAGCCGGACGGGAATACCGAAACGGTCACGAAGCGGCGTGGTCAGAAGGCCAAGCCGGGTCGTTGCCGCCACCAGCGTAAACTTGGCAAGGTCGATCTTGACCGAACGCGCCGCTGGCCCCTCACCGATGATCAGGTCGAGCTGAAAATCCTCCATCGCCGGATATAGAATTTCCTCCACGGCCGGGTTCAGCCGATGAATTTCATCGATGAAAAGGACATCGCGTTCTTCAAGATTGGTCAACAGGGCCGCAAGATCGCCAGCCTTTGCGATGACCGGGCCTGAGGTAGCGCGAAAATTAACGCCGAGTTCCTTCGCCATGATCTGTGCCAGCGTCGTCTTGCCCAGCCCCGGCGGACCGACGAACAGCACATGGTCCAGCGCTTCGCCGCGTCGCTTTGCAGCCTCGATGAAGATTTTCAGATTTGCCCGCGCCTCGGCCTGACCGGTAAAATCATCCAGCGTCTGCGGGCGCATGGCCGCATCAATATCTTCAACGCGCTTGTCTGGAGAAATCAGACGGCTTTCGTCACTCATGGGTCAAACTTTTCATGTTCTGGTACGAGCATTCTTGCGCAGCATAGACAAATGCACTCAGTTCGCCAATTCCTTCAGGCCAAGGCGGATCAGTGTCGCACTGTCTGCCCCCTCGCCTGCCTTTTTCATCGCTGCGGACACAGCCCCTGCAGCCTGATCACGCGAATAGCCAAGATTGGCAAGTGCCGAAATCGCATCGGAGACCGCAGCAGGCGCGGCCCCTTCGCTGACCTCCTGCCGGAAGGCTACGCCCTCATTGTCGCTGCCCGAAAGCCCTGCTGGAACCTTGTTTTTCAACTCATTGACGATGCGCGTCGCCACTTTCGGTCCAACGCCCGGTGCGCGTGAAACGGCCGTCTTGTCGCCCAGAGCGATCGCATTGGACACCTCTCCGGCCGACAGCGTCGAAAGAATTGCCAGCGCAACGCGCGCTCCGACGCCCTGCACACTCTGCAACAGGTTAAACCAGCCGCGCTCGTCGCCACTGATGAAGCCGTAAAGCTTCAGCTGATCTTCTCGCACATAGGTTTCGATGAAAAGCGTTACGGCTTCCCCCACTGAACCAATGCGCGAAAGGGTGCGCGCCGAACAGAAGGCGACATAGCAGACGCCATGCACATCGATGAGCACATAATCATCGCCGATTTCATCGATCACGCCCTTGAGTTTTCCGATCATGCCGCCTGCTCCGTCATATTAGCCAGCCGCCATCTTCATCAGCCGGTTGGCGCCGCGATTATGGGCGTGGCAGATGGCGATGGCCAGGGCATCGGCAGCATCGCTGCCTTTGAATTTCACCCGCGGCATCAGCACTTTGAGCATCATGTGGATCTGCTCCTTGTCGCCATGGCCGACACCAATCACCGCCTTTTTCACGGCATTTGGCGCATATTCGGAAACATGCAACCCCGCAAGCGAGGGCACAAGAAGCGCAATGCCACGCGCCTGCCCGAGCTTCAGCGTCGCCACCGCATCCTTGTTGACGAAGGTCTGTTCGACGGCGGCCTCATCCGGACGAAAGCCATGCACGACCTCCGACAACCCGTCATGAAGCTGCCGCAGGCGGCTTGCCAGATCCATGTTTCCGTCAGACGTCACCGTGCCGGAATCGATAAACCTGAGCGAATTGCCAAGCATCTCGATAACACCCCAGCCGGTGCGCCTTAAGCCCGGATCGATGCCCAGTATGCGAATCGTCTTTTCCATGTGCCCACCCTAGCGATGACGGTGACAGGCTTCCAGAGAAAAGTGAACAAAACAAAAACATCTCATCCCCGGCTCCAAAATTCGACAGAGCTGGCGCACTATTCTGCAATCCGGCCTGCGATGGCTAAACAATGAAAAGGCACCGCCGAAATAGACATGTCCGACATAACAGCGCGGCGATTCCGACCTAAAGAATTTTTGCAAATCATTTGATCAATTCCTACCTCTGAGCCAACACCGTTATAAGACAGGATTTTTTCATGACTGCATTTTCCATTCTCGACCTCTGCCCCGTGGTCGAAGGCGGCAGCGTTTCCGAAGCGCTTGATGCGACGCGCCAGATGACACGACAGGCAGAAGCTTCAGGTTACACCCGTTTCTGGCTGGCCGAGCATCACGGCATGGTTGGCATTGCAAGCGCTGCCACGTCACTGGTTATTTCAGAAGCGGCGCGTGCAACGGAAACCATCCGTGTCGGTTCCGGCGGCATCATGCTGCCCAATCATTCGCCGCTGGTCATTGCCGAACAGTTCGGCACGCTGGAAGCGCTTTATCCGGGCCGCATTGATCTTGGCCTCGGTCGTGCACCGGGCACAGACATGAACACGGCCCGTGCGCTGCGCCGCAATCTGGAGGCGGGGGCACAGACCTTTCCCAACGATATCGTTGAACTTCAAAAGCTGATGGATGAACCGGACGAAGGCCAGCGCCTGATCGCAAATCCGGGCGCGGGCGCGAAAGTGCCGGTCTATATTCTCGGCTCCTCCACATACAGCGCTCATCTGGCTGCGATGCTTGGCCTTCCATATGCCTTTGCGTCACATTTTGCGCCCGACATGCTGTTTGATGCACTGCATATCTATCGCTCGAATTTCAAACCCTCGGCACAGTGTGAGAAGCCTTATGTGATTGCCGGTGTCATGGGCGCTGTGGCGGATACCGACGAAGAAGCAGACTACCATTTCACCTCGGCTCTTCAGAGCTTTGTGGCGCTGAGGCGCAACGCCCGCGGCAAAACACCAAAACCGGTTGAAAGCATGGATGGCATCTGGACGGAGATGGAAAAAATGTCGATCGAGCACACCTTCCAGTTTGCGGTCGTCGGCGGGCCTGAAAAAGCTGCGGCAAAGATGAAGCAGTTCGTTGCCGACACCAAGGCCGACGAGGTCATCATTTCAGTGCCGGTGCATTCGCTGGAAGCCAGGCTGAAATCGGTCGAGATGTTCGGCGCGATGCGGCAGACACTCGCGATGGCGGCGTGATACACAAAAGCCGCCGGGCGGTTCGCACCGGCGGCGTCTTGCTAATCTTAATCTAGTAAAATTACGCCGAGAGCTTGGCCATGACCTCGTCGTCAACTTCGAAGTTGGAATAGACGTTCTGGACATCATCGTCGTCTTCCAGGTTTTCGATCAGGCGCATCAGCGAGGTCGCGCGCTCTTCATCGACGGGAATAGTGTTCTGCGGCTTCCAGATCGCCTTGACGCTATCGGCCTCACCGAGCGTTTCCTGCAGCGCCGAGGAGACTTCGTTCAGATCCTCGAAGGCGCAATAGATCGTGTGGCCATCTTCATCGGTCACGACGTCTTCTGCACCGGCCTCGATGGCGGCTTCCATGATGGTGTCGGCATCGCCTGCTTCGGGCTTGTAAACGATCTCACCGACGTGATCGAAGGAGAAGGCAACCGAGCCGGTTTCGCCGAGTGATCCACCCGCCTTGGTAAAGGTCGAACGAACATTCGAAGCCGTGCGGTTACGGTTATCGGAAAGCGCCTCGACAATCACGGCGACGCCACCGGGACCGTAACCTTCGTAGCGCACCTCATCGTAGTTTTCCGCATCGCCACCGGAAGCCTTCTTGATGGCACGCTCAATGTTGTCCTTCGGCATGGACTGCGCCTTGGCGTTCTGAATGGCCAGACGCAGACGCGGGTTCATATCCGGGTCCGGCGCGCCCATCTTGGCGGCAACAGTGATTTCGCGCGCCAGCTTGGAGAACATCTTCGAACGCACCGCATCCTGCCGGCCTTTGCGATGCATGATATTTTTAAACTGTGAATGGCCAGCCATTATGCTCCGCCCTGTCGTTATTATTGCAAGAATAGAATGGGCGCCCTTATACGGGCGCAACGCCATCCATTCAAGCCCATGCGCGCATTGGCGGCCTGAGAACGCCGGCTACCACACGCCGCTCAGCAAAATAACTTTTGGCGGACTGGATAGAGAATTCAGCGAGATCGTCAGGGAACGGCTGTCGGAATAAACCGTTTCAAAGCCATCACCGAGCATTTCGGCAAAGGAGCGGATCCGCGGCCCCGTGCGATGCATCGGCAGAACAATCGCGGAATAAAGTCTCTCAATCACGTTTCGCATACTCTCCGCTCCGAGTGTCAGGCCGCCATCAACAGGGACCATAACCACATCAAGCCTGCCGATTTCTGCGATGTGTGTGTCGGACAGTTCGTGATGAAGATGACCGACGTGCCCGATACAAAGACCGGCAACTTCGAAAATGAAGATCGAATTGCCGTCTTCCTCAAACCCGCCCCAGGTGCGAATATCCGTTGTCACATTACGAATGTAGACATCACCGATCACGAGGTCATGATCGGCAGGCTCTCCGGCCAACGCACCCCACCCATGCAGAATGGTGCCGATGCCGGGATCCGGTGTCAGCGTAAAATGGCTTTCATGTGCCTTGTTCATCGTTGCTACATCTGGCGGGCCGCCAGGCAACAAAAAACCGGCATAGTCAGTGGCGATCCGCACGCCATCCGGCGTTTCGATCAGATAGGTCGAATGCCCGATGAATGTGATGGTGACTTCGGGAGGCTGATAGGCAACCGGCAAGAGGCTGGCGAACTTCACATCGGGAAGCCTGGCGGCAATAGCCTGACACTGACTGACAGGTGGCGGAGCCTGAGCGCGGGCTTCCGCCGGTAGACAAAACAGAAAGGGTGTCATCAGCATCGCAAAGTAACGCAGCATTACCGTTCTCCGATGTTGAGCTTTTCTCAAGCATGCGGCAGTCTGGCCTAAAGGTCCATATTTCCGGACTTTTGTTGCCTTCACTCATTCGTGAAGCCGCAAGATCTTCCCCCTATTGCAGCACGCTGAACTTCATCGGAAAAGCGCACTTGCGCACGCGCAAAGGCCTCACCATCTTTCGCACGCAGTTTCAAAAGGGGACGACCGGATATGCGAGACAAGGTACTGACGCTTACATCTTCCCGGTCTTGGGAAACGTTCATTCTGACTGTGATCGTTATCAACGCCATAACGCTTGGCGTTGAAACCTCACAAACGATCATGGCCGGACCGGCCGGAACAGTTCTCAAACTGTTCGATGGCATTGTTCTGGCGATCTTCGTCGTTGAAATCATGCTCAGAATTTATGCGAACCGGCTGCGCTTTTTCCGCGATCCATGGAGCCTTTTCGATTTTACCATCGTAGCCATCAGCCTTCTGCCCGCCAGCGGGCCGCTGCAGGTGCTGCGTGCGTTGCGTATTCTAAGGGCATTACGGCTTCTGTCGATGATCCCGTCACTGCGGCGTGTCATCGGTGGACTGGTGGCAGCCCTGCCCGGTATGGGGTCCATTATCGTGCTGATGGCGCTTGTGTTTTACATTTTTGCCGTGATCGCGACCAAGCTTTATGCAGAAACATTCCCGGAATTCTTCGGCTCTCTTGGTGCTTCGATCTATTCGCTGTTCCAGATCATGACGCTGGAAAGCTGGTCGATGGGTATTGTCCGCCCGGTTATGGAAGTTCACCCGCAGGCATGGCTTTTCTTCGTGCCGTTCATTCTGTCCACCGCTTTTACCGTGCTTAACCTTTTTATCGGTATCATCGTTTCCGCCATGCAGAAGGAACATGAACAGGAGCTTCTGGAAGAAAACCGTCAGGCCAGAGAGCCGGAAATGCAGCAGATATTGGCCGAGCTGAAGGCGCTCAGAACAGAAATCGCGGCGCTGAAAGATCAACGCCGCGATAACGCAGTATCAGGCTGATTGAAGGTCTTGCGGGTTTTAACCAGCAGAACCGGTATCGAGTATCTCGCGCTTGCCGACGTGGTTGGCGGGGCCAACAAGCCCTTCCTGTTCCATCCGCTCAACAAGTGAGGCGGCGCGATTATAGCCGATTGAAAGGCGACGCTGGATGTAGGAGGTCGAGCACTTCTTGTCCCGCTGGACGATACGAACAGCCTTGGCGAACAGGTCATCGCCCTCATCGCCGTCTGCGCCCATATCGGTATTGTCGAAGACAGCCGTGTCTTCTTCACCGCCTTCGGCTTCTTCCTCATCAACGGTTACGCTGCCGAGATAGGTGGGTGTTCCCTGCCGTTTCAGATGCGCTACGACCTTCTCCACCTCATAATCGGAAACGAATGGGCCATGCACACGGGCGATGCGACCGCCGCCCTTCATGTGCAGCATGTCGCCCTGCCCCAGAAGATATTCAGCACCCTGTTCACCGAGAATGGTGCGGCTGTCGATCTTGGATGTGACCTGAAAGGAAATGCGGGTCGGGAAATTCGCCTTGATCGTGCCGGTAATAACATCCACCGAAGGACGCTGTGTCGCCATGATCAGATGAATGCCGGCTGCACGCGCCATCTGTGCCAGGCGCTGGATTGTGCCCTCGATCTCCTTGCCAGCCACCATCATCAGGTCGGCCATCTCATCAACGATGACGACGATATACGGCAGCGCGGAAAGGTCGAGTTCCTGCTCTTCGAAGGTCTGCTCGCCGGTTGTCCGGTCAAACCCGGTTGGCACACTGACCATGATGGTCTCGCCGCTCGCACGGGCTTCAGCAACGCGCTTATTGAACCCATCGATGTTGCGAACCCCAAGCCGCGCCATCTTGCGATAACGATCTTCCATTTCGCGCACGGCCCATTTCAGCGCCAGAACGGCTTTCTTCGGATCTGTCACCACCGGAGTGAGGAGGTGCGGAATGCCATCGTAAACTGACAGCTCCAGCATTTTCGGATCCACCATGATCAGGCGGCACTCTTCCGGACGCAGATGGTAGAGCAGCGACAGGATCATCGTATTGATGGCCACAGACTTGCCAGATCCGGTTGTGCCTGCCACCAGCAGATGCGGCATCTTGGCAAGCTCTGCAACAACCGGCTCACCACCAATATTTTTGCCAAGGCAGAGCGGCAGACGGAAATCTGTCTGCATGTAAAGGCGGCTTTCCAGAAGCTCACGCAGGAACACCGTTTCACGCTCTTCATTCGGCAACTCAATACCGATCACATTGCGACCGGGGATAACGGCAACACGGGCAGACAAGGCCGACATGGAGCGCGCGATATCATCGGAGAGATTGATCACCCGCGACGATTTCACACCTGGCGCTGGTTCGAACTCATATTGGGTGACGACAGGACCGGGGCGCACATCGATGATCTCACCCTTGACGCCGAAATCTTCGAGAATGCTTTCCAGCTGGCCAGCACTCTGTTCCAGCGCCTCCTGACTGAACTCGCTGACCTCATCGAAATTCTGAGCCTGCAGAAGCTCCAGCGACGGAAAAACGAAATCTGTTTCCGGCTCGACATGGATGACCGACGCCGGTTCTTTCTGCTCGTCGTCCGACGCATCATCTTCACACATCTGCGGTTCGTCGTCGTTTCCGGCTTCATCCGTTTCACCGGCTTCGTTCATATCACCTGCAGCATCAGCATATTCAGGATCAGCACAGGTTTCCTCGTCGTTGTGAGCGTCTTCATTCTCAGTATCCGCCGGGCTTTCTTCGGCATGATGCGCTTCCAACGCTTCCGAAGCTTCGACCCCAGCCTCGGATTCATCGTCTTCAACCTCTTCAGCGACCGTCTGGCGGATGAACGAGCGCACTTCAACCTGCCTATAAAGCGCGACAGGTGAGCCGACATCCTCTTCGGCTTCAGCATGTTCATCTTCGTCTGACGGCTCCTCCGCAGCCGTCTCGACAGGATCGGATGCGGCCGTCAACGGCATCTGTCCGGAGGTCGTCAGCAAGTCAGCAAGCCCCACTTCAGACTGCGAAGAATAATCGCTGACGATTTCCTCTTGCTCCTGCACTTCCGGCACAGCATCTGTTGCCTGTTCGGCAACGGCTTCACGTTCCCCGACAGGCTCCTGAAACAACGTCTCATCAACCGGCAAAGGCTCTTCGCCCGCCGCATCCATCAGGCCAAGACCCATGACTTCGAAGGCCAGACCGTCTGGCAGAAAGGCGAAATGATCAGGCGTGGAGACGGTATGTTCAGACACGGTATTTTCAGCAGTTTCAGTCGGTGTTTCGGTTTGCGATGGTTCGGCAGCCTCAGTCAGGTCCGGTGGAGAACCATCAAAGGCTGGTTCAGGCGCGACAAGCGTCTCATCCGTCTGCGATGTAATCTCGACCGAAACGGATGAAGCATCCTCGCGCTCAGGCGGGCCCTGATGAACCGGCGGCTGGATCGGATGAAACAGAAAGTCCATCGCGACCTTCGGCTGATCGATATCGGTTTCGGCGGCGTTTCTGACTTCAATGTCACAAAAACTGTCAGACCGCTCAGCCGGAAGTTCATCTGCAATCCGGTCCTGCAGCACCATTGCCGGTGAAGGCGGCGGCACATCGTCGGCAGGCAGCGCCTCGGCTTTTCCCGGCACCTTTGGCTCGTCAGACATTGGTTGCTTCTTATGCGGGGTCCGGGTGAAGCGTACATTCGGCCCAAGCAGGAAAGGCCGCTGCCAGGTAGGCAGACGATCGGGATCCAGGATCGCGGCATCGCGATTGCGCTGCGGATCCTGCGGATCGGAGGCTTTGTCGGACACACAACCATCCGCAGCAGCGGCGGATTTCGAGTAGAGGCTTGAAGAGCGCGAAAAAGACATACTGAAGGAGACCATCAAAAGAGCTGTCACACAGCCTTATTGATAAAAAAGAAACCTTAACCAGACGTTGCCTTATCCGCGCGCCTTCCCTCTCAACGCGCTCTTTTCGCCTGAAACCGGGCGCTTAGCGCACTACATTTTTTCTTTCAGGCAATCAGCGCAAAAGCTTGCACCCGCTTCTGACGATACCGTTTCAGCGCCAGAATTCAGGCACGGTTTCTTCCAGCCTTGGACCAAGACGCAGCGGAGCGACTTTTTCTGCAAGGCCTGTGCGGTCGGAGATCTCAACGCCGACACCGCAGATTGTGGCGGGACCGGAAGCCGCCTCAAACCTCGATTTGTTCATTTTGGAGACGAATCGGCTCAACGGCTCTTCCTTGTCCATCCCAAGCGACGAATCATAGTCACCACACATGCCGGCATCCGACATATAGGCCGTGCCGCCGTTCAGTATCTGGCAATCAGCTGTGGGAACATGCGTATGCGTGCCGACGACAAGGCTGGCACGACCATCCACAAAATGGCCGAACGACTGTTTCTCACTGGTCGCCTCGGCATGGAAATCAAAAATGATGGCATCGACCTGATCTTTCAGCTGGCAGGCTTCCAGAATGTCCTCGCCGGCCTTGAAGGGATCATCAAGTTCAGGATGCATGAACACGCGTCCCATAATATTGGCAACCAGAACACGGGCACCGTTGCGGGCATAGTAAACGCTCGAACCGCGCCCCGGCGTGCCTTTGGGATAGTTGGCCGGGCGCAGAAACTGTTCGTGACGATCTGCAAAAATAATCGCATCTTTCTGATCCCAGACGTGATTACCGGTGGTCACGACATCTGCGCCGCAATTGATCGTTTCCTGAAAAATGCTCTCGGTGATGCCGAAGCCGCCAGCGGCATTCTCACCGTTGACGATGACAAAATCGAGTTTCAGATCGCTGACGAGCCCCGGCAACCGGTCCCAGACAGCCTTGCGCCCCGATTTACCGACCATATCCCCCAGAAAAAGCAACCGCATTAAAAATCCAATCTGTAGCGCGCAGCGTGTTTACCGCCCCACAAACTCCGGAACGGCAGGCACATCGAACATCTCCGCTCTCCTCTAACGCGATGATCAGAGCTTGCAAATGGCTTTTGTCGAGAAACAGAAAGGCAAACGCGGCGGTTTGAACGTTTAGACACCGCTTTTCGGCTCTGAGAACCACTGAACGCCGCTTTCAGTGATGATGGCATCCAGTGGCACATCATGCGGTTCAGCAGGAACATCTGGAACGCCCTGAAGATCGAAGGCGACCCCGACAAGCAAAGGCTTTTTCCCCAGCATATGAAGACGCTCAATCGCGCGGTCATAATGGCCGGCACCATAGCCAATCCGGTTGCCGTGATAGTCAAAGACAGAAAGCGGCATGAGCAGGATATCCGGATCGACCACTTCGGCAATTTCGCCCGGCGCAAACGTCCCGAATCCACCCGGAACGAGCGTTTCACCGAATCTATATCGGCGAAAAACAATCGTCTGCCGGTCCACAACAGCGGGGAGGCTGAGACGCGCGCCCGCATCTTCCAAAAGTGATAGCAACAGCCGCACATCGGCTTCAGAACGAATAGGATAGAAGCCGGAAACGTTCTTGCTGGCAGCAGATTCAGCAAGAGCACTGGCTCCGTGACCGGCTATAGCCCGGCTTTTTGAAAGGCGAACCGCTGCACTCAGTGCGTCACGCTCTTGAAGAACAGCTTTTCTCAGCATGTCCTTATCATTCTGCCTGTCAGTCAACGAACGCTCCCTGCCAGACATGAGGACAGATAAGCCGGTCCACGACGACCGATGGAATCTTTTGGATCCTGGGCGCCTACAGAAGTAGGTGGGCGCCATATAACCAAGCCCACGAGCGAGGTCAGGGACAGCTCCCTTAGGATCGAGTAAGGCCCCGGGGATTCGATGATTCCTGTCGTGAAGCGCAGACCGTAGCAGCTTATATAGAATGTCTTGAGGACCGCTTCCAGAGGTAAGACGGCGAACATCATACGATTTTTCAATTCCGCAGCTGCAGCCGCAGAAACATCAGCCTTTACTGGCAGAAACCTTTTGCGAAAGATCGCTCAGCCGCCCCGCCAGATCTTCCAGAACGCCGGCTATTTCATTCTCACGATCAAGCCGGGTGTTGTCTGCATTCTCCGCAGCAGTCCTGAGCTGCTGCAACTCTGCCGCATCGCTGTCGATCTGGGCCTGAAGATCGCTCAGCTCATCCATGACCATGATTCCGGCCATGACGGTCAATCGCAGATCTCCGATTTCTCCGAACTGACCGCGCAGGTTTGCAATATAGCCATCAAACCGGGCGGCCAGCGCCTGAAGATGGTCTTCCTGCCCTGCTTCACAGGCCATTCGATAGGCCTTGCCGTCAATATTGACGGTAACTTGCGCCATACCAGCGTTTCCCTTCTGCGCGCCTATTTCTCGTGATCAAGGACGGAACGGATCGTTTCCATGGACGTCACCAGTCGACGGGACACTTCCCGATTGACTTCTTCCAGACGATTGGCACGAAACTGTGCCTGATCAAGCTCACGTGCCAGACTTGCACGGTCTTCATGAACAAGACGCACCTCATTTTCGAGGTCTTCGCGGTCCTGCATCTTCTCAAGACGTGCATCAATCACGCTTTCCAGCCCACCAAATGCGGCTTCAAGAGCTTCAATGGCGTTGGTCAGCCGGTCTTTTTTCGCCTCCATTCGCATGTCTCCCAAAAACCGGCATCCGTCGGCGAGAAGCTTATATGTGCACCGCCTGCCAATTATTCAGGTACAAGTGAAAATCCATCAGCGCCAATCGAATCGCCAGAGGTGCACGAGTTTCATTTATGATTTTATGAAGAGTTGATCGCGAAGGTCAACTGAAACGGCCAGACGAAAAAGGTTTTCAAAAGAAGGTTTTGCGCGGCGGAGCTGATATCTGCCCTGACAAATGCATGACCTGAAAATTGAAAATGGCCTCTTAACCGTCCGCATTTTTGGCAAAAAGCAAAGCAATCATCGAACAACCGCCATATAAATCGTTTTAGATCGCAAAAATGGCCAAGTAAGGCCACATCGATCTGAGACCATATTAACCAGTAGAAGCACGATTTGAAATGGTGTACGTTCATCGCGTTTCGAGGGCTTGGGGAGATGAAGGACGGCTTTTGAGAATCCCGCCTTGATCCCCTTGATCCAGACTGTAGATTACCGTTCGAGCACTGCCAGCTGGCTTTTTCCAAGACTTCAGGCCGGCAGTTCATCACCGATTGAAGCAATCCTTAAGACTCAAGAAAAGCGAAGAAAACATGACTTCTCTTGAAAAACATAACCGGATGGCCAACGCGATCCGCTTCCTTTCCATGGACGCTGTTCAGAAAGCCAACTCCGGGCACCCCGGCCTGCCGATGGGCGCGGCCGATGTCGCAACAGTGCTTTTCACAAAATTCATGACGTTCGACCCCAAGAACCCGTCATGGCCCAACCGCGACCGTTTTGTTCTTTCAGCCGGTCACGGCTCAATGCTGCAATACTCGCTGCTTTATCTTCTTGGTTATGAAGACATGACCTTGGAAGATCTCAAGCAGTTTCGGCAGCTTGGTTCGAAAACTGCCGGTCACCCGGAATACGGGCACGCTTCCGGCATTGAGACCACGACCGGACCGCTCGGTCAGGGCATCGCCAATGCTGTTGGCATGGCGATTGCCGAGCGCAAGCTTGCCGATGAATTCGGCGAAGAGCTGATGGACCACTATACCTATGCGCTTTGCGGCGACGGCTGCCTGATGGAAGGCATCAGCCAGGAAGCAATCGCACTGGCCGGTCACCTGAAGCTGAATAAGCTGATCCTGATGTGGGACAACAACTCGATCACCATCGACGGCGCTGTCTCTCTGGCAGACTCGACCGATCAGCATGCACGCTTCCGGGCCTGCAACTGGCACACCATCGACATTGATGGCCATAATCCGGAAGAAATCGAAGCTGCCCTGAAGGAAGCTCAGAAGTCTGACAAGCCGACGATGATCGCCTGCAAAACGACCATCGGTTATGGTGCTCCGACCAAGGCAGGCACAAACAAGGCACACGGCTCACCGCTTGGCGATGAGGAAATTGCGGAAACCCGCAAGGCTCTCGGCTGGGAATATGGTCCGTTTGAGATTCCCGAAGACGTTCTCGACGCATGGCGTGTCGCTGGTCTTCGTTCAACCAAGACCCGTGTCGAATGGGAAGAACGCCTGAACGGCTCCAGCGCCAAGGCTGAATTCACGCGCCGTTTTGCCGGCGACCTGCCCGGTGGTTTTGCAACCGCCATGAACGATTACAAGAAGAAGCTGGCTGCCGAACAGCCGAAGCTCGCTTCGCGTAAATCGTCGCAGGAAACGCTTGAAGTCATCAACGGCGTCGTTCCGGAAACCTTTGGTGGCTCTGCTGATCTGACCGGCTCCAACAATACCAACACCAGCCAGACGGCAGGCATTACACCGGATGATTTCTCCGGTCGCTACATGCACTGGGGTGTTCGTGAACACGCCATGGCAGCAGCCATGAACGGCATTGCGCTGCACGGCGGCCTGATCCCGTATTCCGGCGGCTTCCTGATCTTCTCTGACTATTGCCGGACTTCGGTGCGCCTTGCTGCACTGATGGGCATCCGCGTCATCCACGTCTGGACGCATGATTCCATCGGCGTTGGTGAAGATGGCCCGACGCATGAGCCTGTCGAACAGATGGCTTCGCTGCGTGCGATTCCAAACCTTCAGATGTTCCGTCCGGCTGACGCGATGGAAACGGCAGAATGCTGGCAGCTTGCGCTGGAAAGCAAGGACCGTCCGTCCGGTCTGGCTTTGACACGTCAGGGCCTTCCGCCGCTCAGAACCGAGTACACAGAGAAGAACCTTTGCGCCACCGGTGCTTATGATCTGATCCCGGCCGATTCTGCCGATGTCACGATCTTCGCCAGCGGCTCGGAAGTCTCTGTTGCTGTCGATGCACAGAAGGCTCTCACCGCCAAGGGCATCACCACGCGCGTTGTATCGGTTCCCTGCATGGAGCTGTTCTTCGAGCAGCCGGAAGCCTACCGCAAAGCCATCATCGGCAACTCACCGATCAAGGTTGGTGTTGAAGCCGCTGTTCGCATGGGCTGGGACGAGTTTATCGGTTCCGATGGCATCTTTATCGGCATGAGCGGCTTTGGCGCTTCCGGCAAAGGCCCGGACCTGTTCAAGCATTTCGGCATCACAGCAGAGGCCGTTGTTGAAGCTGTTGAAGCCAAGCGCGGCTGATATATCTGATGCGTAAATAAAGACTGACCGGCTGAAAGGCCGGTCTTTCCGACTGAATTTGTGTAAACGATTTGACCATAATCACTGCGTTCTATTTCCAAAAGCTTGTATTAACGCCGCAGCTCCGCCATTTTTCAGGCGGCAGATACGCTCGTCGCGGCTTTTCGGGTGGCGGTGAAACGTATAATAGGTAATCGGTTGCTCTGCGATTTATGACCAATACTCGCGAAATGGGAGTCCCTAGCATGACTGTAAAAGTTGCCATCAACGGCTTTGGCCGTATCGGCCGTAATGTTCTGCGCGCCATCCTCGAATCGGGCCGCAAGGACATCGAGGTTATTGCCATCAACGATCTCGGTCCGGTTGAAACCAACGCACACCTGCTGAAATACGATTCGGTTCATGGCCGTTTCCCGCACGACGTCAAGGTTAACGGCGACACCATCGACGCCGGCCTTGGCCCGATGCGCGTGACCGCGATTCGTGATCCCAAGGAACTTCCCTGGAGTGACGTTGATATCGCGCTGGAATGCACAGGTATCTTCACCGCCAAGGAAAAGGCTGAGATGCTTCTGGAATCCGGTGCCAAGCGCGTTCTGGTTTCCGCACCGTCCAAGGGCGCTGACAAGACGATCGTTTTCGGTGTCAACCATGACACGCTGACCAAAGACGACCTGATCGTTTCCAATGGCTCCTGCACGACGAACTGCCTGGCACCTGTGGCCTATGTTCTGAACAAGGCTTTTGGCATTGAACGTGGCTACATGACCACAATCCACTCCTATACGGGTGACCAGCCGACACTGGACACGATGCACAAAGACCTCTATCGAGCACGCGCGGCGGCTCTGTCGATCATTCCGACGTCAACAGGCGCGGCCAAGGCTGTCGGCCTGGTTATGCCGGAACTGAATGGCAAACTCGACGGCTCCTCAATCCGGGTTCCGACCCCGAACGTCTCGGTTGTCGACCTGAAGTTCGTTCCAAGCAAGGAATGCACAGCAGAAGAAGTCAACGCTGCCGTCAAGGCTGCTGCGGAAGGCGAACTGAAGGGCGTCCTCGGCTACTCTGACGAGCCGCTGGTTTCACGCGACTTCAACCACGACCCGCATTCCTCGATTTTTGCCGAGGCTCAGACCAAGGTTCTGGAAGGCAAGCTCGTGCGTGTCCTGTCCTGGTATGACAATGAATGGGGCTTCTCCAACCGCATGGCCGACGTTGCCGTTGCTATGGGCAAGCTTCTCTGAGTTAAACGGTTGCTACCGGTTAATTTCAGATTTCGCTTTTGAAGAAACAGGCCGTATTCGCGGCCTGTTTTTTTGTGCATAGTTGGCACCAGTTCCATATCGAGGGGGAATACAGACCTCTCTCGTCGGAGCATTGCCGCCGCGTTACTTCACCCACACCCTTCGATTGCTCATTTTTCGTCGCGTCACTGTCAGATTTCAGTGTCATCACAGAAACTGTTCAGCAGCCTTTGAACGGGCTGCATTTCAAACTATCATTTGGATAACGTGTTCGGACGTTTTGTAATTCTGTCTTTCGGGAAGCCCTTTTGACGACTTTTTATATCGCAGTTCTGGTTTGCTCTGTTCTCATTCTTGTTGCCGCCTTATCGAGCACAATCGCTTTCAGATTCGGCGCCCCTTTGCTGCTGCTGTTTCTTGGTGTCGGCCTGGCGGCTGGTACAGATGGCCTCGGCATAGACTTCGACAATGATGCGCTGACATTTTATGTCGGTTCGCTCGCGCTGGCCGTAATCCTTTTCGATGCGGGCTTTGGGACGTCGTTAAAGGTTTTAAGAGCTGGCGCTGCCCCTGCCCTGCTTCTGGCAACAGTGGGGGTTGCGGCCACGGCTGCGATGCTCGGCGCTGTGGCCATGGTTGTTACAGATCTGAGCTTTATGCAGGGTTTTCTGCTGGGTTCCATCGTGGCGTCAACGGATGCGGCGGCTGTGTTCTTCCTGATGCGGGTTGGCGGCGTTCGCGTCGTAGAACGTGTCGGCTCAGCGCTTGAGGTCGAATCGGGTATGAACGATCCGATGGCTATTTTCCTGACCATGACGCTGGTCACGATTCTATCGCCGTCTCAGCCGGAAACATTCGCTGTTATTCCGCTCATCCTGCATTTTTTCAGCCAGGTCGGCTTCGGCCTCGTTTTTGGTCTGATCGGCGGAATGATTGTCGTTCTTGTTGCCAACCGCTTTGGGATCAATCGGGGCCTCACCCCCATTCTGGTTCTGGCGGTCGCGCTTCTGGTCTTCTCTGCGACCAGCACGGCGGGTGGCAGCGGCTATCTCGCGGTCTATGTCGCCGGGCTTTATGCCGGCAACAAGCAGGTGCGCTTTGTCGGCGCGATCCGACGGTTTCAGGATGGAATGACATGGCTGGCACAGATTATCATGTTCCTGCTCCTCGGCCTTCTTGCGACCCCCAGCCACTTTCCGGAAATCTTCCTGCCCGCAATCGCTCTGGCATTATTTCTGGTCTTTATTGCCCGTCCGCTGGCCGTCTGGCTTTGCCTTTTGCCGTTCAACTACCGTCCGCGGGAGACCAAGTTCATTGCATGGATTGGCCTTCGTGGTGCGGTTTCCATTCTGCTTGCCATCCTGCCCAGTCTGTATGGACTTGAAAATGCCGGCCTTTATTTCAACGTCGTATTTGTGATGGTGATCGTCTCCCTGACCCTTCAGGGCTGGACGCTGGCCCCGGTTGCAAGGCACCTGAAACTGGTGCGCCCCAAGCCGCCCGGCCCGCTGGAAAATATCGAAATCGATCTGCCGGGCTCCGCCGGGCATGAGCTGCTCGTCTACCACCTTGTCGAGGGGGCTCCGGTTCTTGAAGGAACCCCCATTCCCCGCTGGGCCATGCCCTCCCTGATTATTCGCAACGGCCAGTCTATGCGGTACTTCTACGCAGGGAACCTGATGCCGGGCGACTACCTCTACATGTTTGCCGCGCCCGGAACCTCGCCACTTCTGGACCGGCTTTTTGCAGATCCCAAACCGCTTGACGCAGGACAGGACCCGGAGATTTTCGGCGCTGAACTGCTCCTTCCCGAGAGACCGGTAAAGGAACTGCGTTCAGTGGATGAAACAATCAACCTGCCGACGGACGAGGAGAATATGAGCCTTGCCGAGTATATGAAAAAGCGCCTTGGCGGTCAGCCCGTCGTGGCAGACCGCTTTCAGGTCGGCTCACTTTGGCTGATTGTCAGGGATACCGATGAGAATAACGAAGTTTCAGCCATCGGCATCTGGAAACAGCCTGTCAGAGAGCGAGGCCTGCCTATATTCATGAACTTCCGACAACTGATGCACCGTTTCTTCAGCAGAGCATCATCGAGCGGCAATCAGGCAGACCGCAAAGACTGATCGTCATTCTCAAAGGCTGATATGATATCTTCCGTAGCAGGCTGCTTCAGCGATGATAAACCGGCGAACAAATATTCTGTTTCTGACCTCGATCATTGCCGGAGGCGCTGTTTTTGAATAGGAATCAGGCTGCTTATGTCTTTTTTCGGATGCACGGCCCGCGTCAGATCAACAGTTCAAGCGGAGCAACCGGGATCCGGCTTTTTCATCCGAGCGCCGCGCGCCCTTTCGGCAAGCGGCTCTTCAACACTTTTAAGAGGAAGTGAGTTATGCCCGCCTTTAAAACGCTCGACGATCTCAATGATATTGCCGGCAAGCGCGTTCTGGTGCGTGTCGATCTGAACGTACCGGTCAGCGATGGCAAGGTTTCGGACACAACCCGCATCGAGCGCGTCGCACCGACCATTCTGGAACTCTCGAAAAAGGGTGCAAAGGTTATCCTGATGGCCCATTTTGGCCGTCCAAAAGGCGAAGTTGTTCCAGACATGTCACTTAAGCTGATCGTCCCGGCTGTCAAAGATGTGCTCGGACACGACGTTGCATTTGCCAGTGACTGCATCGGTGAACCGGCCAAGACCGCAATCAATGCTATGGGCAATGGCGATATTCTGCTTCTTGAAAACACACGTTTCCACAAGGGCGAAGAAAAGAACGATGCAGAATTCGTGGCCGCACTGGCAGCCAATGGCGACATCTACATCAATGATGCATTTTCTGCCGCCCACCGTGCGCACGCTTCCACAGAAGGCCTTGGCCATCATATGCCCGCTTATGCCGGCCGCACGATGCAGGCCGAGCTGGAAGCCCTGGAAAAAGGCTTAGGGGATCCCAAGCGACCGGTTGTCGCAATCGTTGGCGGCGCCAAGGTTTCAACCAAGATCGACCTTCTGGAAAATCTGATCGAAAAGGTGGATGCGCTGGTTATCGGCGGCGGAATGGCAAACACGTTTGTCGCAGCCAAGGGCATCAATGTCGGCAAATCGCTGTGCGAACATGATCTGGCTGACACAGCACGGGCAATCATGAAAAAGGCTGAAAGCGGAAATTGCGTGATCGTGCTTCCTGTCGATGGTGTTGTCGCGCGTGAATTCAAAGCCAACGCCGAAAACGAGATCGTTACCATCGATGCCATCCCCGCAGACGCCATGATGCTTGATGTCGGCCCCGCCTCGGTCAAGGTCGTCAATGAGTGGATTGAAAAGGCAGAAACGCTCGTCTGGAATGGCCCGCTGGGTGCCTTCGAAATCGAGCCCTTTGATGCAGCCACCGTTTCGGCTGCGAAATTCGCGGCTGAGCAGACAAAGGCTGGTAAGCTGACCTCGGTTGCCGGCGGAGGGGATACAGTTTCCGCACTTAGCCATGCCGGTGTGAAAGGTGACTTCTCCTATGTTTCGACCGCCGGTGGTGCCTTCCTGGAATGGATGGAAGGCAAGGTTCTTCCCGGCGTCGAAATCCTGCAGAAGTAAGTTTTCAGTTCAAGGCTGATACGGCATCGGGAGCGGTCTTCGGGCCGCTCCTTTTTTGTGTGCTGATGATCAGGGCCTTAAAACCGCGATCAGCCCGGTCAGCACAAATGCAACCACGATGATCTTCCAGAAATCCATCCGTTTTTTCAGGCCGGGCAATCCGAGCGGCTTGATGATATGTACGACCATGGCAGCGATCAGCAGAACCGCAATCAGCTTTGTCATGATGTCCCCTCTTGTTCCCGGTTTCACCCGGCTCTCTCTCTTACATGGATCGACGCTGCGCGTCACGGGACAATACCAAATAGGCCGACGCACTGTTTTCTTTTAAAAAAACAGGCGCATTTTTTGGAACAAGGTCTAAGATACAGCATTGAGCCTTTATCCTTCATAGTAATTTCAGTGACCAAGGCCTGTTGATGAAACGTAATCTTTTTCCGGTTTTCGCGCTGCTTCTCGGCACATTATTTCTGTTTCTTGGAAACGGTCTCCACGGGCTTCTGCTTCCTGTCAGAGGTGCTGCTGAGGGCTATAGCGACACCGCGCTGGGCTTGATCGGTACGTCATGGGCGTCCGGCTTCGTGCTTGGCTGCATCTTTGCACCGAAATTGATCATGCGCATCGGCCATGTCCGCGCGTTTTCGGGCTTCATCGCGATCATCTGTATCGTCGCGCTTACGACAGGTATCTTCATCGACGAATATGCCTGGATCATCTTACGCGCTGCAACGGGCTTTGCCATGGCGGGGACGCAGATGATCATCGAAAGCTGGCTGAATGAGCGCGTTGACAACGCTTCCCGCGGCGTTGTCTTTACGTCATATACCGGCATCACGCTTTTCGGCGTTGTCGGCGGACAGCTCGTCGTTGGCTTCGGTAATACCAACACGCCTTACCTCTTCATGGTGGCAGGCATTCTCTACTGCGTCGCCATGCTGCCGACGACTGTTTCCAACGCGGCATCACCGCGACCGCTGCAGGCCGTAAAGATCGACCTCAAGCTGCTCTACCGCAACTCTCCGGTTGCCTGCCTCGGTGTTCTTCTGACCGGCATTGCCAACGGCGCTTTCGGTACGCTGGGTGCAGTTTTCGGTGCCCGTGCCGGTTTGCCCGATAGCCAGATCGCATTTCTGATGACCTCTGCAATTCTGGCCGGGGCGCTGGCTCAGGTGCCGTTTGGCAAGCTTTCCGACATGGTCGACCGCCGTCTCGTTATCGCGGTTCTGGCCGGTTTTGCGGCCTTTGCCGCTACTCTGATTATTCTGTTTCACCCCGGTGCGATGACTTTGATCATCCTCATTGCCATCTATGGCGCGGCGGCAAACGTGCTCTACCCAATCATCGCCTCACACGCCAACGACTTCGCCAATCCGGAAGACTATGTGAAAATCTCAAGTGGCCTGCTGTTTTTGTTCGGCATCGGTACAATCATCGGCCCAACGGTCGGCGGTCCGGTTATGACCGCTTTCGGCCCTTACGCCTTGTTCCTCGTAACAGCCAGCGCCCATATTCTCATTCTCGGCTATTCCATTATCCGCTCGCGTGTCCGTGCAGCTGTCCCCGTTGCCGAGAAAGAGGCGTTCGCTGCAATGCCCGATGCGGCAACACCGGTTTCAACGCCTGAAGGCATGCAGTTTAGAAACGCTGCACCGGAAACACCAGCTTACACAGAAGCCGATTCCGCAACCAGAAAAGAGGAGGCCTGACATGGAAGACGATGAACAAAAGAAGCCGCCGAAGAACCAGTACATTATCGGCGCGGATCTTGAGGAACACTCTGTCGAGGCTCTTGAGGAGCTTGTGAACGACCTGCGCACAGAGATCGAACGCATAGAAAAAGCGATCACTAAAAAAGGCGCAGGACTAAAAGCAGCAGAGAGTCTGTTCAAGAAGTAGACTTATACATCACGCTATTCAGCGTTAACAAAAAATTAACCTTTCTAAGTTGTTATATTGTTATCCGTTTAGCGGAGTCGGGATCTCTGTCTTAATTCCGATCATCACCCTTAATTTATCAGCCGCTTTTTGGAGCGGCTTTTTTTTCGCGGTTGAATGCGATTGGTAGTGGGTATTAACCTTCTGTTAAGAAACAACTTGCGGATTTGCACTACAGGTTTAAGTGTTCACAAATTCCAGAACTTGAAAGTCAGCGTGCAGGCGCAAGGGTAAAGAAATGTCACAAATCGGGGCCAAAACAATCAACTTTGCAGGCCACGCAGCCAATTCGCCGCAATTCGATGCACTTTATGCAGAAGGCATGAACCTGGTTGAAACCACTGCTGCCTATCTCGACGGACAGGGGCGCAAGGCGGCCAAGACCCTTCCGTCCCATGCTGCCTCGCTTTACTCTGCTGAGTCGATCCGCCTGACAACAAGACTGATGCAGCTGGCTTCCTGGCTTCTGCTTCAGCGCTCGCTGAACACCGGCGAGATGACCCGCGAGCAGGTTCTGCAGGAACGTCGCAAGCTTCGTCTGAACGAGGGTGGAATCAACCGCAATACGGCTGGCTGGTCTGATCTGCCTGAGGGCTTTCAGGAGCTTGTGGAGGCCTCACAGCGACTTGAGTCCCGGATCCGGATTCTGGATGACAACCTCATGCAGGAAAGTGCTGAGGGAGACACCTGCGAAAGTGCCAATGAAAATCAGGTGATCGCGCAGATCGACCTTTTGCAGACAGCCTTCGGGCGCCGCTGAAGCCTTTCTTTTTTCGAATGATGTTATTTATCTGCAGATGACCGCCTGATGCGCTCAGGTCCGTATCGTGGGGTTCATCAGCCTTAAACGCATCATCCGACGAGCAAGCATCACCCGACGCTCAAGGTTCCACTTTCTGATGCCCCGGGGTGGCGAAAACCGGCTTCCACTTTTTCGTCTACACTCCGCGACAGCTTATTTCGGCACTTTCAGACCGCCCTGCCCTATTCCCGTCAGAAATCGACGCAACAAAAAACCCGGCGCAAAGGCCGGGTTTTTGATATTCTGATTGCTTCTGAAAAATCAGATGCCGAGACCACCGAAGCGCTTGTTGAACTTCGAAACGCGACCGCCACGGTCCAGCAGGTTCTGCTGACCACCGGTCCATGCCGGATGAGAGGTCGGGTCGATATCGAGGTTCATGACATCGCCCTCTTTGCCCCAGGTGGAGCGGGTTTCATATTCGGTGCCGTCCGTCATGACGACCTTGATTGTGTGATAATCGGGATGAATATCAGCCTTCATAACATTCTTCCTGCAAGCTTCGTCCGCGCTTGGCACCATTGCGCCGGCTGGACCGATTGAATAAACAAAGCCGTGACACCTGACAACGAGGCCACGGCTTTCCGACTGGTTGCGGTCGCTATACAGGAACGAGAAACGAATAACAAGAGCCGCCACGGCCATTATGACGGCTTGTTGACACATAAGGACAATCCTTTGAGCCGGAATGCGAAATCAAGTAACGGCCGGGCAAAACAGCTCCAGCCGCTCTCCAGGCTTCTGCCTTATCTGAAAACCTATCGCGGCCTTGTCAGCGGCGCGCTTTTCTTTCTGCTGATGGCCTCGCTGGTAACGCTGGCGCTGCCTGTTGCGGTCAGACGCGTTATCGACCACGGTTTCAGTGCGGATAACGCAGCGCTGGTCAATAACTACTTTATGATGCTGGGCCTGATGGCACTGGCGCTCGGTGTAGCCAGTGCCATGCGCTACTATTTCGTCATGGTTCTGGGGGAGAGACTTGTTGCCGATCTGCGCCGCGACGTGTTTTCTCATATCGTCCGGCTTTCGCCTGCTTTTTTTGACGTCAACCAGTCTGGCGAAATCGTCTCGCGGCTGACAGCGGATACAGTGCAGATCAAGTCCGCCTTCGGCGCTTCCGCCTCTATCGCGCTGAGAAATCTGATCATGGGCCTAGGGGCCCTGATCATGATGATTTATACCGCGCCCTGGCTTTCAGTTATGGTGATTTTCGCCATTCCCGTCATCGTACTGCCGCTGATCGCCTTCGGCCGTAAGGTGCGCGGACGCTCCCGCATAGCGCAGGATTCGCTTGCCGATGCCTCCGCCTTTGCAAGTGAAGCCATCGGCGCCACACGGGCTCTGCAGGCATTTAACGGCGAAGCCATGGCAAGCCGTCAATATACAAACAGCATTGACGATGCGTTTGCCGCCAGCAGATCAGCCACCCGCGCACGCGCCACCTTGACGGCGATCGCGATCACGCTCGTGTTCTGCAGCGTGACGGCGATCCTTTGGGTCGGCGCGCAGAGTGTTCTCGCGGGCACGATGACCGGCGGTACGCTTGGCCAGTTCCTGCTCTACTCGGTGCTGGCAGCCGGCGCGCTTGGCCAGCTTTCAGAGGTTTGGGGCGAATTGTCTCTGGCCGCAGGCGCTGCTGAACGTCTGAGCGAGCTTTTGAGCGAACCGGAAATCATAACGGCGCCTGCAACCCCCAAGGCGCTTCCCCAGCCCGCCGCCGGGCGCATCGACATCGACCGTCTTGCGTTTTGCTATCCTACCAGCGGGGCAAAAGCAGGCGCACTCAATGGCATCTCGCTTTCGGTCAAAAGCGGAGAAACGGTGGCCATTGTCGGTCCCTCGGGTGCGGGCAAAAGCACGCTGTTTGCGCTGCTCTTGCGCTTTTATGACCCGGTAGAAGGTGGGATCCGGCTTGACGGTATTGATCTTCGCGAAGCTGATCCTCAGGCCGTGCGCCAGCGCTTTGCAATTGTACCGCAGGATGTGGCGATATTCGCCGCGAGCATTCATGACAATATCGCCATTGGGCGTCCGGGCGCTTCACGCGAAGATGTCAGGGCAGCAGCAATTGCGGCACAGGCCGATGGCTTTATCGAGAAGCTGGAGCATGGTTATGACACGCTCGCAGGCGAGCGCGGCATCACACTTTCAGGCGGTCAGCGCCAGCGCATTGCCATTGCCCGCGCGATTTTGCGGGACGCGCCGATATTGCTGCTCGATGAAGCAACTTCTGCGCTCGATGCCGAAAGCGAAACACTGGTTCAGCAGGCTCTGGGGCAATTGATGCAAGGACGGACGACGCTTGTGATAGCCCACCGGCTGGCAACCGTCTTGTCTGCCGACCGGCTGATCGTGATGGACGAAGGTGTCATCGTAGAAGAAGGCACGCATGATTCTCTTGTGGCGCACAATGGTCTTTATGCCCGCCTCGCCCGGCTTCAGTTCAATACAGAGACCACACCCGAAGAGCTTTCCGGATAATCTCTGTCGTCAAGGCAAAATGCCGCCCTAAATAAGGAGAACATCACTCAGGCAGATCATAACGGACATTTTGATGAAAACACTGCGCTTCATCCTCGGCGACCAGCTTTCGCACTCGATTTCAAGTCTTGAAGGCGTGGACCGGCAGGAAGATGTGGTCTTCATGTGCGAGGTGCATGATGAAGCGATCTATGTGAAGCATCATAAAAAGAAGATCGCTTTCCTGTTTTCGGCCATGCGACACTTCGCAGCCGAGCTTCGCGACAAGAACTTCAAGGTCGACTATCTTCACCTTGATGATGAGAAAAGCCACACGTCTTTTACCAGCGCGCTGGGAAACGCTATTGCGCAGCATAATCCGGACCGGGTTATCGTCACCCATCCGGGCGAATATCGCGTTCTGAAAGATCTGGAAGCCTTCGCCGCGGATAGCAGCATACCGATCGAAATCGTCGATGATACTCGTTTTCTGTGCAGCATTGATCACTTTCACAAATGGGCGGAGGGCCGCAAGAGCCTGAGGATGGAGTATTTCTATCGCGAGATGCGCAGGAAATACCATATCCTCATGGATGGCGATCATCCCGAAGGCGGCGCCTGGAATTATGATAGCGAAAACCGCAAACCGCCAAAGGAAGACCTTTCTGTTCCTGAGGCCGAGGGTTTTGAACCAGATGCAATCACCCGTGAGGTTCTTGATCTGGTTGCCAACCGTTTCTCAGCTCATTTCGGAGATCTGGAACCTTTCGACCTGGCGGTGACGCGTAAACAGGCACTCACTGTTCTAAGGCGTTTTATTTCAGACAAGCTCCCGCTATTCGGCGATTTTCAGGACGCCATGGTTCAGGGCGAGCCCGTCATGTTCCACGCGAAAATCAGCTTCTACCTCAATTGCGGCCTGCTGAACCCGAAAGAATGTATCGCCGCAGCAGAACAGGCTTATCACGACGGCCAGACGCCGCTGAATGCCGCAGAAGGCTTCATTCGCCAGATCTTAGGCTGGAGGGAATATGTTCGGGGTGTTTACTGGCTCAATATGCCGGACTATGCCCATGCCAACTACCTGGAGGCGGACCGCAGGCTGCCTGCTTTCTACTGGACCGGCGAGACAAAACTCAACTGTCTGCGGCAGTGCGTTCTGGAAACAAAACAGAATGCCTACGCCCACCATATTCAGCGGCTGATGGTTCTTGGCAATTTCGCTCTTTTGGCCGGCATTCACCCCGATGAGGTGAACGAATGGTATTTGCTGGTCTATGCCGATGCCTATGAGTGGGTTGAGATGCCCAATGTGACCGGCATGATCCTCTATGCCGATGGTGGATATCTGGCCAGCAAACCCTATGCTGCCGGAGGCAGCTATATCAACAAAATGTCCGACTATTGCAGTCAGTGCAGCTACAAGGTGACGGTAAAGAACGGGCCGAAAGCCTGCCCGTTCAACTATCTGTACTGGGACTTCATTATGCGCAATCGCGAGAAACTGGAATCCAATCACCGCGTCGGCATGATGATGAAAACCCTCGACCGAATGGGTGACCAGAAGCGCGACGCAATTCGCGACGATACAAAGCGCTTCTTCAGGGAAATCGGGATCTAGATAACGTCTTCAGGCTCTTCAATCGGCTTCTTCGTGCCTGTAGGCATGAAAGTTGCGAGAAAAATCAGTGCAATTCCGGCCCAGACAATTGGCTGTGGCCATTCGCCGAAAACAAACAGACCGATCATCACCGCGATTGGCAATGCCGTATGCAGGGCCGGTGTCAGCACCACGGCATCAGCCATGGAAAACGCCTTGATCATGAAGAAGTTGCTCGCATTGACCAATGTTGCAGACACGACCAGCAGACCGAAATCAAACCATGAGAGCGTGGTCCAGCGAAACAGCGCCGGTATAAAGGCGATAGCGGCCATCAATGCATACATCCAGAAAAGTGCCGGCACGACGCGTTCATTCATCGCCAGAATTTTCAGAACGATATTCTTTGAGGCAAGTGCCAGCGCCGCACAGATCGCCAAAAGCCCGGCCAGCTGGAAAGTCTCACCGCCGGGACGCAGAATCAGCAAAGCCCCCGAAAGCCCAAGACCGACAGCCATCCAGCGGCGCCAGTCGGCTTTCTCTTTCAGAAATAAAATGGCCAGCGGCACGACAAAAAAGGTCTCGAGCTGAAACAGAGAGGCAGCCACTGTAAAGGGAAGCAGGGACAGAGATGTGAAGATCAGCCAGCTGACCATCACGCCAAGGATCGCCCGCAAAACCAGCAGGCGCGGATCGCGGATACGAAAGCCCTCGCCCCCCTGGCGCACAGCAACAGGAAGGATCATCAAAGCCGCTATGCCGGATTGCAGAAAGACCAGCATGACAGGGTCATGACGTTGGGTCAGCTCCTTGGTGATCGTGTCAACCAGCGTAAAGGCAGTGACGCCGCCAATCATGAGAAAAAGCGCGATCATACGCGAATCCGGGCGTAATCGGGCCCCGATCGATTGTGTATCGAAGGTCATGTCCCTCTCCGAAGCAGATACTATTGTTCTGAATGCTTCCTGGAGGTGCCCTCGTCCGCTTGTCAGGAAGAACAGCGCTTCTTGGACGAAACGCGGCGGCAGCACGAGACGCGCTCCACCCTTGCGGAGATTGGAAAATAGAAAAAACACTTGCCCGCGGCAAGCCCCGACGAACGGACGAACACCGAATGCGGACAATTTCCGTCCGTTTTTTCTGCAAACGGTCAGACTTTCAGGCAAAGCCCTATTGCCGACCACAAAAGGAAACACCGCATTTCCATAGCCCGCCAAGTAAACGCAGTTTTTTGGCGGACCAACTTTTTTGCAAAGCGCTCTATCGCTCAGTCAGCTTGAACTCAATCCGACGATTCTGCGCACGCGCCTCGGGTGAATTGCCTTCGGCAATCGGCTGATATTCAGCAAACCCGGCAGCCACCAGCCGTTTCGCCGGTACACCCTGAGAAATCAGGTAACGCACAACCGAATTCGCACGCGCTGTCGAAAGCTCCCAGTTATCGGCAAACTGACCACCGGCGCGGATCGGCACATCATCGGTATGACCATCGACCCTCAACACCCAGTTGATATCATCGGGGATCTCAGGTGCGATCTCCAGAAGCGCACTGGCCAGTTTGGACAGTTCTTCTCGTCCGGCTGTATTCAGTTCATCAGAACCGGATGGGAAGAGAACCTCCGACTGGAAAACGAAACGGTCTCCGACAATGCGGATATTCTCACGGTCAGACAGGATCTGTCGCAGGCGCCCGAAGAAATCGGAACGATAGCGGTTTAGCTCCTGCACTTTCTGCGCAAGAGCTACATTGAGGCGACGACCAAGATCCGCGATGCGCGCCTGCGAAGCTTTGTCTTTTGCTTCCGAAACTTCCAATGCCTCTTCGACGGCTGCAAGCTGCGCCCGCAGAGCAGAAATCTGCTGGTTCAGCAGCGCAATCTGGCTTTGGGCACGGGCCGAAAGCTGGCGTTCAGCCTCCAGATCTTCGGACAATTCACCGATGCGCGCTTCTGCTGCATCGCTTGCACCTGCCCCTTCATCAAGAAGCTGCTGCAAGCGCGATTTTTCAGCGACAGCAGAGGCCAGAGATGCCTGCAAAGCGGCAATCTGATCATTGGCGTCCTGACTGTTACTCCGCTCCAGAGCCAGAAGCTGCGTCAGCTCCGCAATCTGACTGTTGAGGCGATTTAACACCTCGTCCTTGCCCGAAATTTCCCGCGTCAGGATAAACTGCCCGATCACGAAAACCGTCAGCAGGAACATGATGGCCAGAAGCAGTGTCGAAAGCGCATCGACAAAGCCAGGCCAGTAATCAACATTGCGGTTTGATCGGCGGTTTCGGCCAAGCGCCATGGTCAGCGCCCTTCAAGCTTATCGGTCAGTCGCTGGAGCGTACGACGCATTTCCTGCGACTCTTCGTGCTGCGCCTCGATCCAGTCGCGCAGCATCTGCTGCTCGTTGCGCATATTTTTCACAACACCTTGAATGCCCTCAGCAAGCTGGGCCATCGCCGTGACATCGCCTTTGGCGGTTCCATTGGCCTCAACGATGCGGCGCAGCTCCTGCGCGATGATTTCAAACTGTTCGCTGGAGCCGCTGGCAACACCTTCAAGCGCGGGCGCAAGATCGGAAGAGACATCGGTCATCGATGACAGCCAGTTTTCCAGTTCCATATAGAAACGGTTTTGCGCACGGCCCGCCTGCAGATCCAGAAATCCGAGAACGAGCGAGCCGGAAAGCCCGAGAAGTGATGACGAAAACGCAGTTCCCATACCCGCCAGCGGGCCGGAAAGCCCCTGTTTCAGCGCGTTCAGCACATCGCCGCTATCGCCTGAATTCGGATCGAGATTCTGAATGATATCGCCAATCGAGCCAATCGTTCCAAGAAGTCCCCAGAATGTGCCCAGAAGCCCAAGGAAAACAAGCAGACCGACAAGATAACGCGAGGTATCCCGTTGTTCATCGAGCCGCGTCCCGATGGAATCGAGAATGGAACGCAAAGAGGCCGTGGAAAGAGCCATGGTCTGCCGGCTGCCGATCAACGCACGCAACGGAGCCAGCAATTTCGGATCCCGGCCAACCCGATCCGCACTTCCGGCAGCGCGATAGGAATTCAGCCAGCTCACTTCTCTGCGCAAGGCAAAGACCTGACTGAAGACCATCAGGATACCGATCAGCAATACGCCAAGTATGAGACCGTTCAGCCCCGGATTGGTCATGAATGCGTCGTGAGCCTGCCGGTAGAGGATCGCCACGCAAAACCCGATCAGGATCAGGAAGATCACCATCGTCCATATGAACGTCATCGGGCTCGACAGCTTCTGCGCATAACCGCGCTTGGACGGTTCGCGCCGATCACCATTTTCGAGTTCGATATCTGACATTCTGTCACAACCTCCGCGCATCTGGCACTTGTCTGCCGTTCCCAAACTTTGAGCGAGACGTCAGACCGCCTTCAGCCCGGTGGAGAATCGACACGACAAATCAGGGCCGGTTGTTCAACCGGCCCCGCAAGCTCTAATCGAAAAAGCGGACGAAATGAAGGGTGCAGTGCCGAAAAGCCAAAAAGGCTTCATGGCTGAGCGCGATTATTTCTCAAGGCGGCGCTGCAGCTGATCGAAGAGCGCGATGCGTATCATTTCATTGCCGGCGATCACGCTGCCGGTATCCAGCATCTGCTGCCCGCCCTTGGTATCCGACACGAAACCACCGGCTTCGCGAACCAGAATCAGGCCCGCTGCCATATCCCAGGCTGAAAGGCTGTCTTCCCAGTAGCCATCAAGGCGACCGGCCGCCACATAGGCAAGATCAAGAGAGGCAGCGCCCATCCTCCGGATGCCTGCGACCTCCCCCATCACATGACGCAGTTCGACCAGAAACTTGCCATGCTGACCGCGCCCGAGATGCGGCACGCCGCAGCCAACGACACAATCGGAAAGATTACGGCGCGCTGAAACACGAATACGGCGATCATTGCAAAACGCGCCGCCGCCCTTTTCAGCGACAAAAAGCTCATCCTGAACAGGATTGAAAATGACACCGGCAACAATCTCTCCATTTCGCTCAAGCGCAATGGAAACCGCGAATTGCGGTATACCGTGCAGGAAATTGGTCGTTCCATCCAGCGGATCGACAATCCAGCGATGCTGACCGTCTGAGCCTTCTTCCTCGCCACCTTCTTCGCCAAGAAAACCATAGGTCGGGCGGGCACGCATCAGTTCAGAGCGCACGATCTTTTCGGCCTTCAGATCAGCCTGCGACACGAAATCGCCGGGTCCCTTGATGGAAACCTGCAAGTTCTGCACTTCACCGAAATCACGCGTAAGCGAACGCCCGGCTTTGAGCGCAGCCTGTACCATGACGTTAAGAAGGGCGGAACGGGCCATGAGACGAATACTTCCTTAGGACGGGCCGCGCGCTATAAACGCGGCAAAGACAAAACACATCTGTTGCCGGTTCAAGACCACATAACACAAGGAAATTCAAGAGTTGGACGCGGCAATCGGCTCTTTAGTCTGGACAGTCTCGAAATGCACACGGTTCCGACCGGCATTTTTAGCTTTGTATAAGGCACGATCCGCCAGATCCAGAGCATGGCTTAAAGGCATCTGCATCGTATCAAAGGCTGTAAGACCAGCACTCACGGTCACCCCGAAAGAATGCCCCTCATGTTCGAACCGCTCTTCTTCGACTAAATGACGAACCTGCTCGGCAACACGGCAGGCAGCTTCAACCGGCGAGCCTAAAAGAATGACAGCAATCTCTTCGCCACCGTAGCGGACAACCATATCCGACCGCCGGACACGGGTCGATATCACCCGCGCAACAGCCAAGAGCACCAGATCGCCGCGCGGATGGCCGAAGCGGTCATTGATCGCCTTGAAATGATCGATATCGAAAAGGATGATACATCCTTGTTTGGGCTCAGTATTGTCAGGCGCGGCCATTCGCACGCCCAACTCGGCCAGAGCACGCCGGTTCCACAAATTCGTGAGCGGATCACGCTCCGCCTCAAACTCGACAAGTCGAAGATGGTCATCGGCTTGCCGCGTGGCTTCGAGGACATAACCCAACATGACAACGCCACCGATATTGATGAGGGATAAGGGTAGGGCTACGTTTTGGAACAGTGGACCGGCCACCTCAAAACCAAGAACAAAAACAGAAAACACCATGATATCTGTCATAAGCCCCAACATCAGGAGGCTTTTGACAGTCTGCCGCTTAAGGCTCAGCCAACAAAAGATGAGGCCTGCTAAAGTGCTAATCACTATGCCGGTCATCCCGGCGACGGCTCCGTCGCCACCGCCCCAGTACCGAAAAGCAGCGGCACTCATGCCAGCCGCCACCCCGGCTAACGAGCCTCCAAACGGGGCAGCAAGCGCGATAAATACAGCGCGTGCATCAAAAACAATTCCCGGTTGAAGCTCGATCGGGTTAACCATGGCCGCCAGTGCGCCAAATGAAAAAATGATAGCGCTCGCATACAAGGCGCTGCGTTTGCCGCCCAGACGGCGCAGGACGATGCCATAGCCGATAACAACAAGAGCCCCCAGACCGAGACTGGCGACAAGCTGCCCGATGAAGCTGAACTGCAGCAACGTTGTGTACCTCCGAAACGCACCCCCGATTTCAGAAGTGTTCTGAAGTCCCAAGATTGTTTTCAGAATATACTTAACGTAGAAATATGAACAGTTAAAAAGCAATAGGCTTAAAACTGGACGACGATTGCCTGCGCCCGCATTCGCGCCTTTGCAAGCTCATCGGGAGAAAGGGTCTGAAGAAAGGTTTCCATTTCCGGCGTATCCAGGCCTGCCTGCCTGGCTTTCAGGTAAAAAGTTGCCGCGGCAATCTCATCGACGGGTGTCCCGATCCCGTTTTTATAAAGATAAGCCAGCTTGCTCGCCGCTGCGGGGTTTCCCTTCAAGGCTGCACGATGCATCCAGTCAAACCCCGCTCCGAGATCCGTGGGAACGCCATCACCGTTAATCAACTTGAGGGCGAGTTCAAGCTGGGCTGTAACATGCTCGTCCTCAGCGGCGCGCTCAAGCCAGAACAGCGCCTCGCGCTGATCCTGTTCCGTCGCACCATCGAGTGCCGGATAAATCTGCGACAGGGCGTATTCAGCATCAGGAACGGCGGCCACGGCGGCTTTCTCAAACCAGGGCAAGGCCCGCCTGAGCCCTTCTTGTCCCGGATTTTCCTGTATCAGAAGATTTCCATAGTTATACTGAGCCGTCGCATTTCCGGCCTCAGCCGCTTGTTTGATCAGCTTGCGGCCTTCTGCAACATCTTCTTCATCATCTGAGGAGAGAAGTGCCATACCATAGCGATTGACAGCCCACGCCCTTCCGCTGTCAGCCGCCATGCGGTACCACTCCATCGGCTTGCCAGCACGTTTTTGAGAGATAAACTCCCGCTCGATCATCTCCGCTATCAGGGTTTCAGCAGCCGGATCGCCCTTGTGCGCGCGCACCAGTGCAGCCTGATAAGCGCTTTCGAAATAACCACGCTGATAAAGACCATAAGCCAGGTCAATCGGACCGTTGTAGGGCTTTTCAGGCGGCAGTTCGGGAAGATCGGCATCCATTCGGTCATAAAGATGAAGCCCGAAGCCGTCATTGCCCGCTTCGCCTCCTGCATCATCATTTTCAGGCGGAATAAGGCGGCTCCCTTTTGATATATCGCCGCCCTGCACCATCATGTTTCCAGGCACCATCATCGGCATCTGGCTCTGTGCAACGGCACCGGATGCCGCAAGGGAAACAGTTGCGAACGAACACAGCCAGATAGTGCGGAATAAAGAAAACATAAGCCCTATCAATACTCAAACCGTGGCGCTTTTTCGTCAAGCGCAGCATTGATCTGGGCGACCATCGCCGCCGGCCCGCCTGGCGCTTCGAAAACCGCACGTCCTAAAGCAACGAACTCGGCCCAGGTGTGTGCCACTTCAACAGCACTTGCCGGTTCACTCCCCCCCATCACAATACAGGGAATCTCGACCATAGACGCCCACCATTCGCCAAGCTCAAGGTTTTTGGGATGTGTATTGGCGTGCGTATCACCATCCAGCAGACCGAAGAAGATATAATCAGGATTGGCCTCGCCGATTTCCAGCGCCTGATGTCGCTCTTTTGCGTTGCCGCCACCAACAATCATGCGCGGTGCAAAACGTTCAACCGCTTCGGCAATCTCCGGTGCGCCACCTTCGATATGTATGCCATCAGCCTTCACGCGTCCGACCACACGCGTGTCACCGGCAATCAGCGCCGCTGCATCGTAATTCTGGATCAACGGGACAATCCGCTCGGCCCGCGCCTGAAATGCATCAAACGCCTCGTCATACTGAGGAAGTATCACGGAAGCCACATCGCCACCGCGAAGAGCATCACCCAAAAGCTTTTCCTGCGCCTTTGCGTCTTCGATCTTCGGCACGACCAGAACCAGACGGCAGCGTTCCTGTTCGGATTCCATTTTGATAGCCTCCCTTTTTATGGCGCGCGAAACGGCGGCCTCGCCATTTCCCGATAAATCCGTTAGATCGGACTTTCAACATATGCGTTGATCGAAGTTCCGGGGCAACGCATTTCATCAATTTATCAAGCCTGAAACCTGATGCTTCCAGACCTTACCTTCTATGCTGCTGCCGTCCCTGCCGTCGTTCTTGTCGGCCTTACAAAGGGCGGAATGGGCGGTGCGCTGGCGCTGCTCGGCGTACCAATCATGACCTTTGTTGTCGATCCGGCAACCGCAGCGGCAATTCTTTTGCCGATCCTTGTCGTTATGGACGTGGTGGCGCTGTTCTCCTGGCGGCATAACACGCACTGGCCAACGCTTCTCTATCTGATGCCCGGTGCACTCATCGGCACTGCCCTTGGCTGGTACACGTTCTCGACAGTCCCCTTCGACCTGACACGATTGCTTGTCGGCGGCGTCACTGTAATCTTTGCGGGCAAATATTTCTTTGACATGCTGCGACCCGGCGACAAGCGGGAAAAACCGCCGGCCGGTCAGCGACCTGTTGCCGGCACGGTCTGGGGAGCGGTGGCGGGATATACCAGTTTCATATCGCATTCAGGCGGACCGCCCTACCAGATCTATACCCTACCGCTGAAGCTTGATCCGCGCTCATACACCGGTGCCAGTGTGCGCTTCTTCGCGATCATCAACTTCATCAAGCTGTTTCCCTATTATCAACTGGGAGAGCTGAAGGCGCCGAACCTGATTGCTTCGGCAAGCCTTCTGCCATTTGCCGTCGTCTCCACTGTCATCGGCGCACTTGTAATCAAACGCATGCGCATGGATGTATTCTACCCGTTCATGTACGCCATGGCGTTTCTGGCCGGACTGAAGCTGATGGTTGACGGTCTTTGATCGTTGCGTCTTACTCTTCGTCTTCCGGAGCACGCAGCATGCCAAGCGCAATCATATAGGTATCGAGGATCGCTTCCTCTTCCATGCGCTCCTGCTCGTCTTTCTTGCGAAGAGCAACGATCTTTCTAAGGGCCTTGGTGTCGAAACCGGTCGCCTTCGCCTCGCCGTAGACATCCTTGATGTCATCAGCGATGGTTTTCTTCTCTTCTTCGAGACGCTCGACCCGCTCGATGAACGAGCGCAGCTGATCGCGCGCAACGCCTTGTGCGTCAGACATAATGATCTCCTGTTCAAACGGAAATTTAAGGTGCTCCTGCCTGCCGCGAAGTGCGGCAAAGGTCAAGACAGGTTCAGGTTCTAAATCTTAATCGCGTGGTTTGTTCACTTCAAATTGGGCACGTTGGTCCGCACTGGCCTCTCTTTGATAGCGCGCTTTCCATTCGCTGTAGTCCATCCCGTAAATGGCCCGGCGCGATTCGTCTTTCGAGAGGTTGATGTCACGCTCTTCGGCAGCATCGCGATACCAGTTGGAAAGACAATTGCGGCAAAAACCGGCAAGATTCATCATATCGATGTTCTGAACATCCGTACGTTCACGCAGATGCGATACAAGACGCCTGAACGCCGCAGCCTCCAGATCGCGCTGCTCTTCTTCCGTCAATGCGCTCATGAAATTATCCCTGATCGTTGTGTTTCATACCCGTGAAGGAAAATGCCTTATTTCATGAACGCTCTCTTCCGCATTCAAGGTGGCAAAAATAGGTTCGATAAGGTCCGCCCAGCGTTTCACACCCCGATCATCGGCAATCAGATCCTGCCGCACCTCCAGCAGTGCATGCGCGATTCCCTCAGTCATACAATGCCGGTTCATCGTATCGCCTTTCAGCGCGCCGGTGTAGGGCTCATTCTCTCCGACAACGACACCTTCCAGCGTAGACAGAGCCGCGATCAAAGGACGCACCGCACGCGGATCGCCATCCCAGAGCACACCGGCATGCCATGGGCGCCTGAATCCCTTCCAGTCAGGTGTGAAAGAGTGAAGAGACAGAACGAGTGGCGGCTTTCCCGCTGCAGCTGTCGCACGGGCGATGACACCGTCAATGGCATCATGATAGGGACGATGAAAAAGATCGATCCGGCTTTGCCTTTCTGCCGCCGTGAGCGGATGATTGGCTGGGATGATCTGACCGTCAGAAATCTTCATGATCAATGTCGGATCGTCTTCGCCACGGTTCGGATCAATCAGAAGCCGTGAGAAAGTTGACATGACAGCCGGACACTGAAGCCTTGCCGCTAAAGCACGCGTCAGCTTTTCAATTCCGATATCATAGGCTATGTGACGGTGGAAAACACTGGCGTCCAGCCCGAGTTCGCCATATTTTTCAGGCACATGAGCCATGGCGTGATCACCCAGAAGGACTATACCAGTGTCATATTTTCCGTCTATTATCTCAAAAGCGTTGACGTTCGGCATGGATATCCGTCGCAGAATTAACGATAATGCAGGTGATGACATGGAGTCGGCATATTCGGCAAGCCACATTCATGCCATATACTCGCCCAGAACAGGGCCACATAATAAGGGGCTTTACAATCAATTGCGCGCGCTGACACACTCCCAGGTGTCAATGCAAACCAAGATAAAGACACCTATGCCATTGAAGACAGATCGATTCCTGACCGCCACAAATCGCCGCACGAAAACCCTTAAAGGCATCCGCACCATGACGGCCGGAGCTTTTGTTGTATTCGGCGCGGTTATGATGGCGGGCTTTGCTTCACCACGACAGGCCCATGCGGAGTTCCGCGTTTGCAACGATACGGCCAATCTGGTCGGCGTCGCCGTCGGATATCGTGATGATGACGGATGGATATCTGAAGGGTGGTGGCAACTTCCGGCCACGACCTGCGCAACGGTCGTCTCCGGCCCCTTAGAATCACGCTATTACTACCTCTACGCCGAAGATGCCTCCGGGAACGGACGCTGGACCGGTTATACCAATATGTGTGTAGCTGAAGACGAGTTCAAAATCGTCGGCGTCGATGACTGCTTTGCCCGCGGTTATCAGCAGATGGGTTTTAGCGAATACGACACAGGGCGGGAAGAAAGCTGGACGGTCCAGCTCTCGGACAAGCCCAGCACCCAAGAGAGTCAGAACTGATGAGACGTTATAGAAAAGTAAAAATTCTCGCCACACTTGGTCCCGCCTCGTCCGAAGAAGAGCAGATCCAGGCACTCCACGAAGCAGGCGCCGACCTCTTCCGTATCAATATGAGCCATGCCAGCCACGACCTGATGCGCACGCTGATCAAGCGTATCCGCAATGTCGAGGCACGCTGTGGCCGGCCCATTGGTATCCTTTGCGACCTTCAGGGCCCAAAACTGCGCGTCGGCAAATTCATGGATGGCAAGGTCGAACTTGAAATCGGCCAGACCTTTACCCTCGACGACAACGAAGAACCGGGCAACGAAAAGCGCGTTTATCTGCCACATCCGGAGATCCTTCAGTCCGTTCAGCCCGGGCACCGTCTGCTGATCGATGATGGCAAGCTGCAGCTTCGTGCCGAAAAATGCGATGGCAAGAGCATCGAATGCACCGTGATCGCAGGTACAACCATTTCCGACCGCAAGGGCGTTTCCCTGCCCGATACGCTGCTTGGCGTTGGCGCTCTGACCGAGAAGGACCGCGCCGACCTCGACGCCGTTCTGGAAACCGGCGATGCCGACTGGATTGCGCTGTCCTTTGTGCAGCGCCCCGACGATCTGGCTGAAGTCCGCAAGATCGCGCGCGGTCAGGTTGGCCTGATGTCGAAGATCGAGAAGCCGCAGGCTATCGAGCGCATCGATGAGATCATCGAAATGAGTGATGCGCTGATGGTTGCCCGTGGTGACCTTGGCGTTGAAATGCCGCTGGAAACCGTTCCCGGTCTGCAGAAAAAGCTGATCCGTGCCTGCCGCGCTGCCGGCAAACCCGTGGTCGTCGCCACGCAGATGCTGGAATCGATGATTACTTCGCCGGTTCCCACCCGCGCAGAAGTTTCCGACGTTGCAACAGCTGTTTTCGAAGGTGCGGATGCTGTGATGCTGTCTGCTGAATCGGCCGCCGGTCAGTATCCGGTCGAAGCTGTTAAAACGATGGCTTCTGTCGCCCGCACGATCGAGCACGAGCACCTTTATCCCAACATCCTGCACGCGCAGCGCCCGCAGCCGGAGGCAACCGGCGCCGACGCGATCTCCCTGGCATCACGCGAAATCGCTGAAACGCTGAAGCTTTCCGCGCTGGTTTGCTACACCGCTTCCGGCACAACCGGCCTTCGTGCCGCGCGTGAACGGCCGAATGTTCCGATCATTGCCCTGTCGCCGGTTGTCAAAACAGCACGCCGTCTCTCGGTTGTCTGGGGGCTGCATTGCGTGGTTGCCGATGAACCGACCGATCTCGACAGCATGGTGGATGGTGCCTGCCGGATTGTCGTTGATGAAGACTACGGCAAGCCGGGCGATCGGATCATCATATCTGCCGGTGTTCCGCTTGGTACGCCGGGCGCGACGAACATGCTGCGCATCGCTTATATCGGAATGGACGGTCGTTCCGGCGTTTAAGCTCAATATCCCGGCGACATGCGCCTTGTGCGTTTGCCGCCGCTATCCAAAACAAAGAAACCCGCCACGATGGCGGGTTTCTTTTTGTCTGAACTATTAACGGCACATAGCCGGTCAGTCTGAAGTCACAGGCCCTACTGGCCCATTTCGTCGGCACGTTCAGCGTTTACACTGTTTTCGGCCGTTTCCACGGCTGCGGTAAAGCTTGCAAAGATGTCTTCGCCACCGGGAACCGACTGCTGGAACCATTCAAATACCGGCTCAACCGCTGCCCTGAATTTCTCCTTTTCCGCTTCGGTTGGCACATAGATTTCACCACCATCTTTGAGAAACGCCTCATAAGCGGCAATTTCCTTGCGCTTCGGGCTGGCGAAAGTCGCCTGCTGCAAGGCATAAAAACCATCCACCACGACCTTTTTCTGTGCGTCTGTCAGACCTTCAAAACGCGCATTTGACATCCACCAGAAGGCTGCCATGTATGAGTGACGGTCAAGCGTGATGTATTTTAGCCCGGCATCGGGAAATTTCATGTTCATGATATCTGTGATGCCGTTGGCCGTGCCCTGAACCACGCCCGTTTGAAGCGATGTAAAAAGCTCCGGCCAGGCGATCGGTGTTGGCGATGCTCCAAGCGACTTCACCAACTCCTGCGGAAGCTCAGCAGGCACGGTTCGCAGCTTCATACCGTCCATATCGTCAGGCGTCTTGATGGTGTGCTCGGTGTTGGCGAAGTTACGCCAGCCGCCCGTATTTCCAATCGTCATCAAACGGATCGTATCGCCGCTGTCGGCAAGCGCCAGATCGCGCAGTTCCGTTGTAAACGGACCACTCAGCACTTCTTCGGCCACCCGGTCATCATCCATCAGATAAGGCAGATCAAGGATCTGGAGGTATGGAAAAAGACCAGCCGCACCGCCGGAGGTGGACATGTAAATATCGATTGAGCCGTCTGCTATGCCTTGCAGGCACTCTTCACCGGTCGCGCAGATCTGCGTCCCCATGAAGATATCCACAGCAATCGCACCATTTGATGCATTCTCGACGTAATTCTTGAAGACGACCAGACCATCATAATCTTCGTCGTTCTCATTGGAATTGGCCGTCGCCCTCAATGTGGTGTCAGCAGCAGTGACGAATTGCGCGCCAGACAGTGCCAGTGCACCGGCCAGAAGCGCTGTCTTCAAAAACGTTTTCACCATAAAATATCCTCCCTTGGATCCGTCGTTCTATTATTCAATTCAGAAAGCCGAACATGCGCGGCAAAGTCAGGCTGATAGCCGGAACATAGGTGATCAGGAAAATAACCGCCACTTCGACCGCCAGAAATGGCAGAACGGCGCGGGCGACACTTTCAACCGAAAGCCTTGAAACCGACGATGTCACAAACAGAACCAGGCCCATTGGCGGCGTTAGCAGGCCAACAGTCAGGTTCACCGCCATGATGATGGCAAAATGCACCGGATCGACTCCCATATCCAGAAAGATCGGCCCGAGAATTGGCCCAAGGATAATAATCGCCGGTCCTGCATCCAGAAACATACCGACAACCAGCAGCAAAACATTGATCAATAGCAGCAAAAGCAGCGGATTATCCGTGAGCCCGAGCATGAAACCTGCCAGCATTTCCGGCGTGTGCGCCAGAGAAGCCACTGTTTTGAACGCCATGGCGGCGCCCACCAGCAGTAGCACCACCGACGAAGACAGCGCCGCCCGTGTCAGGATCGCGGGTACATCGCGTACGCTGAGCGTACGCAGCACGAAAAAACCGATAAAGAAGGCGTAGCCAACCGCAATGGCCGACGCTTCTGTGGGTGTGAATACACCGCCAAGAATACCACCCAGTATGATCACCGGTGTCAAAAGCGGCCAGAAAGCCCTGAGGCTGGCCTGCCGTCGGGTTTTCCAGTCAGATCTGGGCGTTGCAAGCGGCAAGCCTTCGCGGTCTGCCATAAGCCTTACCAGGACCATGAGCGACACGCCAATCAGAACACCGGGCACGATGCCTGCCAGAAACAGGGCTGCAACGCTTTCGCCCATCACATAGGCGTAAATGATCATGATGCCGGATGGTGGGATAATCGGCCCGATAATGGCCGAGGCCGCCGTAATGGCAGCTGCAAAACGGCGAGAATAACCCTGCTTTTCCATGGCGGGTATCATCATCGCGCCAAGGGCCGAAACATCAGCGACAGCAGACCCTGAAAGCCCGGCGAAGAGCATTGATGAGAACACGTTGACATGAGCGAGACCAGCGCGAAAATGACCGATAATGGCCTGCGAGAACTCCACCAGCCGCTCGGTAATTCCGGCGCGGTTCATCAGTTCGCCTGCCAGCATGAAGAACGGCACAGCCATCAGTGGAAAGCTATCCATGCCATTATAAATATTGCGATATAAAAGCACGATATCGCGCTCCTGCCCGTTGAACCAGAGCAGCAGTGCGGGCGCTGCGATCAACGCAAACAGGATCGGCAGACCGAGAAACAGGAAGACGAGAAAAAGCGGAAGAAACAGGCTCAGCATTACTCGGTCTCCAGCCCGGCGACAGGCTTCAGAGGCTTCAACCTTGTACCAGCGCCGAAAAGCTCAGCGAGAAGCCGCAGCAACAATTCGCAATTGACCAAAAACATCAGGGTAACACCGGTTGCCAGCGACGCCATCATCGCCGCGCGCGGCACTTTCATCCAGACTGAAAGATCGATCGCAGTCGGAACCTTGAGAGCAGGCATCGCAAAACGCCCGCCAATGCCGGACACTTCGCTCCAGCCGATTCCGATGCCCCACCACAGCACCACGGCTGAAACCAGAAGCAGGACAACGTTTAAAAGCGAGGCCACAGTCTTCGGCAGAAGGCATCGAAGAGTCTCAATGCTGATCAGGCCACCATGGCGAAATGCGGTCGGCGCCATCAGGCTCACCATCCACAACATCATGAAACGCGCCAGCTCTTCGGTCCATGGCAGTGCGTTGTTCAGACCATAGCGAAAAAACACCTGAATCAGAATCACGACCACCATCAGCCCCATCAGAGTCGCGGCAAGCCAGCGCCCCAGAGCCAGAAGAGGCCGATTGATAAACGAGAGACAAGCGGCCGCAGCCAGTAACAAACCCATATGGTGACCTATTCAAAGCCAGCACAGAGACAAAGCCCTGCGGCAGATCGGCAATTGCCTAGCGTTTTTCCGGTATGGGGGAAAGTCCGCAAGAGTTTTTTTCCTCCCATTCATGCCGGTTCGGCCAATCCATGGTGCGAAATCCTGTCAATGCCCCGGACTTTCAGGAACATATTCCTGATCAAGGCGCATGACATCATCGTCCGGTGGGTCGTCATTCAGACTCATAATGCTGGCGGCCAGGCCGATCTGCCGGAATTCCGTCGGGGTGATGCGAAAATAGCGGCGAAAAACCTTTGCAAAGTAATTCGGATCGGAAAAACCCGCCATGCCTGCGACCTCCTTGATCGTATGGTCGCTGCCGGACAGCAGCCGCGTGGAAAAACGCAGCCGGCGCAAAAGCACATATTCGGCGGGCGGCATCCCCTCTGACTGTGCAAAAAGCCTTGAGAAATGCGCTCGTGAAAAGCCAGAAACCTCAGCCAGTCGCTCGACTGGCAAAGCGTCTTCCAGATGCTCATCAATAAAATGGATGACACGCTGCATTGCCCGGCTTTCCACCGGCGGTATGGCGCGCGTTCCGAAGACATCGTCGTAAAGCAGCATCGCCACCTTATAAGCGATCATCGAAGCACGTGCAGGCGTTTCAGCCTGCGTCGACAAAAGCTCGTTGACGCATAACGCCATTTCATCCACCGTTTCCGGCTTGAGCTTCAAAACCGGGCCGGATGTCTCAAGAATGGCCTGCTGAATACGCATCGCCTCCTCGCCGTTGAGTGAAATCCAGAAAAACTCCCACAATCCACCCTCTTCCACCCAGTAGCGGTGATTATGCGGAATGCAGGTCAGCATTGTTTCACCGGGGTGAAGCCGGAACGATCGGTTTTCAAAACGCAAATTGCCGCCACCGGCGACCGTGTACTGGATAACCGAAAACGGACTGCGGCCGCGGCGCCTTCCATCCCAGCTGTATTTCGGATCGGTGCGAACTTCATATCCTGCGCTGACGGGCATGGCGTGGAGATCCTGATGTCCCCGCGGCAGGGAAATCAAACGACCGATAGGCGCGCGAGCCCGCAGATCACGTAGCACAGAATTACCCATAAAAGCACAATCCCTCTCTTTTGCCATCTTCAGCCACTGGCATAATGCGCATCAGGAGTAGGAAATACAAGCAGCCAAGGGCGGCATGCGCAGAACGGTTCAGGCCTTATGCGAAACACAATGCGCTCATTTCTGCATTTAATTTTACCCAATTGAAAGTTCCCAAAACAAGGAGGCGGATATGAGCGCTTTCAAAATAGCCATTATCGGCGCCGGCAGCGTCGGTTTCACCAAGACGCTCTTCAAGGATATCCTGTGCGTTCCGGAGTTTGCCAATATTGAGGTTGCGCTGACCGATATCAGCGAGAAGAACCTGACGATGGTCAAAACCATTCTGGAACGCATCGTCGAGGCCAACAAGCTGCCGACAAAGATCACGGCAACCACCGACCGCCGTAAGGCCATTGAAGGTGCGCGCTATGTGATCTCATGCGTGCGTGTCGGTGGCCTGGAAGCCTATGCCGATGATATCCGCATTCCGCTGAAATATGGTGTCGATCAGTGTGTTGGCGATACGATATGTGCCGGTGGCATCATGTATGGTCAGCGCAATATTCCGGTGATTCTGGACTTCTGCAAAGACATCCGTGAAGTCGCCGAACCGGGCGCCAAATTCCTGAACTATGCCAACCCGATGGTTATGAACACATGGGCGGCGATTGATTATGGAAAAGTTGATACGATCGGCCTTTGCCACGGCGTTCAGCACGGTGCCGAGCAGATTACCGAGGTTCTGGGGGCCAGGCCCGGTGAACTGGACTATGTGTGCTCGGGCATCAACCATCAGACATGGTTCACCGATCTGCGCGTTAACGGCCGCAAGATCGGCAAGGATGAGCTGATCGCAGCCTTTGAGGCGCATCCGGTCTATTCACAGCAGGAAAAAGTGCGCATCGATGTGCTGAAGCGTTTCGGTGTCTATTCAACCGAAAGCAATGGCCATCTGTCCGAATACCTGCCCTGGTATCGCAAACGTCCAGACGAGATCAATCGCTGGATCGATATGTCAGAATGGATCCACGGTGAAACCGGCGGTTATCTGCGCCACACGGCTGAAAACCGCAACTGGTTTGAAACCGAGTATGATGAATTCCTGAAAGATGCGGCTAAGCCGATTGATCCGGCCAAACGCTCCAGCGAACATGCCAGCTACATTCTTGAAGGCCTTGAAACCGGCCGGGTCTACCGCGGTCACTTCAATCAGAAAAACAACGGCGTAATCACCAACCTGCCGGATGATGCGATCATCGAATCCCCCGGCTTTGTCGATCGCTTCGGCCTCAACATGGTGGCCGGGATAACCCTGCCAGAGGCCTGCGCTGCAACATGCATGTCTTCTATTAATGTTCAGCGCATGTCGGTTCACGCTGCGGTGACCGGCGATATCGATCTTTTGAAACTCGCCATGCTGCATGATCCGCTTGTTGGCGCGGTCTGCACGCCGGAGGAAGTCTGGCAGATGGTGGATGAAATGGTTGTTGCTCAGACCGAATGGCTACCGCAATATGCCCATGCCGTCGATGATGCCAGAGCGCGGCTTGCAAACGCCACCGTCAAAACCCACGACTGGGAAGGGGCAGCCCGCCGTAAGGTTCGCTCCATTGACGAAATGCGTGAGGAGAAAGAGGCCGAACGCGCTGCAGCCAACGCCTAGACTTTTTGCTGCAATGCGAGACCGGCAGACGTGCCGGTTTCGCGCCTTAAACCTGTTTCGGCCAACTGTGGGTAGGAGCCAGATGGCCGAAGCGAGATTGCTCAAAGGGCAACGTGCCCTTTCATGAGTTTCAAGAGGGAGGAATCCAAGATGCAACATCACCCGACCACTGGCCATCTGAATAAAATTCTGGCGGCAGGCATTTCAACATTTGTATTTGCTTCTGGCGCATGGGCGTCGGAAGCGACCGTGGTACCCGAACAGCCAGATTTCCCGGCCCAGTCCAAGATCACCTATGTGCCGCGGGATTCCATCGCGTCATTCAAAGCACTTTCATCCTATTCGGAACCCGAATGGATAACGAAAAACTTCGTCGAAACAGGGGCATTGCCACCGGTGGAAGAACGTCTTCCAGAAGAGCCACTGGTGTTTAAAACCGGGAACATGCCTGACGGCATCGGTGTTTATGGTGGCACGCTGCGTCACGTGATCGGCGGACGGCCGGAGGGCTGGAATTATCAGGCAGGCCAAAGCACCGGCTGGGGCGGTATCGACATCGGCATGTTTGAATGCCTGACACGCACAGCCCCGCTTTATCAGGTTGAGGCCTCGGACATGGAGCCATTGCCAAACCTTGCCAAAAGCTGGGAATGGTCTGAAGACGGCCACACGCTGACGATGCACCTGATCGAAGGCGCGAAATGGTCCGATGGTGTGCCCTTCACCTCCGAGGATGTGCTGTTTATGTGGGAAGACAACATCGTCGATCCCAATGTGACGCCGCTCAATGGCGCCAGCCGTGAAACCTTCGGCTCGAACACGACGCTGAAAGCACTGGATGATTACACGGTCGAGTGGACATTCGAGGAAGAATTCCCGCGTCAGTATCTATTCAACATGGCTTACGGAAATTTCTGCCCCGGCCCGGCTCATATCATGAAGACGAAGCATCCGTCATATGCCGATACGACCTATGACGAATATCGCAACGGCTTCCCCCCGGAAATGCTGAACTGGCCGGTCATGGGCGCCTGGGCGCCGGTCGAATACCGTTCAGACGATATTATCGTTTTACGCCGCAACCCTTATTACTGGAAGGTCGACGAAGAAGGCCATCAGCTACCCTATATCGACGAGCTTCACTATAAACTCTCGACCTGGGCCGACCGTGATATTCAGACGATTGCCGGCTCTGCCGACCTTTCCAATCTTGAACAGCCGGAAAACTTTGTCGTGGCGCTGCGCCGCGCGGCAGAAGAAACCGCCCCTGCCCGCCTTGCCTTCGGTCCGCGCCTTATCGGCTACAACATGCGGATGAACCTGTCTGGCAATGGCTGGGGTGAGCCGGATGCACGGGCTCAGGCCGTGCGAGAACTCAACAGGAACCCGGAATTCCGCAAAGCCATTACCATGGCCATTGACCGTCAGAGCCTTGGAGATTCGTTGGTGCGCGGTCCTTTTACCGCCATTTATCCAGGCGGCCTGAATTCCGGTACCAGCTTTTATGACCGGGAATCGACCTATTATTACCCCTACGATCCGGAAGGTGCGAAAGAGATCCTCGCCTCTCTCGGTCTCGAAGACACCGACGGCAATGGCTTTGTGAACTGGCCGGAAGGCACGCTGAATGGCGAAGATCTCAACATCATCCTGCTGCTCAGCTCTTCCTACAACACCGACGTTAACCTTGCCGAAGGTGTCATCGGCCAGCTGCAGCAGGTTGGTTTGCGCGTGGTCCAGAACTCGATCGACAACAACCAGTATGAATCGATGCGTTATGGCGGTGATTTCGACTGGATGATCCTGCGTAACTCCCCTGCGCTTGCCTCTGTCGTTCAGGGTACAACGTCTCTGGCCCCGGTTGGCCCGAGAACCAGCCACCACCATCGCGCTGGCCCGGACGGCACGCTCGATCTGATGCCTTATGAAGAACAGCTCGTCGAGATCGTCAGCCACTTCATTGCAACCAGTGACGATGCTGAACGCGCCGAGCTGATGAAACAGTATCAGGAGGTCGCGACAAAAAACGTCGACACGATCGGGCTGACGGAATTTCCCGGTGCGCTGATCGTCAACAAGCGCCTCGATAATGTTGCCGCCGGGGCGCCGATCTTCATGTTCAACTGGGCCGAAGACGCCATTATCCGCGAGCGCATGTTTGTGCCGAAGGATGAACAGGGCGGTTATCAGCTGTTTCCCGAAACCCTGCCGGGCAAGCCCGGTGCAGATGGTCCAGTGAAGGGCTGAACCTGAAACGAAAGCGTCGTGGCGACCGCATCTGCCGGCCGCTGCCAACCGCGCGGAGCCGGAGCCTGCTCTCCCGGCAAACCGGCTCCGCCACAAAAGTGTTTCCGGCAAAACCGGCAAAACGCTTCAGAAGGGACGCAAGGAGACTATGGTCAGATTTCTTTTTGCCCGGATTTCGTCAGGGATCATGCTGCTTTTCGTGCTCAGCATCGTAACCTTTACGATCATCCAGGCCCCGCCCGGAGACTACAGCGATTATATCCGCTCGCAGGCGATCAACCAGGGCGGAGCATCATTCGAACAGGCTGACGCGCAGGCGCAGGCCTATCGTGAAGCCAATGGGCTCGATGACCCGCTGCCACTGCAATATGTCAACTGGATCAAGGGCATTGTTCTGCATGGCGATTTCGGCCAGAGCCTTTACTACAACAAGCCCGTTTCCGATGTCGTCGCTGAACGGCTGCCGCGCACTCTGGCGCTGGCGCTCGTTTGCCACATTCTGGCATCCATATTCGGTATCGGTTTCGGTATTGTCGCGGCGACCAGACAATATAGCTGGATCGACACCGCCTTATCCGGCGTCGCATTTCTGGGCATGACTGTGCCACGTTTTCTGATGGCGCTGATTATCGTTTATGTTCTTGTGTTTCATTTCGATGTCTCGGAGGTGGGCAGTTTCTACTCGCCGCAATATGGCGGTGCGCCATGGTCTTGGGGCAAGTTCGTCAATCTTGTGCAACATATCTGGCCGGTGGTCGCCATCGCCACCTTTGGTGGGCTGGCCTATAATATGCGGGTCATGCGCGGCAATTTGCTTGATACGCTCAACATGCAATATGTCGAAACTGCGCGCGCCAAAGGCCTTTCAGAACGCAAGGTCATCATGCGCCATGCAGTGCCCAATGCGCTGCACCCGCTGGTGATGTATCAGGGAGTTGTCCTGCCATACATGTTGACGGGCGAAATCGAGGTGGCGATCATCTTTGCACTGCCAACCGTTGGCCCGGCGATTGTCGGCTCAATGGAGGTCGGCGATGTCTATGTGACTGCCACCTTCATGCTGTTGCTTTCTGCCATGCTGCTGATCGGCAACATCATCGCTGATCTTCTTCTGGCAGCCCTTGATCCACGCGTGCGACAGACAGGGAGGGCTGCGGCATGACCGACAATATTCTTGAAACCGTTGACGTTGTAAAAGAACCGGAAGCCAGCAAGAACGAAACCTATCTGGCGCTGGTCTGGCGCCGCCTCAAGCGTTCCTTCTCAGGCATGATGGGCCTTGTTCTGGTGGTGTTTCTACTTTTCATCGCCGTGTTTGCCGATTTTCTCTCGCCAGCTGATCCACGTGCGACCGGCCAGGCCTATCAACCTCCGCAGACAATCACCGTGTTCAATCAGGACGGTGACTTTGTTTTCCCGCCGCGCTCTTATCCGTTAGGCGATACGGGAGAGCTTGACCCGGTCACATTCCAGCCGCTCGTCGGTCCGGACTATGAAAACCCGCAAATTCTTGGCCTTTTCGTCAAAGGCGCCCCCTATAAACTCTTTGGCTTCATCCCTGCGGATCGACACTTTATCGGCGCTACGGACGGCTCGGTGATCCACTTTCTGGGAACTGACAAGCTCGGCCGGGATGTGCTGTCGCGTATTCTTTATGGTTCGCGAATTTCGCTTCTGATCGCGCTGACGGTTGTTTCGGTTGTGACCGTTGTCGGCACCTCGGTGGGGATGACATCCGGCTATTTCGGTGGACCTGTTGACGCCTGGATCCAGCGTGTGGTGGAGTTGGTGCTCGCCTTCCCGCAATTGCCTTTTTATCTGGCGCTCGCCTCGTTGATCCCGGTCACGGCACCGACGAAAGTTTTTCTCGGCTTCGTCATCGCCGTCATGTCCGCCCTTGGCTGGGCGCAGATGTCGCGCGAGGTGCGTGGCAAGACCATGGGCCTGGTTCGAATGGATTATGTGCGTGCGGCCATCGCCGTTGGCGCAACCGACAAACGAATCATCTTCCGCCACATCCTGCCGAATGTGATGAGCCACGTCATCGTTGCTGTCACGCTGGCGATCCCGACCGTGGTTCTGTTGGAAGCCTTTCTCGGTTTTCTCGGCTTTGCGGTGAAGCCACCGTTGATTTCTTGGGGGCTGATGCTGCGCGATACTTCCAATTATTCGGTAATCGGCGCCTATCCGTGGCTGCTTTCCCCCGTGGCCTTTGTGCTTCTGACCGTGTTTGCGTTCAACGCTTTCGGCGACGGTCTGCGCGATGCCATCGACCCTTATTGAGTTCAGGAGGCTTTCTACAAGATGACTGATGATCTCAGATACGACACAGCACCACCTGAGCGCCGCGACAGGGCCGAAAAAGAAGGTGCACCGCTGATTGATGCCCGCAATGTTGCCGTCGACATCAAGGTGGAAGATGGCACCGTCAATGCTGTCCGCGATGTCTCGTTTCAGCTTTACAGCGGAGAGACAATTGCCATTGTCGGTGAATCCGGCTCGGGTAAATCCGTGACAGCTCGAACGGTGATGGGCCTGCTTCCAAAGCGGGCAAGCGTCGGCAAGGGTTCCACGATAAATTATAACGGAGAGGACGTTCTCAAATTCTCTGAACGCCAGCGTCGGGACATGCGCGGATCGCGGATTTCGATGATCTTTCAGGAGCCAATGAGTTCGCTGAACCCGATCTATACAATCGGCTCACAGATCATCGAAGCGATCCAGACCCACCGGCGGATGAGCCGAAAGAAGGCGGAAGAAGAGACCATCGCGCTCTTGCGGCAGGTGCAGATCCCGGAGCCTGAAGCACGGCTGAAACAGTATCCGCACCAGCTCTCCGGTGGCCAGCGCCAGCGCGTAATGATTGCCATGGCACTTGCCAACAAGCCGGATGTTCTGATTGCCGATGAACCGACGACGGCACTGGACGTCACGGTTCAGGCGCAAATTCTCGGACTGATCCGCGAGCTTCAGCGTGATCTCGGCATGGCAGTGATCCTGATCACGCATGATCTGACCGTGGTGCGCCACTTCTCCGATTATGTTTATGTGATGAGCGAAGGTGTTGTCCGTGAACACAACACCACGGAGGCACTCTTCGAAAACCCGTCCCATCCTTATACCCGCAAGCTTTTAAGCTCCGAACCAACAGGTGAAGCCAATCCGATGCCGGAGGGCTCAAGACCGATCCTTGAAGGTCAGGATGTGCGGGTGGCCTTCACGCTCCGCTCAGGCGGCTTCTTCAAGGCCCATTTCAGCGAGCTGGTTGCGGTTGACAATCTTTCGATCACGCTCAGAAAACAGGAAACGCTCGGGCTTGTCGGCGAGAGCGGCTCGGGCAAAACCACCTTCGGGCAGGCGCTGATGCGCCTGATCCACGCCGATGACGGCAGGGTTCTTTTCGACGAACGCAATATCGAAAGCCTGACACGCGAACAGCTGCGTCCGTTGCGCTCGCGTATGCAGGTTGTCTTTCAGGATCCGTTTTCCTCGCTGAACCCACGCATGACCGTGGGGCAAATCATCGAGGAAGGTTTGATCGTCAACGACATCGGAAAAACCGGAAAGGACCGCGATGAGCGGGTGCGTGATGCACTCGTCAGTTCCGGGCTGCCCGGCTCCATTACGCATCGTTTTCCGCATGAGTTTTCAGGTGGTCAGCGTCAGCGTATTGCCATTGCACGCGCCATCGCGCTGGAGCCGGAGTTCATTCTGCTGGATGAACCGACCTCGGCGCTCGATCTTTCTGTGCAGGCACAGATTATCGAGCTGCTACGCAGGCTCCAGACCGAGCGCGGCCTGAGCTACCTCTTCATCTCGCACGATCTGAAGGTCGTCCGCGCGCTCTGCCACCGCGTCTGCGTCATGCAGCACGGCAGGATCGTGGAACAGGGACCGGTTCAGGCTGTGCTGGATAATCCCCAAACCGACTACACGAAACGGCTTGTTAAAGCTGCCTTCGAAGTTGCCGCTTAGTTTAAGACAAGAAAGTACCAGCATGACGAGACAACCCAAGATCACATTTATCGGCGCCGGTTCGACGGTTTTCATGAAAAATATCATCGGTGATGCGCTGCAACGCCCGGCGCTGAAGGATGCCTCAATCGCACTGATGGACATCAATCCCGAGCGGCTGGCCGAAAGTGAAATCGTCGCAGGAAAGCTTGCCAGAACACTTGGCTCGAAATCTAAGATCACGACACATCTGAACCAGCGCGAGGCCCTGGATGGTGCGGATTTTGTCGTCGTGGCCTTCCAGATCGGCGGCTATAAGCCCGCGACCGTTACAGACTTTGAAATCCCTAAGAAATACGGGCTGCGTCAAACCATTGCCGATACGCTCGGCGTTGGTGGAATCATGCGCGGATTGCGTACCGTGCCGCATCTCTGGTCGATCTGCGAGGACATGATGCAGGTCTGCCCCGACGCCATTCTGCTGCAATATGTAAACCCGATGGCGATCAACACCTGGGCAATTGCGGAAAAATATCCTCAGATCAAGCAGGTCGGCCTCTGCCATTCGGTGCAGGGCACCGCCGGTGAACTGGCGCGCGACCTTGACATTCCCTATGAGGAAATCCGCTACCGTTCGGCCGGCATCAACCATATGGCGTTCTTCCTGAAATTCGAGCATCGCCAGAAAGACGGCAGCTACCGCGATCTCTACCCCGATCTGGTGCGCGGTTACCGCGAAGGCCGGTTCCCGAAACCGTCAAGCTGGAACCCGCGCTGCCCCAACAAGGTGCGTTACGAAATGCTGACGCGGCTTGGCTATTTCGTCACCGAAAGCTCGGAGCATTTTGCCGAATACACGCCCTATTTCATCAAGGAAGGCCGCGAGGATCTGATCGAGAAATTCGGCATTCCGCTGGACGAATACCCCGTGCGTTGTGTCGAGCAGATTGCCAAATGGAAGGATCAGGCGGCAGAATACAGGAAGGCCGATGAAATCAAGGTAGAGCAGAGCAAGGAATACGCCTCGTCGATCATGAATTCGGTGTGGACCGGCGAGCCCTCCGTCATCTACGGCAATATCCGCAACAATGGCTGCATCACCTCGCTGCCGGATAACTGCGCGGCGGAAGTGCCGTGCCTCGTCGATGCCTCCGGCATTCAGCCCACCTATATCGGCGACCTGCCGCCGCAGCTGACGGCGCTCATCCGCACCAATATCAACGTGCAGGAGTTGACAGTGGCAGCGCTCGTTCATGAAAACCGGGAGCACCTGTATCATGCCGCGATGATGGACCCGCATACGGCCGCAGAGCTCGATCTCGACCAGATCTGGTCAATGGTTGATGATCTGCTGGTTGCTCATGACGATTTTCTGCCGGACTGGGCCCGTCTGACGCAGCAGGTAAAATCAGCCTGATAACTGCGGGACCGGGCGGCGTAAACAGCCTTTATGGCGCCCGACCCACCCGGAGCCGGTTTGACCGTGCCAAAAATCCTGATATGAACGTTTTATTACACGCTGGAACTGAGTAAACCTTGACATGGCGCGCAACTTTCTCGTCGTCGATCCGGAAAAGGATCCGCATATCATCAAAGGCCTTGCCGCGCCCGCACGCATTTCTGTGCTTAAGCTTTTACGCCGCAAGGGCCCGCTGAACGTCAAGGAAATTGGTGAGCTTCTGAAGTTACCGCAATCGACTGTTTCCTTGAGCGTTCAGCTTCTGGAAGAAGCTGGCCTCATCAGAACCGAGAGCCAGCGCGCCCGTAAAGGCAACCAGAAAGTTTGCTCCAGCATTTATGATGAAGTCGTTATTTCCTTCGGCGATGCAGCGGAAGAGCGCCGCGATGACGCCATTGAAGTGGCAATGCCGGTCGGCCTCTACACAAGTTTCGATGTCAGCGCGCCGTGCGGGCTGTGCACGACCGAAGGCATTATCGGCCTTCTGGATGTGCCCGATGCCTTCCTTGATCCGCAGCGCATGCGCGCCGGTCTGATCTGGTTCACGCGCGGCTCAGTTGATTATCAGTTCCCCAACAATGCCCGGCTCGACAATCGCACTATAACGGAGATCGAGTTTTCACTGGAATTGTCTTCGGAAGTGCCGGGGACCAACCCCAACTGGCCATCGGATATCACCATTGGCATCAACGGTATCGACATCGGCCAGTGGACATCGCCCGGTGATTTCGGAGATCGCCGCGGCGTTCTCACACCAGATTGGTGGAAACTCAAAGGATCACAATACGGAATGCTGAAACGCTTTCGTGTCACGGAAAACGGCGCTTATGTTGATGGAATGCGCATTTCCGATATTGCTTTGAAAGACCTGAAACTGGATCAGCACCACTCGATCCGCCTCTCGATCAGCGTGCGCGCGGATGCCCGCCACCCTGGCGGCGTCAATATTTTTGGCCGGGGTTTCGGCAATTACGACCAGGACATCGTTCTGCGCATTACAACCAAGTAGGCACGTCCGGCTGCGGAAAAATTTCCGGGTGGCGCTTAAAAGGCGCTTGACGGAAAGCGCAATCGGGTTTCTATTGATCATGAAAATTGGTTTAAACCAAAATTTTGGGATTTGGAGGAGACACAATGCGCGCCGGGATTACCGTCCACAAAGACTACACGATTTCCGAAATCGATCCGAGGCTCTACGGCTCGTTCATCGAGCATATGGGCCGCGCCGTTTACACCGGCATCTATGAACCCGATCATCCGACGGCCGACGAGAATGGCATGCGTGATGACGTCAAGGCGCTCGTGCGCGAGCTCGATGTGCCGGTCGTGCGCTATCCCGGCGGCAATTTCGTGTCTGCCTATAACTGGGAAGACGGCATCGGCCCGAAGGAAGAACGCCCCGTTCGTCTTGACCTCGCCTGGCACACATCCGAAAGCAATCAGGTCGGCATTCACGAGTTTTCCAAATGGTGCGACGATGTCGGCACGGAAATGATGCTGGCCATCAATCTCGGCACCCGCGGCATCAACGAGGCCCGCAACTTCCTCGAATATGTCAACCATCCCGGCGGCAGCGCCTGGTCGGACCTGCGCCGCGAAAACGGCCGCGAGGAGCCCTGGAATGTCAAGCTCTGGTGCCTTGGCAACGAGATGGACGGCCCCTGGCAGACCGGCCACAAGACGGCGGAAGAATATGGCCGCCTGGCCTATGAGACCGCCAAGGCCATGCGCCAGTTCGACAAGGATCTCGAACTGGTCGTCTGCGGTTCGTCGTCCTCCTTCATGCAGACCTATCCCGAATGGGAAGCGACGGTTCTCGACCATACCTACGATGCCGTCGATTACATCTCCTTGCACATGTATTTCGAGAATCACGAAAAGGACACGGCCGGCTATCTCGCCAAGTCGAAGGTACTTGCCAATTACATCGACACGGTTGCCGGCGTGATCGCCTATGTGAAATCGAAGAAGCGCTCGAAGAAGGACGTTTATATCTCGTTCGATGAATGGAACGTCTGGTATCATTCGAAAAAGCGCGACGAGGCAACGCTTGCCGGCAAGGAAGGCTGGCCGTTTGCGCCGCCGTTGCTCGAGGATGATTATAATTTCGAGGACGTGCTGCAGGTCGGCTGCATCCTGAACACCTTCATCAACCGCGCCGATGTGGTCAAGATCGGTTGCCTGGCGCAGCTCGTGAATGTCATTGCCCCGATCATGACGGAGCCCGGTGGCGCAGCCTGGCGGCAAACGATCTTCTATCCCTACTACTTCGCATCCCGCTATGGACGCGGCACGGCACTGAAGCTTGCGCTCGACTGCCCCGGCTACACCACCGAAGACATCGGCGAAGTGCCCTATGTCGACGCCTCAGCCGTTCATAACGCAGAGGATGGAACGATCTCCTTCTTCCTCGTCAACCGCCACCAAAGCGAGGCGGCCGAGATCGATCTCGCACTGGAAGGTTTCGATGCCGACACGATCCTGGACGACAAGGTGATTGCTCATTCGGACGTCGACATCACCAACACGGCATCCGCGCCAGACGCAGTAAAGCCTGAAGATGCAGCCGACGCCGCACTCGGCGGGAAGGGCCTCACAGCAAGCATCGCACCGCTCAGCTATCGCTTCGTGCGTATCAAGCTGAACTAAACCATGGTTTCTGGTTCAAACCGGAAATCATGTTGACAAATGGGCGATTTGTCTTAGGGTCTTTTAACGCTCGGACATGCATCGGGAGGAAACAATGGGTGGCACAGCCTCCCGTTTCCGCGTGGATCCGGCAATGTGTTTTCAGGCATGCGGAAAACGTGCCTGAGAACGCGGGAGCTTAGGAAAAGTCGTCGGAAGGGCCGGGATTTGCGGCCGGGGAGAACGGCAGAATGACTGCTCAGATCGAAATCAAGAATATCACCAAGCGTTACGGCAGCCTCACCGTTCTCGACAACATATCGTTGTCGATTGCGGCCAATGAATTCATGGTTTTTCTCGGTCCCTCGGGCTGCGGAAAATCAACGCTTTTGCGCATGATCGCAGGGCTTGAAGCGGTTGACGAGGGCGAGATCGCCATCAACGGCAAGCGCATCGACAATCTGCCGCCCGGCAAACGCGGCCTTGCCATGGTGTTTCAAAACTACGCCATTTATCCGCATATGAGCGTGGCGGAAAACATGGCTTTCGGGCTGAAGAACATCTCCGTCGAACAATCGGTCATCGATGCGCGGATCAAGGAAGCCGCGCGCATGCTGGAGATCAGCCACCTGCTGGAGCGCAAGCCCAACCAGCTGTCCGGCGGCCAGCGCCAGCGCGTCGCCATCGGCCGCGCCATCGTCAAGGAACCGGAAGCCTTTCTGTTCGACGAGCCACTGTCGAACCTCGATGCGGCTTTGAGGGTGAGAACCCGCGTCGAACTGGCCCAGCTTCGCAACCGCGTCGCTTCGACCATGATCTTCGTCACCCACGACCAGATCGAGGCGATGACGCTGGCCGACCGGATCGTGGTGCTCAACAACCGCAAGATCGAGCAGATCGGCGAACCGATGGAGATTTACAGCCGGCCGGTGAGCGAATTCGTCGCCCGTTTTGTCGGTTCGCCGACGATGAATTTTCTGCCGGCCGAAATCACCGATGACGGCGGCTTTGCCCTTGCGCGTTTCCCCGACGGCGCAAAGCTGAAGACCGGCGTCAAGACGGCGGACCTGCCGGAAAAGACGATGAAGCTCGGCATTCGCGCCGAAGCGGTCAAATGCGTATCCGATGCGGCCAGCGGCACCACCGAGGGCACGGTCGACGTGCTTGAGCGGCTTGGCGACCGCACCCTGCTTTACACCCGGCTTGGCGATGACAGCGTCGTTGTCGCCGAGGATATCGGTCTCAGCCGCGCTAAAATCGGCGACACCGTGCATCTCGCTTTCGACGGTTCGGCCTGCCATCTGTTCGATTCCAACGGCAAGGCCTATCACGCAAGCGCAGAGGCGGCAGCGGAAGGGCAGGAGGCGCACAATGTCTGACGCCCAGTCGACCCGCGCCGCACTTGCCCGTCACGACAAGAAGGGGGTGAAGACGGCCACCGCCAACATCAATGCCCCGCGCTGGGGCAATGCGCTGTTCATCGCGCCCTATATGGTGTTCTTCATCACCCTGCTGGTGTTCCCGATGATCTGGAACATCTGGCTCAGCCTGCACCGGGCCGACGCCTTTTCCATGGGCCGTTTTATCGGCATCGGCAATTATGTCCGCCTGCTCAATGACGGCGTCTTTCTCAAGGCCGTCTGGAACACCTTCTATTTCGTGTTCTTGAGCGTTCCGCCGCTGGCGCTGGTCGGGCTTTTCCTGGCGCTCGCGCTGAACCGGCAGACGAAGACCGCCGCTGCGCTGCGCACGCTCTATTTCTCCTCGTCGGTGCTTTCGGTGACCATCGTCACGTTGATCTGGCGCATCGTCTTCATCGGCCAGTTCGGCCTGCTCGCCACGATTTACGGCTGGTTCGATGCAACGCCGCCCGCATTCCTCTCCGATCCGGACCTGGTGATGATCGGCATTGCGATTGCGACGGTGTGGTGGTGTATCGGCCTGCCGATGATGCTCTATCTCTCGGCGCTTCAACAGATCCCGAAAGAGATCTATGAAGCGGCCGCTCTCGACAATGCCGGGCGATGGCGAACCTTGCGCTATATCACCCTGCCTTCCATCAAGCGCACTGTCATTCTGGTGGTCATCATCCAGATCGTGATGCAGTTCCAGCTCTTTGGCCAGGCCCGGTTGATGACCAATGGCGGCCCCAACAATGAATCCCTGCCGATGGTGCTCTATATCTATCAGATGGCCTTTACCCGCTGGGATATCGGCCTGGGTGCCGCAGCTTCCGAAGTGTTGTTCGTGATGATCCTGATCGCCGCCATGGCCCAGTTCATGGTCTCGCGCAAGAAGGGAGACAACTGATGAGCTCCTTCGGTCTTTCCAAGAAAAACACGCTCGGCGACCGGCTGATCCTCGGTTCGGTGATCGTTCTGGCGCTGATCATGGTGGCGCCCGTCCTGTGGGTCATCGGCCTGTCGCTGAAAGACAATTCAGAGCTCATGGCCAACATGAACTCGGTCTTTCACGGCCCCTATACGATTGCGAACTATCTCAACATCTTCGGCAATTCCTCGGTATTCCGCTGGGTGTTGAACAGCGTCATCGTCTCGGGTTCGATCACCTTCGGCATTCTGGTGCTGACCTCGCTTGCCGGCTACGGTTTCGCGCGGCTTAATTTCCCCTTCCGCAACACGATCTTCATCATCGTGCTTCTGGGCCTTGCGATCCCCGAACAGGCCGTGCTGATCGCCCGGCACCAGATCTTTGCCGGCATCGGCCTGCACAACACCTATTATGCGCTGATCCTGCCGGGTCTGTCCGCGCCCTTCGGTGTGTTCCTGATGACGCAGTTTTTCCGCGCCATCCCGAAGGAATACGACGAGGCGGCACTTCTGGATAATGCCAGCCGTTTCAAGATTTTCTGGAAGGTGCTGTTGCCTCTGACGTTGCCGGCGCAGGCGACGCTCGGCATTTTCACCTTCCTGATTGCCTGGAACGACTATTTCTGGCCGTTGATCACCGCAACCCGCAAGGAAATGTACACGCTGACGGTCGGGATCGCCTCCTCGCAGATGAATTTCGCACAGACCGAGGGACTCGGCTTCCTGATGGCTCAGGCGGTGTTCGCCAGTGCGCCGATCCTGATCGTCTACCTGTTTTTCCAGAAATACATCGTCACCGCCGTTTCCGGCTCGGCGGAGAAGTGATGTCGCGCGGGCGCGCTGTGCCCGTGTTTATCGAATGAAAAAACCGGAAAGAATGCCCGCATGGCGGCAAACGCCGCCGCGGGAGACGGAACCGAATCTGGGATCGCCCTTTGAGGCGAAAAACAAACGGCCGATGACGGCTCGTTTTGTGGAGGAGTAGATATGACATACCGTTTGAAAAAGGCGCTGCTCGGCGCATTCTCCGTTGCCGCACTTTCGGTGGCAAGCCCGGCACTGGCCGACACCACCATCGACTTCCAGCGCTTCTTCGGCGCCTGCGATGCCGACTGGGGAGACAATACCGATGTTTCCGCAGCCGTTGGCGAATGCGGCATCATCACCTCGCTGGTCAACAAGTTCGAAGAAGAAAACCCGGATATCACGGTCAACGTCACCACTGTTGAATGGCCCGGTTACGACCAGCTGACGGCCCAGTTTGCCGCCGGCGATCCGCCGGATGTCGTGACGATCCACCAGTCGGTTCTCGGCGATTATGTGTCCAAGAACCTGCTGATGCCGCTCAATGAGCTGCTGGAGCAGCAGGGCATCTCGCCGGAAAGCTTCACCAAGGCAAGCCTGACCGGTGTGACCCGTGACGGCGAGATCTATGGTCTGCCGATAGACAACTGGAGCCAGCTCTGGCACATCAACCTCGCGCTCTTCGACGAGGCCGGCCTTGTCAACGAGGACGGCACGCCGGTTCTGCCGACCTCCGCCGAGGAACTCCTGGCCCAGGCCGAACAGTTCCAGGAAGCCACCGGCAAGCCCTATTTCACCATGCCGCTCGCCAATGAGACCGCGCTTTATACCCGCGATTTCTACACCTATCTGCAGCAGCAGGATGCCGACTTCTTCGCCGATCCGACGGCAATTTCCATCGAAACGCCGGAAGCCAAGGCCGTGCTTGAACTCTACAAGACGCTTTACGACGAAGGCTATGTTACCAAGGACCTCGACTACGGCGCTTCGCTGAACGCCTTCCTGGCGGGCGATGCCGGCGTCCATGAGGGTGGCACCTGGGTCATCGGCGATTACAATGCCGAATCGGAAAAAGACGGCACGGCGCTCAATGCCGGCGGCTACACCGTGGTTCCCTATCCGCAGCTCTATTCCGGCACCCGCAGCCAGTATGCCGACGGCCACAGCCTGGCCGTCTCGCGCATGGATCGCTCGGATGAAGAAGAAGCGGCCATCGGCAAGTTCCTGAAGTTCATCTACGACAACGACTATGACTGGGCCCGCACCGGCCACCTGCCGTCGGTTCAGGCGGTGCTGGACTCTGAAGAATTCCGGGCCCTGCCGCATCGCGAAACGGTTCTGGAAGTTGCCGAAATCGGGACGCCGGTGCCCGGTGAAGTTCAGCGCCAGTTCGCCATCCAGGATATTATTGGCCAGGAAATGAACGCAGCCATGACCGGCCAGAAAAGCATCGACGATGCGCTGGCCGATATGCAGGACCGAGTCAACGATCTGTTACGGTATCTCTGATTTCCGATCATACACGAACAAGCAAAGGCGCAGATCTCACGGTCTGCGCCTTTGTTTTACCCGGACAAAACCCAACGCGTAAGCGCATTCAGCGCAGGGCCAGAAAAGCCGTTCCATATCCACACAGACTTGAAAACATTCATGAAAAGGCGTTCACATATAATCTGCGAGCTTTCGGATTGGTGCCCAGAGGATGCGTACCGGATTATCAGGAGGTCAACGCCTTGGAACGTCGGCAACCATCATATGGTGATAATGCGGTGTGCGATCCGCTCAAGAAGCGGCATGTCATGACTGATAACGAGGACACCCAGCTGACGACTTTCGGCCTGCTCAAGCAGTACGGACCATATCTGCGCCTGTGTCAGGGGATCCAGCTGCGCGGAAATCTCGTCAGCAATCAGATAGCGGGTTCGCGGCGCGAATGCCCTTAAAAGAGCAACGCGCTGCAACTCCCCACCCGATATCTCGTGTGGATAACGATCAAACCATGTGTTCGAGACGCCGAACGCCTCTCTGAGCGGCGCATCGGGCTGCCAGGCCTCGGCGATGATCTTTCCAACTGTCCAGCGCGGATTGACGGCGAAAACCGGAGACTGATGAAGATACTGGACCGGGTTAAAGCCCTGCGGATGGGCCGCGCCATCGACGAGGACCTGCCCTGAAGCCGGTCGGTAATGGCCAGCAAGAATACGGGCGAATGTCGATTTCCCGACCCCGGACCGGCCCGTCATCCCAACGATTTCGCCAGGACGAATGGCAAGATCGATCCCGTCGATGACCGGTGACCTGTTACGATAGCGAAAACAGATATTCTTCGCTTCAAGCATCGCCGTTCACCCGAAATCCGTTGTGTGGCAGCGCCTGCCAGAGGGCACGCGCATAATCGGAACGTAGGCGCTCTCCGCAATCTTCGAAGGCTTCTGCGCGCTCCTCACCCGCGACCGTGCCATTTCGGACAAGGCAAACGCTGTCGGCATAGGCAAGTGCGGTCGCCAGAGAATGTGTGATCAAAAGCACGCCCTTACCATTTGCAGCCAGGCTTTTTAGCTTTGAAAGAATACGCGCAGCGTTGTCATCATCGAGGCCGCTGGTCGGCTCATCGGCGACAATCAGGTCCGGGTCGCCAACCGTCGCGATGGCCATCAACATACGCCGCGCCATACCACCGGAAAGATGGTGAGGAAAGGCGCGCGCCGCATCCGCATCCAGTCCGAACTGTGCCAACACCGCCATAAGCGCGGCATCATCTGCCTTAAGCCCGGCCCGGCGAGCCGCCCAGCGCAATTGCTGAAAGCAGCGCGCCATAGGATCAAGATGACTGATCGACTGAGGAACCAGAGCCATGCGCCGCCCGAGCAAAGCCGGACGAGTGCTTTCATCGACACGCAGCCCGTCAAAATGGATATCGCCTCTGATTTGAGCATTGGGTGGCAATATGCCGAACAATGCATGGGCAATCAGGCTCTTTCCGCCACCGGACGCGCCGATAAGGGCGACCACCTCACCGCGTTTCACCGCAAAGCCGATACGGCTGAGAACCGGCATCTCACGAACCTTCAGCAGCCCACAATAGCGACGGAATGACAGGTCAACATTATTGAAAGAAAGCAGGGTCATGTCTGCGCCGTCCTGGGATCGAGAATGAGACGTACCCCATTGCCGACAGCATCAAAACTGAGCACGAGCAGAAGCAGGCACAGCCCCGGAAACAGGCCAAGCCACCACTTTCCTGCTGTCAGATAACGCATCGAGTCTGAGAGCATTACACCGATGGCCGGCCGGGTCGGGTCGAGGCCGAACCCGAGAAATGTCAGACTGGCCTCATGCAAAATGGCATGCGGGAACATCAAAACAAGCCCGACCAGCATTTGCGGCAGGATCTGAGGCAGAATGTGCCCGATTGTGATCACGCCCCACGATTTGCCGAAATGGCGCGCGGAGACAACATAATCGGCCTGCCTTACCTGCAGGACTTCAGCACGCAATATGCGTGTCAGACGCGGCCAGTGCGTGAGCGCTACGGCAACCGTGACGGCAACAGGCCCGCCACCCAGCGCAAAGCAGATCAGGATCAGCAGCACAAGGTGCGGAAGCCCGATGGTCGCGTCAACCAGAAGCGACACGATGGCATCCGCAAACCGACCGCCGGCTGTTGCAACCAGCGCAAGAGCAGTGGCGATAACAACGGAACAGCATGAAGCAAGCAGCCCCACCCAGAGACTTGTGCGAAGCCCCTTGATGGTACGCGCCAGAAGGTCATGTCCCATCTGGTCGGTTCCAAACAAGTGTGCCCAGTCCGGTGGGGAAAGCCTTGCGGCAAAATCCGTCGCCACACCTGCCGGCCCCGTAAGCACGGCCAATATCGGTATCAGCAGTATCAGCATGAAGCCGATAAGGGCTGCAGTCAGGGTCCAGACCCTGTTGCCCATCCTCGGCAAGACCAGAGGCTCAAAGCTCTGGCGCTGTTCCAGTTCAGCCATATTGCCCTCCAGCCGAAAGAGCGTCATCGCGCAGCCGCGGGTCCACAAGCCGATAAAGCATATCGGCAATCATGTTACCGACCGATACGAACAGCGTCAGAAAAAGAGTGACGGCGAGGAGCAACGGCACATCGCCCTTGATGCCTGCGGAAACAGCAGCCTGTCCAAGCCCCGGATAGGCAAAAACCTGCTCCGCCAGTATCGACCCGCCAAAAAGCTCCCCGAGCGAGGCAAAAAGAATTGTCACGGCGGGCAGTGCCGCGTTGCGGGCGCCATGCCTGAGCGCCACATCCCATTTGCCGGCACCTTGCGCACGGGCATAAAGCGCGGCATCGCCTTCTAGAATTTCGATGATCTTGGCGCGGGTGTGCAGCGCGACCTGAGAGACACCGAAAAGCGTCAGCGCGGACAGTGGCAAGGCGAGATGGCGCAGCCGGTCGCCAAAAGTGACAGCATCCGGCACCACACCAAGTGGACCGGCACAGCAGACCGGCGCCCAGCCCAGCTGGACGGCAAAGATGATCAGCAACAATATCGCGATCCAGAACGTAGGGGCGGATGCAAGAACATAGGCGGAAAGCCTGATCACGCGATCGACTACAGAGCCTGAACAGGCACCGGCAATCACCCCCAGCGCAAAGCCAAGCAGGCCGGAAAAGAGCCACGCCAGACCGACAAGCGGCAGGGATACCCAGAACCGGCTGGCGATGACCTTGGAGACGGGAGCGTTATAGATCATCGAGTAACCGAGATCACCCTGAAGAAGGTTGCCTGCCCAGTGTAGGAATTGCGTCAGCGGCGGCTGGTCCAGCCCCCAACGCTCGGCAATCAGTGCCCTCTGCTCCGGCCCCACCCGTGCAATATCGACCCCCAGATAGGCGTTGACCGGATCGATTGGGGAAAGCTTGGCAAGGGTGAAAGCGACCGCCGCGACCAGAACCAGGACGGCAGCGAGCCGTCCCAGTCGTTTCGTCAGCATGATCGCGGCGGAATACACGGAAATCTCAGTCACACGTCCAGGTCCACTGCTCGATCATTGCCGTGATCGGCCATCCATGACCGTGCGGTTCGATCTGGGTCTCGCCAACGTCCAGGCAGTCATTGACGAAATAGACATGGTCGAGGTTCACAAGCCAGGCCCACCCGGCAAGGCCACGTGCGGAAAACCCTGTCTCGCCATCCCACTCGGCGGCCTGCCAGTGCGGATATGATTGCTCCAGACTTTCGGCATGCTGGGCATCTGCAAGATGGCCATCAACGGTACTGTCGGAAAAATAGCCGGGGTTATAGAAGTCAATTCCTCCCCAAGCGGAATTGTAGAGGCTATAAACTTCAATCGGACTGTGGCTGCCCCAACCAAACATGACTGGCTGCTGATGGTCGATCCGGCCGATCTGCTCCCATGTCACGCCCTTTGGCTGTGCAGCGATGCCGAGCGCCTTCAATTGCTCGCTGACGACGACGGAAAGCGCCTGCCGCACGGAGTCCGAGGCCGGGAAGTAGATATCGAATGTAGCACGCACGCCATCCCGGACCCGAATGCCGTCCGCACCGGGCACCCATCCCGCCTCATCCAGCATGGCGCGCGCGGCATCGGGATCATAAGCAACGGCCGCATCGGGGTTCGACCAGGGCAGCCCATCAGCCGGGCCATAGGCCGGGCGACCGTAGCCGTTCAGCGCAACATCGACGAGCTGCGCACGATCCACGCCCAGATTGATCGCGCGACGGATAGCGAGATCGGAGGTGACTGCATTGCCAACGGGCTGCCCCTCGGCATTCACTTCACCCGGTTCGGGGATCGGAAAAGACAGACCACGGTTGTCGACAGACGGCACAACGATCTTGTCAAAGCCTTTAATGCTTTCATCCGCCATCAGGGCCGGGACGGAAACCATGTCAACATCGCCGGTCCGCGCGGCCGCCAGACTGGTATCCTCGCCGGAGAAAACGAAGGTCAGCCGGTCGAATGCCGGTTTCTTGCCGTAATACTTGCTATTGGCCTCGACAATCAGCTGTTCGCCCTCGGTCCATGAAACCAGCCGGAAGGGGCCGGAACCAACCGGCTGACGTGCATAACCAGGGCCATATTCCTGCGACGGCACGATACCGAGCGAATAGAAATTTTCCGAAAATGTAACCCAGGGGCGCTTGAGATAGATTTCAACAGTCGTCGCGTCGACCGCCTCGGCCTTTTCCATCACTGTCAGATCAAGTGCGCCACCCGATGACGCAGCCTCATTAAAGGTGAAGGCAACATCTTCCGCCGTCAGTGGCGTCCCGTCGGAAAACACAACGTCAGAGCGCAGCTTGATGGTCCATACCAGCCTGTCATCGGAAAGCATCCATTCGGTGGCGAGGTCCGGAACGGTATTGAGACCGGCATCACGTTTCAGGAGGGTGGACTGGAACAACGGATGACCATAGCGCCCCCAGCCAAGCAGTGGATCATAGCCGGTGTCCGGCTCTCCCCCGATGGCGAGGATCAGTTCCGATTTGGCGAATGCAGGCCCACTGGCGGAGAATGCCGCCATCACCAATACCGTTGTCGCCGCAAGCCGTGCCGTGGTTTTACCGATCACAATTGTTCCCCTTCAAAAGACATCTCGTAAGTAAGCTAACACTCAAAAGTATGACGTCAAAACAAAAACATCATACTTGCGAGACCTATCGCGACATCCGCACTTATGCCAACTGTCAGACCTGACGGTTTGCAACCATTTTGGACCTCGGCTGACATTAACCGGCGAAGGCCGCTCCCACACGCATGCTTGTCTGGAGCCGCCACATGGAAAAGGGCAATCAATGCCACGCTCATATGAGAGAGATACTGGCGAAGGTTTCGATCACGTCCAGCACCGAGACCGCCGCGTTCGATGCAGCTCTCGGTTTGCTTGAGCGATCTTTATTCGATTACTCTGCCGGTCCGGATCAGGCATACAGCTCCAATGTCGCCTGCCGTCGAATGAGGTCTTTCCCAACTAAGCCATCAGGCCTGCCCGTCCAGCCAGGCGGTCGGGCTTTTACCGGTCACGCGGATGAATTCGCGGTTGAAGTTCGATTTGGTGTTGAAGCCGCTTGAGAGCATGGCGGCGGTGACGTTGTCGCCGGCTTTCAGGCGCGCGCAGGCGTGATCGATGCGGAAGCGGTTGATATGACGGGAGACGTTTTCGCCGGTGGCGCGGTTGATCGCGCTCGACAGCGTCTTGGCCGGCAGCTTGAGCCTGCGGGCAAGCCGTGAAAGCGTGAGATCCGGATCGAGATAAGGCGTTTCAGCGCGCATCAGCGCATCAAGCCGCGCGACGATGGCGGTATCGGCTTCGCTTGCCTCGGGCGGTTCGGGGCGGGCGACCTCCTTCGGATCGCCCTCGCCGAAGGCGTTCGGCGACAGGCTCAAAAGGCCGGCCGCCAGAAGCGCTACCGAGGTGAAGATGCTGACGATCAGCGGTTTGAGCGATGGTGCCCCCGCGGCGATGACATAGGCAATCAGCGTATCGCTGACAGCCGAGAGGAGAAGGCTTGTTGCAATCCCCGCCCAAAGCCATTGCGGCTGACGTCCGGCCTCCAGCCGGGCCAGTGGCAGGGCATCGCCGCGGGCCTTGAGCGCTAGCAGGATCCACAAGCCATAACCGAGAAATATCAGTGGAATGACCGCATCGACCGTCACCGGGGCGAAAATCACGCAAAACAGGGTGAAGGCGGGGGCGGCCAGATGGATGAAATCCCGTTTCAGGTTGAGCGGTGCGATAAAGGACGAGCGGAAGGCAAGCCAGGCCAGAGCCGGCACAAGCGTGGCTGTGACCGGCTGCACCGGACGCAGCCAGGTCAGGCCATAATACAGCACCAGCGCGACGAGCAGCCCCTGAAGCGCGCAGGCCGACAGAAAAACGGCGGTCTCAAACGGTCGCCTTTCGCCTGCAAGCATGCGCAACACCATGAACCCCAAGACCAGCGCGGTGACCAGCGGAACCGGAAGAACCAGCATATTTTTCACTCCTTGACCGGCCTTGCGATAGTGCAAAAACCGGTTGCGGGCGACCTCAAACCGGAAAAAGGACGCCGCCGTCTGCCGAAAACGCCAGAAAAAGCCGTCTTCAACCATTCAAAAGGTTTATCCATGAAACGGCTTATTCTCTCACTCGTCACTTCACTCATGCTGGCCGGCTCGGCCGCAGCCGCTGAAAACCTGTTGCCGGGTTACGAGCGGCTCACGGTTGAAAGCAGCGCCCGCACCGTGCCGCTGGCCGCCACGCTCTGGTATCCCGCGAAAATCAGAAGCTACCGCGGCATTGTCGGCGGCAATGCGGTTTTTCAGGGCACATCCGGTCTGATGGGCGCGCGCATTGCCGATGGTCAATTTCCGCTGTTTCTGTTTTCCCACGGGTCCGGTGGCAATATGGACAACAGCGCCTGGCTGATGGCGGGACTTGCCGAAAAGGGCGCCATGGTGCTGGCGGTCAATCATCCCGGCAGCACGACGGGCGATTCCTCTCCGCGTGCGTCAGCCTTTCTGGACCGGCGGGCGGGCGATCTTTCGGCAGCACTCGATTATCTCCTGGCCGATCCGGTTCTAGGTCCGCATGTCGACCAGTCGGCGATTACGGCGAGTGGCTTTTCGCTCGGCGGCGCAACGGCGCTAAATCTTGGCGGCATGCGGGTTTCCGGCGATGCCTTTGCCGATTATTGCCGGGAAAATCCGGGTTATACCGACTGCATCTTCATGTCGAAGGGCAATCTTGATTTCGACCGTCTGCCGGAGGGTTTCGGCGGTGACCTGCGCGATGAACGTGTTGGCGCTGTAATCGCAATCGATCCCGGTTTTACCTACGCAGCAACTGAGGCGAGTATCGAAACCATGTCGCTTCCGGTTCTGGTGATCAGCCTCGGCAAAGAACACCTGCTTCCCGCGACGGATTTGAGCGAGAGCGGCAGCAATTTTCTTGCCCGCCTGCCGGATGCAGCGCATGAGACATTCGCACCGGCCAGCCATTTCACCTTTCTGGCGCTATGCAAGCCGGAAGGTGCTGCGTTTCTTGCAGAGGAACAGGACGATCCGGTCTGCACCGATCCGGAAGGCACAGACCGCGCCGCCGTCCACGCCGCCATCGTCGATGCCATTGCCCGGTTTATCGGGCTATGATCTGTAACGCCGGGCCGTACTCAGCATAGATAACACCATGACGATTATGGCTTCGAGTGATCAATAATGCAGGCTGGCCGATACCTACACCAGAAAACAAAAAAGCCCGGCGAACCGGGCTTTTTGCGGCGTTTCTGAACATCCACGGACGTTCCGAAACATGAAATTGGTGCCCAGAAGAGGCGCTCTATAACCTCGACAATTCAATAACTTATAGAGATAGTGAGGGAAATAGTTCCCGTTGTAATTATTGATGATTTCAGACATCATCCCTTACCTTAGAATACTCTTCAGCAAGGAGCCTATCACTCAGTCAGCCATCAAACCCTGCCTGCCTCAAAGGCTCTGAGTCGGAACATCGCGATATCGTTTCCAGATGACGGTTTTGGGGACGGAAGGCGACAGGCAGGTTTGATCTCACCAATTAGCGAAACGGACGTTCAGGTTTAAGAGGAGCGCAGTCGGTTTCGTCCAATTGCTGGATTTCAGATAGAACAGCTGTTTAATGAACTTCATTCAAGAGTTGAATACCAGAGACGGCGAGAGTAGCCTCTAAATTACCAATTAAGTCGACATCTGGGGTTTTAGCATTGAATATTGCACTTTCTGAAGCACTCCTTCCACTATCCAAACGGATGCCCCCCGCGGTGCGGGACATCGAAATCCTCCGGGTCTCGGCGCAACTTGAGGGGGAGGACTATGCGGCCTCTGCCGAGGCTGCGCGAAAAGAAGCGCTGAAATGGACACAGAAGCGCGCCGGGCGGGAGCTTCCCGAGGCAGCGTGGGATTTGCAGGATTTTGACTTGCCGGTGGGTGGGCGCAGCAGCACGGCGGTGCGGATAGAGAATGACGCGCTCGATCTCTGGGCGCTAAGGGCGGAAGACCCAGATAAGAACGTGGCTGGGCGCATCTGGTCCACCGAAATCGTTATTGGCGGCGAGGTTGGGAGCCGCCCACATGTTAGCCTTCGCTTAATTGCCAGCACGACCGAGCCGGATTTCACCATTGACCCCCACGTGCCAGGGCCGGTTTTGCAGATGATCGAAGCACCGGGCCTGATCCGTGGCCCACGGAGCCTCTCCTCAGAGCCTGTGACGATCCAGACGGAAAACGACGCTGAAGACCTATGCGACCATCTGGAAGACTGCGAGCGCCGACTTCCGATTTTTGTCGTTGCCATGCCAGAGGCTGGCGGCACCCCCCATATCAACACTGCAGTATTAGCCAAAGCTGCAGCGGGCCTTGCCCGGACCGTACTGGTTCCTGCCGAATTGACTTGGGTTTTGACTAAGCGTTTCGGGAAATACCGCTCCGTGTTCAATGGTGGGATACGCGCGTATCTGCAGGGTTTTTCCGCAGCTGACGACCCATTCCGCCATCGCCTGTTTCTGGAAGCTGATTTGCTCAAAACCGGTGGAGGGGCCGCCTGTGTTCGCAGTCTGCGGGCATTGGCCGCAGAGGTCAGCATCTCGGAAACACGTCTGGGCAAAGATGTTCTTGATTTTGCGGCAGTTCGTACAGCGAGCAGAAAACTCCGCAAGACAGATCTTTCCAACCACGCCGCTCCAGATGACGAACTCTTGCAAACTGCGGAAGAGTTGGTTGAAAGTCTGGAAAAACAGATCGACGAAAAAGACAAAGAGATCGATGGCTACATCGCAGAGGTTGACGCCGCAGAGGATCGCGCGAAAGCCGCTGAGCAAGAAAACCGCTCATTGTTATCCCGCGTTAGGCAGTTGCAAACCGCGCTGGCTGCGGGGGGCGAGACCTCAACAGAGGAGCAGCCTTTGCCGCAGGATTGGTCAGAATTCACGGACTGGCTCGACCAGACCTATCCCGACAAGGTCTTGTTGACACCTGCAGCCCGGAGGAAGGCACGTTCCCCTGAGTTCGAAGATGTTACACTGGTAGCGCGTACAATCGCATGGCTGGCAACCGTTCAACATGACCGGCGCGTCAATGGAGGAGGAAGCCTCAGGGATGTTCAACTTGAGAACGGTATCCTGAATTCACCATGTGGCGGGGATACCTATGTAGCTGAATGGAAGGGGCGGCGCTACGAAGTTGACTGGCATGTCAAAAACGGTGGCAACCTGCGTGATCCAAAAAGGTGTTTGAGGATTTACTATTTCTGGGAGGCAGAGGTCCAACAGACCATCATTGACCACCTCCCATCTCATCGCCGGACAAGTGCGACTTAGAGGGGGGGGGCTTTGAGGCGATGCCGCGCAGGTCAATCACTGACGAAGAAATCGGTCTAATCAAGACGATGCTGCGCCGTGGGATGCGCAATAGGGACATCCAATTCTATTTCAACAGGCAGGATCGACCGGTCAATTCGGGTCGGATCACAGGGATAAGATCTGGTGACTATGGTCCCGAGGTTCCAGAGGCGACAGATGCCGCACTAGACGTTTTTCTAGCCACCTTTGCTCCTGCCAAGGTGGGCGTTGTGATTGAAGCCGGGGAACAACGCGAGCCCACGCTGACCGAGCGAGCGCAAGCAAGGTTTGTTAAGCTCAACGATGGCAACTGGTACCTTGCGGATGGCGAGACATCCGAACAGGAATGCAAGGTGCAATTCGAACCGCGTCGAATGGAGCCAATTATCCGAGCTATTGCAGCCTTGGCGAACAACAGGGGCGGCTTCGTATTCATTGGCATCGGCGATCCCGAATGCCGCGTGGTGGGAATGACAGATACGGTTTTCGAAGAAACAGACATCGTCAGGATCACGGACAAAGCCAAGGCGCTCTTGACGCCGACCCCGTCTTTTTCGAAAGATGAAATTGAGGTTGGGGGCCATAAAGTTGGTGTGATCTTTGTTGAAAAGTATCCCACCCCGCCGGTGATAGTGTGCCGAGATGCGAACGGACTTGAAGACGGATCTATCCTGTTCCGCTATCCAGGACAGTCGGGAAAGATCAAATTTGGTGATCTTCTGGCCATGCTGCGCGAACGCGACCGGGCGGCGACGCACAGCTTGCTGACCAGTGCGTCGCGCCTCAGCGAAATCGGAGCGGATCGGGCTTTGATCGTAGATGCTAAAGAGGGAGAGATGGACGCAGGATCAAAGCGTATATTTATTGACCGTGCTTTGGCCGATCAACTTGATTTCATTCGTGAAGGAGAGTTTGAGGAACGCGCTGGCGCTCGTGCTTTGAAGCTAGTCGGTGATGTACATGCCGTGGACCCCGCGGGGCAAGTCGCCGAGCGCGTTGAGGGGCGCGCGCTGGACGCTGACGCAGTGCTGAGGGCCTACCTGAGCCATGATGCGGTCCGCGCCCCGCTCGAGTATGTCTGCATATCAGCCAAAGTTCAACGGCAATGGCTGCCGCTTTTTTACTTCGTCCGGCTAGCGGGCGGGAACATCGACGCAGCAATCGAGGCGCTTGATGCCACAAATGCTGTCTACCGAATCTCGAAAGCAAAGTCCCTTGAACGCCTTCGAGGGCAGAGGCTCGCTTTCGAACACCCCGGTGGTGCAATCCTTGAGGTGGTCGCGGATTTGCAGGCTGGTCGCATTGACGACTTGCGTCAAAGATTCAACGACTTCCAGATCGTTCGCGGTATTCGCGGCCTGCCAGACGGCTTCGAAGCAACCGCCCCAATTTTCGAACTTCTCCGCGACATCTATGAGGATGCGGGCAGAAACGCTGGTGTTCGGAGCGGTGTTTTCAGCGCAGCCGCTCGACTTGATGAACTGGAAAGTGAAATTCAGACTGGTCAACTATAGACAACAGATCATATTGCCTGAGTATGCAGGTTACCTTGCTGTCGTACAGGAAGCATTTTGCGCTTCATCAGCCTTCCGGGTGAGTGAAGCGAACCTCCGCCTCTCGCCCTTTTAAGAACTTCGAACGTTGCGCAAAGAACGGCTGTTTGAGGGATCGGGCCAAGAGCCGCTGACCGACCAAGATGGCCGCGCATTTCATACCTAGCAACGCCCTCCGTATAGCCTTTGATACCTTCCCCTAAAATAGGGGAAGCTTCCTTGCTTTGGCCATATCTTTACCATCCAAGATAACTACCTTTCTTATCGGCCTTTGCGCACCGCTGCCGACTGTGTAGTCCAGCTTCACATCAGCGAAACGGAAGTCAGAGAAGATGTCCCGCACTTCCGGGCAATCATTCAATGAGACGATGAAGCGGCCTTCGATGCCCGCGAGCAATTCGGCCATGTCAGCGAAATCATCACGCTTGAAGCAGTCTTTGCCGTAGTCTTCTCTGAGCCTTTTCTATCACTTTCCCAACCTATTGGCTTTCCGTCCGTTCCTGATTGAGCGCGAATAGCCGGGCAAGAATTTCGTCATCGGAAAGGTCGGCAGGCCAGCCATAAGCACTTGCAACGGCTCCATCCAGCGCCTTGTGTGCATGATCCAGCCATGCGGGGCGCTGGTTGTAGAGATTTGTGAGTGTCCGCTTCTTGAGGATTTCTGCGGCCTTGTCGTCAACCGGCAGGATACGCTCGGGAAAACCTTCGACCACCTCAGGTTCCCGGCGAACTAGGTCCGGAGGATTCAGCCAGTTTTCACGAAGTTCGTTGAGGCGGTTTGCGGCAGTTGCGATGGCAGTCGCGCGAGGGTCCTCGGCGTATGAAGATGCCGGGATGTCAGGGGTGAGACCTTCGGGGAACGGGAAAGTCTCGAATGTCCAGCCTTTGTTGTAGCGATCTTGGTTGCCAGAACCTAAATTGTTTCCAGCAAGTCTTGCCCAAAGAACATGAGTAGTCGATTGGCAAATTCCGAAGAAAGTGAAGTCCTCTCGTGGGAAGATAAAGAGACTACCGCTGTAGATACCTGTGGCGGGCAAAAAGCGGAATATAAAATGTTCCGATGTCTCTGGAACGCCGATTACTCGCGATAGATTAGCGATTTCGGAGCGCAGATCTGGTCTCGGCCTCTGCATCAACCAATGAGACTTTAGCTTATCGCTCTCTGTCGCCTTCCCTTTCGTACGATTCGAACGCTCCGTCCGCACATGCTCTACAGCTTTGAATGGTTTTTCGAAGAGCGCCGCGTCTTCTTCCTTCGGATATTCTGTAAAGTCGATTATCCAACCATCTTGATCTCTACCTGAAACATCGTCGTTGCCGTAAAACCGCTTCACTACCAAAGAATTATCGAGGCCATTAGGATTGCGTGGTTCCAGAAGCAGACTTCGAGCTTTGGTGGCGGGCGTCTCAAATGTGCCGTTCTGCTTCACGCCTTGGAAACACCGTCTCTTGTTGGAAGGCATGGTGTGGGCTCTGGCGAGCGTAAGGCCATGCGTTAAGTCTGTGTTGACAGCTGAAACAGGACGAAAATTCAGGAGGGGTAGACTGGCTCCTAAACCCGTCATTCGGGGACGCAGGCAGACAAGAGATACGCGCACCTCAGCACCAGCGACCACCCACTCAGTGTTTGCTACCGCCCAGAACAGTTCCATCTCGCCTTCAGAAACCAAAGCATCCAACGCCTTATTTGTAGCGCCTTTTGCAATCGATTTGGTTGCTACAAACCCTATTATAGGTTTTGGTGTAGAGCTGGTTGCTCTTAGGGCCAATGCAAACCAGTAGGAAACGAAATCTGCGGACCCTGGGTTCTTGCCTTCAAACACGCGGAACAGGCGATCGACATATTCGTCACCCAAACCAGCGACGGCCGGCCGGTTTCGTGTCGCTGGCTTTCCATTGCGAAGAAACTTTGAGCCCAGAAATGGGGGGTTTCCGATAATGGCGTTTGCTTCCGGCCACTCGGCTGGGCTCCACTCTCCATCTTGCGATAACGACAAGAGTGCATCCCGGCATTCAATCGTTTCGAGCGGCTTCAGGATCGGGTTCGAAGAAGCGGCAAAGCCGTTCTTGAGCATCCATTGAATCTCACCGATCCAGACAGAGACGCGGGCAAGTTCGGCAGCATAGGGATTGATCTCGATCCCCCGTACCACCTCGGGGCCGATCTGCGGAAAGCCACGGGGAAGCCCCAGCGCTTCCGCTTCGACCTGTGCCCGATGCTCCAAATCCTTGAGTTCCCGCAAAGCGACATACAGGAAATTTCCCGACCCGCAGGCCGGGTCCAGAACCCTGAAGTTCGAAAGGCGTTTCAGAAAGGCGTCAAGCGCGGCCTGAGCGGCATTGATCGCCGTTGTGGCTGCGCCCTGCTTTCGCGATCCGCTCCGCCCTCGCGTTGTCTTCGCGGCAGCATCTGCCAGTTCGGCCTTCTTCATCAAGCCTTCGATCACGCTCCTTGTCGCGCTCCACTCAGCCGCCAGCGGTTCAATGATGGTCGGGCCGACGATCATCATGATCTTTTCGCGGTCGGTGTAGTGAGCGCCGAGCTGACTGCGCTTTTCCGGGTCCAGCCCGCGCTCGAACAGAGTGCCGAGAATGGACGGATCGATATCCCCCCAATACTGGACCGCTGCGCGGTGAACGATTTTCAACTCGTCTTTCGTCAAACTGAAAGCTAGGTCGTCATTGAAGAGCCCGCCGTTGAACCAAGCAACTCTCTCGAACCCGACAAGCCCGCCACTCTTCATGGCAAGAAACAGTGACCGGGCAAACGTTTCAAACTCGCTCGGGTCGTCGAGGCCCCGCTCGATCATCCGCGTGAACAGCTTCGAGGGAAGCAGGTCAACGTCTTCGGCGAACATGCAGAAAACCAGACGGTTGATGAAATGAGCCACTTGCTCGGGGGCATGGCCCTTCTCACGCAGCGACGTTGCAAGCGCGGCAAACTCCCCGGCAACCTCTTCCGTCAGTTCCTGTCTGCTTTTAGCCGGACGAAGGGCCTCAGGGTCCGTGAAGGCCAGCTTCAAGAGGTCTCGCTGGTCGGCATCTTCCAACGCAGCGATTGGAATTTCGTAGGTCTTTGAGACCGAGTTCGTCCAATTGGTATGAATGCGAATCGTCGTTCCGATGTCGGAGACGATCAAGAGAGGCGGGTTGTCGAGCGCGACCGCATATCTTTGAATCTGCGCGAAGGCAGTGTCGAGATTTGCGTGGGTGCCCTTGTACTCCCAGCCGAAGCAGCCGCGCTTGAACACGTCGGCAAACCCGCGTCCGCCGGTTGTTTTCGTCGCGCCCACTTCAAAACCGTAGTCGAGGCCGGTCGGATCAGTTTCGGCAGGCGTCGGCTCTCCCAGCAATCGGCAGAGATCGATGAAATGCTCCTGAGCGGCGGCCCGCTCCTTTAGCTTGGTGCCCTGCCATTTTTTTATGAAGTCATGCGGTATCATGCGGTCCCCCTGAATGCGGCGACTTCACAATCTCAGCGGCTGAATTGCAAGAAAAAAGCAAGCCAAATAGTCGCCTTGAATTGCAGTGGAGCTAAAGCAGGCGCTGCGCCCGAACTATGCTCGCCTCATCACTGGCCTTCACTTTGTAAGCCTTCTGCATCGCCTTTAGGGACACCCGAAGTTTCGCCGGGGTTCCGCCATACGGTAGTCCCTCCCGAAAAATAATGGGCTTTAGAAGTAGAATTTTCTCAGGCTTTATGACCGAGATGGCGGCGCGATGCAGTCATCAGCTTATCTCTGCGAGAAATCACGGTTTCGGCAAGGTGCAAAGCCAATCATCACCCACCCTTCACCGCCCTGATCAGCAGCAGGATCCCGTCTGAGAGCCAGACACCGAAGCCGGTGCCAGCCATGGCCGCGCCGAGGATATAGCCCCGACCGATCTGTTTGATCTTCTGAACATCGGCAACAAAGGTTTCGGTTTCCGTCAGGCGTTCGGAAAGCTCTTTGTTTTCGCTGATCAGCTTTTCATTCTGGTGTTCGACCGTGTTCAGGCGTTCGTGGATTTCATCATGGCTGGTGCGGTTGTCATCCACCTTGCGGATCAGGGCATCAAGCTTGCCCTGAACCTCTCCGAGCTGACGTGCGATTTCAACGGTCATTTCTCTGCCTTCAGAACGGTTTTCAGCCCCGCCACGCCGGAGCCGACATAAAACACCCACTGGATCATATTCCCCGCCCATGCCTGCATCTGAGGCGTGGGCAGATCCGCAATCGTCCACGGGAAGTGAAAGACGCTGTCGAGGATGACAGCCGCCCACCAGAGCGCCAGCGGAAACAGGAACAGGCTGGCAAACAGCCAGAACCAAGGAAATGACAGTTTGGCCTTGTTGTAATCCGCCATGATGCGGGTTTCTTCGATCACCTGCCGGTAATATTCCGCTGTCAGATCTGCCTTGATCTTCTCCCGGTCGGTTTCCTGTTCAGCCCGCTTATCGATCAGCGTCATGGCGCGGTCGACAATGCCGCCCGCGCCAAGCTTTGCCAGCCATTTGATGATCGTGGTGATCATACGCCCACCTCATGCCCGATGATGGTGTTGATCCGCCGTGCGATCACATCGCGATAACGCCATGCGAACCAGAGAGTGGCACAGATGATGACACCGACCACAATCCAGCCAACCGGCAGGCCTGCCGTCCATGCAGCAGCACCGGAGGCAGCCGCCGACAGGCCGGACTTTGCAGCAGCATCTTTGAGCGCCATCATATCCCTACGCAACTGGGCAATCGTCGCCGGGCCGATGATCCCATCGTTTTGAAGATGCGGATGCGCCATCTGATAGGCCAGCACGGCTTTTCGGGTATTCTTGCCGAACCAGCCGTCGATTGCACCGGGATCAAAACCGCGCTTTTTCAGCATGGTCTGAACATCGGCCACGACCGGATCGCCGGTTACGGGCTTCTGATCTGTTTCGGCGCGCGGTACACCTTCAGGCGCATCCACGGCCATATCGATACCGGTATAGATGCCCTTTTCGAACAACAACGCCTCTTCCTTGCGTCGTCGGACCAGCCCCGGCAGCTTGCGCCCTTTTGAGGTGTTGTAATGCACGGCCAGGTAATCGGCAGCCTGTTTCAGCCGCCCTGTCCGCCAGAGCTTGCCGAACTGCCATTTACTGACCACACGACCGCCGAGGTTAAATGCCGCGCTTGTGGCAGCATCCATCTGGTATTGCGTCCGGTTACCCGGCGAATGTGCAACGACCTCTTTGCTGTAGCCGTTATCGATCACCGTGCGCAGGATCTGATCAGACTGTTCGGCGGTGATCTTCGTTTTGCCGGGAACGAGCTTTTTGATGCCGAGCTTTGCAAATTCCGCCCGGCAATAGGGAGAGCGCATGGTGAAGCCCGTCCCGATGGTCGGCGTGCCGGTGGGATCGAGATAGGCGGTCAGCGGATTGCCTTCATGAAGGCGCACGAAAGCACGCCCCCGGCTGGATACCGTGGTGATTGGCATAGTCGATTTTCCTTGTGGAGTTTTAGCGCCGGTCAGTCCGGCCAGTAGCTGTCATGTGCGTAATCGGCAGGGATCGGATCCATATCCTTGATCTGCCGGGCTGCCAGAATATGCGCCTGTTCATGCGCCAGAACCGTCTCGCCGAGTGCGACCATGGCCTGTGCATCGAGCTTGTGCGTGGTGTTATCAGCCGCAATCCATGCAAAGTCATAGTTCTGACCGTGCCAGCGATAGTCACCGGCAACCGCTCCGGCTTCAATCACGGACCGGGCTGACGCGGCCCAGCGCGAGATCTTGTCGATATCGCTGGGGCGGGACTGATACGTAACGCCTTCGAACACGAAACCATCTGCAATGCGCCGGTCACGTTCAGCATCGACGGCGTTCCGCAACATTCTGTTCTCGCGGCCTTCAACAAACACTGCGACAGCATCCCGGTGCTGATCGAGTAAGGCATGCAGATCATCCGGCGATGGGAAATCCGCTTCAACGTTCCATTCAAGGATCACTGCCGAGCCGAGACGCCCGCCGGAGCGCTTTTCCAGATGTCCGGTCAGAAAATCACGGCCCGGTTTCAGGTCCGGATATTCAAGCGAAAGCAGGTGTTCCAGCGCATCACGGTCGAGGTCGGGATTGAGCGCGTTAGAGCTGTCAGGGGAAATCGTATCGTCCATCAGTAATTCCTCAGATATTTTGCACGAAGCCGGAGCCACTGGTTGCGCCCACTGAAGCATTGAAGTCCTGTCAGGGCCTGACTTCCGGCGCAGTCGACTGTGTAGTCGCCATAGCCGATGTCGCAGCCGCCAATGTCATAAGTGCCGGAATCGTGCTGGATGCGCGCACCTTTCGGTGCCTTGTTATTCGCGTGCGCCGCCGCACGGTCTTCAATGCGGTTGCCGATAGCGGTGTAGGCCCAATTACTGCCCCAGTTTCCCCAGATGGAGCCATTGATATTTCCGTCGGCGGCGATCTGCCATGAACCATTGGTCAAATAACCATCGCTTCTAAAATTGTAGCTTTTGCCACGTGACCAGATATAGGCATCGCCGTTGTGCCGCTGACCGAACTCGACATAGCTGTTACCGCCATTGTCGCTGCACATTTTCAGCCGGGCATCTGTGGCCCCCGTCGATTTCAGCTCAGCAAGGTTCGGACTATCGAACTCGACCTTGAGCCAGCCGGTCATCACATCACCGGACTTCGAAACAGCCCCCAGCTTGTCCCGCGCCTCTGCGGCATCGCCTGAAGCCATCAGGTCATTGGTGTATTCGGTGCCACCGGCGCTGACAAAATCATGGCTGTCCGGTTTGAGTTCGCCGATCACGACATCATCCGTGCCATCATAGACGCAAAGCTTCCATGGGCTGGACGCCGTGCTGATCCACATCGTGCCCGCACTGGCATAGGATGGCCGCTCAACACCGCTGTGCAGTGTCAGCGCGGCCTTGCGCCAGCTGTTGATATTGGCCGCAAGCTGCGAGCCATTGGTGACGGTCGGATCAATCGTCACATTCTCATATTGCGTCATGCATGCACCTTTCCGTAGCCAACGGCGACATAGTCAAACGAGCGTTCAACCGGCGTGCCGGACTGATCTTTGAACACGATGTCAAAGCCGCTCTCATCCTTGTTTGCGATTTCATAAAAGTCGCCGAAGCGAAGCCCCTGCGCCGAGATCGAGACGCCGGTCAGCCCGTAATAGGGCGGATCAAAGCCGATCCGCTTTCCGGCAACCGGAACAACGATATTGTTGCCGCTTAAAATCCGGTCGGGCATATCCACCGTCAGTTCAGCCCGCGCGACAATCGGCGTGATGTTCTCATCGATCGATGAGAGCTGCAGCCGCACCTGATAGGCCCGCGCCGCCACATCGCCGGTCGCCGCCTCATGCCAGTCTGTCCAGACGGCTTCTGAGGCGTCCGGATCTTCATCCGTGGTGCGGATTTCCATCACCGCATTCCACTTCGACGGATCCGCCCCGACCATGCCATCGAGATTGATCAGCAGCGGCCATTTATCCATCGTCTCATCCAGTTCCTGCCCGTAGACAGACAAAACCGGCGTGATCCTTGAAGTGAAGACCGAGCCAAGATCGATGGTGCGGGCCGAGACATAGGTTCCGGCCTCAACCACGGTGTAGATATCGTCTCCGGCATTGGCGAGCCGCAGGCCCGGTTCACCGGCAAAGCAATTGTCCAGTGTCCCGGACCATGCCGGTTGCTCGATGAAGCGCTCGATTGCATTTGTCGGCGTTGCCCCGACCGTGGTCTGAATGAAGGTGGCAGACGGGCTTTCCACACCCTGCCGTGTCACCGCCTTGACCAGGTAGGTGCCGGGCCGTGTCGGGATCTGCACGCTTGTTGCATCGACATGATCGAGCTGGGCACCGGACGAGCGCCACGTCACGCCCGTCAGCTCCGGCGAATAGCGGATCACATAATGCGACAGGTTGAGGGCATCGACCGGCGACCATGTCAGTGTCGCCATATCCCCGATCACCGCAATATTGAAGCGTTCGACATTGCCCGGTGGTGACAGGACACTCGACAGATAGACCGCTTCAAGCACTGTCCATTTTGACCGCTGATTGAGCGCGGTAAAAACGGAACGAACCCGGAAGCTGTAAACACCGGGATCGAGATCCTGCAGATCAATCGAAACGCTTGTCGTGGAACCGACCGGCAGCCAGATCCCGCCCTGTTCGCGATATTCCACCTCGTAAAGCGTTGCCCGTGTATCATTCGGGGCAGACCAGCCGATTGTGACCGCGCCGCGCACCGACACGCCACCGGCCAGATAGAGATATTCTTCCACCGTGATATGCGATGGAGCCAGAAGCGGCCCGGTCGGATAGGTGGAAAACGATGGCGGTTCGAGGATCAGCCCCTCTTCCACCCTTGCCCATTTGGTTTCGTCATAGATCAGCGCCGAGACATCGAACTGATGCTTGTCGTTTTCCGTGATCGACAACACCCGGAAGGGACGCGGTGCAGCATCCGAGCCTGTCAGGATCCACATCGCACCGGCCACTGGCTGATCCGGCAAGGCTTCCGACAGTATCAGCTCATCCGTTTCCCCGGCCCCGTTTGTAACGGGCCTGTCTGCAAGCACGCCATCCGGCATGACGACTGTCAGCGTGTAGGTTTCGCCGTCATTGAGCGTGACCGCTGCATCGACCGTTACCGCCGTGAGTTCATCGGAAACGGCCTTGATCCGCCCGCCATAACGCACACCGGCATAGGACGGATCAGCCACCAGAACCACGTCACCCGGCGCAACGTCAGCATGGTCCAGCCCCGCACGATAGGTCACGACTTCGGTTGAGTGCTGTTCGGTATCCAGCAGCCATGCGCCGTAACGATGCGCCTGACCGCGTGAGCAACAGCCAATCGCCTGGATCTCTGTCTGGCGTGATCCATACCGTGCAACAGCATCCGGATCCTCGACCACTTCAATGGCGGGTTTATAGTTGTTCTCAGGATCGAACCAGCGTACGAGCACCTGCGTGTGGCGGGCCGAGAGCGCCGATCCCTGATACGAAAATGTGCCGTCAACAACGTTGGCCTGAGACACCAGTTTCACCGGATCGGCAGGCTTGTCGCAAACCGCAGTGACCGCCCCCGTGCCCCAGTAGACCATGCCCCGGAACACACCGGCAAAGGCCGTCAGGACATTGATCGCCTCATCGCGCGAGGTAATCGCGCCGTTGAACGTATAGCGCGGCTCTTTCCCGCCAAAGCCATCATCGACCAGTGCATCGCAATACTGCGCAATCGTATAAAGCGCCCATTTCGACACCTGCCCGATATCGACATACTGGCCGAGGCCATAGCGATCATTGACCACGAGATCATAAAAGATCCATGCCGGATTATCGGTGACGGCTCGCTTGAATGTGCCATCCCAGACACCGGCATAGGCCCGTGTCTCAGGATCATAGTTCGACGGCACTTCAATTTCGATGCCGGACCAGTCAACAGAAACGGTCGGGATCGCATTGCCGCCAAACTCAGCCGCATCCAGCGTGACACCCAGAACCGCACTGTCCGGATAAGTCAGCCGGTAATCTTCAATCACCGTATAGGATGACCAGTAAGTCTGGTTATTCGACGTTGTGCCATTGGCATCTTCGGAAAGCCGACGCACCCGGATATACCACGGCCCGGCCTCTTCAAGCGGGATCCGGTAAGCCCGGACATAAGGCGAGGTGCATTTGCCTGAGATCGTATCCCGGCGCACTTCGCGCCATGTGCCTGCCTCTGAGCGCCGGTCAATGGCGATATCAACCGAGTTCTCTTTGACATTGCCATTATCGGGATCGGTATAGATCAGCTGCGGCACCTGAATAGAGACACGCACTGCCGTTGCCGCCAGATTGGTGATGGCCCGCGTGGCCGACAGATCCTGTTTGATCTCAACACCAACGCCCTGTTCATTCTCGACAGCCGGAAACCCGGACAAGGCGGCCTGATCGGGAAAGCCGTTGCGGGTTTCGAACGTACCGCCCTCAAAATTAAACGAGCCGTCCGGGTTTTGGACCGGCACATCGTCAAAGAAGATCGACTTCGCGCCATCCTTCAGCCCACCGGTCACGCCTTCGCTGACCAGAAACAAAAGCCGCATGGTTTGTTTTGAACGCAGCGTGTTCGGGGCCTCGTTGTATCCACCGGAGCCACCGCTTTTGCCGCCCTTCCCGCCACCGCCGTGACCGGAAATTCGCATATGTTGCATAATGTGTTCTGCCTGAAGCTCAGATTGCGATATCTTCGGTGGAAAGGCCCGCGGCGATCAGCACCGGCGAAACGCGGAAGGAACGGCCATAGACCAGCGGCACGGGGCCGCCTTCCGTCGTCACATTGGCCCCGCCGTTAAACAGATAAGACGCCTGATCTTCATTGCTGCTGTCAGCGACTTTGGGGGCCGGTGACAGCATCTGCCCGAGACCGCCCATGGCGAGCGCCATGCCAAGCCCCTTCATCGCACCGCCGACCGTCGTTCCCAGAAAGCCAGCACCGGCCAGTGAGGCAGGCATGAAGAAGGCCGCGCCGATCAGGAACACACCGGCAATGATCTTGCCCAGCCCGCGATTGCCAGCGCCTGCCACCACCGGCACGATATGCAGATCGGCATGCCCGAGCTGAAAGCCAAGATCTTCCGGACCCAGCGCCATGCCGGTTTCCGGATCGCCACGCAGCACACGGAAATTGCGTTCCGCCACATACTGCCGGAAGCCCGGCACAACAGATGCAAGCGCCTCTCCGGCCTCGCCCGCACTGGCAACATCAAGCCGATAGAACGGTTCGAACTGGCCTGCGAGGTCGCCGTGTAGGTGGATGGTTCTTTTCATGAACGCCTCAATACGTATTTTAATACGCATATTGCCTTGCGATATCCGCCATTAAGGCGTATATATATACGCATCAAAGGGGATCAGTTGATGGACACCAACAGTCGCAAGATCATTAAAAACTTAGAAAACGATGGCTTCGAACTGGTGAAAGTCACAGGCTCACACCACAAGTTTAAAAAGGGTGATAAGACCGTTACTGTGCCCCACCCCAAGAAGGACTTGCCAATCGGCACTGTGCGCAACATCTATAAACAGGCCGGTTGGCTGTAAGGAAAGGAAAGCGCCATGCGTTACTACATTGCAGTTGTTCATCAGGAAGGTGACAGCGCTTTTGGCGTACACTTCCCCGATGTCCCCGGTTGCTTTTCGGCAGCTGACGACATGAACGATCTTTTGACTAATGCGAGCGAAGCCCTTGCCCTTCATCTCGAAGGTGAGGCATTGCCGGAAGCCCGGTCACTGGATGCTGTTCGTGCAGATGATGACGTTACACGTGATCTGGCCGAAGGCGCGTTTCTTCTGGCAGTTCCATTTATTCAGCTCAGTGGCAGAACCACCAAAGCCAATATTACCATGGATGCAGGCTTATTGAGCGCGGTCGATCAGTACGCAAAATCCCACGGCCTGACACGCTCGGCATTTCTGGCAGATCTGGCGCGCCGGGAAATCGCGGGCTAAGCGTCATACCGCACCCAATGCGTGATCCGTTTCAGCCACGGCCCGACCGGCTCACGCCGTGACAGCCGCCCGTCGAGGTGATGCAGGCAAAGACTGTCATCCAGAAGAATGCCGGAATGGCACGGCACCTTAGAGACCAGCTGCATAAAGAATACATCGCCGGGGCGGGCTTCATTGGCGTCAATTGCCGTAAAGCCCGCCTCTTCGAAATGATCGGTCAGCAGATGGTCGCCCTCTTCCCACCAGTTTTTTGAGCGGGCAAAATCCGGCAGCCGGACACCGCGTTCCTGCCAGTACCAGCTGCGCACAAGCCCGTAGCAATCAAAGACACCCGGCACGAAAGACCGGCCCAGAAGCGGTGTATCGAGGCAGTGATCGCCCCACCATAAAACCGGCGTGGTCACTTCACCATCACAGCTGATAATCCCGAATGGCAGCCCGGTCGCGATCTGGGTTTCCATATCGCCCTTCGACGGCCAGTGCGGATGGATTTTTGCGTTGTGGCTGTGAATGACAGCTTGCGGCGTATAATTCAGCCAGGCATCGGCGGGCATTTCAAAGGCGTTCTCCGGATCCTCAGCAATGTTTGGCACACGGATATAACGACCACCGGAGACCACCCCGCAGGCTTCCTGCGGCCAGACGTCGAGCGCATGCGCACGGGCTTGCCGCGCAACATCATCATCAAACATGATTGTCAGCTTTCTTAAGTGTTCGCCCGCCCGACACCGGGAAACGCCCGCGTCGGCAGATCGCCATGGCCGAAACGCTTCACACAGCCGGACTGCAAAAGCTTGCTGCAGCGATCTTCTGACGCGGCAACCGCATTGCCTTTCGCATCGAAACAGGCCGATCCGGCATAGGGACATGTCGCCTTTGAATAGTCGAACGAACCGGTTTCCGGATCATAGCGGCGATAGGTATGCGTGCAGGCGCTTTGTATCACCTGCCGACCGGGCAGCTTTCGCCCCTGCTGATCCATGGCCGCTGCCAGTGTCCACTCGATATAGACACGGTTCTGATTGGTCTTTTGCTCAATCCGGTAAACATCGACGGGAAAGTGTGCGTCCTGATCGGCATCGTCCATACCATCGAGAAACCGGCGAAACGTCCGGATCCGCCGAAACGTCGCCCCGACCAGATCGCCGAATTCATTGACGACGGCTGACAACACCCCCGACACATTTGCGACCTTCAGCTTTGGTCGTGGCATGGTGCCCTGCGATGACATTTCCCAGCCATCGGTTTCAATCGGTGTCGGTTCAAAAACATTGCCACCGAACGACACCGGCGCATCTTCAAACGCCGATGATGTAAACCGATAGATCCCGCCGCCGATCACTGAGGCATCCAGTTCATAAAGATGAACGATATCATCGGCAGCCAGTGATTGTGCGTTTTCGGATATCAGGGTCATAGGTCATAAACCCGTTCAATCGTTGCTGTGATCGTGTCGTTACCGCTTCCCCGAAAGCCGCGTTTCCACTTTTTGCAGCGGTAAAGCTGAGGCATTGCATCGCGGGGCGCTTTCCATTCAAAAGCCCGATAACCGCGATGCTGTCGAAAGAAGGCCTCGATCTGATCGGCCTCAGCAATAGAAAGCACAGACCACACCGCACTGAACGTGACATTTTCCGCGTTGAGGCCGGATCCAGCCCTTTGACTGTAACCGTCCCCAAACTCACTTTCGAGCACGCGGAATTCGTTCTCCCGCGTGCTTTCGACCGATGGACATTTCGGCGGTTCAAACTTCTCAGCCATCAGAAAGGCCCTCCGGCCAGCATGCCACGCGCACGTCGATTATCCTGAAGCCGCGCATCAATAGCGGCATCGATCTGTTTCCTGAATTCGCGACCCATCGCCGCTGCATCTTTCGGATCCGTGCCCTCGGGAACATTCACGTTAATATCGCCAATGTTCACCGAACTCGAAACGGCACCACGTGACTGAACCGCCCGCAACGCCTTCATCGGCAGGCGTGGCAAAGCCGGATGACGCGCGATACCGCCGTCAGCGAGTTTGAGACCTTCGCCATTATTGATCGCCTCAAGCAGCGGTGCATATTTCCCGGCAGCTTTGGCGTTGATCACGTACTCGCCATCGGAAAGCCACGCCGGGATTTTGTCCCCGCGCGGCCCACCGGGACCGGAAAGACTGCCGCCGCCCGTCGCATCGATGCGCCCGCCAGTCGCGGCATGAACAGCACCGCCATCGGCTTTGCCAATTCCGCCAAATATCGCACTGAAGAAACTGCCAAGTCCCGGCCCGCCCGTGCTGAACAGGTCATTCAGTGCCAGTTCGAGCAACTTGTCGCCAATGCGGCCCAATGCATTCACCAAGGCATCCGCTGCACTGACGCCACTCATCAGGTCAGAGACAAACCCACCGGTTACGTCTTTCGCGGTTGACTTGAAGTCATCCACAGACTGGCGAAGATCATCATTCTTGCGCGCAGCCTTTTCTGCCTCAGCAGCGGCTTCCGCATAGCCTTGAGCCAGTTCGTCAATTGAAGCCCTCAGATCAGCATTAACGCTTAATCCCGCAGCTTCCGCAGCACTCAGGAGATCATGGGTCGCCCGCGCCTTTTCCAGCGCAAAGCCATAATCTTCCACCAATGGGTTCAGTGCGTTTTGCGCTTCCTTCTCAGCCATCAGAGCCGCTGTGCGTTCACGGATAGACTGGACGGCGCTGTCAAAGCCATTTTCACCACCGCCACCGCCGCCAGATCCGCTGCTGTTTCGGCGCGCACTGGCATCCAGCCTGCTTTGAGCAAGGCTTTCGATCTCATTGTCCGGCAGGAAGCCGCCTTTGTTTTCGAGATCCCGCTTGATGTTCGCCTTTTCCCGCTCAAGTGCCAGTTGATCTTTCGTCAGGCTATTCTGCCATTCGATTTCGTCAGCATAGTCTTTGCCAAGCTGAAGCATTTTTTCACCTTCAGCCCGGCTATCGCTGTATTGGGTATAGGCTGATTTCTGGCTGTCACTAAGGCCACCCGAGCCATTAACCGTTGCTCCGGCCAGCATGGTCATGGCTTCGCGCGATTTATCGATCAGCTTTTGAAGCACCGAGAACATAGGTGCGAGCTTTTCGATATAGCCCGCGACATCGGGGTTGGCGTCCGCCATGGCCTCAAGCGCACGGCGGGCTTCTCCGGCCCCCTCTTTCGTGCCGTCGAACTGGTCGATGATATCGGCAATGGCCTCACGCTGGTCGAGCGAGATCGGCATGATCTGGCTGAAATCAAGCAGTTCGTCACGCGCACTCTGGATTTCACGCTCAAGCTCATTGACCTGATCGGCTGCTTTTGCCCCATCAAGGCTTTGAAGCTTCTGAGCCGTCTTTTCCAGCTGATAGGCCAGATCGGCAACAGGCTGGGAAATCTCGGTGGCCCGGATTTCCCGCATCTGGTTGATGACGTCCTGAAACCCGACACGACCGCGTTCAAGGTCACGGGCCATGTCCTGAATCTGGAAGATGCTGTCAAAATCGCGTTCAGGAACATCTGAAAAAAGCCCTGTGAGGCTTTTGGCCTGATCAATGATCCCACCAAGCGCATCATCATCGCGAAGCCAACCGAGAAAGCCCTCGCCCATATTGCTCAGCCGGTCATATTCATCGGCCAGCATTTTAACCTTGCGATAGATGTCGCCATCGGTGAGCTGTTCAGCCGCTTCTGTCACGTCGTCAAGTTTCGGCGCAGCTTCCTCGGCAACAAGACCAAGCCGTTCAAGTTCGGCATTGACGGCTTCCGTCTGTGCTTTCGCCGCTTGCGTATGACGCGAATAAAGCGCCAGCGCACCGACCAGCGTTCCGCCGATCAACAGGCCGAGCGGACCAGCCGCAGCACTCATGCCGCCCAGCGCCGTTGAAAGGCTACCCGCCGCCATGGCCGACCGCATGGCCGCCGCAAACTTCGTCAGCGCCGTGCCTGCCATTCCAAGCTTGACCAGCATACCCGCAATCGAACGCCCGACCAGTGCACCGGCAATCACACCGGCAAGTGCGAGAACCGTGTCCGCCGTCTGGTCAAAATTGTCGGCAAGAGCATTCAGACCAGCGACAAGCCGCTGAGACGCCCCCAGACTGCTATCCGTCTCGCCGATGTATTTGGTCAGGGCATTGTTGACCTTGGTCACGCCCTGCGCAATCGTCTGCGTGGAATTCGCCGCCATCTTTTCGATGGCCGGAAAGCCTTTCATGAAGGCGTCGAAAAATTCCCGGCCCGAAACCTTACCGTCATTGACCAGCTGTTTCAGTTTGGAGACCGAACCGCCAGCTTCATCAAGCCCGTTGGCAACGGCGATCAAAATGGGCCGCGCGCCATCATTAATTGAATTGAATTCTTCCGCCTGAACCCGCGCTGAGCCGAGCAACTGACCAAGCTGTTGCAGTGCGCCCGACGCTTCTGCCGCCGACTTACCTTCTACTTTCAACGCCGTTGCAATGCCGCTTGTGAATTTCAGAAGGCGTTCCTGCGATTGCTGCAGGTTGTCATTGGCCTGAGACGCTTTGCCGAACAGATCGGCCAGCGCGGTGATCGGCGCGGCATTATCCTGAGCGCTTTGATACAAGGCATCAAGCGTGCGCACCTGTTCCTGACCGACAACACCAGCCACCGCCAGCGCGTTCTTCGCTTGTGTCCAGGCATCGGCATAGCGGCCCACTTCCCGAACCGATAACGTGGAGGCGAGCGCAGTTGTGGAATAAAGCAGCCCCTTGAACGCATTCGCCCCGAAACCTTCAAGACGGCGGTCCATGGCAACGGCTTTCTTCTGGATCGCATTCAAATGCTTGTTTGCCACCCCATTGGCTTTCGCCAGTCGCTTTTCAAACTTGTTCACGTCAGCCGAAAGCTGAACGACGAGCTGCTCAAGGTCGGTTTTGGCCATTATTCCTGCTCCTGCATCCAAGCCCACATTTCATCGGCCTGCGCATCGTTGAGTTTTGTCTGATCGTTTTCTTCCGATGAATTGGCCCGGATGTAGCCATCAAGCGCGGCTGAGAACTGCCAGACGCTCATTGCGCTGACCTCTTGCGGGGTGAAGCCATGGCCGCGCCAGCACCCTAAATATTCGCCATGCGGATATTGCCGTTCGCCAGATCACCAAGGTGTTTGAATGATGACTTGACTCGCCTTCATAAGCCCACGCAATTTTGGCGCGGGATAAAAGGAGAAAGACTACGTGTGGACAATCCTGTTCGTAATTCTGGCAATCATCGTCGTGATCTTAATTTGGGGAGCTTTCGCGAACGCTGCGAAAGAGGCTGAGTGGCACCCTTCGTCAAAAGGAAATCAAACAAAAATCGAGAATGATAATCGCCTGACGGTTTTTGAAAGTGACGGAGGATGGAAGTTTTCTTGCGCCATGAACAGACCGGATTCAGAAGCGTACTTTTCAGATCCATTTGAAACTCAGCAAGAAGCTATGCGAGCTTCTGTCGATTTTGCGAACGACAGAAACACGAGCGAACGCACCAAGCGTGAAAAATCACGTGAAAAACACGATCAAATGGCCTTTGAAGCCGCCAAAAACGCTCAATCCTTTTTCGAGGCTACAAATTCCGAAGTCGCAGAGATGCATTCACAGAATAAGTTCCTGCTTAAAGACTTACGTCCGCTTCGCAAAAAGATAGGCAGATATAGGTCGCGGCTCATTGATGCGACGGTTGTTCTAAAGTCTGAATATCTGGACGATGAAGCTGACGAAGCTCTCGATATCGCGAGCGATTTGAAAGAACTCGAAAATCACACAATCGACCTCATCAAATGGAAAGAAGCGAAGAGTGATAACCCACCGCCCAACATGCCTGAAATCTCCTGACTAAATCTGATCCTGCATCCAAGCCCACATTTCATCGGCCTGCGCATCGTTGAGTTTTGTCTGATCGTTTTCTTCCGATGAATTGGCCCGGATGTAGCCATCAAGCGCGGCTGAGAACTGCCAGACGCTCATTGCGCTGACCTCTTGCGGGGTGAACCCCATGGCCGCGCCAGCACCGTAAATATTCGCCATGCGGATCTTGCCGTTCGGCAGATCATCAAGGCGGGTTTCAGTGCTGGCGCTTGTTACTCCCCCACGGGTTCATCCGGGGCACCGGCCAGCCCTGCAAATACGATTGCCAAGGCCAGCGGCTGGTTTTCAAGTGGCGGGCGCTCTTTCACATAGCGGCCTGCAAGCTTCAGCGCCTCTTTCGGCTCCATGCCGCCGCCGATCAGGCCAAGGCGAATGGTCTCGAACACGTCTTCGATATTCCAGTCGCCGGACTGCAAACGCGAAAGCAGCCGCATCGGGCCGCAATCGCATTTTTCCTGAAGTTCCGAGATCTGCCCATAGCCCAGACGGAACGCATAGGTTCCGTCTGCAAAGGGTTGTTCAATCCGTGCATCACGCATCAGGCCGCAATCCATTCGTTTTCGATGGCACCGGCACTGTCCATCTGAATTGAAGACTTCACCTTCGGATCGCCGCTCTTTTCGCCGCTGATTTCAAAGCTCGTCAGATGAAACGGACCGGTCCACTTCATGGTGCCGGTGGCGTACTGGATCGAAAGCTCGCAGTTGATCGCCTGCGTGCTGGCAAAGGCCTCCCACCATGGCTGGATCGAGGTTGCGGCCAGAACGCCATCGCCGGACACAGAAGCCGAAAGGCTTTCTGCGTTACGTTCCAGCCATGTCACCTGATCCTCATCGTCACAATCGACCACCAGCGTTTCGCCGGTATTTTTTGAGAAACTGAGCGATTTCGAGGTCATGCCGCAGGGCTGCGCGAACACTTCAGGGTCGGCGCCATCGCCCAGCTTGATCAGCAGTTTGCCGAATGTCGTGGTTTTTGCTTCTGCCATTGGTCATAGCTCCATTGTTTCGCCACCGCAGAAACCGGCTGGCGAGGATAGGTTTCAGATTGTTGCGTGTGGTTCAGTCGATCTCGACAAAGGCCGTGAACGACAATGCAGCGTGATTGGTCACACCATTCGGCTCGCGGATAATCCGTGTGACGCGGTGGCGAAGCGACACCAGAGCATTTTCGCCAAGAGCGAGGCCCGCATCGTGCAGGCAGTGCTTCACCGCTCCGGCCAGCTTTTTCACCTCAGCCGATCCGTAGGCTTCACCGGTGCCCTCAGACCAGCAGTCGATCTGAAGGCTGATTTCTTCGCCCGCGATGCAGTCAGCGTCATCGGGCAAGCTGTCACTCGGCCCCATGGAAACATAGGGAAAGCCCGGTTTCGGATCCGAAGGCACACGGTCAAAGACACGGCCCGCGACAAAGCCGGAGACCACCGGGTCTGTTTTCAGCGTGGTGATAACAAGCCGCGTCAGTTCAAAGTTTGCATCCATCAGGCACCTGCCGCCACACGTTTTGCCGCTTTCGTTACCGACCGGGATATCCGCGATTTCACACGGCGGCGTTTTGCCCGATAAGACACATAAAAATAGGGCCGTGCCTGCATATCCTGCCGCCCGAACTCAACCCAGCGCGCCCAGAACGCATCATCGTTCCCGGCATAGACTGTAATGGTCATTTCGGAGCCAAGCTGAGATTTTACGGTTGCGGCAATACTGGATCCAGACGGTGCCCGGCCCCACGTCCAGCCGATACTGTCCCGAAGTGCACCGCTATCGACCGGGACAAGGCTTTTCATCAAAGCGACAATCTCATCTGCCGATTGCTCCATGGCAGCCTTGATCAGCTTTTTCGCAATGACCGGCATGCGCTTCATTTTTCGCTCAAGAGCAGCGCGCCCCTTGATCGTTGCACGACGGGCCATCAGCTCGGTTTCCCTTCAGAAACAAGCATTTCGATCCACCGGTTTTCATCATCGACATTGACCGGTGGTGCGGTGATCGCAAACACCCTGCCCGGCTTTCGCGCATCAACAATGCGCCAATCCGCAGTGATATCCGCCGCCTGCGCGCTGTAACGGATCCGCACGGTGTAAGGCTGAACGCCCTGAAGCCTTTCAGCCATAACCGTTTCGGTGCCATTTCGGGCAATCATCTGAGCGCGCTGGGTGAAGACGGTTTCAAACGGGCCAGCGACCGGGTTGCCATAACCGTCATCGGTGGTGCCGCGCTTTTGGAAATGCAGCCTTGAGCGCAACTGACCGCCACTATTCGCCGGTCGGGCCATTGTCAGCCTCCGGGTGATTTCTGTGCGCTGCCCCGGCGTTCAACGCAGCCTCAGCGCAAGCCGTTCTAACGTTGTATTTTCCGCCTTCACGATAGGCGATAGTAATTTTCGGCCTCTCCGGTGGCGACCATCGGAAAGGTCTGTCAAAGACCAGCCAGACCATTGTTCCCCCTATGCGTTCAGACGGTAGTTAGACAACAGCGACCAGAAGCCGGAACTGTCCGGAAGCTCTGCTGTAATCGTGCCGGTGATGACCTGTTCGCGGTTTCGATACCAGGTGCCGATCAAAAGCAGCATGGCCTGACAAACGGCGGCAGGCACTTCATCAAAGCCAGCCACAACATCAACGGCGACGCGAGAACCCGTTTGAATAGCTGGCCAAGGCCGTCCAGCCTTTGCGACGATGGAAGCCCTCAAACCCTCAAGGCGGGTTTCGTAGTGTGAAGGATCCAGAATGACATCATCACCGGTCGGTGCGATATAGCGCACGGCGACCACCTCTTTGACCGGCCCAACCGGCAGCCGGTTCAAATCCTCGAACCCATGACAGTGAAGTTTCAGCGTCTTCTCAGTGACGATCAGGCCCGTGACCTGTTCCACATGGTTAGAGGCCGTCGCGATCAGTCTCTGGATGAAGCTGTCATCATCGTCAAAATCAACGGTCAGCTGCTCTTTGGCCGCCGCAAGCGATACCGCCTCTTCATCGGACGGTGCGATGATATCCGGTTCGGCCCATCCCAAACGGCTCATTGCCGGGTCTCCAGCGCCTTCGGTTTGACCGCCTTATTGAACCTGTCTTCATTCACCGGAACTGCCAGCCCGGCCTTGATCAGGGTAACAGCCTTATCTTTCGGAAAGTCACGCCGTTCGCCCGGCGCAAGGATAAAATCCGGGCCGGTGTATCCAGCCAGCATCTTGATTTCCATGATTGCACTCCATCGGAGAAGATCGGCAGGCGCGTTTGAACGCCTGCCGTTTCAGCCTTTTGATCAGGCAGCCTTCATCTTGAGGTGTTTAACGGCATTGGCGTCACCCAGCTCACCATCGAAACGGATCAGACCGGCGATCCCCATGTCGGGCCAGAACCGCTCACGCATCACGCCGACAACCGGCGAACCGACCTTACGGACAAAGTAGCGGGAAAAATCACCGAAGAGCATGGGCTTCGCACCGGCTGCGATATCGGGCATAGCCTGATTGATCGAGTATCTGCGACCATTGAAGTTGGCCGGGATCCCCGCCTGGACATCGCCCTTCTGCCAAAGATAATTGCCGTCGCCGTCTTTCAGCTTACGGATCGCCAGAAGCGTGTTGTCATTGAACATGTAGCGGACTTTCGGGCTGGTCCGGTATGCCGGATCGACCGAGTGTTCCAGTTCCATGATTTCATCGAATTTCAGGCTTGCGGAAGCCGCTGCAATCAATCCCTGACTGGAAGCCGTCAGAATGCCGTTCGGTGCGTTGGTGCCAGTGCCCACCGTCAGTTGGCGGTTCGCGATACGGCCAAGACGTTCGCCGATAAGAAAGCCAAGAAACGATTCCATGTTGACGATGCCGTCCGAGTTGAGCTCAAAAGACCAGCGCACAAACGGCGTATTGAACACATAGGCGTTCAGAAGCTTCTGCCCGAATTCCACGTCGCCGCTGCCGTCATCTTTCAGAGCCTCAGCTTCAGCGTGCGAATCCGCTTCATTGTCGGTGTCATCGACGGTTGGCACCTGAATAGGGTTGCCGCCTGCCGTATTCATGACCGTGGCAACCTCTTCATCATACATCGGCCCCCACGCCTTCATCACTTGGATGATTTCACCATGAAGTTCGGTCGGAACGGTATAGCCACCGGCAGTATTGCTGCCGCCTGTCTGAGCGCGGTTTTCAAACTTCGCCGCACCGGCACGCAGAACATTGCGCTCTTCTGCCGTCAGATCGGAGATATCCGTTCCGCAGATCACACGGGCAAATACATGACGATATTCCGGCGACGGTTCTTCACCGCCAGCACCGCGTGTTTCGACATCATCGCCGGTCGGGCGGTTGCGCGCCCGGCGCTCTTCGGCATTGCGTTCGATTTCAAGCTGGCGCTCTTCACGCCTGATCTGCTTTTCGAGCTTGTCATATTCCGCCATAGCCGTGTCGTGGGCGGCCTCAAGTTCCGTTGCACGCGCTTCATCGGTGCTGTCATTGATCTGGTTGAGACGCTCGCGGGCCTCTTCAGCGATTGTTTCCTGCCGCTGACGCAGCTCTTTGATTCGTTGCAGCATTCTGATGCTCCATGACTTGAATTTCAGGAAAGTGGTTCAGCGCTTGGCGGCCCGCCTTACGCCTTACTCCGCGATCTGAGATCGAGGGTTGTCTTCATCCGCAGCCTTCGGGCGGCTGCATGAAAGTTGTGCCGGGCGCGCTCGTTCTTCGCGGCTTCGAGATCCCGCATGGCAAGCTGGGTGTCGTCATAGGCCGGAAAGGCAACGGCGCTGACTTCCATCAGATCGGCAGCAATAATGGTGCGCTTCCACGGTTCAGCCGTTTCATCCCATTCCTGCTTCACCACATGAAAGCCGAACGACATGCCGGAGATGTCACCGCGCTCCAGCAGAACCGCGAGATCGCGCCCGTCTGTCGTATCAGGAAGATCAATCTCGACGCGCAGCCCCTTATCGTCTTCGGTGAGACGCAATGTCTGAGCGGATGTCCGGCCAATAACCCGGCCCGGATCGTGATCGATCAGCGCCCGGATATCGTCCCTTTTCAGCGTTTCGGTGAATGCGCCCGGCGCGATACGCTCGACAAACAGGCCGCCGATATCGGCATCGCTGTTAAACAGCGCCGCATAACCGACAGCCGTCTTCGTTTCGCCGTCCGCCCGGATCTCCGGACGGCGGGCGACCGCTCGCTTTATCAGCGTCATTTTATTCTCCGGTTGGGTTTGTTTCGCTCTGACTGGATGCCGGTGCTTTGGAAACAGCGCCCAGCGGGACGGTCGCGCCCTGAATATAGAGCGTATCGCCGTTCGGTTTGTTGGGCCGGTTTTCCTTCTCACGCGCCTCATTCGGCGTGAGAATGCCGGACTGGACACCGCGCGCCAGACCTTCGATCCGGCTCTTGAAGTCGCCGCGCATCAGCGCATCCAGATTGTGCTCGGCATAACGGGAATTGCGCATCTGCCCGAACAGTTTGAGATTGATTTCCTGCTCAAAATTACGCGCCCATTGCGCAATAACGTGTTTGACCAGATGCAGATCCTGCTGTTCTGAATTGTTCAGCGTAGCGTGCGTCAGATCCTGCAGGAACAAAGGCGGCAGATTGAACAGCCGGGCGATTTCCTCAATCTGAAACCGGCGCGCTTCGGTCATCTGACCTTTCGCCGGATCGAAACCGACCTGCTTCAGCTCATAGCCGGGCGGAATGGAAAAGAAGCTGTCACCGAACTCACGGGCATAATCGATTGCCCGGTCGATATCCTCTTTCGCCCGCTTCATCGCATTTGCCCCGGTCGGCATGGGACCGGTTAAAGCAAGCGGTGGAATGCCGCCATTGGCAAAGAAGTTTGAACCGTATTCATTCATAGCCAGTGCCAGCTGGATGGCGTTGCGCCCGGTTGCCACCGGCGCATATGAGGAAATCATGTCGGGCTTTCGCAAAAATGCGATGTCGATCACGTCCTCCGCATCATAGGTTCTGCCCTCATAGGAATAGCTGACGCGCCCGCCGGTTCTGCGAATGGTGACCTTTCCCGGCTCCATCGGCCAGATCGCAACCACCGACCGCCCGGCCCGCTCAATCCATGAAAGCGAACGCCCGGACGTGAACACCTGCGACCAGCAATATTCCCGCCAGCTGTAACTGGTCCATTGCGGGTTTGGCGCTTCGTTTAAAAGCGTCTGGATGCCACCCTTCATCTGGGCAGCGCCATCTTTCCCGGATCTGAACGCATGGAGCGGCAGGTTCGCAAGACTGCCGGACAGGAAAGTCACCGCCGCAGAAAACGCCGGAACCCGCATGGCATTCTCAATCGTCACAGACGGCAAGTTGCCCGACCTGATCCCGAAGAATTCGAGAAAGTTCGAGGCACTCACCTTAACCTTCGGATCTTCGATATTCGCAGCACGAACATCCGCCTTAGCCTTTCGGCTGAATAGTCTCATGATTTCTTCACCAGCGTGTAGTCCGGGTCATCCCAGGGGGAGACCGGCTCCGGTTCTTCATCCGTCATCGCAAGCCCGATCCCCATGACCGTGGCGACAACACCGTCGATTTTGTCGAGTGAGTGCTTTTTGTCCGGCACATAGTTGAGATTGACATCGAAGCGCACAGAGCAATGCCCGGCCATCCACCCGAGAACCGGATGGCCGCCATGTTCGATATCCTGCGCAAAGACCAGCCGTTCAAACTCTTTGGTCGGCGCGCTGAGGTTGGCGGTTGTCTGCCGCATATCGACCAGCAATTCAGGATCCAGTCCTTCATGCTGAAGATCGCCGATCAGCTTGCTTGTGCCCCACGGGTCATAGCCGATCCTCTCAACATCGAAATGCGCACCGGCGTCAAAGATCGCCCGCATCAGAAAGTTCAGATCGACAAAGTCACCCGGTGTCGTTTCAAGCGCGCCGGTTTTCACCCACGCATTCCAGTTGACGCGCTTGTCTTCCTGCGCCCGGCGCTCAAGCGTGTCTTCCGGCACCCAGAAACGGGGAATAACGATCCATTTGTCATTGGTCGCATCTGGCGGCAGGATCGCCACCAGCGCGGTCAGATCGTTGACCGAGGAAACGTCGAAGGCCAGAAGCGCGCGCCGCCCCTTGTTTTCCGCCCAAAGGCGCGGCCATGACTTTGCATCGGCAGTGCAGGCCTGCCACTTCGAACGCGGCAGCCAGCCGCCGATCTGATCGACCCAGCGGTTGAGGTGGTAGCACTGGAAAATCGCCTCTTGCGCCGGGCGGCCCTTTGCCTTGCGAAACTCTGTTTGCAGATAGTCCAGCGTCGGTGTCAGACCGAGACTGGGATTGGCCTTCCGCCAGATTGTTTCATCGGTCCAGTCGTCTTCATCCTCAATCCCGAAATAAACGACCAATGTCGATGGATCATCGATCTCCCCGCGCATGATCGAAAGCGATTCCTGAAACCATTCAAACCCGACACGGTTTTCGCGGCGGCCAGCCGTGGACGCATAAAGCTCAATCGGCTGAAGCCGTGCGCCGGTTCCCTGCCGCAAGGTGTCGGCGATTTCGGTCGACTTCCATTCGTGGATCTCATCACCCACCGTCACGGTTGGCGACTTGCCATGCTTGCCCTTCGTGGACCCGGTCAGCAGTTGACAGAGCGAAGACGTTTCGCGCAGGTAAATGCTTTTCGAATTGATCGTGATCCGGTCATTGCCGTGGCGATCTTCTTTCAACCCGTCTGCCGCTTCGATGATCTGAACCATCTTGTTGAACGGGATCAGCGCCTGTTCTTCATCGCGCGCAAACACATAAGCCTGCGCGCCCTGTATCTTCTCCAGCACGAAAAACAGAACGGCCAGAGCAGCCAGAAACTCAGACTTTCCGTTCTTTCTCGGGATCCAGAGATCCAGACGGCGAAAGATCCGGACATAGGAAATCGTCTCAGCATGGGTTTCGGGATCAATGATTTCGACCGGCTTTTTCCAGCCGACGAGTAACCGCACCGTGATTTCCTGCCAGGGCAAAAGCTTGAACGGAATGCCCGCAAACCGGTCATCGGTCAGCCTGAAGATACGAGGCCAGCGCTCCACGATGCGATCTGCCTTTGCAGCATCATACCATGCACCCGGAATAGCAGCGGCGCGCTTCCAGCCGGAACGCGCCCAGTCATAGGCTTCATCGTCATCATGACAGGCGATCCACTCCGGCAGCGGTTCAGTTTGGTTTGAGACCGGGAGGGAGGCGTCCATCGTCGTTCATAATCCCCATGGGGTCATCAACCGGCATGTCATCGCCGCGCTCACGCCCGCCACCGTTCGGAGCGTCAAACGGCAACCGGCCCTGCCCTGCATTGAAGGTTTCAAGTTTCATGAGATCCTGATCCCGCATCGGGGTCAGACCGAATTCGCTATCAAGCAGCCTCAGCTGCGTTTCGGCTTTCGCCATAAATTCGAGGCCGGGATGGGTTCGATGGACCTCGTTGCCATCGCCCTTTTTGACCTTCACCGTGGTTCCGCCGCGCGGCAGATCCTTTCGAAGCTGTTCAGCCGTGGTCATGTAAAGCTGCGTCCAGATGCAATAGCGCGTGAGTGCTGCCCGATAGGCAGGCTTGCGCCGCCCGGTCGCCGCCAGAACCACTGAAAGCTCACGCCAGAGACTGGCGGCATGTTTCCAATAAGCAGGCTGCTTCTGAAACAGCGCTGGCAGCGGGAATGGATCGCCACTTCGTGTGGCATCGTCATCGACAGAGGTCACGACCGCCTCGATTTCTTTCTCGACTTTGCCTTTGCGACGACCGGGAAACCCCTTCGCCGCCTGTTCAAGAGGATTGTCTTTACGTCTGCCCATGGGTTCGCCATCCTTCAGACATGCACCGGCAAGCGTTGGAAACGTCCCGTCTCCCCGGTACAGAAAAAAAAGTTATCGCCAAAAATATCGCGCCGGAATTTTCCTGATTAGGCCGCCGGTCCACGCCGTCAGCCCTCAAGAACCAGACCCACCCCCCTGCCTATTCGGCAGGTTCTGCCATCAGGCCCGAGGTAATCGCCTTGGCGCGTTCGCTGTTCAGCCAGAGGCTTTCAATGCCGATCTGGCCGCGCTCGTACATGACTTCGAGCCGTTGCTTCACATGGTCATGGTGCCACTTGCAGCATGGTTGCCACATCGCCGTGTTCCAGAACTTCTCCGGATCGCCGTGGTGCGGGTCAACGTGATCGACAACACGCGCTGCTGTCACCCTGCCCACGGCCTGACAGCCAAGACACAAGGGCCGATGCGCCAGAAACGTATCGCGCGCCTTTGACCATCGCCGGTTATAACCGCGACTGGCAGCGCTGCCGCGCCGGTCATCGGCCCGTTGGCGTTGCTGCTTTCGCGTTGGCGCTCCGGCAGGCCTGAATGATTTCGGGGATTTGACCATCTACCCTAAACGCAAAAAGGCGGATCGCTTTCACGACCCGCCTCATACGATAGCAAACAACAATACGGCGCACCCGTCTTGCGTTTACGCTTTCGATTATACGCTAATAAATGGAGAGAAGACATAGCTTACGCACTGACCCTGAATCGCGTTGCCTATTGGCTATCGTCAGGGCTGGTAACCGGGCGCGCTAGCCGTGCCGCACTAAGAACCGGTCATCCGTTGGCACAAATAAATTCACAGTTTTTCGAGAATTGCAAGAGGTAAAATTGTCGGTGTCTTCTGACCGAACATATCGACCTCGACCACAACGTCACCTTTGCCCTTGCCATTCGGTGTCATCACCTCTGCAATCAGCCCGGCGAACAAGCCTTCCACAATCCGAACCTTGTCACCGGCAGCGACCTTCACCTGAGACACCCGCTCATAATCAAACCGCCCATCATGCGCTTTCTGCATGATATTCCTGACTTTTTCATGGTTGACAGTGAACGGCTTTTCCCACCCGCCAAGCACATCAACGACATGCTCAAAGCTCAAAAGCCCGCTCATTGCCTCGACGGAATAGCAGCATCGAAACAGCACATATCCGCTCATCAAAACCTCGTTTTGAGGCGGGATCACCTTGTTCCGGCGTCGCCGTTCCTTGCCCTTCCGGATCGGAACAATCGCCTCAACACCAGCATCGGAAAGCGCCTTTTCCACATCCATTTCCCGGCCACTGCGCACACAGGCGACCATCCATTCCGAATCACTTTCGGCCCGCTTGGCAAGTGCAGGCCGGTGCGTAAATCTGATCTGTCGCATGCGCTGTTCAAAATCCACCGGCAAGCGGCCATTGAACTGATCTCCGATATGCCGCTGCTCTGTCATTCAGCTGCCTCCCTGCCCTGCATGTGCTCAAGCTTTTCGAAGAATGCCGACAAGGCATCGGAAGGCTTGCCCCCATCAAGGCGCGGGAAATAGACCCATTCATGCCGACCGGTGTCAGGCAGCCACGGCCAGCCGCGTTCAGCGTGTTCGTGCTTCCATGCTTCCCATTCATCGCTGCCGACACGCACCGCCTCAAAAGCAGAACCTAAAAGCGCGATCTCCGGCGAAACCCGTGCGCCTTTGGCAGGCTGAACCACGGCCTGTTCATGCATCGCGTTGACGTGCGGCCAGCCCATCTTGCGCTTGCGCTCAAGCCACAACGCATTCCGGTCCACATGCCCCTGCCGGATTTCCCATTCCTGAAACCGTGTCAGCGACGGCAACCGGGCACACGGTGCACCAAGCCGCGCAAACCGTTCAGCCATCCATGCCTTGCCATAAGTCGCAGCATTCACGGGACCATATGCACTGGAAAGCCCTTCCGGCACACCCTGCCAGCGGCGATCCTTCAGGTAGGTGCTGGCGGCAAATTTTACCTGCCGACCATGCATCGCCTCAAACGTCAGGAAGCCTGAAAGCATCGAAGTTGCAGCATCACGCTCTTCAGCCGTCAAAGCCTGCCATTCGGCAAAGGCGCGTTCGTCACTGTCCTCGCCATAGGTGGGCCACTGGCGATAGAATTTCAGGAAAGCTCTGCGAACGGCTTTGCGGTCTTCAGCTTTCGTCATCATCGCCTCCACCGCGTGACTGCTCAGCCACTGATTTCGCCAGCTCTGCTACGGCTTTCCGAACCTTTTCGCTCCGCCGCTCTTGCTCTTCCGGGGTAAGTTTCCGTCGCTTCTGCGCCTCCAGACGTTCCTGCTCCCGTTCCTCCTTTTCCCGCTCCAGCCGCAGCATTTCCCGGTCATGCTTTGCGGCATCATCGATCAGCGCTGAAAGCTCAGCCGGTTTCGGCAGAAAGGACTGATAGCGCGGATAGCGACCAAACCGAAGATTGTCGAACACCCGACGCATCGCACCGATGGGTTTGCCCCGCAGCACTTCCGCATAATACTCGCCCGCTTCATCCGGGTTCACGCTATCCGGCACCACGAAACCCCGGTCCATCAGCTTGTCCAGCATGATATCGGCCTGATGATCGTTGGCCGGTTTAACCGCTTCGCGCAACTGACCAATCTCCCCGGCTGATGTCGATAATGTTGCCATTTTCGTTGTCATCGCTTTGCCCCATCCGTTTGCGCAAACCCGTTCGAACGCGCTGATTGTGATCTCTGATTTCCTCGCTGCGAGAAGGCTTGCCCGGCGAGGCTCTGGCCGCCTGCTTCGGGCGTTCGGCCACCCAGCCCGGCTCAAAACCCTGCCAGCCCCGACCGATCATCGTTTCAGCCGCCTTGTCTGGATCCGGCATCTGGGCAAATTGTCGGGCAAGCAGCTCAGCCGCATGCACCGAAAGCCGCTTGCGCAGCGCTTTGCGGTGCTCGATCACGGCATCGGCGATGTCGGGTGAAAGCACTTCGCAGAGGGCAGATTTAGCCGATTTCTTTTGTGTTCCTTTAGGAACACTTTCTTTCTTAACTCTGGCTTCTGGCTTTAGCATTGCATCCGCATTGCGGTCGCTATGCGGTCGCATAACATCGTCATTGTTTTTATTGGATTTTTCCCAGCGATTTTTTGCAGCCTCTTTTGCTTGCTCTGAACTTTTTTCGCGAAATTGAAATTCTTTTTCCACGCGCCGGTTCCAGAGGCCGCCCTCAACCCGGATGATTTTGCCGTCATCGACAAACACATCGAGGTATTGCGAAAACACCTTTTTGGTGCACCCGCATTGCCGCGCCAGCCGCTCATGGTTTTCGGTCAGCGGCTCACCGCGCTCATACATCAGCGCCAGCAGCGTGAAGTACACGCCCATTTCCGCCGCCTTCATGCCACGCGTGGCCGAAAGCCAGTCAGACATATAGAACCGCACATAAGGCATTTCGCTCATGGCAAAGCCTCCATCAAAATGATGATCATCCCTCTGCCTCCCGGTGGCGCCGCCATGGCGGCAATTCGCCGATGGTTTCAAAGACCCATTCGGCAACCTGATAGAGCCTCTGACGGCGGGCGCGATAAAGCGTTCCCGGCCCGAGCCGATCCGCAGCTTTCCGACATGAAATTGCATGCTGACGTGCATCGCAGACGCTCACACGGCCATTCCCGCAACACATCGCGCACCGCAATTTTCGCTCTGAAAGGTAGCCCTGACCACCACATTCCGGGCAGATAACTTTAGTGATGCGCGCCGCCCTCATGCCGCACCACCTTTCGGCGACACCAGCCGCCAGCCATGGCCATAGGAACTCTCAACCTGATAGCCGAGCGGCTGAACCTTATGGCGAAGCTTGCACATCAGCACGTCGATGGTTTTCGGCTTCGGGCCGCCATCTGCTCTGTCACCATAAATCACCGTGTAAATCGCCTGCCGGTCGACGCGACCACGCCGCTTCAGCATCGCCCAGAGTTTCAGCTCTGTTGGTGTCAGGCCGAAGCGCATGGCTTCCGCCATGTCATCAAGCCGTGTGATCTCCGCTTCCAGCTGCCGGATTCGCTCTTCTTTTTCGTCACAGGCATCGCGAAGACGCGCGATTTCTTTCATATGGTTGTCGCTCATGCCGCACCACCGTCGTTTTCAAACAGTGGCAACATGCCAAGAGCGGCCTTGTAGCTATCAAGGATCGCCTCTTCTTCAGCCAGCTTTTGCTCATCCTGACCGCGAATCCGGACGATCTTGCGCATGGCCTTGGTGTCAAAACCGCTGGCCTTTGCCTCGCTGTAAACCGACTTGATATCATCAGCGATTGTCGACTTTTCCTCTTCCAGCCGCTCAACCCGCTCGATGAAGGCGCGAAGTTGATCACGCGCAACATTCGGGCCACCCGCTTTCACATCTTTCCGGACCTTGCGGTTTTCTTCAGTGCGATCCTGCCCGGCAACGGCCATCGGATCATAGGAATCGTCATGCGTGTTCATGCGCGCGCTCCTTTGAATTTTGTGGATTTGAACCGCAGACAAACGGGCGGTCGTCGTAGTCATTGCCGTGACAAGTCAGGCAAAAGGTAAAGCCGCAGCTGGAAATGATCCGGCAGCGGCTGGAAGCGGTCTGAGGCTTGGTGTCGTTCGGCTTCATCACACCTCGCCCCCATCATCGCAGTCATGGGCCTTGCACTCGACGGCATGCGCGACACGAAGAAACTTCGCGAAATGTTCGAGGATGTCGGCAGCCTCACGCGCATCAACATGTCCATCGGCTGCCGCATCCATCATCGATTGCGACAGGGCATGAAAAGCCGCCTGAAACGTACCGATATCGGCAATACCAAGGCCGCCCTTGCCCGCCTCTTCAAAGTCTTCCCGCTCAAGCCGGTAGCCTTCCAGCCGCGCCATTTCGCCAAGAATGACCGGCGCGCCCGCCTCCATGTCCGCCTCGACCGCGACATCGACAGCCATAACAAGCTGATTTTTCCGGCTGGGATCACAGATCCAGCATTTCGAAAGCTGGCTCTGATTGAGCCGCGTGACATATTGAAAACGTTCCGGCCCACCACCTTGGACGACGGCACGACGGGATGCCTCACGCAGGCCATCAACGGCCTTTTGAGCAAGCAAACGCTGCATCAAAGCACCTCACTATAGGAATGATTTTGGAGAAGGCATTCACTGCGACCGGCTGAATGCGACGCTATATCTGCATTGTAGCCAGCGCCGTGGCACGAATGCCGCAGGAAAAAGGAAATATGCTCGCTCGTGCTGGATGAACTTTGCATTCGGATGATCATTCCGCCTCCAATTCACTGGAGTGATGGTCAGCCGGGAAAACAAAGCCGCCTGCATGTTGCTCAACCGCCGAAAAGGCCGCTTTCATTCCGCAACCTCCGGCGCATTGGCCACGGGGCGCGGCACGTCATCGGGCCTCTGTTCGGCAGCGAGTGTTTTCAACAACCGCATAGTGGGCCCACGCACACGACCTTTGGTCTCCATGCGCGAAACGCTTCCCTGCGCAACGCCTAGCCATTCGGCCAGTTGTGCTTGCGTCCAGCCGATCCGCTCACGCAACGCTTTGATGTCAACTTGGTTTTCCATGCCCGAAAATATGCATAACGCATCCATTTCAGTCAAGTCGAAACGCAGCCAAAAATTATGCATTTTGCAGCTATGACCTTTGATGACAGACCAGCGCCCGCAATTCGCCTGGAAGAGGCACGCAAAGAACGCGGTTTTAAAACTGCGAAGGCGGCCGTCGATTATTTTGGCTGGTCTTACGCGACCTATAAGCAGCACGAACAAGGTATTCGCGGCATTGGCCGAGCTGCGTCAAAATATGCCAAGGCTTTTCGCGTCAGCGAAGCATGGCTCCTGACAGGTCAGGGTGAACAGCCAGGACCTGCCGTTCCACTTATTTCTTTTGTCAGCGCCGGACACCTGACTGAGCCGAATGGCTATGTGCCATCCGATGACTTTATCAGCATTCCCGCTGGCGGGCTTCCGGCAGGAGATTGGATCGCCCTTAAAGTTGAGGGCGATTCCATGGATTTGTTTTCGCCACCGGGATCAATCATTTTCGTCAACCGCCGCGAGCGCGAAGCAATCGATGGCGGTTTTTACGTGGTTCGCACAGAGGACGGCGATGCCACCTATAAGCGCTATCGAAAAGACCCGGAACGCTTGGAGCCGGAGACGACCAATCGTGAGCACAAGACAATTTACCCAAAGGGGCCATTGACCATTATCGGCCGCGTGCGTCGCACCATGTTCGATTTTCCGGCATAAAGTGGAAGGGTAAAAAGGATCGGAGTAAGTTTGTATGCGCGTTCGAAAACTTATCATGCAAAAAAAATCCGAACAATCAGACACCGGTTGGCGCGATGGCCCAATCGGACCGAAGTTCACCGGTGGGTTATATAAAAAATCACTAAATATTGGCCCAGCATGGAAATGGCGGAGTGCAGTAGCCACGGACGGAGAAAAGGAATATATTCTTCTCTGCCGTGTCAATGAGCAAAAGGACAATTGGAAAGCTTGGCTGATTTTATCAACGGAGAGCGGAGCCTCGGTTGTTAGCCGATTTGAAGACCATGGAAACCACCCCGGCATCCATATTCATGCCCATTGCGAAAGAAGCGGCATCGAAGATGGCCCAACTAGCATTGGTGGATTAATTCGCATTCCGGCAGCCGCATCCAGACAAAGGTCAACCCGTCGTCGAGCAACCACGCCGGAGATTTTCTGGCGACTCGCAGCCGATCATTTTAGAATTACGTTCGTTCAGGGAACACTATTTTGAAAACGGAGCAAAATCTATCATCGGCGCTCCATTCCGCTTTCACGGATGCTATTTCCGTGCGCGCAGTTCCCAGCGGGTTTGCAATCAACTCCCCCTTTTTTGATGATTCTGGGGACTACCTTGGGTTTTACGCAACTATAACTGACGATGGCCTGGTTTTCGAAGACGATGGTGAATTCCTTCCACACCTGATTGCATCGGGCATAGACATAGAATCCGGACAACGCCGCGCACTTATGGATACAATCCTGTCAGAAGCAGACGCATACTGGGATGAGACCAGCAACGAGATCAGAACAAATCCACTCCCCCAAGATCAATCTGGAAGCGCCGCAATTAAATTTTTGTCCGCATTGCTTCGTATGCGTAGCCTTGAAAAGCTGACGCGTGATATGGTTCGCTCAACATTCAAAGAAGATGCGACGGAGGCTATTCAGGCTGAACTTTCTGATGCGTTTTCGATCAAACTGAAAGCTTTCGTCTCCAAGGGTTATGAAGACTATCCATCTGACATCGTACTAACCCCAAAACAAGAGGGGCGACGCACTATTGGCGTTTTTTTGGTGAACAGTTCCACCCAATTCCTCGAGGCTGAACTACTGCACCGTGAAATAGAAGCGCGGAGTCAAGACAATCGCCTATGTTCCGTAGCCTTGATTGAAGATACTCGAAAAATACAATCTATTGGCGATCGCCGTTTCCAACGAGCGATAAATGAGGGGCTTCAGACGCGTTATTTTCGAGGGACTGAGAAAGAGGCTATTTTAAGCTTGAACCGCATAAGTAAGGTGGCTGCATAAATACAGCCAACGGCAACCGAAGCAACTTCAAAGCCCGCCATGTCCGGGCTTTTTTGTTGTCTGTCTGACATATACGGAATCTAAATTAATTCGTTTTGCATATTTTTGTTGACACAAAATGGATGCGTATTGCATCCTATATCCCAGTCAGGCTTATTCCCCAGCCTGAAGAAGTGCCGCTGCCGGTTTTCCCCGCCCCCTCTTCCGGTAGCGGCGCGTAACCTTTGGGAAGGAAGAGAATAGCCTCGCCTCAACGGACGCACCAGCAGTCGTGGCTTGAAACTGTTTGTGAGGACAAATGACCGATCATAATCTCATTTTTCGACCAACCCGCCCACTGACCGTGTCGGACTGCAAGTTCCTTAAAAGAGCAAGCTCGTTCGCTATTCTGTGCGGCGCACCCCTACTCATTTTCACGCTGGTGCAACAGTTGATGACATATGAAGCCGCTCTCGCGGCCTCGATGAACGTTTGAATGAACAGGCCGCAAACTTCTGCCAAAGAACGGCTGGAGCGGATCCGTGCACTGGTCATCAGCGCCGCGCCGGTTAAAGAGATTTCGTCGGATACGGCAGGCCTTCACCTCGAAACAGACGGCATGGACCCGGCTGAAACTGAGGTCATGGCATCCGTGCCGCACACATGCCCGACAGCGAACCGGGAATTGCTCTTGAAGCACGCAGAAATCCCCGCGCAGCTCATACGCATGGTGGATGCGCTCAAGCAGCTGACGGAGCGCCAGAACGCCGATCTGAATGCGTTGCGCCTCAAGCTTGAAGAAAAGGGTGGCAGCCCGGCGAAGGATTACGCGGCTGAATGCGCAATGAAGTGTTCGGAACCGGCATTCAAAGCCTTCATGGAAGCCCGCCATGGTGTTGCAAGGCCGCTGACAGACGAACGCGTGACGGATGCAGCGCGCAAGGCGCTGATGATCGCCAGCCGCGCAGACTTGAACAAAGACCGCCAAGCCGCCGCGCGCTGGCGCGCGATGGTCAAAGATTTTGACGCATGGAAGCGATGATGATGAAGGAAGCAAGAACATGACAGCGCCAGCAATCGTCAGAACGGCAGAGTGGAAACGCATGGCGAAGATCGCACGAGACGAGGGCGTCGATTGCTGGATCGAGCGCGATGGCAACCGCTATGGCGTCTCTCCGAAAAAGCCGGAGCAAAACGGCGCGATTGACAGCAACCATGAACTGAGACTTTGATTTAACCATGCCACGCAAACTGCCCCTTTATGTCGTCAAGCAAAAGACCCGGCATGGCCGCGTTGTCTTCTACTTCCGTATCGGCAAAGGTCCACGCACCCGCCTGCCAGACCTGAACGACCCGACATTCCGCAAGGCCTATGAGGCATGCCTGAAAGGCGAACCGCTGCCCAAACCCGGACGGGCAGATCCGCGCTCAATCCGCTGGCTGATCGACCGCTATAAAGAAAGCGGCGATTGGATGAAGTTGAGCGAGGCTACACATCGCCAGCGCACCAATATCTTCAAGCATATTTCTGAGAAGGCAGGCGACATGCCTTTCTCAATGATAACGAAACGCGCGGTCGAAAACGGCATGGAAGATCGCAGCGCCACACCAGCTCAAGCGGGCAACTATCTGAAAGCCATGGTCGGACTGTGCAAATGGGCAGTGCGCAATGGGCATATGGACGAAAACCCCTGCATCGGCGTCGAGAAAATCCGCTTCCGCTCCGATGGCTTCCCTGCATGGACGGTCGATGATGTCGCGCGCTTCTGTAGCCGCTGGCCAATCGGCACGAAGCAACGGCTCGCGCTGGAGCTGGCGCTTCACACCGGACTGCGCCGCTCCGACCTTTGCCGGGTCGGTCGCCAGCATCTGAACGGCAACACGCTCACCATGCGCACAAAAAAAACCGGCGCACAGATCACGGTCGAACTGCCGCAACGCGTTATCGACCTGATTGCTGCCACACCGTCGAAGGGCTTGTTTTTCCTCTCAACCGAATATGGCACACCATTTTCGGTTCCGGGATTCGGAAACTGGTTTGGAGATGCGGCCCGCGAGGCGGGCCTAGAGAAGAACACCCACGGCCTCAGAAAACTTGCGGCCACGCTTGCCGCGAATGGCGGTGCGACAGCCCATGAACTGATGAGTCAGTTCGGCTGGACCAGCTCGAAACAAGCAGAAATCTACACCAAAGGCGCTGACCGCGCCCGCCTTGGCGTCAAGTCGTCACGCATCGTTTCCGAACAGTTGGGGAACGTTCTAGCCCCTCACCCTACTTCCAGTGAGGGATTTAGCGCGAAAAGCGCAAAGATATCAAAATCTTGAAAAGCGATTGGTGCCCAGAAGAGGACTCGAACCTCCACACCCTTGCGAGTACCAGCACCTGAAGCTGGCGCGTCTACCAATTCCGCCATCTGGGCAACGAGGGTTCGTTTAAGAGGCTCCGCGGTTTAAGTCAACGGGTATTTGACGTTTTCATGTCAAAAAAAGACAACGGCCAGCATCGGCTTCGGTGAGCCCCTTTTCTCCGGGCATTTCCGATCATGCATGACAGCACTGAACTGATCTCGCACGCCGCCCGCAAGACATGGTTCCCCCTTTAAAATAACGTCGCCTTGCAACAAATACCTCGAATCAATGATATTTCTTCACCACATTTCTGCCTGATTTATTGACCGTCGGCTCGTTTTTATTGATTGTCACCGTCAGGACGACAACACGCGATGCTCTCAGGCGACATCTTTCGCGGCTTACGAAGATACCCCGCAGCCTCACCCCTCAGGCGTTACCGCAGCGCTGGAGCGAGGACAGCTCGTCCATACGTGACGCTCGTCATCACATCGAGATTCAGCAGTTTTTCTTTAAAGCTCTGCCAGCTTTCGGGGTGTCCGGCTGTATTCTGGATGAACATGGCAACCGCATCATGTCTGTGGACAATCCGGCCTTTCTGCCCGAAGTAATCGACCTGCTTGCCGGCGATGATCAGAACATCTGCTTCATCGAACACGATGGCTGCCTGGTTATGCTTCTGGATTTGCGCCGCCACCATGATGAAGTGCCGAAGAAAGCCGTATGTGCCGATGGCGCGAGGCTTTGTCTATCTCTGTGCTGTCATCGACTGGTTCAAGGCATGCTGCGATCTCTGGAGTTGCCCATATCAGTTGGCGAGCTTTCGCCCCTGCGTTGCATATCGCGGCTCGGTCTCTTGTATCAATCGGGACGCGATAGCCCTTCCATCCTGATCGGCGGCAAAAGCCAAAGTCCTGAGTACGGCCTTCCTTATTGACGCAGATAAGCCCGGCAGGGATGAGAGAAAACCCGCGCATCACCTATCGCTTCCGCCAAGGCCTCCTTCCTTTCGAAGACCTTGCCGACTCCGAACAAGACGGGGTTGTCGTAGCCGATTTCTTTCATGCCCTCGCCCAGCCTTGTCAGCGTGCCGTGCCAGCGTTTTTCATCCGGGCGGCTGATGTTGGCGGCGATCAGGACCGGGGTTTCGGGCGAGAGTCCCTCCGCAATCAATCGGGCGCTTATCTCATCGGCGGTGCGGCCGCCCATGTAGAACATTGTCGTGGTCGTCGGGTCGGCGATGGCGCGCCAGTCGATATCCTCCGGCAACGCGCCCTTTTTCGAGTGCCCGGTGACGAAGCGTACCGACTGGGCGCAGTCGCGGTGGGTGAGCGAGGTGGTGGTGCCGGCGGCAAGCGCGCTTGCGGCGGTAATGCCGGGGACGACGGAGACCGGGATGCCCGCTTCGCGAAGGGCGGAAATTTCCTCACCGGACCGCCCGAAGACCGAGGGGTCGCCCGATTTCAGCCGGACGACGCGCTTTCCGGCCCGCGCCAGATCGAGCATCATCCGGTTGATATCCCCCTGCCGACAGCTTGTGCGTCCGCCGCGTTTTCCCACAAGCATGCGCTTCGCCTCGCGCCGCGCCAGTTCGAGGATGTCCGGCGCAATCAGGTCGTCGAACAGGATGACGTCGGCCGATTGCAGCGCCCGCATGGCCTTCAGCGTCAGGAGTTCCGGATCGCCCGGCCCGGCGCCGACGAGCGTGACGCTGCCGGTTTGCGGCGATGCCGCGATCTTCGTCGCACGCGCCAGAAGCCGGTCGGCCGCAGCCTCGTCGGGGCCGGACTGTCCGGAAAAGCTCAGATCGACGAAATGCTCCCAGAAGGAGCGGCGCGGGCCGCCCGGTTTCAGCTTCTGGCCGATGGCATCACGCAGGGAGGCGGCAAGCCCCGCCCATTCGGCAAGCGCCTTCGGCAACAGCGTTTCGATCCGCCGCCGGATCGCCTGTCCCAGGATGGGCGCGGCACCGTCCGTGGAAATGCCGACCACGACCGGCGAGCGGTTGACGATCGAGCCGAACTGAAAGTCGCAATAGCCCGGCTTGTCGATGACATTGACCGGTACGTCTTCCGCCTTCGCCCTTGCCCGGAAGGCCTGCGCCTCAGCGTCGTTCTCGCAATCACCCAGCGCCAGCTCAAACACCGTCCAGTCGGCGGCCGACCAGTGCGCGCCGGAAAGCCGCACCCGGCCATGGGCTTCGAGCGCAAGCAGCGCCTCGTCGGCGGCCTCGCGGCCCAGAAAGACCGTGACGTCGGCCCCGGCGGCAACCATAAGTTCGGCTTTCCAGGCGGCGGCATCACTGCCCCCGGCGACCAGCACCGCCTTGCCCTTCAGCCGGAAGAACAGCGGCAGGACGGCGAGGTCCTCCATGCGGGCGGGTGTTTTTGCGCGTGCGGTGGCCATGTTCCCTACCCTATTCCGCCGCCATCGGGAGCGCCGAAAGCGCGATCGAGAGGCGGCCGTTTTCGACACGAACAGGATAGGTCTGCACCTCACCCTCATCCGCGCCTTGCGCCGTGCCGCTTTCCAGCGAAATCACCATGTTATGCAAGGGGCAGGTCACGGCCCTGCCATGCACCATGCCTTCCGATAACGGCCCGCCCTTGTGCGGGCAGCGGTCGTCGATGGCGAAGACCTCGTCTTCTGCGGTGCGGAACACCGCGATGCGGCCGAAAGCGGTGTTGACGCAGCGCGCGCCGCGTTGCGGGATGTCGTCGATATGGCCGATGGCGATGAAATCACTGCTCATGATGGGCTCCTCACTCCGCCGGTTCGGGATGCCCGACCACGGCCATCGGCTTGAACTCGTGCTTGTCCTTGCCGGAGACACGCTCCGACCACGGGTCGACCTGGGCGTATTTCTGGCTTTCGACGAAGCGCTCGAAATAGGCCTTGCGCTTTTCGGCATCGTCCATGATCTGGGCGCGCACCTCGTCATAGCCGATGCGCTTTGCCCATTTGTAGATGCGCTCCAGATAGCGCGCCTGTTCGCGATACATCTGGGTGAGCGCCACGATATGCTCCAGCGCCTCGCCCTCGGTCCTGACCAGGCCGAGCACTTCCGTGCCACGGATTTCCAGCCCGGCCGCACCGGCGAAATGGATTTCGAAGCCACTGTCGACGCAGATCACGCCGATATCCTTGCAGGTGGCCTCGGCGCAGTTGCGCGGGCAGCCGGAAACGGCGAGCTTCAGCTTGGCCGGCGTCCACGAGCCCCACATGAATTTTTCAAGGCGGATGCCCAGACCGGTGGAATCCTGCGTGCCAAAGCGGCACCAATCGCTGCCGACGCAGGTCTTCACCGTGCGCAGGCCCTTGGCATAGGCCTGGCCGGAGACGAAGCCCGCCTTGCCGAGATCGGCCCAGACCGCCGGCAGGTCCTCCTTTTTCACGCCCAGCATGTCGATGCGCTGGCCGCCGGTGCATTTGACGGTCGGGATCTCGTATTTGTCGACGACATCGGCGATCGCGCGCAGCTCCTTCGATGAGGTGACACCGCCCCACATGCGCGGCACCACCGAATAGGTGCCGTCCTTCTGGATATTGGCGTGAACGCGCTCGTTGATGAAGCGCGACTGATAGTCGTCGGCATATTCGCCGGGCCAGTCGCAGACGAGATAGTAATTGAGCGCCGGGCGGCATTTGGCGCAGCCGCAGGAGGTTTTCCATTCAAGCTCCTGCATCACGGCGGGAATGGTCTTCAGCCCCTTGGCGCGGATCAGGCGGCGCACACCGTCATGGCCGAGATCGGTGCAGCCGCAGACCGGCTGGACGGCGGCGGGGTTATAGGCATCGCCCAGCGTCAGCGCCATCAGCTGTTCGACCAGCCCGGTGCAGGTGCCGCACGACGCCGAGGCCTTGGTGTGGGCGCGGACATCGTCGAGCGAGGTCAGCCCCTTGTCCTTGATCGCGGAGACGATCTTGCCCTTACAGATGCCGTTGCAGCCGCAGATTTCCGCGTCATCCGGAAGCGCCGCGACGGCCGCTGCCGGATCGGCCGCAGCACCGCCCTGATAGGCTTGGCCGTAGATCAGCGTCTCGCGCATTTCGGAAACGTCCGTCCCGCGCTTCAGCATGTCGAAATACCAGGCGCCATCGGCGGTGTCGCCATAAAGCACGGCGCCGATCACCCGGTTATCCTGCAGGATCACGCGCTTGTAAACGCCGCGCGTGGCATCGCGCAGCACCACCTCCTCGCGGTCCGGCCCCTCGGCGAAATCGCCGGCGGAAAACAGCTTGATGCCGGTGACCTTCAGCTTGGTGTTGACATGCGAGCCGTTGTATTCCGCCGCGCCGCCGGCAAGCCGGTCGGCCAGCACGGAAGCACTCTCATAAAGCGGCGCGACGAGACCGTAGCAGGTGCCGCGATGCTCCGCGCATTCGCCGAGCGCGAAGATCGACGGATCGGAGGTCGCCATGCCATCATCGACGACGATGCCGCGATTGACCTCAAGTCCGGCCTCCTTCGCCAATCCTGCCGCCGGGCGGATGCCCACCGCCATCACCACCATATCGGCGGAGATGATGCGGCCATCCTCCAGCTCAACGCCTTCAACTTTGCCACTCCCGAGAATCTGTTTGGTATTGGCCTTGGTGATGATCTCGATGCCCCGCTCGTCCAGCGCCTTTTCCAGAAGATAGGCGGCGGCCGGATCGAGTTGGCGCTCCATGATCGTGTCCATCAGGTGCAGTACCGTGACGCTCATGCCGCGCTGCTTCAGCCCGTAGGCCGCTTCAAGGCCCAGAAGCCCGCCGCCGATGACCACCGCATGGCCGTGCCCCTCGGCGATCTTCAGCATCTTCTCAACATCATCGAGGTCGCGATAGGCGAGCACGCCGGGCAGATCGTGGCCCGGCACCGGGATGATGAAGGGCGAGGAACCGGTCGCGATCACCAGCCGGTCATAGGATGCGGTGACGCCGTTTTCGGCGGTCACGGTCCTCGCCTCCCGGTCGATCTTCGAAACCTTCGCGCCGCGATGCAGCGTCACGCCATGGGCTTCATACCAGTCATCGCCATGGATGATGATATCCTCATAGGTCTTTTCACCGGAAAGCACCGGCGACAGCATGATGCGGTCGTAGTTCACCCGCGGTTCGGCGTTGAAGATGGTGACGTCATAGAGGCCGGGGGCGCGCTCGAACAGCTCTTCGAGCATGCGGCCGGGGGCCATGCCGTTTCCGATGATGACAAGTTTCTGGGCCATGATGTCTACTCCGCTGCGACGCGTTTGTTGCAGGTCTGCCGGCTGATGCGCTGGTCGCGCTTCTGCCTGATGGCGGCGAGCTGTTCCTCGGCGGGCGAAGCGCCGCCCTCATAGGCTTCGAGAAACTCCAGCAGTTCCTCGCGGTAGGCGTAATAATCCGGGTGGTCGAGCAGCGCTTTCCGAGAGCGCGGGCGCGGCAGGTCGACCTCCATGATATTGCCGATGCGGGCGTTCGGCCCGTTCGACATCATCACCACCCGGTCGGCCAGGAGAATGGCTTCGTCAACATCATGGGTCACGCAGATGGCGGTGACCTTGGTGCGCGACCAGACCTCCATCAGCACCTCCTGCAGCTCCCAGCGGGTCAGGCTGTCGAGCATGCCGAAGGGCTCGTCGAGCAGTAAGAGCTTTGGCGACAGCGCGAAGGCACGGGCAATACCGACGCGTTGCTTCATGCCGTTCGACATGTCGGCCGCCGCACGGTTCATCGCATCGCCAAGACCGACGCGCTCGAGATAATATTCGACGACATCGCGCCGTTCGGCGGGGCTTGCCTTGGGATAGACCCGGTCTACGCCGAGCGCGACATTTTCGCGGGCCGTCAGCCAGGGCATCAGCGAGGGAGCCTGAAACACCACGGCACGATCCGGCCCGGCGCCGGATATCTCGCGGCCATCGAGAATAATGCCCCCGGCATTGATCGGGTTGAGCCCCGCCGCCATCGACAGGACCGTGGACTTTCCGCAGCCGGAGTGGCCGATGATGGAGATAAACTCGCCCTTCTTCATCTTCAGGTCGAAGCCATCGACGACCGTCAGCGGGCCCTTGGGCGTCGGGTAGATCTTGGTGACGTTGGAAAACTCGACATAGCCGGTCTCGATCGCCGACTGCGCTTTCTCCCTATAGACGGCGGGCAACGGTTTCGAGGTCGACTTGATGGAAATCGGGACGACATTCGGCAGAGCATCGACACGGGAAGTTTCCGGCTTCGCGCCGAGGCCCGCATCCATCAGATATTCGGTGACAGCCGAGCGAAGCCGGATGAAATCCGGGTCGGAATTCATTGCCGCACGCTCGCGCGGCCGGGCAATGTTCACATCGAAGGACGGGCCGAAAGTGGCGTTGGGGCCGGGCGTCAGCGGCACGATCCGATCGGCCAGAAGAATGGCCTCGTCGACATCATTGGTGACGAGGATGATGGTCTTCTTCTCTTTCTGCGAAATATCGGCAAGCTCGTCCTGGAGCTTTGCGCGGGTCAGCGCATCGAGCGCGGACAGCGGCTCATCAAGCAGCAGCAGGTCCGGCTGCATGGCGAGCGCGCGGGCGACCGAGACGCGCTGGCGCATGCCGCCGGAAAGCTCCGACGGCTTGCGGTCGCGGGCATGTTTCAGACCAACCATCGCCACATACCAGTCGACGAGCGCGGCCCGCTCCTTTGCCGACTTGTCCTGATGCACGGCGTCGACGGCGAGCCGCACATTGGCCTCCACCGAAAGCCAGGGCATCAGCGCATAGTTCTGGAACACGATCCCGCGCTTCGGCGACGGGCCTTCCACCAGCGCGCCGCGAAACAGAATTTCCCCGCTGTCGGGCTTTTCCAGACCGGCGAGCATCGACATCAGCGTCGTCTTGCCCGCCCCGGAAAAACCGAGGATCGCGATGAATTCGCCTTCGTGCACATCGAGCGAAATATCGGAAAGCACGGGGTTGCGCTTGAGGCCTTCGCCAAAGCCTTTTTCGACGTTTTTGAGCTGAAGAATGCTGTTCATCATGCCCTCCTTACCGGTTCGCCGAATAGGTGAAGGCGGTCTGCAGCGCGAACATCACCCGGTCGAGGAAGAAGCCGATCAGGCCGATGGTGATCACCGCGACGATGATGCGGGCGAGCGAATCCGAGGAGCCGTTCTGGAACTCGTCCCAGACGAATTTGCCGAGGCCGGGGTTCTGGGCCAGCATTTCCGCGGCGATCAGCACCATCCAGCCAACACCGAGCGAAAGCCGCATGCCGGTGAAGATCAGCGGCAGCGAGGACGGCAGCACCAGCTTGCGGATCGTCGTCCAGGTGGAAAGCTGCAGCACCTTGCCGACATTGACGAGATCGCGATCAATGGAAGCGACACCAAGGGCGGTGTTGATGATCGTCGGCCAGATGGAACAGAGCGTTACCGTGATCGCCGAGATCACCATCGACTTTGGCAGAAGGTCGTTCTGGCTTTCGTAAAGCGCTGCCACCACCATGGTCACGATCGGCAGCCAGGCGAGCGGCGAGACCGGCTTGAACAGCTGGATCAGCGGATTGATCGCGCCCTCGAAGGTCTTCGACAACCCGCAGGCTATGCCGACCGGAACGGCAATCACCGTGCCGATGAAGAAACCGAGCGCGACCGTCAGCAGCGAGGTCCAGATCTGGTCCAGATAGGTCGGCTTGCCGGTATAGGGCCGCACCTTCACCCGGTCGCCATAGCCTTCGGCGATCAACATCTGGTTGCGCTCGTCCTGCCGGGCGTAGAATTCCTCGGCCTTCTGCCGTTCAGCGAAATGATCGTCCATCAGCACCTCGGCCTGCTGGAACACCGCCGCCGGGCCGGGGATCGCGCCGAGCGAGGTATGGACCTTCGGCGCCAGGAATGCCCAGGCCGCCAGAAACGCCAGAATGCCGATCATGGGCACAAGCAGCATCTGCTTCAGATCCGCCCATTGTTCCGACGGCGTGTCGCCGGCGGCGAGTTTCAGGAGCGGCACCACGAAGCCGAGGCCGAACGGGGCGAGCACCTTGCCCGCCCGGTTGATCCGGGCGATGCGCCGTTCGCGCCGGGCGGCGATTTCGGGGTCCATCAGGTCTGTGGCAATGGTCATAACGTCTGAGCCTTTCCTGTCCGTGCTGGTGTCAATCGCGCTCAGCGTCCGGCAATCTTGTTGCCGTCGATAATCTCTTCCCCCTTCAGTCCGATTGGAACGCTTTCGAGATAGGCGTTGGGATGGCGGCCGTCATAGGTCACGCCGTCGATGAATTCGTTTGTTGCGGGCTTGTAGCCGTCGGTGTCGAACGGGAAGTCGGCTTCCGTGGCATGGCCCTCGTCGATCAGCTGGCGGGCGGCCTCCAGATAGATATCCGGCAGATAGACCGAGCGTGCGACCTCGTCATACCAGCCGTCTTGCTGCGGCTCGGCGATCTGGCCCCAGCGGCGCATCTGCGTCAGGTACCAGACGGCATCGGAATAATAGGGATAGGTAGCGTAGTGGCGGAAAAAGACGTTGAAGTCCGCAGCCAGGCGCGTGTCGCCCTTCTCATATTCGAAGGTGCCGGTCATCGAATTGGCGATCACCTCGGCATCCGCCCCGACATATTCCGGCCGCGACAGGATTTTGACCGCTTCCTCGCGATTGGCGTTGTTGTTTTCATCGAGCCACATGGCGGCGCGGATCAGCGCCTTGGTAAGACCCAGCGTCGTCTGCGGATATTTTTGCGTGAATTCCTCTGTCAGGCCGAACACCTTTTCCGGATTGTTCTTCCAGATGTCGTAATCGGTGACGACCGGCACACCGATGCCCTTGAACACGGCCGCCTGGTTCCACGGCTCGCCGACGCAGTAGCCATCGATGGTTCCCGCTTCCATCGTCGCCGGCATCTGCGGCGGCGGGGTGACGGAAAGCAGCGCATCGGCCTGGATCTGGCCGGAAATATCGCCCGGCGAGTAATAGCCGGGATTGATGCCGCCGGCCGCCAGCCAGTAGCGCAGTTCGTAATTATGGGTGGAGACCGGGAAGACCATGCCCATCTTGAACGGCTTGCCCTCGGCCTTGTAGGCCTCGACCACCGGCTTCAGCGCATCGGCGCTGATCGGGTGTAGCGACTTGCCATCGGGGCCAGCAGGAATGTTTTCCTTCATCTGAACCCAGACCGCATTGGAGACCGTGATCGCATTGCCGTTGAGGTCCATCGAGAACGGCGTGACGATATGCGCCTCGGTGCCATAGCCGATGGTTGCCGCCAGCGGCTGGCCGGCCAGCATATGCGCGCCGTCGAGCTCGCCGGTGATCACCCGGTCGAGCAGGACCTTCCAGTTCGCCTGCGCCTCAAGCGTCACGTATAGGCCCTCATCCTCGAAAAAATGCATCTCCTTGGCAATTGCCAGCGGCGCCATGTCCGTCAGCTTGATGAAGCCAATGGTCAGTTCGTCCTTTTCCGGAAACAGCATTTCGGCATGGGCGCTCGCGGCCGTGACGGCGAGCGAACAAAGCATGGTGACGGAGCAAAGGAAATGGCGCATGGCGTCCTCCAAATGGATCGGGAATGTCGGAAAAACGAAAAAAGCCGCCTAACGGTCCTCGTGCCAGTTGTGGCGCGATTGCGTTGGCGGCGTTGCCTGGCACCCTCCATTGGGCACCGAATTCTTGAGGCTTATGGAAACACACTATGCCGCTTCAGACAAGCGGCATCGGCAGATTTTTGCATAAAAAATGTATGAATCGGAAAACAGACTAAAATTTATGCAAATGCACCCGAAAGGCGCATAAAATACGGGCTCAGATCGCCGCCTTCTGCTTATCGATATAGGCACCCACCTGATCGGGATCGAAGGTCTGCCCGTCGAAAAAGCCGTCGGGACCGAGGATGAGACCGCCGGCGCTCGCCCCCACCGGCGTCGGCGCCTTCAACGCGCCTTCCACCTTCAGGCTGGCCCCCGGCAAGGGCGTGTGCAACGGCTGGAGCGCCTTGCGATAGATATCCGGCCGATAGCTCATTTTCGCGATCTCGGCGTTTTCGGCCGAATGATCGCAAAGCCCCCAGCGCACAAGCTGGCTGTAGAACCACAGTGCATGGCTCTGCCAGGGAAAGGTCGCGGCCTTGGCGGATGTCAGAAAGAAATCCTCGACCGTGGTTTGCGCCTTGTCGCTGATCGCCAGCGTTCCGGAGAACAGAGGCTCGAGCATCGCCCGGTCGACATCGAGATGGCCCGGCTCGGCGAGGATCGCGGCCAGTTCCGGGTGGTTTTCCGGCGCGGCCGCCCATTGCGAGGCCCGGTAGAGCCCGCGCAGCAACGCCGCCACGGTCTCCTCGTTGGCCTCCACGAAATCGGCCGGCAGCGCCAGCACCTTTTCCGGGCTGGAGCGCCAGATCTTCGCCTTGACGGTGACGATCCGCGCCGCCCCGCGCCGCGCGGCAATCGTGTTCCACGGCTCGCCGGCGCAGTAACCGTCGATCCGCCCGGCTTCCACCGCATCCGGCATGAAGGGCGGCGGCAGCACCACGATCTCGATATCCCGGTCCGGGTCGATGCCGTTGGCCGCCAGCCAGTAGCGCAGTTCGAGATTATGCCCGGAAAACACGTAGACGACCCCGAAACGCAGCGGCGGCAGGCCTTCAGCCTTTCTCGCCGCAATCACGCGTTTCAGCGCCGCACCGGCTTTGGCCGGGTCAAGATCGCTCTCATCGCCCTCCGCTTCCATCGCAGCGCCGAGCCCCGCCGACACCGTCACCGCATTGCCGCCGAGCCCGAGCGCAATCGGCGCCATCAGTTTCGGCGCCAGCGGAAACAGGCCGAGATTGGCGGCAATCGGCATCGGCGCCAGCACATGGGCCGCCTGCAGACTGCCGACGGCCAGCCGGTCGCGGATCGCGCTCCACGAGGTTTCCCGGGTGAGGCGGACATTCAGCCTCTCCTCGACGAAAAAGCCCTTCGCCTCCGCCGCCAGAACGATGGCGCTGTCGAGAAGCGGCACAAATCCGATTGAAAGGTCCTGCATCTTCATCTCTCCAGCATCTCGAACGTCATGATCAGGCTTTGCGCCACATCGACAATCTTGCGGTTCTGATCCATCGCCGTGCGCCGCAGCAGCGCATAGGCCTTTTCCTCGTCCATGCCCCGCGATTTCATCAAAAGCGCCTTGGCGCGGTCGACCACCTTGCGGTTTTCGAGTTGGCTCTTCGCCGCCTCAAGCTCCTGCGCCATGCGCGAAAAGGCGTTGAAACGGGAGATCGCCATGTCGAGGATCGGCTTGACCCGCTCCTGCTTCAGCCCGTCGACGACATAGGCCGAAACCCCGGCCTCCACGGCGGCGTGGATGGTTTCGGCATCGGACCGGTCGACGAACATCGCAATCGGCTTTTTCACCGTGCGCGACAGCACGAACAGGCTTTCGAGCATGTCCCGATTGGGGTTTTCGATGTCGATCACGATCACGTCCGGCGACAAGCGCTCGATCGGGCGGGCGACGCCGACCAGTTCCTCGACCACGGTCACATTGTGGTGGCCGGCCTTGAGCAGGCCGTCCCGGATAATGGCGGCGCGGATCGCGTTTTCATCGATGACAAGGATCGCCAGATCACTGGTGTTCATGAGGCGGCTTCCGCAATAGGTTCAGTAGACATCGCGCATATAGCGTTTTTCCCGGACGAGCGTCTTAACGTAGCCTTCGGCGGCCGCTTGCGAAAGCCCGCCATGGGTCTCGGCAATCGCCCGAAGTGCTGCATCCACATCCTTCGCCATGCGGCTGGCATCGCCGCAGACATAAAAATGCGCGCCCTCCTCCAGCCAGTTCCAGATTTCGCGCCCGTTTTCCGCCATGCGGTGCTGGACATAGATCTTCTCCGCCTGGTCGCGCGAAAAGGCGGTGTCGAAGCGGGTCAGCAACCCGCCCTTCAGCCAGGCCTCGATTTCGTCGCGATAATAATAGCCGCTGTCACGCGATTGCTCGCCGAAGAAGAGCCAGTTCGCCCCGCCCGCGCCTGCCGCCTCCCGGTCCTGCAAAAAGGCGCGGAAAGGCGCGATGCCGGTGCCCGGGCCGACCATGATTGCCGGGGTGTCTGGATCGGCGGGCGGGCGGAAATGCGCCTGTTTCTTCACCGAAACACGCACCGGCTCGGCCGCCGCCCTGTCCGCCAGAAACGCCGAGGCGACGCCCTTGCGGCTTTTGCCATGGCGGGCATGGCGCAGCACCGAAACCGTCAGGTGAATTTCATCCGGGCTCGCCTTCGGGCTGGAGGCAATCGAATAGAGCCGCGGCTTGAGCTTTTTCAGATGGTCGCAGAACGCCTGCCCGTCGACGGGTTTCGGCGCGATGGCGACAATGTCGGCGATCTGCCGACCCCACAGCCAGTCATTGAGGGCTTTCCGGTCGGCCGAATTTGTCAGCGCCTTCAGCGTTTCATGGCCACTGAAATCCGCCCACCATTTTAGGAAATCCGGATGCGGCTGACCGATCTCGAAATGATCGCGCAATGCCTCCCCAATGCCGATATCGTGGCCGTTGATGCCGGAAATCGGCGTTTCCGCCGGCAATTGCAGAGAGGTCAGGATTTCCTCGACAAGCTCGGGACAGTTGCGCGGCATGATGGAAAGCGCGTCGCCCGCCTCGTAATCCGCCGCGCCATCGACCCGGAAGCCGAACTGGCGCACCTCCTTGGCGCTGCCGGACCCGCTCAAAAGCCGGTTGACGCTGAGCCTGGCCGCAACGGTCTGCGGCGGTTTCCGCCCATTGGATCGGACGGCGGTTTCAGCCGAAGCCGAGACGCCATTCGAAGACCCGGAAAGAGCGGCCATCGCCGCTGAAACCGCGTCCCCCTCCTCGCCCGCATCCAGCGTGCGGCATGCCGCCAGACGCACGCCGCCGAGCGCTTCGAGCCGGTCATCCAGTTTCCGGCCGAAGCCGCAGAATTGATCATAGGAACTGTCGCCCATCGCCACCACGGCGTAGCTGAGGTCCTCCAGTCGCGGCGCATCCTCGCGCAAGAGCGCCGCCCAGAAATCGTCCGCATGATCGGGCGGATCGCCATCGCCGAAGGTGCTGACGATGAAAAGTACTGGCTCCTTTGTCGCAAGGTCATGCGGCGAGACCGCGTCGAGCGGACGCAATGCCGCGCGGTACCCCGCCGCGCCAAGCGCGTCGCAAAGATCGGCGGCCGCCATTTCGGCAGTCCCCGTCTGCGAGGCGAATAACACGGAGACACCGGGCCTTGACGGGTTCGGGTCCGGCTGCGCGTCCTTGCCTTCCGCCAACACCGGCACGGCCTCGACCTTGCCCCGCGCAACCACCGGCGCATCGGGCTCCGCCGCCGCCACGCGGGCGAGCGCAACCGCCGTCACCTTGAACTCCGGCTGGAGCGATATCGGATCGACGGCATCGCCGGTCACCGCATTGACCGCCAGATCATCGCCGAACACATCGTTCCAGTGAAACGGCGCAAACAGCGCGCCCGGCGAAACCCGGTCGGTCACGATGGTAGGCAGTATCGCCATGCCATGGCGCGAGCAAACCGAAACCCGGTCACCCTCGCCGATCGCAAGCGCCGCCGCATCGGCCGGGTTGATCTCGACGAACGGCGCGGCATTGAGCTTGTTCAACCGGGCGACCTTGCCGGTCTTGGTCATCGTGTGCCACTGGTGCTGCAGCCGGCCAGTATTGAGAATGAACGGATAGTCGCCATCCGGCATTTCGCGCGGACCGGCATGCGGCCGCGGCCATAACTTCGCCCGACCGCTTTCGGTGGCGAATGTCAATCCTCTGTCAGGCGCGCGGTAGCGGATCGGATTGCGCGTCGTGGCTTGCCCGGTCTCGGATGCCGGCCACTGGATGCTGCCTTCCCGCAGTCGTTCATGCGTGACGCCGGAAATATCGTAGCCCGTCGCGGCGTTGGAAAACTGCCGGATTTCCTCGAAAACCTCCGCTGCGCTGTCATAGGTGAAGGCTGCCTCATAGCCCATGGCGCAGGCGACTTTCGCGATGATCTGCCAGTCCGGCAGCGCCTCGCCCGGCGGCTTCGCTGCCGCCGCCGTCAGCGCCATGTTGCGCTCGGAATTGACCATGACGCCATCGGCCTCGAAGGAGACCGCCGCCGGCAGGAGGATATCGGCGTAAGGCGTGGTTTCGGTCTCGGCATAGGCATCCTGCACCGCGACGAATTCGGCGCTCTCAAGCGCCGCCGTCACCGTTTTGCGGTTGGCGACGCTGGCGACAGGATTGGTGCAGATGATCCAGGCGGCGTTGATCGCGCCCGCCGCCATCGCCTCGAACATGGCGATGGTACCGGTGCCTTCCTCGGCGCGGATGGTGCCGGCTGCAAGTCCCCACTGCTCTTCGCAATAGCGCCGGCCAACCTCCACCAGCGCCGAACGCTGCCCCGGCAGCCCCGGCCCCATATAGCCCATCTCGCGCCCGCCCATGGCATTCGGCTGGCCCGTCAGCGAGAAGGGTCCGCTGCCCGGGCGACAGATTTTTCCCATGGCCAGATGCAGATTGCAGATCGCATTGGTGTTGAACGTGCCCTGGACCGACTGGTTCAACCCCATGGTCCAGAACGTCATGAATTCGCCGGCGGCAAGCACCATGTCGGCAGTCGCCCTGATGTCCTCCACGGTGAGACCGGTGATGGCCGCGACCCGCTCCGGCGGATAGTCCGCGAGAAAGGCGGGCATACCCTCCCAGCCGTCTGTGTGGGCGTCGATAAAGGCCTGATCGATGCCGCCCGCTTCGACGATCAGATGCAGGATGCCGTTCAGCAGCGCGAGGTCGGATCCGGGTTTCGGCGCGAGATGCAGATCGGCCTTCTCGGCGGTGGCCGTGCGGCGTGGATCGACGACGATCAGCTTTGCGCCCTGTTTCATCCGGTCCATCATCCTGAGAAACAGGATCGGGTGGCAATCGGCCATGTTCGAGCCGATCACCAGAAACAGATCGGCCTTCTCGATATCGTCATAAGAACCCGGCGGCGCGTCCGCGCCGAGCGACAGCTTGTAGCCGGAGCCGGCGCTTGCCATGCACAGCCTGGAATTGGATTCGATGTGGCGGGTGCGCAGAAAACCCTTGGCGAGCTTATTGGCGAGATACTGCGCCTCCATCGACATCTGGCCGGAGACATAGAGCGCAACCGCGTCCGGCCCGTGTTCATCGGCGATGGCGCGCAAACGCTGCGCCGTCTCGGCGATGGCGGTCTCGATAGACGCGGTTGCGGGCACAACATCCGCCTCCCGCCGGACCAGCGCTGTTTCGAGACGGCCCAGCGCTGAGATGGCCTCATGCGCGGTCTTGCCCTTGGTGCACAGCCGCCCGCGATTGGCAGGATGCTCCCTGTCGCCGGAAAGCCGGACAATCCGCCCGTCCTCGACATCGAGCACCACGCCGCAGCCGACGCCGCAATAGGGACAGATGCTTTTGACGGTCTCTACGCCCATCGCCGCCCCCCGCCTTGAAGAGGGACGATTGACGGGTACCGGAAATGACGCGCAGAATGGATCATAGGCCGGGGTGGCATCGGCTTTCCTCGCTGTCTAAAATGAAAACAAAAAAGCCGCGGCATCGTTCGAAGCGCTCCCTTTCAAGGAAACGGTTCTCGGATCCGCAGCTTTGCGATGGAATGCCCGCCATTGGACATTGATAGGTTCAACGATAGTCCGACACGCGGCGACTTTCAAGCCCGACCGCCGAATTGTGGAGGCGGGCTGCCACAAGGGAGGATGACAGCGCGATGCCGGTAAAGATCAAACGGGTCTATGCCGAACCCGACCAGGCGGACGGCCTGCGCGTTCTCGTGGACCGGCTCTGGCCGCGCGGCCTTGCAAAGGACAAGGCCTGCGTCGATCTCTGGGCCAAGGAGGTCGCGCCCTCAGGCGACCTGCGCAAATGGTTCGCGCACAGAAAAGACCGGTGGGAGGATTTTCAACGGCGCTATCGCGCGGAGCTTGCGGAAATCGCCGCGCTTGATGAGCTTTGCGCAAGGAGCGAGAAACACACCGTGACCTTGCTCTATGCCGCCCGCGACGAATGCATCAACCACGCGCGGGTCCTCGCGGCCGTCATCGCGGAAAGGAGCGGCCGCCACGCCGAGACGGATCAGCCGGACGAAGACGCGGTGGAAGTGTCGTCCCCGCCCTGTTTTCTGCACGAGCTGGACCCGGCCTGGCTGGGAACGGAACGTCGCGACGACAGCGGCAAGCCGGCAGATCCCGAAGCCGACGGACAGCCCTCGCACAAGAAAACTGGCCGTTCGCAATAGAGCGCTTCCGCTTTTCCTGGAAACGCTTTAGCGCTCAGGCCGACCGCCCGCCAGACGAGACGATGGTGAACTCGTCGTCCTCGATCATACCATCCTCGCGCACGGTCAGCCGCCAGCGGCGATTGCCGATGCGGAAGGAGAGACGCCAGCGCCCCGCATCCTCGCCGTCGCCGCGTTCCACCGAAGACCGCACCTGCCCGCGCGCCGTCATCGCGCGCAGATCATCGACGCCAAGGCCGAAGCGGCGGGCGAGCCGCTCCGCGCCGATTTCGAACTGGCCGTCCGCATTGCGTTCGATGAAGGTCCCGGTTTCCTGGGCGCTCATGGTTTCGCCTCGTTTGCCGGGCGGGCAAGATCGGCATACCCAATCGGGCAGAGCCCCGTCGTATCCTCGCCGCGATGAAAACCGATCGCCAGACGGAAGGAATGGGCAATCCGCATGGCCCTGTCGAGAAACAGCGACGCCACTTCTTCCGGGCAGGTCGCATCCACGGTTTCGGCAAAAAGCTGCAGCCAGCGGTGAAAATGCCGTTCCTCGATGTCGGGGATCGCCAGATGCGGCGGCAGCGGGCGGCCCTGATAGCGCGCGGTGCGCAACAGCGTCGCCGACCAGAAATCGCACATGCGCTGAAGATGGCGCGGCCAGTCATCGGCGGCGATGCGGCTGTTGAACACCGGCCCGAGCAGCGCGTCCTCGCGAATCCGGTCGTAAAAGCCGTGCACGACATCGCGGATCATCGCCTCGTCCAGAACCTCGGGAAGCGGCCTGCCGTCGATGATCACGGTGCGCTCCGGCGCGGGACGTCCTCTCATGTCTTAAGCTCCTTTTTATGACCGACTTCAGCCCGGCGGCCGGTGCGCCTTGATCCGTGCCGGATCGGTCTCGATCCGGCCGGCGCCGATTAGGTCGAGACAATAGGGGACCGCCGGGAAAACCGCATCAAGGCAAAGCCTTATCGAGGCCGGGCGGCCCGGCAGGTTGACGATCAGGCTTTTTCCGCGCACGCCGGCGGTCTGGCGCGAGAGAATGGCGGTCGGCGCCTGTTCCAGGCTGATGCGCCGCATGAGTTCGCCGAAGCCCGGCAGTTCCTTCTGCATTACAGCCAGCATCGCCTCCGGCGTCTCGTCGCGGGGCGCAGGGCCCGTGCCACCAGTGGTGAGGATCAGGTCGGCGCGAACAGTGTCGCAGAGCTCCGTCAGCGTATCCCGCACCGAGGCGACGCCGTCCGGGATGATGACGCGGTTCAGCGCATAGGGTGACGTGACGGTCTCCGCCAGCCAGGTTTCGATCATGGCGCCGCTTTGATCTTCATATTCGCCACGGCTGGCGCGATCGGAAATGGTCAGTGCAACGATCAGCATCTCATCCTCCTAGCACGGACATCGTCCGCCCGATGCCCTCGACTCGGGTCTTCGCAATCGAAAAGGCATGTCCCTCGGGCTTCATCGCCACCGCGCGCGAGATCAGCGCATCGACCGGCGTATCGTCGTCACTCGTTCGCAACGCATCCCTGAGACCGACCCGGCCTTCGTCACCCATGCAGGTGTAAAGATCGCCGGTGGCGCTGACGCGCAGGCGATTGCAGGCGGCGCAAAAACCGCAGGAAAGCGGCGTGATGAACCCCAGAATGCCGCCCGTTTCCGCGACCCGCACATAACGCGCCGGACCACCGCTTTTCAAGGCAAGCGGCTGAAGCGTCCAGCGCTTCGAAAGTGTGTTTCGAAGTTGCGAAAGCGACAGAAAACTCTCCCGGCGGTCATGCCGCCCTTCGCCAAGCGGCATTTCCTCGATCAGCGTCAGGTCCATGCCCCGTTCATGAGTAAAGCGGATCAGGTCGTCCACCTCCTGCTCGAAGGCGCCGCGCATCGCGACCGCATTGATCTTGACCCTGAGGCCTGCCGCTTGCGCCGCCGCCAGGCCGGCAAAGACCCGCTCGATGCGGCCCCAGCGCGTGATCGCCTGATAGCGCTCGGGATCGAGCGTGTCGAGCGAGACATTGACCCGGCGCACGCCGTGGGCAAACAGCGCCTCCGCGTAGCGGTCCAGCAGCGTGCCATTGGTCGTCAGCGTCAGCTCGTCGAGCATGCCGCGCTTCAGATCCGCGCCGAGCATGGCAAACAGCGCCATGATGTTCTTGCGCACTAGCGGCTCGCCGCCGGTGATCCTGATCTTGCGCACCCCGCGCGCCATGAAGATGCGGGACAGCCGGTAAAGTTCCTCAAGGTCGAGGATTTCACGACGCGGCAAAAACGTCATGTTCTCGGACATGCAATAGGTGCAGCGCAGGTCGCAGCGATCCGTCACCGAAAGCCGGAGATAGGTCGCGGTCCGACCGAAGCCGTCGACCAGCGGGCGCGGTACGGCCCCTTCTATCGTGCGTTCATGCCGCATCGCGCACCTGCCTCGCCCGGGCAATGGCGTCACAACACCATTGCAGAACGGCGTCGGTTTCCGGCGGCAGAGGCTCAGAAAGACCGCCTGAAAATGCCCCCCAGCCATCGAGATATGGTTGCTTGACCGAGGTCAGGATCGGCACACCCGCCATGAAAGCCGCCTCGAAAACCGAACGCAGCCCGCCGCCCTGCTCTTCCCCTTTTCCGAAACGATTGAGAATGAGGAGGTCCGGCCGCGTCCTGATCCGGCCCTCGGCAAAAACAGCGGCGTCCGAAAGCGCGTTGAAATCCAGCCTGCAGCCGCGCGCATGGGCCCCGAGCGCCTGCATGATCTGCCAGCGTCTGCCGGTGGCGATGTCCTCAAGATCGACCGCGCCGCAGCACTGGCCTTCATCCTTTTCGGCATGCTGAATGAAGCCTTCGACGCGATGCCCCTTGGCCACGAGCCGCCGCGCGACCGCTTCGAGAACGCGGTCGGCGGCATCATCCTGCAAGAATGGGATGAAGCCCAGCGGCTTGCATTCACCCATCGCTCCTTTTCCGTCCACCATCACAAACCCCTTTGCCTTATTGCACCAGCGGACCATCGGCGCCGGCGATTTCGATGCCCTCGATTTCGGCTTCCGCCGCCAGCACGGCGATGAACTGCTGCACCGCCTTCGACCATGACGCGGCCTCCAGCCAGGCGGCGATGCGCGGCTTAACCGCCTCGAAGGGCAATTGCGCGCCCTCGATCCGGCGATCCATGCGGATAATGTGGAAGCCATAGCGGGTTTCAACTGGCGAGGTGACCATCTCGCCCTCCGGCAGCCGCATCAGCACCGCCTCGAATTCCGGCACGGTACTGCCCGGCGAAAGCTGGCCGAGATTGCCGCCCTGTTGCGCTGATGGACAGGCCGAGCGCGCCCGCGCCAGCTCACTGAAACCAACGGCACCAGCCGAAAGGTCCGCAATCATCTGCTCCGCCTCGGCGCGCGCCTGCCGCCGGGCGGCCTCGTCGGCCGGGTCTGCGGCAAGCAGGATATGACGTGCCTCGAAGATCGGCTCCGAGCGGAAACGGGCCCGGTTGTTGTCGTAGAACCGGCGGCATTCCGCCTCGCCGGCAGAGGGCACGTCGACCGTTGTCTCGATCAGCGCCCGGATTGCCGCATCCTCGGCGGTCTCGGTCTTCCCGTCTGCGGTTGTCTCCGGCGTGCCGGTCACCTGTTCTTCCGCGGCCTTTTGCAGCAGCAGTTCGCGGATGACGAGCGCCTCAGCCGCAGCCCTCAGCGCCGCGCCGGGATTGTCTGCCGGGTGGTTCTGGGCCTCTGCAAGGATGGCGCTTTCGGCAATCGCGATGCCGTTGACGGAAATCTCGGAAAACACCGGCCGCGCCTTGGGCGGGATTTTCGTATCGACGGCCTGATAGCCGCTGCCGGGTCCGGCGCCGGCGGTCGTCGGCTGTTGCGGTGTGAAAAGATTGACCATTTCGCGTTACTCCGCCGGTTTGCCATTGATGCGCGAGCCATCGCCCTTCTGGCGGGCGACCTGATAGCCCGGCCTCCAGATGTAGCGCACCGGCGCGCTCAGCATATGCACCAGCCGGGTGAAGGGGAAGACGAGCAGGATGGTGAGGCCCAGGAAAATATGCGCCTTGAAGATCCACGCGGCATCGGCGACGTAGGACGAGGCGGCGAAGTTGAAGGTGAAAATGCCCTGCGCCCAGCTCATGAATTTCACCATTTCATGGCCGTCGAGATGGTGCAGCGACACCGGGATCGTGCCGAGGCCGAGCAGGAGCTGCAGCCAGAGCAGGATGATGATCATGGTGTCGCTGAAGGTCGAGGCGGCGCGCACCCGCGCATCGAACAGCCGGCGATGGACAAGCAGGGTCGCGCCGACGATGCCCATCACCCCGGCAATGCCGCCGGCGACAACGGCCAGCAACTGCTTGGCCCCGTGGCTGATGCCGAGCGCATCGAAGATCCAGATCGGCGTCAAAAGCCCGACGAGATGGCCGACGAAGATGACCAGCACGCCGACGTGAAACAGCACCGAACCCCAGATGAGCTGTTTTCGCCGCAGCAGTTGCGACGAGCCGGAGCGCCAGGAATAGGGTTCGCGGTCATAACGGATGACGGTCCCGAGGATCAGCACCGTGAGCGCGATATAGGGGTAAATGCCGAAAACCAATGTGTTGAGATAGGCTGACATGGTCTGTCTCCTAGTTCTGTGCGGAACCGGCGACATCGCCGGGTTGACGCTCTGAAGCGCGCATGCGGGTTCGAAGCCAGTCCGGCCCGCACGCGCCCTCGCCGGCGTTGCCGCCGAAGGTGACGGCTTCTTCCTCCCAGATGCGGTCAAGTGCCGTGAGGTCGTCGGGATCGTCTTCGGGTGCGGCCATCAGTTCCTTCAGAAGCTTCTGGTCGGCCTCAGCCGATGACAGCAAGGAAAGCGTGGCAAAGGCCGAGGCATAGACGGATTCACGCTTCCTCAGCCGCTCGCCGATCGCCTCGATGATATGCGCCGTCTGGCCAAGCAGGTCTTCCGCCTCCGCCCTGGGGCGGGTGGAGAGAAACTCCAGAAACAGCGGCAGGTAGTCCGGCAGTTCCTTCGCGTCGATCTCAAAACCGCCCGTCTCGTAAAGCGCCATCAGGTCGACCATGGCCTGTCCGCGATCCCGGCTTTCGCCGTGGATATGCTCGAAGAGATGCAGCGACAGCGCGCGGGTGCGGTCGAAGAGATGGACGTAGCGCTCCTGGACCTCATAGAGATCGCGGCCGGTCAGGTCGTCGATCAGCCGACCCAGAGCGACAGCAACGGCTTCCGGCACCGCCGAGGATGCCAGCGCGGCCTTCAGTTCCGGCAATTCATCCAGCAGTTCCTTCTCCGGATAGGACAGAAGCAGCGAGGTGATTTTCAGCGCGATATTCATCAGACCTGCTCCTTGAAGATGTCGGTCGGCGTCTGCACCACCTTGCGCCGGCCGGCGCCGAAGAGTTCCGTTTCGGAATTGCCGCCCGAGCAGCCATTGCCGAAGGAGAAGCCGCAGGAGCCGCGCACGTCGTAAGCGTCCTCGGAAACCTCGCGATGGGTGGTTGGGATGACGAACCGGTCCTCGTAATTGGCAATTGCCATCACGTGGTACATGTCCTCGATCATCTGGCCGGTGAGACCGACGCGTTCGGCAATCGCCTTGTCATCGACCCCGTCGACGGTTTTCGAACGCATATAGGCGCGCATGGCGAGCATGCGTTCCAGCGCCGTCACCACCGGCTCCTCCTTGCCCGCCGTCAAAAGGTTGGCGAGGTAGCGCACTGGAATGCGCAGCGACTTCACATCCGGCATATCGCCATCGAGGCCGAGCTTGCCGGCTTCGGCGGCGGACTGGACCGGCGAGAGCGGCGGCACATACCAGACCATCGGCAGGGTGCGGTATTCCGGGTGCAGCGGGAAGGCCACCTTCCAGTCGATCGCCATCTTGTAGACCGGCGAATTCCGCGCCGCCTTCAGCCAGTCTTCCGGCACGCCGTCCTTGCGGGCCTGTTCGATGACTTCCGGGTCGTTCGGATCGAGGAACACCTTGAGCTGTTCTTCATAGAGATCCAGCTCGTTCGCTGTCGAGGCGGCTTCCGAAATCCGGTCGGCATCGTAGAGAATGACGCCGAGATAACGGATACGGCCGACGCAGGTTTCCGAGCAGACCGTCGGCTGTCCGGCCTCGATGCGCGGATAGCAGAAGATACACTTTTCCGATTTTCCGGAATTCCAGTTGTAATAGATTTTCTTGTAGGGACAGCCGGAGACGCACATGCGCCAGCCGCGGCACTTCTCCTGGTCGATCAGGACGATGCCGTCATCCTCGCGCTTGTAGATCGCGCCTGATGGACAGGCCGCCACGCAGGTGGGGTTCAGACAGTGCTCGCAAAGGCGCGGCAGATACATCATGAAGGTATTTTCGAACTGGCCGTAGATTTCCTTCTCGACGCCCTCGAAATTCACGTCCTTGGAGCGCTTCTCGAATTCGCCGCCCAGGATTTCCTCCCAGTTCGGCCCCCATTCGATCTTCTCCATCCGCTCGCCGGTCAGCTTCGAACGCGGCCGTGCCGTCGGCATGGTCTTGCTCTCGCCGGCGGTCTGGAGATGGCCGTAGTCGAAATCGAACGGCTCGTAATAATCGTCGATTTCCGGCAGGTCCGGATTGGCGAAGATCTTGGCGAGGATGCGCCATTTGGCGCCCATCTTCGGCTCGATCTTGCCGTTCTTCTTGCGGACCCAGCCACCGTTCCATTTCTTCTGGTTTTCCCATTCCTTGGGAAAGCCGATCCCCGGCTTGGTCTCGACATTGTTGAACCAGGCGTATTCAACGCCCTCGCGGTTCGTCCAGACATTCTTGCAGGTGACGGAGCAGGTGTGGCACCCGATGCATTTATCGAGGTTCAACACCATGCCGATCTGTGCGCGGACCTTCATTCTGCGGCCTCCTTTCCAGCAAGGCTTGGGATCTCGTCCATCCAATCGACATTTTCGAGCTTGCGGACGACGACGAATTCATCGCGGTTGGCGCCGACGGTTCCGTAGTAGTTGAAACCGTAGGCCTGGTGGGCGTAACCGCCGATCATGTGGGTCGGCTTCGGGATCACGCGGGTGACGGAGTTGTGAATGCCGCCGCGCTGGCCGGTCAGCGGCGAGCCAGGCGTATTCACGATCTTTTCCTGCGCGTGGTACATGAAGATCGTGCCGTCCTTCATGCGCTGCGAGACCACCGCACGGGCGACCAGCGCGCCGTTGGCGTTGTAGACCTCGACCCAGTCGTTATCGACGATGCCGGCGCGGGCGGCATCCGGCTCCGAAATCCACACCACCGGGCCGCCGCGATTGAGCGTCAGCATCAGGAGGTTGTCGGTATAGGTGGAGTGGATGCCCCATTTCTGGTGCGGGGTGATGAAGTTCAGCACCAGATGCGGCTGGCCGTCGAGACGCGCCTCGATTGCCGGCGTCACGGTTCCGGTATCGATCGGCGGGCGGTAGACGCAGAAGGCCTCACCGAAGGCCCGCATCCAAAGATGGTCCTGATAGAGCTGCTGACGGCCCGAAAGAGTCCGCCACGGGATCAGCTCGTGGACATTGGTGTAGCAGGCGTTGTAGCAGACCTTCTCCGATTCCAGCCCCGACCATGTCGGCGAGGAAATGATCTTGCGCGGCTGGGCAACGATATCGCGGAAGCGGATCTTTTCGTCCTCTTTCGGAAGAGCGAGATGGGTGTGGTCGCGCCCGGTGATGACCGAGAGCGCCTCCCAGGCCTTGACCGCGACCTCGCCATTGGTCTCCGGCGCAAGCGACAGGATCACCTCGGTGGCGTCGATATCGGTCTCGATCTTCGGACGGCCCTTTGAGGCCCCCTCTTCCGTCACCGTGCCGTTCAGCTTGCCGAGGAGGCCAACTTCATGCTCGGTGTTCCACGAAATCCCCTTGCCGCCGTTGCCGAGCTTTTCCAAAAGCGGGCCGACGGAGGTGAAGCGCTTGTAGAGATTGGGATAATCCCGCTCGACCACGGCAACCGTCGGCATGGTCTTGCCCGGAACCGGGTCGATTTCACCCTGTTTCCAGTCCTTCACATCGAAGGGCTGGGCCAGTTCGCCGGGCGTGTCGTGCAGGGTCGGCACCAGCACGATATCCTTTTCGACGCCCAGCACTTCCGGCGCGACCTCGGAAAACGTCTTTGCGATGCCCTTGAAAATCGCCCAGTCCGAGCGCGACTGCCAGGCCGGATCGGCAGCGCTGGTCAGCGGGTGGATGAAGGGGTGCATGTCGGAGGTGTTGAGGTCGTTCTTCTCGTACCATGTCGCCGTCGGCAGAACGATGTCTGAATAGACGCAGGTGGTCGACATGCGGAAGTCGAGGGTCACCAGCAGATCGAGCTTTCCTTCCGGCGCCTCGTCATGCCAGACGGCTTCCTTCACCTCCTGACGGCCCTCGTCGCCGAGATCCTTGCCAAGCAGGCCGTGTGATGTGCCAAGCAGGTGTTTCAGGAAATATTCGTGCCCCTTGCCCGATGAGCCGAGCAGGTTGGAGCGCCAGACGAACATGTTGCGCGGCCAATTCTCCTCCGCGTCGGGGTCCTCGCAGGACATGGAAAGCGTGCCGGATTTCAACGCATCGGCGACATAATCCGCAGGCTTTTGGCCCGAGGCTTCCGCCGCGCGGGCGACCTCCAGCGGGTTGGTGCGCAATTGCGGGGCCGATGGCAACCAGCCCATGCGTTCGGCGCGGATGTTGTAATCGATCAGCGTCGCATCCCACGGGCCTTCCGGCGCGGTCGGCGACAGCAGCTCGTTGACCTTCACCGTCTCGTAGCGCCACTGATCGGTATGGGCGTAGAAGAACGAGGTCGAGTTCATGTGGCGCGGCGGGCGCTGCCAGTCGAGTCCGAAAGCGAGCGGCAGCCAGCCGGTTTGGGGCCTCAGCTTTTCCTGGCCGACGTAATGGCTCCAGCCGCCGCCGGACTGGCCGATACAGCCGCACATCACCAGCATGTTGATGATACCACGGTAGTTCATGTCCATGTGGTACCAGTGGTTCAGACCGGCGCCGAGAATGACCATGGAACGGCCATTGGTCTTTTCAGCGTTGCCCGCGAAGGCGCGGGCGGTCGCGATGATCTGCTCGCGCGGAACGCCGGTGATCTTTTCCGCCCATGCAGGCGTGTAGGGCGTTCCATCGTCAAAGGAGCTTGCGACATTGTCGCCGCCGAAGCCATGGTCGAGGCCGTAATTGGCGACGAACAGGTCGAAGACTGTGGCAACCACCGCCTCGCCCTCTGCCAGCGCCACACGGCGAACAGGCACCTTGCGTGCCAGAACGTCGTCATGGTCGGTGCCCTCAAAATAGTCATGCGCGCGGCTACCGAAATAGGGAAAGGCGACGTCCTCGACGCCGTCATGCTTTTCGGCAAGGCTCATGACCAGATCGATGTCGCTGCCTGCGCCATCCTTCTGCTCGAGGTTCCACTTGCCTTTCTCGCCCCAGCGATAGCCCGCCGACCCGCGCGGCGCGACGACATCGCCGGTCTTCGCGTCGAAGCCGACCGTCTTCCATTCGGGATTGTTCGCCTCGCCGAGGCCGTCCCTGAAATCGGAGGCGCGGAGGAAGCGTTCCGGCACGAGGCGGCCGTCCTTCTTCACCAGCCGCACCAGCATCGGCATGTCGGTGTAGCGGCGACAGTAATCGTCGAAATAGTCGACCTTCCGGTCGAGGTGATATTCGCGCAGAATCACATGGCCGAGCGCCATGGCGAGCGCCGCGTCGGTTCCCTGTTTCGGGTGCAGCCAGAGATCGGAGAATTTTGCGGCTTCCGAATAATCCGGCGACACGACCACCGACTTCGTGCCCTTGTAGCGCACTTCCGTATAGAAGTGCGCGTCGGGCGTGCGGGTCTGGGGCACGTTAGAACCCCAGAGCATCAGGAATCCGGCATTGTACCAGTCGGCCGATTCCGGCACGTCGGTCTGCTCGCCCCAGGTCATCGGCGAGGCCGGCGGCAGGTCGCAATACCAGTCGTAAAACGACATGCAGGTGCCGCCGAGCAGCGACAGGTAGCGGGACCCGGCCGCGTAAGAGACCATCGACATCGCCGGGATCGGCGAAAATCCGATGACGCGGTCGGGCCCCCACCTCTTCGCGGTATAGGCATTCGCCGCCGCGATGAGCTCGTTGACCTCGTCCCAGGTGGCGCGCACGAAGCCGCCGAGGCCGCGCACCTTGATGTATTCGGCCCGCTTTGCCGGATCGTTTTGGATTGCGCTCCAGGCCGCGACCGGGCTCTTGTCGGCGCGCTCCTTGCGCCAGAGCTTCAGGAGCCGCGCCCGGATCAGCGGGTATTTCACCCGGTTGGCCGAATACATGTACCAGCTGTAGCTCGCGCCGCGCGAACAGCCGCGCGGTTCGTGATTGGGCATGTCGGGCCGGGTGCGCGGATAATCGGTCTGCTGGGTTTCCCAAGTGACGATCCCGCCCTTGACGTAGATCTTCCACGAACAGGAGCCCGTGCAGTTCACGCCATGGGTGGAACGCACGATCTTGTCGTGCTGCCAGCGCTTGCGATAGGCGTCCTCCCAATCGCGATTTTCATTGGTGGTGACGCCGTGACCGTCGGAGAATGTGTCGACATTCTTGCGTGCCAGAAAGTTGAGGCGGTCGAGGAGAAGAGACATGATCCGTTCCTTTGTTTCGGGCGATTAGCAGGGCACCGGCGCATTGCGGCGGGTGTAGTAGAAGAAGGTCAGCACGGCGCAGATGACGTAGAAGATGCCGAAGCCCCACAGCGCCATGTCCGGTCCACCGGTCATCGAAATCGAGGTGCCGTAGGATTTGGGGATGAAGAATGCGCCATAGGCGGCAATCGCGGAGGTGAAGGCGATGATCGCCGCACTCTCGCGGTCCGTCTGCTTCTGCAGCGCGCCCGCATCCAGTTCCGGCATCAGGCGCGGCACTTCGCGGCGCATGATTGCCGGGATCATCTGGAAGGTCGACGCATTGCCGACGCCGGTGAGGAAGAACAGCGCCATGAAGCAGGCGAAGAAGGCCCAGAAATTGTCACCCACCCCGTCCTGCGGCAGGAATTGCAGCACACCGACGACGGCGACGAACATGCCGACGAAGGTCCAGAAGGTGACCCGTCCACCGCCGAAACGGTCGGAAATCCAGCCGGTGCCCGCCCGGCTCAGCGCGCCGACCAGCGGGCCGAGGAAGGCGTAGGACAGCGCGTTGACCTCCGGGAACTGGGTCTTCATCAGCAGCGGGAAACCCGCCGAATAGCCGATGAACGAGCCGAATGTGCCGGTATAGAGAATGCACATGATCCAGTTGTGGAAGCGCGAGAAGATCACCGCCTGATCGGCAAAGGAGGCCTTGGCCGAGGCAATATCGTTCATGCCGAAATAGGCGGCAATGGTGGCGGCGATGATGAACGGCACCCAGACAAAGCCGGCATTCTGCAACCACAGCTTGCCGCCATCGGACAGCACCTGCGGCTCGCCGCCAAGCGCGCCGAAGACGCCCATCGTGATGACCACCGGCACCAGGAACTGCATGACCGAGACCCCGAGATTGCCAAGACCGGCATTCATGGCGAGCGCATTGCCCTTTTCGGCCTTGGGGAAGAAGAAGCTGATATTGGCCATGGACGAGGCGAAATTGCCGCCGCCGAGACCGCAAAGAAGCGCCAGAACGAGGAAGATCAGATAGGGCGTTTCCGGGTTCTGCACGGCATAGCCGATGCCCATGGCCGGCAGCAGCAGCGAGGCGGTGGAAAGCGTGGTCCACAGACGTCCGCCGAAGATCGGCACCATGAAGGAATAGAAGATCCTGAGCGTGGCGCCCGAAAGCCCCGGCAGCGCCGCCAGCCAGAACAGCTGGGCGTCGGTGAACTCGAAGCCGATGGCCGGAAGCCGCGCGACCACGACCGACCACACCATCCAGACCGAAAAGGCCAGAAGCAGCGCGGGAATGGAGATCCACAGATTGCGCTTGGCGACCTTCCGGCCGGTCTGCTCCCAGAAGGTCTTGTCTTCCGGGTTCCATTCGGTGAGCGTCGCCGCCGACGTCTTCGGCGTCATCCCCTCGAATTCCGGCAGTTCCGGCAAGGTATCGGTCGTCGTCCGGTTGCGGCGCTCCATCTGTCGGATGGAGAGATGCATCCAGGTCAGGGCGACGAGCACAAGCAGGAACAGGAAGGCGAAGCAGGTGGTGTAGACGCCGGTCAGATCCAGCAGCGTGCCGAACACGATCGGCAGGACGAAGCCGCCGAGACCGCCGATCATGCCCACGAGACCGCCAACCGAGCCGACATTGTCGGGATAATAGACCGGGATATGCTTGTAGACCGCCGCCTTGCCGAGGCTCATGAAGAAGCCGAGACAGAAGATCATCAGCACGAAGGCGCCAAAGCTCATCGCCGTCGAGAAGATTATGTCGCCGCCCTTGGCATGGATCGTGTAGCTCGTCGGCGGGTAGGACAACATGAACAGCAGAAGCAGCGCGAAGCCGAAGGTCCAGTACATCACCGAGCGCGCGCCGAACCGGTCCGAGAGATGACCGCCATAGGCGCGGAACAGGCTGGCCGACAGCGAGAAGGCGGCCGCCGCCATGCCCGCGGTGCGGATATCGACGCCATAGACATCGACCAAATAATGCGGCAGCCACAGCGCCAGCGCGACGAAGGCGCCGAAGACGAAGAAATAATAGAGCGAGAAGCGCCAGACCTGCAGGTTCTTCAGCGGCGCGAGCTGGGCCGCGACCGTGGTGGCTTTCGCTCCGCTGCGGCGGCGGGCCTCGAACACCGGATCATTTTTGGAAAAAACGAAGAAGATGACGGCGATCGCCGCAAGCGCGAAGGCCCAGACATTGGCGACCGCCTGCCAGCCGAAGGCCACCATGACGAAAGGCGCGCCGAATTTGGTCACCGCCGCGCCGACATTGCCGGCGCCGAAAATGCCGAGCGCAGTGCCCTGCTTTTCCGGCGGATACCAGTGCGAGACATAGGTGACGCCAACCGCGAAGGAACCGCCGGCAAGGCCGACGCCAAGAGCGGCCAGCAGAAACAGCGGATAGGTTGTCGCGCTGGTCAGAAGAAAGGTCGCCGCGGCAGCCAGCAGCATCTGCAACGGAAACACCAGCCGTCCGCCATACTGCTCGGTCCAGATGCCGAGCATCAGCCGCGTCAGCGAGCCGGTCAGCACCGGCGTCGCTACCAGAATGCCGAACTGGGTTTCGGAGAGGCCGAGTTCACTTTTGATTTCGACCCCGATGATGGCGAAGATCGTCCAGACCGCGAAGCAGACCGTAAACGCCACCGTGCTGAGACAGAGCGCCCGACGCTGGTCGTTTCGCGAAACACCGTCAACTGCAGACATGAAATGCCCCCTAAGGCTCGAGCGGAAGCCCGCTCATTGAAAATTCTGCCTGAGAGCTAGAAGGTTTGGGAGGTGCTCGAAGTTGACCTAAGTCAAGGGTGACGGGTGGCGCGGAACAAACAAGTATCGCGGACGCAATTGCCTTCCCGCGCTGAAATCATCGTCAAATCGGCCTGTTGCGGATGCCGGCTGTTGCTGCTAAATTTATCAATTGAAGACACGAAAAAAATCAAGGCGATGTGATGCGGTCATCCGATTTGCCCGAGGTGCGGGCGCTCGGCCTGTTCAACAGCATGGGCGAGGAGAATTTCGAGGCGCTGATGCAGGCGGCCTATCTGCAGACCTTCCCGCCGCAGCTCGATCTCGTTCACGAGGGCGATCCGGCGGATTTCCTCTATGTCGTGATCGAAGGCTGCGTCGAGCTTTACGCCAATGCCAACCGCCGCGAGGCGACGATGGCGATGGTGCATCCGGTCAGCCCCTTCATTCTGGCCGCCGTGCTGAAGGATGCGGTCTATCTGATGTCGGCGCGCACGCGGGCGCGTTCGAAAATCCTGCTGATCCCGTCGGAAGACGTCCGCTCGATCTTCGAGCTCGACGACGCTTTCGCCCGGGCGATGGTGCTGGAGATGGCCGGCAGCTATCGCTACGTCATCAAGGAGCACAAGGGCCTCAAACTACGCAGTTCCGTCGAACGGCTGGCGAACATGCTGCTGCGCCAGGACCATGAATTCGGCGATGGCTCCGGCACCTTCGACCTGCCCTACGACAAGCGCACGCTCGCCTCTCTGCTCGGCATGACGCCGGAAAACCTGTCGCGCGCCTTCAACACGCTGAAGCCCTACGGCGTCGAGGTCGACGGCACGACCATCCGGCTCACCGACATCAAGGCGCTGAAAACGCTCGCCAAGCCGACGCCGCTGATCGACGACCCGAAAACCTGATGCCTTCCGGTCTGATCGCCTTTGATCGGGCGCGACATATTCGCCATCTGCTCGAAGCCGAATTGACCTTCGGATTAAAAGATGAATATTAAATATATCTTTTAATCCGGGCGCTGACAGGCATGCCGTTGCGCGCCCGACACGACTTTCGAGACACACAATGACGACAATGGCAAGACAGCGCTCATGGCAGGGACCGGCGATTTTCAGCTATGGCTTCAGACCCTTCTTCCTTTTCGGCGCGCTTGATGCCGCCCTCCTGATCGCGCTCTGGGTGCCTTGGTATCTGGGCTTTATCCAGGTGCCGAGCATGTTCGCGCCCGTCGCATGGCATGTCCACGAACTGCTTTACGGCTATGTTCCCGCGATCATCGCGGGCTTTCTTCTGACCGCCGTTCCCAACTGGACGGGCCGCCTGCCGGTGGTCGGCTGGCCGCTTGTGGGTCTCTTCGGCCTGTGGCTTGGCGGGCGTGTTGTCGTCGCCTTTTCGGCCTCGCTGACGCCCGCCCTTGTCTATCTTGCGGCTCTCACCTTTCCGCTGGCGCTGATCGGTTTTCTGACGCGGGAAATTCTGGCCGGACGCAATTGGCGGAACCTGAAGGTGATCGTGGTCCTTTCGCTGTTTACCGCCACGCAGGTCCTGTTCTACTACGAAAACATCCGCTACGGCACGTCTGTCTATGCCGAACGCGCCGCGATTGCCCTCGTCATCATGCTGATCCAGATCATCGGCGGCCGGGTTGTTCCAAGTTTCACCCGGAACTGGCTCAAGAAGCAGGGTTCTCCGGCGCTGCCGCCCGCTTTCGGCGAATTCGACCGGTTCGTGATGGTGATGAGCGCCGCCGGTCTCGGCGCATGGATCATGTTTCCCGCATTTGCCATGGAAGAGCCGGTGCTGGGCTTGCTTCTGATGGCCATCGGCGCCTTCAACCTGTTCCGGCAATGGCGCTGGCGACCGCTGCAAACCTTTGCCGAGCCGCTGGTCTTCATTCTGCATCTGGCGTTCCTGCCGGTCAGTCTCGGCTTCGTCTTCGCCGGCTATGCTGCCTTTACGGGCGATGGGGGCGCTGAAAGTGCGGCAATCCACTGCTGGACCGTCGGCGCCATCGGCGGCATGACGCTTGCGATCATGACCCGCGCCAGCCGCGGCCACACCGGCCATCCGCTGACCGCACCGCCGGCAACCGTGGCAATCTATCTGGCGATCATGACCGCACTGGTCCTGCGTCTTGTGGCTGCTTTCAATCCGGGCTGGACATTCACGCTGATGCCCCTTGCCGGTCTGGCGTGGGTTTTCGCCTTTGCCGGCTTCTGCATGGTTTACGGACCGATGCTGTTCAAGCCCCGCAGCTGAAACGGTTACAACCAGGCCATCGGATCGACGCCGATCAGCAGACGGTGTCCCTGCAACAGAAACCAGACATAGAAGGCCAGCCCAAGGCCCGTCCAGAGCCAGAAGTCTCGATCCATCCGCAGATGCGCGCGCCCTTCAATGAGCGCCAGAAATGGCACAACGGAGGTTTGCGCGCGCACCGTCGCCCACTCGCCATCGCCCAACCGGCGGCGCGCACGACGGTCGAGCACAGGTATTCCGGCAAGCGCGAGCAACCCCATGCCGCCAAACAGGATCAGCGATACGACATCCCCGTTCGGCGGAATATGCGTGCGGCACGACAATCAAGATGAGATTCCGCGACAATCTGGGTGAGACGTTGCGTCGTTCGTGTGTCGGAGGGAGGGCGTAGCCCGACTTGAGGCACACGAACGACGCTTCGCCCATTTTCGGGGTCTGTGATCGCGGTCGGCCCGGTACACTTTTGGTTTTCAGGAATGGAGAACCACCTTTGTGCCAGGGCGCTGGATACCAGAGATAAATCATCGGCGCAGATCGGGCCGCGACGATGATCCAGACCAGAAGCAGGATCGAAAGAAAAGAATAGGCGAAGAGGTAGGCAGGACGCCCCAGCAGGGCAATCAGCCGTGCCCGCACGAGCGGCGCCGGCGGAATGACATGGGCCAGCAGGAAAGCGACAATCGCGAGCAGAAAATTCGTCATGTTTTGGTCCCGTTTCCCGCCGAAAGATAAGATTCATTTTCGATATATGATAATACCGGCAACAGGAAAATACCCGGATGCGGAGCGTCCTCTGCGTTCCGCCGCCACAGCATCCACGGAGTGCGCCCATGCGTCTGACAACCTTTTCCGATTACGCGCTGCGCGTGCTGATGTATGCGGCATCCGCCGGCGACCGACTGATCACCATCGAAGAGACATCGGCCGCCTATGCGATCTCGAAGACACATCTGATGAAGGTCGTGAACGCACTGACCAGACACGGATATCTGGCCAGCGTGCGCGGTCGCTCCGGTGGTTTCCGGCTGGCACTGCCGCCCGAGCGGATCAATCTCGGCGCGGTAATCCGCTCAACGGAGGCCGATTTCGCGCTTGTCGAATGCTTTGCGACCGGCAACCAGTGCGTGGTCACAAACACCTGCAAGCTGCCGGCGATCCTGAACGAAGCACTCACATCCTTCCTCAGCGTCTTCGACCGCTACACGCTCGCCGATATTGTCCTGTCTCCCGAAGCGTTCGGGTTCAGCTCAGCGGATTTCCCCTCACCCTCACGGGACGGAATGGCGGCAGACTTTTCTGACTAGAGTCGTTCAGGCTTGAACGGAAGAAGGCGGGATCAACGCTCCCGCCTTCCGATGATCATGATGTGCACCGAGCATCACTCGGCTTCGATACCGCGCTGACGCAGCCAGGCGCGCAGGGCCTCGATCAGATCGATCCGGCCGAACGGGTAAACGGCGGCCTTGATACCAGCGATCTCTTCCCGCCGCGCGCCCGTAAGTGCCAGGATCAATAGCACACAGATGAAACTGTGTTTTATTTCAATGACTTGAAGATATATTTGGCTGGGGAACCTGGATTCGAACCAGGACTAACGGAGTCAGAGTCCGCGGGTCTACCGTTAACCTATTCCCCAACAACGATGCGCCGCACCGTTTGGTGTGGTGGGCTTATAAACAAAAATACCGGCTCTTGCCAAGGGGCTTTCATTTTTTTTTTGATCTTGTTCCAAATGCCCTGAATCGCACCACAAAACTGATCACAAACGGTCTTCAAGGACGCGAGAATATAAAACCCATTGGCCTCGTGCTTCTGCGCTGCTATGCTTACGTCAACTTGAAAACAAATGATCGTGCCCAGTCGCAAATCGACGGCATTTGTCGAAATTTTGCGCGGCGCAGTGGAAATATAAAGTGACAGACCCCCAGAACAGCGAAAAGCTGTCAGTTGGCGGGGCGCGGACAGCAGATGGCTTCACTGGCGATAAGCCAGGTCGCCGTCGTTCGCGGCGAGGCCGGAAAAACAAGGCCGCCGACGTCTCCGCCAATCCCGGCGGTGCTGCTGCACCGCAGGCCGATGGTGCGAGCGCAACTGACAATCCGCCCCCGAAAGGCAAGCGGAAGAAACGTCGTCGTGGAAAACGTCGCGGCCAGAATCTTCAGCCGCAGGCTGGAGTCTCGTCCGGCGCAAAGCCGGACCATAACAATCAGAATACCACCGATACCGTTGCGAATAGCACTAACACTGGCAGGAACCAGCCTGGCTCACCGCGCAAAAGCAAACGGCGCAGGCGGCGAAACGGCCACAACAACAGACCATCGCAGGCCGTTGCGCTCAAGTCGAGGGATACGGAACAGAACATAACGTCTGCAGGTGACGACAAGCCCAGGCAGACCGTGAAGAACGACGCGTCGCGTTCACATGAAGCGCAGACAGTCAATCCACCCGCTTCAGATCATCAATCCCAACGTCCCCGCATGCCGCAATATGGACGCGGCCGCTCGGATTATGGTGGAAAACCGCTTTATGCGGCGCTTGACCTTGGAACGAACAACTGCCGTCTGCTGATTGCGCAACCGACTCGTAATCAGCAATTCCGTGTGGTTGATGGTTTTTCCCGCATTGTGCGTCTTGGTGAAGGACTGGCAGCGACCGGCAGCCTGTCGCCTGAGGCCATGGACCGCGCCGTTGAAGCCCTCGGCATGTGCGCGCAAAAGCTGAAGGGCCGGAATGTCCGGCGCATGCGCCTGATTGCAACAGAAGCCTGCCGGTCAGCTGACAATGGCGAAGCGTTTCTGAACCGCGTGCGCCGTGAGACCGGGTTGAGTCTTGAGATCATCAACCGGGAAACGGAAGCCAAACTCGCCGTTTCCAGCTGCGCCTCTTTGATTGGCAGGGAAACCCGGGCAGCCGTTCTTTTTGATATCGGAGGCGGATCATCCGAGATTGCCGTGATTCGCCTGGGAGAAAACCGCTCGCAACGCATTGCCAATCATATTTCCCACTGGACGTCTCTGCCCGTCGGCGTCGTCACACTTTCCGAACGCTATGGCGGCCATGATGTAACACCGGCCGTCTTTGAAAAAATGGTTTCCGAAGTCGAAAGTCTTTTGAGCGACTTCAACTGCCCGGCGATTGAAAAAAGCGCCGCAGAAAGTGGCTTTCATCTGATCGGCACCTCGGGCACGGTGACAACGCTCGCCGGTGTGCATCTTGATCTGCCACGCTATGATCGCCGAAAGGTCGATGGTATATGGCTTTCCAACGACGAAGTATCGGCAATGCAGAACAAGCTTCTGTCATGGGATTTTGCCGGGCGCGCAGCAAACCCTTGCATCGGGCCGGACCGGGCAGACCTTGTGCTGGCGGGCTGTGCTATTCTGGAAGCCATTCGGCGTCGCTGGCCAGCACCACGCATGCGCGTTGCCGATCGTGGACTGCGTGAAGGTATACTGACAGACCTCATGATGCGTGATGGCGTCTGGCGCCGGCCGCGTCGCCGCCATAATAACGGGCAGCAGCAGGCGCAGAACAAGGATTAAGAACAGACATGGCAAAGACACCGACACGCACTGGCAGAAAGCTCGGTCAGAAGGTCAAGAAGTCGAAGCTGAAAGCCTCGTCACGCCGTTGGATTGAGCGCCATATCAATGACCCATATGTTCAGCGTGCCAAAACCGAGGGTTTTCGCGCACGTGCAGCCTACAAGCTTCTTGAGATCGATGAGAAACACCATATTCTTCGTGGTGCACGCCGGATTATCGACCTCGGTGCTGCGCCGGGAAGCTGGTCACAGATTGCAGCCAAGGTCACCAATTCGACAGATGACGATGTTCGCGTGGCCGCCATCGATTTCCTGGAAATGGCACCGGTTCCAGGCGTTCGCTTCTTTCAGATGGACTTTCTGAATGACGAAGCCCCGGCCCTCCTGCGTGACGCGCTGGACGGCCCGCCGGATCTGGTTGTCTCGGATATGGCGGCTCCTACGACCGGACACAAGCGGACGGACCACCTGCGGACAATGTATCTCTGCGAAGTGGCGGCGCATTTCGCTGTCGAAACGCTCGCAGAAGGCGGACATTTTCTGGCCAAAACCTTTCAGGGCGGCGCCGAGAACGACCTGCTGACAATGCTGAAACAGAACTTCAGCCAGGTTGTACATATTAAGCCAGCCGCATCACGCTCAGAATCTGTCGAGATGTTTGTGCTAGCCAAAGGCTTTAAAGGTCGCAGCGAAAACGACGCACAAGAGTAAGAATTGCCATTTTCGGCACATGCCAGCAGCCACGTCTTTGACCGGCGTGGAAAGCTGCTGCCCCTTAAGGCATGGTGACGGCGTGTCTACTGCCAGTATTCATCGATCCAGGGAGTCGGACGCACAAACTTGTAAAGCTTCTTCCAGAATGCATCGACCGGCCACTTGCCGATCGCAGCTTCGTCCGGGTCCGGTTTGCCCGTAAAGGCAACAACTTTCGTATTCTCAGGAAGTTTTACCGTTTTAAAGAAATTAAGCGGCCACGACGGCATCAGTGTGTGCTTGAAGCTGACACACCATTCAGAAGGCCAGAAAAGCATCTCATCAATTTCTGCAGAAATATAAACCTGCTCAATACGATACTTTTTCCGGATACGCTCGGCATCCGCCTCGAAATCACGGAAAATCTGCGGATTGGCGCCAACGTTCCAGCGGAAAACAGAGGTATTGCCAATCCCCTGCCCTGGCTGGGTCCAGTTTTCACAGGCGCAGTATTTGCCCGGTGCGAAATCGAACATCGGGTCCAGTGCGCCTGTAATAACGATGTCGAGATCCAGAAACAGGACGTCGCCCGACAAATCAGCCAGCGGTGTCTGCCAAAGCGAAAGCTTGCGCCATGGCGACCAGGCGATCTCATCAGGAATCCGGATTTCGGGAAGCGGATGACACTGTACAGCAGGATCAACGCCCGACGGATCGTCGGTAAAGCAGACCAGCCGGGTTTCCCGAACTGTGTGTCGCTTTATTGAGGACCAGAGCCGGTTCACATAATCGGCGGAATAACGCTGTCCCCACTTCATGCATACAACTGTCTGCAACCCGGCACTCCTGTCAGGATCATCTGAATTCTGGACTGTTCATAGCGGATCGAGAACAGGTGTCAAAGTAAATTGCCGCGTCACATTCGCCCGCGCTTGCGCTGCCATGCCCCCCTTGCTAACGCTTTGCATATGAATTCAGGCAGACCGGAGAAAACCATGAATGCACCGCGTATCCTGCAGCTTCTGCCCGCCTTAGGTGATGGCGGCGTGGAACGCGGTACAGTTGAAATGGCCAACTATCTGAGCCAGCGCGGCATAGAAAATTTCATCGTGAGCACTGGCGGACCTCTTGTTGAAGCTCTGAAGGGCGACAAAAGCCAACACATAACGATGCCGGTCGGCTCAAAGTCACCGCTGAAGATCATCTCAAACGCCAAACGACTGGCGCACCTGATCGACAGTGAAGCGATTGACATCGTTCATGCCCGCAGTCGCGCACCTGCTTGGGCTGGCTACCTTGCCTGTCGCTTTGCCAGACGGGATGTGCATTTCCTGACAACCTTTCACGGCGTTTACAGCCACCAAAACAAATGGAAGCGCCGCTATAATCAGGTGATGCTGAAGGGGTCGCTGGTCGTGGCCAACTCCGCATTCATTCGCAATCACATCATTTCGGTTTACGGGTATCCGGCAGAACGAATCATTGTGGCCAGCCGCGGGGTTGATCCGGAACAATTCAATCCTGCGCTCTTATCGCCTGAGGAGACAGGGCGCGTTCGCCAGGAACTCGGCGGTCAGCCAGACGCACCGCTTATTGTCATTGTCGGACGCATTACCGACTGGAAAGGACATCGCTATCTCGTCGAAGCGCTTGATCTGTGTGCGCGGCGAGATCTCCGGCTCGCGATTGTCGGAAGCGGGGTCGAAAGCGTGATCGAAAATATCAGAGAAATGATTCGCGAACGCGGTCTTGATCATCGAGTCTGCATGGCAGGAAGCCGAAGAGATATACCTGCGGTGATGGCGGCAGCAGACCTTGTGATATCATCGTCGGTGCGCCCCGAAGCTTTTGGGCGCGTGGCGATCGAGGCACAGGCCATGGCGACTCCGATCATCGCGACAGCACACGGCGGAAGCCTGGAAACAGTCATCGATGGTCAAACCGGCTATCTTGTGCCCCCGGCTGATGCCAGCGCAATGGCAGCAGCCATTGAAAACGCACTCGCCGACCCGGCCGCGTTGGCCGAAATGGGGCAAGCCGGACGGCGCAATGTTCTCGAAAAATTCACTATTGAGACGATGCTGAATAATGAATTCTCGGCTTACCAGCGCATCATGCCCGAAGCGCATTTTTGATCATCAAACAAACAAGACCCCAATCCGGGGCCTTATTCGACATATTTACCGGCTCAAAACAACCTGCTGGCCTGAACTGTTGTTTCCTTCGATCCGATTGTCTGCCGTCTTGTATAGGCGGGCTATCGCATAGCCGTTTGCGTCGTTCAGCACCACCTGATCGCCATTGATGCCCCATGACTTCATCGAAGACAGTGAACCGGTACAGCCGCGTGTGCCACCACGCAGACCGTCGCCAAGATTTGTGAGCGTCAGGAACATATCGCAGGAAACCCCGCCTTCATTAACCTTCCAGCTACCGACAAGCGCGGAGCTGGAAATCTGCTGCGCGCCAGCGGGAGCAGAAACATTACCCATGCCACCCGGTGTCGACGGCTGAGAGGGGGCAGCAGGAAACTGGCTCTGCGCATTGCCTGCAGAAGCCGTTCCACCGGGAACAGGTCCCGGCTGATATGTTCCATTGCCAGAGGGCGGCGGCAGTGTATTGCTCTGTACCTGGCCTGTGGGTGCTGGTGCCAACGGCTGTGGCGCCGACTGAGCCGGCTGGCCGCTGTTGTAATAGGAGGTACGCTGACAGCCGCTAACGGCCAGCACAGCACCAATTGCGGCAACGAAAACATACTTATTCAACATCAAGCCGTTACTCCTCAAAATCGCTTTGGCGAATCCCGGTCGCCGACCTTGCTCCACCATATCGGGCAGAAAGTTGGCGCAACAAGGGTGAAACCCCGATAGCAAAACTCTACAGCATCGGCCCGAAAATCAGAATCGATTTTCGGAAAGCACGATGGGTAGATTCAATAAGTTAGAGCGTCCTTTGTGCATCCGAATGGATGCATGGCGCCCTAGCGGCCCAAACCGACTTTTGCCACGCCTGTCGCAAACACCGCCTTCAGCCTTCCATTGCATGTCATTAAAGTGGGAAAAAGCCCATACAACAAGATGAAAGGCGCCACAATTCTGTGACGCCTCTGCGAAAACACTCTCTGCACTGTTGCCGAATAAACACAAAATTCGGCAACCAAACCTTACGCTGCGGGTCAGACCGAGCGCTCGACCATCATCTTTTTGATACCGGCAATCGCCTTGGCCGGATTCAGTCCCTTCGGACAGGCCTGCGTGCAGTTCATAATCGTGTGGCAGCGATAAAGCCGGAAGGGGTCTTCCAGATTATCCAGTCGCTCACCGGTTGCTTCATCGCGGCTGTCGATCAGCCAACGGTAAGCCTGCAGAAGAACAGCGGGTCCCAGGTAGCGGTCACCATTCCACCAATAGGAAGGACAGGACGTTGAGCAGCATGCACACAGAATGCACTCATAAAGACCGTCCAGTTTGACACGATCTTCATGGCTCTGCTTCCACTCCTTCGCCGGCGGCGGGGAAACTGTCTTCAGCCATGGCTCGATCGAACGATGCTGAGCGTAGAAGTTATTGAGGTCAGGCACCAGATCCTTCACCACCGGCATATGCGGCAGCGGATAGATCTTCACAGCGCCATTGATCTCGTCCATGCCCTTTGTGCAGGCAAGTGTGTTGGTGCCATCGATGTTCATCGCGCACGAACCGCAAATACCCTCACGGCAAGACCGGCGAAGCGTCAGGGTCGGGTCGACATTGTTCTTGATGTACAACAGTGCATCGAGAACCATCGGACCACAATTGTCGAGGTCGATATAATAGGTATCGATGCTCGGGTTCTCACCCGTGTCCGGGTTCCAGCGATAAATCTTGAACTCGCGAAGATTGGACGCACCTTCCGGCTTTGGCCAGATTTTGCCCGTCTTGATCTTTGAGTTCTTGGGAAGCGTGAATTCAACCATTTCCTGTTCCTCTCGATCAGTAGACGCGCGCTTTCGGCGCGATCTTCTTGATGTCGATCCCCTCGGCGATCAGATCCTGATGAACCGGGCGGTAATCGAGTTTCACCTCACCGGCTTCACTCACCCACGAAAGCGTATGCTTGCGCCAGTTCTCATCATCACGACCGGAGAATGGCCCGTCGACATAATCCTCGCGGGCATGGGCGCCACGGCTTTCCTTGCGCGCTTCGGCGCCATAGACCGTTGTAATGGCGCATGCCATCAGATTGTGAAGCTCAAGCGTTTCCACGAGGTCCGAGTTCCAGATCATCGAACGGTCGGTCACCTTCACATCCGGAAGCTCAGACCAGATATCCGAGATGCGCTTGCAGCCCTGCTCAAGCGTTTCCTGCGTGCGGAACACGGCAGCATCTTCCTGCATGGCACGCTGCATCTTGTCACGCAGCACGGAAGTTGGCTGCGAACCGTTTGCGTGACGGATGCTGTCAAAACGCTCCATGATCTTGTCGCAGGCGTCGGTATTCAAAGCCGGGATCGGGCTTTCGCGGTCGATCACCTGTCCGGCACGGATCGCAGCAGCACGTCCAAAAACAACAAGGTCGATCAGCGAGTTCGAGCCGAGGCGGTTGGCCCCGTGAACAGAAGCGCATCCGGCTTCGCCAACGGCCATCAAACCGGGAGCGACACGCTCGGGATTTTCAGCATTGGCATTGAGCACTTCGCCCCAGTAGTTTGTCGGAATACCGCCCATATTATAGTGAACGGTCGGCAAAACCGGGATCGGCTCGCGGGTCACATCGACACCGGCAAAGATGCGCGCGCTTTCCGAGATACCGGGAAGACGCTCAGCCAGAATGGCAGGATCAAGATGATCGAGGTGCAGGAAGATATGATCCTTGTTCGGACCAACACCGCGCCCTTCGCGAATTTCCATCGTCATGCAGCGTGAGACAACGTCACGCGATGCCAGATCTTTGGCCGACGGCGCATAACGCTCCATAAAGCGCTCACCTTCGGAATTGGTGAGGTAGCCGCCTTCACCGCGCGCGCCCTCAGTAATCAGGCAGCCCGCGCCGTAGATGCCAGTCGGGTGGAACTGAACGAACTCCATATCCTGCAGGGGCAGGCCTGCACGCGCAATCATACCCGCGCCATCACCGGTGCAGGTGTGCGCCGAAGTCGCGGAGAAGAAGGTGCGACCATAACCACCGGTGGCCAGGACAACCATCTTCGCCGAGAATCGGTGGATCGTGCCATCATCGAGATTCCAGGCAACAGCGCCGGTGCAGACACCGTCATCGTTCATGATCAGATCAAGCGCGAAATATTCGATGAAGAATTCGGCATTGTTCCTGAGCGACTGGCCATAAAGCGTATGCAGGATGGCGTGACCGGTGCGGTCTGCGGCGGCGCAGGTGCGCTGAACCGGCGGTCCGTCACCATAATTCTGCATGTGGCCGCCAAACGGACGCTGATAGATTTTGCCCTCTTCGTTACGGGAGAAGGGAACACCATAATGCTCAAGCTCATAAACAGCCTGAGGGGCCTCCATGGCCAGATACTGCATGGCATCGACATCGCCGAGCCAGTCAGATCCTTTCACAGTATCGTATAGGTGCCACTGCCAGCAGTCAGGCGTCATATTCTGGAGCGATGCCGCAATGCCGCCCTGCGCTGCAACAGTGTGCGAACGGGTCGGAAAAACTTTTGTGATGCACGCCGTTTTGAAACCCTGCTCGGCCATGCCCAGCGTGGCGCGCAGACCGGAACCGCCCGCGCCAACAACAATCACATCATAGGCGTGGTCAACGTATTCGTAGGCCTTGCCGTTCTGTTCGGAAGATGAAGGTGCCATTTGCTCGTTACCCCACAAACGCAATCTTCAGGATGGCGAACAGACAGAGCCCGCCGATCAGGACTGCAAAAAATGTATTGGCCATCAAAGCGGCAAGCTTCAAAGGCTCATTGTGAATATAGTCATCGATGATTTCCTGCATGCCGATCCGCATGTGAATCAGACCTGCAATCACCATCAGCCCCATCAGGACCGCGACGAACGGATTGGTCAATGAGCCAACAACCTGTTCATAAGACGCGCCGGCATTGGCGATGACAAAGATGATGAAGAACAGGAACAGCGGAATGAGAGCGACGGCCGTCAGCCGCTGAACCCAGAAATGTTCGGTGCCCTGTTTTGAGGAACCAAGGCCGCGAACCTTTTTAAGCGGTGTACGCATATCCATTGTGCTCTCTCCTAAACCAGAAGGCCGATGATCCAGAGGACCACCGTGACCGCGACCGACACGAAGGGCAGCGCAATCGCCATCTTGGTCGTGAACTCTTTGCCGAGTCCATGGCCAAAGTCCCAGACGAAATGGCGAAGTCCACCCAGAAGATGATGAACGAGAGCCCAGGTGTAACCAAACAGGATCAAAATCCCGAGCCATGATCCGAAGAACCAGTTGACGCAATCAAATGCGTCCTTGCCCATTGCAGCTGAGATCAGCCAGGCAGCAAGAAGGATCGTGCCGAAATACATCGCTGCACCGGTAATACGGTGGATGATCGACATCGCCATGGTGGGAATAAATCTATAAACTTGAAGATGCGGCGACAGGGGCCGGTTGCTGGTCGGGTTGGCCATCAAAACCTCACAGTGTTTTAAAGGGCGCATTTGAGTGCTCTCTCCCAACTTCAAAACAGTCAGGGTGGCGCCGATGCTCACTGTGGTTTAATCGCCACAAGCCTTTCCGACAAGCCCATTCACCCCAGCAAACCAATTTAATCGGTTTGACGAAAATCACTTTTTCGCCCTTTCGGGGAGAAATAGCCGGGAAGGCGCGGCGTCTGCTGCTGATTCAGTTGAGATTTATTAATTTTCAAAGACTTAACATGATTTAAATAGTCATATTTAAGCTGCGACAAAACGGCTCACATCTTTCGGGCGAATCGCCAGACAGTGGTTTTCTTGATCTCCGAATCTTCCAGCATCCGGGTCACCGGCACCTGATATTCCGCCTGCTTTTCCAGCATTTTTCTTGGACAATAAGCACGCCCGGGATCGCCCAGAAGAACAGTGACACCAGCCGCCTCAAGCCGCATAAACCAGGGAACCAGCGCGTCTGCCCACTCTGAGTCATAGAAGACATCACCCGCCAGAAGCACATCGCAGTCAGGCACGGTGTCCATCAGATTGTCACGGGTGAACGACACGTCCACATCATTCAAAGCTGCGTTGATCCCGACAGCAGAGCCGGACCAGTGGTCAATGTCAGCGGCCAGAACACTTTTTGCACCCGCTTTCACAGCGGCTATGGCGACAACACCGGATCCCGTAGCAAAATCAACAACCCTTTTTCCGGCCACACATTCGGGGTGATCAAGGACGTAACGCGCAAGCCCCTGCCCGCCGGCCCAGGCAAATGCCCAGTAAGGCGGCGGCAGTCCGATTTCCTCAAGCTCTTCCTCCGTTTTCATCCAGAGGTCATGCACCTCGCTGGCCAGCCGCAAACAGATTTCCGGCACATGCGGCGGTGCGAAGATATCGGTATTTTCGAAAATAAAACGGCTGCGGTCGTCCATGAAAAGAAAGCAGAATTATTCGTTATTCGGCAGAAAACTCAGTCTTTTTCAGCGCCCGGCCAGCGCGTGGTTGCCAAAACCCACAGCCCGATGATGTTGCCGAGCGGCACAAAACAAAGCAGCACCCAGAAGCCGGAAAAGCCCATGCGCCGAAGAATGCGAGCAACCGGCCAGCCGAAAATCAGCCACCAGATCAGAAAGGCAATCGCGAGCTGCCAGATGCCCCAGTTGGCCATCATCCAGAAACCGCCACCGTGCTCATATCCGTTCATGACCATGCCTCCGATAAAAACTTCAGGCAGGCTAATCCGACATCGGCGGGTTGTCGAGGCCGCCCATGCGGCAGACTTCCAGCCATTCGTCTTCCTTCACCGGCTGAACCGAAAGCCGCATCGAGGTAACAAGTGACATGTCAGCGAGGGCCGGATTGGCCTTCACATCCTTAAGCGTCACCGGCTTCGGCATATCCCGGACGGCACGGATATCGACGCATTCCCAGCGCGGATCATCCGTGGTCGAGTCGTGATGCACCAGTGCGCAAACTTCACAAATTCCGACGACTTCCAGCCCTTCATTAGAGTGATAGAAAAAGCCTTTGTCGCCAATCTGCATCGCCCGCATATTGTTGCGGGCCTGGTAATTGCGCACACCATCCCACTCTTCGCCTGCCTTTCCCTTGGCTTTCAGCATATCCCAGGAGAACTTGAAGGGTTCGGACTTAAACAACCAGTATGCCATGCGTTTCAGGCCTCCGGATTATTATAGAGCCACTTGAAGGACTTGACATCGACACTTTCAAACAGCCCGGCTTTGCCGTAAGGGTCCTCAGCGGCAATCGCTTCAGCCGACGCCTGATCGACGGCTTCGATCAGAAGCATGGAACCGCAGGGTTTTTCCTCCGCATCCAGAAACGGCCCGGCAATTTTCAGCGTGCCCTTTTCATTGAGCCCATCCACCCACTCCAGATGACGCGGGCGGGTTTCCATGCGGAGATGAATGTGTTCAGGCTTATCCTTACACAAAACAGCAAATAGCATTCTTGGTTCTCCTCTTTTATTCCGTCGTAATCGGTCGGGTCATCAGCTCATCGAGTGCATCGGCAATGCCAAGCTTGCCGTCCAGCACGCGCGCAACGGCATTTGAAATCGGCATCTGAACACCATGTTCTGCAGCCAGCTCATTCGCGACTGAGGCACTGTAAACACCTTCGACCAGTGCCGCGTTCACACTGTCGAAATTGCCTTCAGCCAGTGCCACACCATAACGGAAATTGCGCGACTGCCGCGACGAACCGGTCAGCACCAGATCACCAAGTCCTGAAAGGCCGCGCACTGTGTCGGCCTCCCCGCCCATAGCAACAGCAAGCCGGGACATTTCCGCCAGCCCACGCGAAATCAGGGCCGCCCGCGCGCTTTCGCCCAGCTCGGCGCCTTCAACAATGCCGCAGGCGATCGCCAGAACATTTTTCAGTGCGCCGCCAATCTGAACGCCAACAGGATCACCAGAGGCGTAAATGCGGAACGTTCGTCCGGACAGGATTTCTGCTGTGTCCCGCGCAAGCGCCCTGCTCCTGAACGCCAGCGCCATGGCAATCGGCTTGCCGCGCGCCAGATCAATCGCAAAACCGGGCCCGGAAAGCGCGCCGGCATGATGATGCGGCAGCGTTTCATTGAGAACATCGGTAATCAGCCGGCCGGTGGACCGTTCAATGCCCTTGGAAGCCGAAATAATGACCGCTTCCGGGTTAAGATATGGCGCATAGTAGAGCGATGCGGCGCGCTGGGCCTGTGCAGGCACGGCCAGAACAATGGTATCGGCAGCCTCCAGAACAGATGGATCCATTGTAAAATCAAGCGCCTTTGGGAGTGTTATACCCGGCAGCGCTTTCGGGTGCTCGCGGGTTTCAGCCAGCATTTCCATCAAAACGGCGTTGCGCCCCAGAAGTGTGACTTCGTCTTCACCTTCAAGCGCGAAAACAGCTGCCAGCGCTGTGCCGAATGAACCGGATCCAACGACCACGGTTTTCTTGACGTCACTCATGCTTTTGCACCTTTCTTTCCGCTACCGATCAACGCGGTCGCGGATGGATCCAATGGCCAGCGCGAACGCACCGGCATCGTCATATCATTATCTTGCAGCCCGGCGGCGGCCCGCTCCAGCCCTGCCCAGGCAATCATCACCGCATTATCCGTACACAGCCGCACCGGCGGCGCGACAAAGGAAAACCCTTCGCGATTGCAGAGCGCCGTGAGCATCTGGCGAATAGCGCTGTTGGCCGCCACGCCACCTGCGACCACGAGAGCGGGCATTTCACTCTCGCTTGACAGTCGCTCATCCTTAAAGCGCTTCAGCGAGCGGCGGATACGATCTTCCAGCGTATCGGCAACCGCTTTTTGAAAGGCTGCGCAAATATCTGCAATATCCTGATCAGAAAGCGGCGCCATGGCCTGCGCTGCCTGCCGAACAGCCGTTTTGAGACCAGAAAACGAGAAATCAAGCCGCGCTTCACCTTTCAGCGGTCGCGGCAATGCAATCCGCTTGGTATCGCCATTCTTCGCCGCGGCCTCGACATTCGGACCGCCTGGATACCCCAGACCCAAAAGCTTCGCCGTCTTGTCAAAAGCTTCTCCGAGCGCGTCATCGATCGTTGTGCCCCAGCGCTCATACCGTCCCACGCCTTTGACCAGCACGATCTGCGTATGACCGCCGGACACAAGCAACATGAGATATGGAAAGGAAACACCCTCGGTCAGCCGCGCGGTCAGCGCATGGCCTTCCAGATGATTGATACCGTAAAAAGGCTTCTCCGCAGCATAGGCAACGGCCTTGCCGGTCATGGCACCAACAATCAGTCCGCCGATCAGCCCCGGCCCGACGGTTGCAGCAACACCATCAAGCGCATTCGGTGTCACCTCAGCCTTTTGCAGTGCTTCGGCCAGAAGCCTGTCCATGGCCTCGACATGCGCACGAGCTGCGATCTCTGGAACGACACCGCCGAAGGCAGCATGTTCTTCCAGCTGACTTAAAACCACATCGGCGAGGATCTCGCCACGACCATCCGGATAGCGCGCAACGACAGCGGCTGCCGTTTCATCGCAGCTGGATTCAAGGCCAAGAAAGAGTGTCTTTTTTTCCATCGGTTCTGACGATCGTTTGCGGCCAGCCGCAATCGGAGTTAGAGAGCTTGCGGTAGCAATGGTGGAAGCAGGATGCAAACGAAACCTTACAGGATCGGAACACGCGGCAGCCCGCTGGCGCTGGCTCAAGCTTATGAAGCGCGCGACCGGCTGATGCAAGCCCACTCTCTGCCGCAGGAGATGTTTGAAATTGTGGTTCTGTCCACAAAAGGTGACCGGATTACCGATCGCCCGCTTTCAGCCATCGGCGGCAAGGGCCTATTCACTGAAGAGCTGGAAGCCCAGCTTCTCTCCGGCGAACTCGATTTTGCCGTTCACTCATCCAAAGACATGCCGACAGTTCTGCCGGCTGGCCTCACACTTTCGACATTTCTGCCGCGTGCAGATCCACGCGATGCCTTTATCGGCGGCAAGGTCGACAAGTTGTCCGAACTGCCAGAAGGCGCGGTGGTCGGCTCGTCCTCTTTAAGACGACAAGCCCTGATTCGCCGTCTTCGCCCGGATATCGAGGTCGTGATGTTTCGCGGCTCGGTTCAGACGCGACTGAATAAACTGAAAGAAGGTCAGGTGGACGGAACGTTTCTGGCCAATGCCGGGCTGATGCGCCTTGGTATGGATGACGTTGCCACCGAAGTTTTAAGTGTCCGCGATTTTCTGCCTGCGCCTGCGCAGGGGGCCATCTGCATCGAACAGCGTGAAAATGACAGCCGCATCAGCGACCTTCTGGCGCCGGTAAACGACCGCGATACTGTCGATGCGGTTGCCTGTGAGCGGGCATTTCTGGCCGCTCTCGATGGCTCCTGCCGCACGCCGATAGCCGCCTATGCCCGTTGTTTTAATGAGCGCCTGTCATTTTCGGGCATGATTCTTAAGCCCGATGGCAGCAAAGCCTTCGATATCGCGACCGATGGCATGCGCACAGAGGCCGTCAAGCTCGGCAAATGGGCCGGAGACAAGCTTCGTGAGCGTGCCGGTTCCGGATTTTTCGAAGACTGGTCGTAAGGGAGTGTCGATTTGCGCGTTCTGGTGACCCGGCCGGAGGCTAAAGCCCGCAGAACCTGTGCACGTCTTTCGGCCATGGGGTATCAACCGGTCAGCCTGCCTCTGTTTCAGCCAGAACACTTTGATGCCACCCGGCTCGATTTTCTCAAGCGACGCAACTGGTCGGCCCTTGCGATTACCAGTTCTGAAGCACTTTCGGGCTTCAGCATTGGCGAGGGCCTCGCCTTTTTGGCAGACAAACCGGTCTTCGCAGTTGGGCAGCGCACCGCGTGCATTGCCCGCGGCACCGGTTTTACCCATATCATCACCGGCAAAGGTGACGGGCAGTCGCTGGCCAGAACCATTGCCGGATATCTGCCATCCAGCCCAGCCGCTTCTCCGCTTCTCTATCTGGCGGGAAGTCCACGTGCTCCGGACTTTGAAAACACGCTCCATCAGCTTGGAATCGATTTTGAGACAGCGACTGTCTACGTCATGCAGCCGATTGAATATGCCGCGTATGACCTTGAAAATCTGATGCGAGATCAATCGCCGTCAGCCGTTCTGTTCTATTCCCGCGCTGCAGCTCAACGTTTTTTCTCGCTCAATGTGATGCGGTATATCGCCTCTTCGGAAAAATGCATGCGCCTTCTGTGCATCAGCCGGAAGGTAGCAGAGGCTATTCCCGCTGAGTTTTCGCCAAATATATCCATTGCCCACAGCCCAGATGAGCCAAGACTTCTTGCTCTTTTGGCCGAAACATAGGCGATTTGCGACGTCTAACCGCGTGGTTGAAGTTTTCGCCTGAACAAAACCCTTTTCTAAAAGCACTCTGCCCTCTAACTTATGTTGCAGTAAGCGCAGAAGAGGTAGCAATGGTTTCCGACACGCCGTCACAGCCGCCAAAAAAACAAGAAAACAACGAGGAACACCAGACATCTGCTGAAAATGTGACGCAGGATACGAGTGGATCAGCAGACGGCCCCGCTGCGCCAAAAGAAAATGATGAAGCTGTCAAAACGGCCATGGCTGATGTGGCAGCTGCGATCAAGCGCCATGAAGAACATGGCAGCGAAGACAACCGGGAAGAGGCCTCAGGCGACACCGATGAAGATGATGTTGGCAGCGAAAGGTCAAACGCGCGCCCAGCCCAGGCTTCCGAACATGATGCAGACCAGGACGCCGGAAAAACGGCGGATAAGGATACCTTAGATCAGCAGTCCAGCGTGGAAGAAAAGCCGGAGCGTAACAAAGCGGGACTGATACCGCTTCTCGCCGCTGGCGTAGCTGGTGGCGCCGTCGTCCTTGTTGGCGGCCTGGTATTGCAATCATTCGGGCTTCTGGGTGGCGCCCAAAACGGCAGCATTGAAGCACGCTTCGAAAGCGGCATGAACGAGCTGCGCGAGCAGATTAACGGCATGGCTTCCGGTTCGAATCAGGCGGCCAGTGCCAGCGCCGCCGCAGTGTCACAGTTGCAGGAAGATGTTGCGACGCTTCAAAAGAAGCTCCAGAGCGTCAGCGAGGCTGCCAGCAAAGCGGCTTCGTCATCGGGCAGCGCAAGCGGTGCCTCGCCCGAACTGCAGAAAACGGTTTCGGATCTGGAGGCTGAGATTGCCAGCCTGAAATCTTCGCTGACAAGCGACACCGGCACAGTCCAGTCGTTACAATCTGGCCTATCAGACCTGAAAGGCAGTCTTTCGTCTCAGGCAGATCAGCTCAACGGCAAGATCGCCGCGCTTGAAAAGAAAATCGATCAACCCGGCAAAGACCTCATTGTCGCCCGTGCAATTGCTGCTGCCGGGCTAAGTTCTGCGATTGATCGTGGCGGGAGTTTTGCACGCGAGCTTAAAACCTATCGTCAGGTTTCGCCCGATGACGCAGCGCTTCAGCAGCTTTCCGATATGGCCGCCAGTGGCATTCCGACCCGCGAGCAGCTGACAAGCCAGTTCACCGGGCTAGCAGACAGCATCATCCGGGCGGCGGATCAGCCAGCGCAGGATGAGGGCGTTGTCAGGCGCCTCATCAGCAGCGCGAAAGGGCTGATCACGGTGCGTCCGGTTGGCAACGTTGAAGGCGACAGCACACCGGCAATTGTGGCCCGGATCGAAAATGATCTGAAAATCGGTGAGCTGCAAAAAGCGGCAAACGAATGGAACAAACTTCCGGCAGCTTCGAAAGAGGTTTCCTCTTCCTTTGAAACGGCGCTCAATGCCCGCATTACCGCCGACACACTGGTCGCCAAAACCTTGCAACAGGCCATTGGCAGCATGACCGGACAAGCCGGCCAGCCCGATCAGGCAAACTAGGGAGGAGGCCGTATCATGCTCAGACTGCTTTTCTTCGCGATCATTGTTCTGGCCTTCGGGCTCGGCTTCTCATGGTTTGCCGACCGCCCCGGTGAACTTTCACTGCAATGGCAGGGACAACTGTTCCAGACGCCGCTGACGACCGCACTTGTGCTCCTGATTGCCCTGATTGTGGCTGTTATGGTGATCTGGTGGCTGATAAGTGCCATCTGGACATCGCCGAACAGTGTGCGCCGTTATTTCAGAGCGCGTAAACGCGACCGGGGTTATCAGGCGATCTCAACGGGCCTGATCGCGGCCGGTTCCGGAAATCTGGTGCTGGCACGCAAAATGAGCACCCGCGCACATGCGCTTCTGAGAGCCGATCAGGAACCGCTGATCCATGTTCTGGATGCACAAGTGGCCCTGATTGCGGGCAATCACGATGACGCACGCCGACTGTTTGAATCCATGTCGGAAGATCCGGAGACAGAAGAACTGGGCCTGCGTGGTCTCTATCTGGAAGCCAAACGTCTCGGCGCGGATGAAGCCGCACAACAATATGCCGAGCGGGCCGCCGACAAGGCGCCCTATCTGGCATGGGCCGCACAGGCCACTCTGGAAACACGCACGAGACAGGGCCGCTGGGATGACGCGATCCGGCTTCTGGATCAACAACGCGCCGCAAAAGTCACGAACAAGCAAAAGTCAGCGCGCCTGAAGGCTGTTCTTTTAACCGCGCGGGCAGAAAGCAAACTGGAAACCGAACCGAAAGCGGCGGCAGCCGATGCGCTGCAGGCACTCAAGCTGCGCGATGATTTTCAGCCCGCGGCCATCATCGCGGCGAAAGCTTATCTTGCGCAGGGCAATGTGCGCAAATCTGCCGGTGTTCTGGAAATGGTGTGGAAGAAAGAGCCGCATCCGCAAATCGGTACACTTTATATTCGTGCCCGAGGCGGCGATACGGCTGTCGACCGGCTGAAACGCGCGGAAAAACTGGAAGCTCTCAAGCCCAACAATCCGGTGTCCCTTCTGCTTGTTGCCCGTGCAGCACTGGACGCCCGCGAATTTTCCAAGGCCCGGCAGAAGGCGGAGGCAACCGCCAGGATGGCTCCGCGGGAAAGTGCATTCCTGCTACTGGCTGATATTGAAGAGGTCGAAACCGGCGATCAGGGGCGCGTTCGACACTGGATGGCGCAGGCACTCAAGGCAGAACGGGACCCAACATGGGTGGCTGACGGTCTTGTTTCCGAATACTGGCGCCCGTTCTCTCCTGCGACCGGGAAAATCGACGTTTTCGAGTGGAAGACCCCTTACGGTGAAGTGGAAACACCTTTGGAAGAAGGTACGTCCAGCCGGCTTGATGCCGCCTTAAAAAGCCTCCCCCCGATCGGTGGTGCCAGGCGCGATGACAAGGATACGGTTGAAGAAACCAAGTCTGACAAGCAGCCAGAGACGGCGAAAGTCGTTGAACACGATATCAAAACCACGGAGAAATCCGAAGCTACTGAGCCTGAAAGCGGTGAACCACATCAGGAGCGGTCAACCAAGAAGACCGAAACGCCTGAGACCGCTCCAGAAGCCGAAAATACGCCGGACCATTCGTCTGCCGAAAAGCCCGATCACAGTGAGGAAACGAAGAGATCACAAAAGTCAGAGCCTTCTATAAAAGCTGATGAAGCCGCCGAACCTGAGACCGAACAGGATGATGAGCGGGAAGACCCGGTTCTCTCGCCTTTCGGCGGTCGCTCGCCCGACGATCCGGGTGTCAGCTCTGACGAAGACGTCGAAGCCGAGCGAAAAAAGCATCGCTACTTCTGAGTCGTCTGACGGGATTATTGCCAATCGGTCATTTGACCGGTGTCTTGATTATAATCTATTTCCATATGAAAGACCAGATTTCAGTTTATCGCTAAAACCGCGCCAGACACGGGAACATATATGTTTGATAGAATCAGCAGGTTTCTCCAAGAGATCGGAGACGACAGCAGCCATAAAGATCAGAAGCCTGATGATGCGCGGGTCGCAGTTGTGGCACTTTGCTATCAGGTTATGGAAGCCGACGGTATCGTCAGCGAAAGTGAGCAGCGTCGCCTCAAGGACCTCCTCGAAGAAAAATACAGCCTTCATGGCAGCAAGCTCGATGAGCTGATTGCAGCAGGTGAAACTGCCGGGAATGAAGCTGTTGATTTTTATCGCTTTACTTCGGATGTGAAGCGACATCTCGATGAAGAGCAGCGGGTACGGCTTATCGGGCTGTTGTGGGATATCGCTTATGCTGATGGAAAGCGAAACGAAATGGAAGACAATGTCGTCTGGCGTATTTCTGAACTGATCGGGGTTTCAGGTCGCGAGCGCGTTCTTGAGAGACAGGCTGCGCGCGAACGCGCTCAGATGGACGATGAAGGAGACACCGGTGACGCCGGAAATCAATAAGCACAGAAGACCGATGCTGATCGTGCTGCATCAGGAGCGCTCAACCCCCGGACGCGTCGGTCAGATCTTGATGCAGAAGGGGTTCGCCCTTGATATCCGTCGCCCGGCACTCGGGCAGAAATTGCCTGAAACACTTGCAGATCATAGTGGTGCGGTCATCTTTGGTGGCCCGATGAGCGCCAACGACAACGAAGATTTCGTTCGCCGCGAAATCAACTGGGTTGATATACCGCTGAAAGAAAACCGCCCTTTCCTTGGCATTTGCCTTGGGGCACAAATGCTTGCCCGGCACCTTGGCGCCAATGTTTACGGCAATAAGGACGGATCGGTTGAGATCGGATGGTATCCCATTCGCCCCACGCGTAATGGTCGTCTGATGATGAAATGGCCGTCCATGGTCTATCAGTTTCATCGTGAGGGCTTTGAGCTGCCGCACGGCGCTGACCTTCTGGCCGAGGGCGACCTCTACCCCAATCAAGCGTTTCGCTATGGAAAGCATGCATACGGCGTCCAGTTCCATGCCGAGCTGACCCGGATGATGATGCAAAGCTGGGTCGTGCGCGGCGCAGAGCGTTTTACCTTGCCAAAAGCACAGCCGGGACATCTGCACCTGGAAGGACGGATGTTGCATGACCGGGCGCTGAAAGCCTGGCTCGACGGCTTTCTGGATCATGTCTTCACGGAAGCGAGCTGATTGAAGCAGCAACCTCGGGGTTAGAGCGGTTCCGCCTTTCATGGAAACGCGCAACCGCTCTATCTCTTTGTTTTGACACATTTTCGCGGACGTCAGATGTTTCCATGTGACTGCGAAATGCTCTAGAGCGTCAGGCGCGATGAATGAATCGTATGGGATTCCGTTTTGGTTTGATTTGTGATTCCCTGTGTCAAAGGAGATTTCCGATGACCCGAGCTCTTTCCGTTGACCTCCGTCGCCGTGTGACGGATGCAATCGCACAAGGCAAATCCCGGCGCGCTGCAGCCGAACAGTTTGCGATTTCCGCGGCGACGGCCGTCCGGCTGCAGAAGCGGCTGGATGAGACCGGTTCTGTGGAGCCGAGCCCCATGGGTCGCCCGAAAGGCGGCGGCAAACTCGCCCC
>NZ_SMAR01000003.1 GCF_004342225.1 Martelella mediterranea | reverse complement strand
TGCCTCAAGTCGGGCTACGCCCTCCCTCCGACACACGAACGACGCAACGTCTCACCCAGATTGTCGCGGAATCTCATCTTGATTGTCGTGCCGCAGCTCCCACAGTCCGGCCAGCGTCCAGCGGCGGAACTGGCGGTACACGCTCGACCACTTGCCGAACTCCTCGGGAAGATCGCGCCATTGCGCGCCGGTCCGGGCAATCCAGAATATGCCGTCCAGAACCTGCCGGTGATTGGATGCCGGCCGACCACCGCGTCCCCGGATCGCAACTATGAACTGCTCGAAAAACGCCCATTCGGCGTCACCCATCAGCAATCGCGCCAAGATAGCCTCCTCTCGAAAGCCATCTTGATGATGTGGACACCGCCGGCCGCGCAACTGCGTGTATTGTGCTGAGAAAGAGTGGAACTGGAAAAGGAGCATCGAAATGCACATCCAAACAATAGGCCTTGATCTTGCGAAGAGCGTCTTTCAGGCGCACGGCGTGGATGAAGCCGGTCATACCGTTCTTGTGAAGAAGCTGCATCGCAAACAAATGATCCCCTTCTTCTCGAAACTTCCGCACTGCCTGATCGGAGTGGAGGCGTGTGGAACGGCGCATTATTGGGCACGGACGCTCATCGCCATGGGTCATGAGGTGCGGATAATGCCGCCTTCTTATGTCAAGGGATACGTGAAGCGGGGCAAGAGTGACGCCCTGGATGCCGAGGCAATCTGCGAGGCCGTGCAACGTCCGACGATGCGGTTCGTGCCGGTCAAGACCGTCGAACAGCAGGGCATTTTGATGGCGCATCGCACCAGAGCGTTGCTTGTGCGCCAGCGTACGATGGCGGCGAACGCATTGCGTGCACACTTGGCCGAGTTCGGCTTCGTCGCCAACCCGGGTGCCGCCAATCTGGTGAAACTGGCGGATCAAGCCTTCGCCGATGAGGTTCTGCCTGCCTACGCCCACCGGGCCCTCGAAATCCTGATCCGGCGAATGGCGGAGCTGACTGAAGAGATCGGGGAGCTCGACCAGGAATTGCGTACATGGCACGAAGGAAGTGACGTCAGCCGAAGGCTCGCCGCCATCCCTGGCATCGGCGTCATCACAGCAAGCGCCATCGCCGCGACGGTGACAGACCCCGATCAGTTTCAATCAGGTCGGCAATTCGCGGCATGGCTCGGTCTCACGCCGCAGCAGCAATCCACGGGCGGGAAAACCCGGCTCGGCGGCATATCAAAACAGGGCGACCGATACTTGCGACGATTGCTGGTTGTCGGTGCGACAGCGGTCATGAGACATGCGAAACGAAAACCGACACCTCTGACGGACTGGGTGAGCAGGTTGTTGGAGAAAAAGCCGTTCAGGCTCGTTTCCGTCGCCCTTGCGAACAAGCTTGCCCGAATCGCATGGACGCTTCTCAAACGAGGACAGATTTACAGACCTTACGGATTGTCCGCCTGACAGCGAACAACCAAACCGAATTGGCAATGGCAGTCAATGATGCGTAACGATCGAGCCAACGGCGAGGCAAACCCGTCTGATTCAATGCACTTCAAAAGTGCGCCAACTTGATCAGGGACCTCACCGGCGGATTTCCATCAGGGCCAGCGGCAAAATCAACCCCGCACAAACAGGCCGGACATATGAAAGCAACCGATCTACGCAAAACGACAAAAAGTCCTTGCCATAGGCGGCGTCCACATATGAATCATGCTTCAGCTGATTTGGGAATCCGGTTTGTCAACAGGACCTAAACAGAATTCCGACCGCGGGACCGGTCCATATCATCGCAGGACTGCTGTGCCGAACGATACGGTATGCCAATACGATCAGCGCAACGATCCCGAGCTTTTCGAGAAATGCATTCATAATGACAATATTCTCGACCATCGGCTTCTTATCGTCCTGCTGTCGGGCTCGAATGTATCTCAGCTTTCAAACATAGCGCCCTGCTGTTCTCTATCATCCAGATCAAGACATAAAAATCTCAAGCCTTGTCAAAGAAGTCTCTACAATTTAACAGATCATTAACCAATATATTGGCGCAGAAAATCTGTGAGAAAACACAGAGTTTCATCTTCAAGACACAATAGAAAAATCGCTGAAGCATTGCGACAAGACAACTTTTAAGAGAAAATAAATTCTCACGCTGAGGCGTCATTCAGCAAAGGTACCTGATCTTTGACCTATACCGTTTTTCCAGTTCCGCCACCGGTTGTGATCCCGGTGAACGGCATCGTTGAGATGTTTCCGGTGCGCCGCATATATTGCGTCGGTCGCAACTACGCAGCCCATGCGGTTGAAATGGGGCATGACCCGCAACGCGAGGCGCCTTTCTTCTTTCAGAAAAATCGCGAAAACATCGTCCTCCCCGGCAGCCCCTTCCCCTACCCTTCGCTTTCAAGCAATGTACACCATGAAGTCGAATGCTATATCGCCCTGCAAAACGGCGGTTCTGACATTCCCGAAGAAAGCGCTCTGGAAACTGTTTTCGGCTACGGCGTCTCTGTCGATTTTACGCGGCGAGACCTTCAAAGCGAAGCAAAGACCAAAGGCCGGCCATGGGAAATGGCCAAAGCATTTGAAAGTTCTGCACCCGTATCAGCGATCACACGCAGCCTCGATATCGGACATCCCCATTCTGGAAGAATTGAACTTCTCAGGAACGGGAAAGCTGTTCAGGTTGGCGACATAAATCAGATGATATGGAAAACGCAGGAGATTATCGCCGTGCTTTCGCGATTCGTAGCGCTCGACGCCGGCGATCTGATCCTGACCGGCACACCCGCAGGTGTCGGGCCTGTTGAGCGGGATGATCATATTGAATGCAGAATTGCCGGTATCGGTGAACTGTCTTTCGATGTGATCTGAAATCATAAGGGAGAAGATAGACAATGACCTTGTATGCGCTGGGAAATGCAGAGCCGGCTCTTCCGTCGAAAGGGTCATACTGGATCGCTCCTGATGCCTCCGTCATCGGCAAGGTCATTCTCGAAAAAGATGTTGGCATATGGTTCGGGGCCGTTTTGCGCGGCGACAATGACCCCATTACAATCGGCACGGGCAGCAATGTTCAGGATGGTGTGATGATCCACACGGACATGGGCTTTCCCGCGACCATCGGCAGCAACTGCACCATCGGCCATCATGCCATCATTCACGGCTGCAAGATCGGGAATACAAGTCTGATCGGCATGGGAGCAACAATCCTCAATGGCGCAGTGATCGGGAACAATTGCCTGGTTGGAGCCAATGCTCTCATCACCGAGGGAAAAACATTTCCCGACAATACGCTCATTGTCGGTGCTCCGGCGAAGGCTGTCAGGCCTCTCAGCGCAGATGAAGTTGACGGGCTCAGACAATCGGCTAAGCGTTATGTGGAGAACTGGAAGCGGTTTTCTATCGAACTCAAGCCGATCGCATCGGGTGAGCGCTTATGACAGTGGTATCGCGCACGCCGCTTGAACTCTCAGACAAAGACCAGATCCTGAACCGGCAGATTGAGACCTCGCTTAATCATTGCAGAACAAAGCTGGTCTTTCCTGATCCACTCGAGCGACTCTACCATGATCACATCCATAAAAATAACCGGCGCCAGGTCATTTCTGCCGCCATCGGCGCCATACTGCTTTACTGCAGCTTTTACTTCGTGGACATGATTTACAGGCCGGAACTGATGACTCAGCTTCTGGTCATCCGCCTCAGCGTCATCGCCTTTTCACTGGCTGCGCTTTCAGGCGTCCTGATCCTCAAAGACAATGTTCGCCTTCCCGGACTATTGTCTCTGGCGGGGATTTTCGCCACCTCCCTTGCCGGAGGGCTTATGCTGTCCTTGCCGGAAAACCCGATTGTCACCTATGAACCTTACACATTCATTCTCGTTGCCGTGGCTGGAAACATCGTTCTGCCGCTGCGTTTCAGGCTCGCCCTGATCGCAACAGTAGCAAACCTTGCCATCGCAACTTATTTCATTCTTCAAATTCCGGTCTTAACCCCCGACCAGAAAGCATCTCCCCTGATCTTCCTGCTGGCGAGCAGCGTACTGACACTCTTTGCCAGTTTCAGGCTTGAAGCCAGCGAACGAAAAGCTTTTCTTTTCTATCTCCATGAAAAACTTTACGCCGACGCTTTACTGGGGCAGTACCAGATCCTGAACAGGATCTCGCTGACAGACTCGCTTACAGGCATCGCAAACCGCCGGCGCTTTGACAGTTTCCTCTCAGAAAGCTGGGCTGCAGCTGCCGTTGACAAGCACCAGGTCGCAATGCTGATGATCGATGTCGATCATTTCAAGCGGTTCAACGACGCCTATGGACATCCGGCGGGCGATGCATGCCTGCGTCAGGTCGCAACACTTATCCGGCGCAGCACACGTCAAGAGGTCGACCTTGCAGCGCGACTGGGCGGAGAAGAATTTGCCGTGATCGTCTCGCAGGGAGGGATCAGGGCTGCGCAGGCGATCGCCCGGCGCATTGAGCGAAAATTCGCCATCGCAGCCATTCCCCATCGCGATGGTGTGAACGGACGCATCACGCTGAGTATCGGAATCGCATCAGGTTCACCGGAAAACTCCGAAAGCACTGCGGAAGATCTGATCGCGAATGCGGACACTGCTCTCTATCAGGCGAAAAGAAAAGGGCGAAACCGCACCTGTATCGAAGAAGAAACGCTATCGGACAGGCGTGAGGCTGAATTGCAAAAGAATACAATGGCACGCGAAGAAGCCCGCAATTCATAAGACAAACAGTTCAACCGTCAGTTGGCCTCACCCAGTATTATCGGCGAAAAGGCGCTACAAAAAACAAGTGACGCGCGCATACGTTTCCAAGGAAGACGATCCGCTTAAAAAAGCCTTCAGTGGCGACAATCAGCACAAAGCCCACGGATTTCAACCGTCATTTTGCTGGATTTGAAATCTGCCTGTGCCGCTCTGGCAAGCAGAGCCTCCTCAATATCATGGGCATGAAATTCCTTCACGGCACCACAGTTCTCGCAGATTGCAAAAGCCGTCATACCGTGATGGCTGCAATCCTGATCCGGATGGGCGCAGGCAACGAAGGCATTCATGCTCTCCAGCCGATGTACCAGCCCGGCATCAATCAACTTCTCAAGCGCGCGATAAACCTGAAGAGGTGCCTTGAAGCCATGCTCACGCAGGCGATCAAGTATTGTATATGCGCTGAGCGGGCTCTGGCTTTCATTCAGACAACCGAAGACCAGAGACTGGTTTTTGGTAAGTTTACGGGCATGTGCGGCCATCATTGATCCTCCCGTGAGAGATGCATTTGCCTTCGCGTCAGTGGCACAAGGCTCACGATAAACAGAACCACAGCAGCGACAACAATCGAGGGTCCCGACGGCGTATCATAATAAAGCGAGGAATATAATCCTCCAATGACGGCAAGCACGCCGATTACCGAAGCCATAACTGCCATCGCTTCCGGTGTCTTTGCAAATCGCCTGGCTGCCGCCGCCGGTATGATCAGCAGTGATGTAATCAGCATGATCCCGATGATCTTCATCGCAATGGCAATCACTAGCGCCATCAACATCATAAAGATAAAGCGTGTTGTCTCCGGTTTCAGCCCCTCGGCCTGTGCGATCTCAGCGGAAACGGTTGCCGCCATCAGCGGACGCCAGAGCGCAATCACAGCGGTGATGATGAAAGCCCCGCCAAGCCAGACAATGGCAATGTCTGAGCGGGTTACAGAGAGAATGTCGCCGAAAAGATAGCTGATCAGGTCAACACGCACCCACGTCAGAAACGAAACGATGACAAGCCCGATCGCCAGCGTCGAATGAGCAAGAATACCAAGCAGACTGTCAGAGGAAAGCGCGCGGCGCCTTTCCAGCAGGATCAGAACGACTGAAACGAGCGTTGCAACAACGAACACGCTCAGTGTCAGGTTGGCGGAGAACAAAAGTGAAAGCGCAACCCCCAGCAAAGCAGAGTGTGCCATCGTATCACCGAAGTAGGCCATCTTGCGCCAGATGATAAAGCAACCCAGAGGCCCGGCCATCAACGCCACACCAATGCCTGCAAGAAGCGCGCGCGTGAAAAAATCATCCAGCATCCTGCTCATCCTTCTTCTTTGCATCGGCGTTTTCCGAGGCAGAATGCGGATTAACGCTCGTCCTGCCGTGTGCGTGCCCCGCTCTGTCAACTGACGTCACCCGTCCATCGGGCAGATGTGTATGGTCATGCTCGTGGCGGTAAAGCGCCAGCGCGCCCATGGCACGGGCCCCGAACAGTGTCTGATAGGCTTCACTGCTGCTGACAGCTTCAGGCGTGCCCGTGCAACAAACATGACCGTTGAGGCACACAACCGTATCGGTGGCAGCCATAACCACATGCAGATCGTGCGAAATCAAAAGAACACCGCAGCCTTGACGCCTGCGGATTTCCGAAATCAGCTCATAAAGCGCAATTTCTCCGGAATAATCGACGCCTTGAACGGGCTCATCCAGAACCAGAAGGTCAGGCTTACGAGCAACCGCGCGCGCAAGAAGCGCCCGCTGAAACTCTCCGCCGGAAAGATTTTGCACCTCAGCTCCTGCCAGATGTGCGATCCCGACAGAATCGAGAGCTTCATCAATATCCCTGCGCGAAAGCGGTCCGGTCAGCGTCATCAGTCTTTTGACTGTCAGCGGCAATGCATGATCGATATTGATTTTTTGCGGAACATAAGCTGTCTTCAGCTCCGGCGCCCGGCGAACATTGCCTTCATCAGGCTTTGAGACACCGATAGCCATCTTGGCACTGGTCGATTTCCCAGCGCCATTCGGTCCGATAAGTGTGACAATCTCGCCGCGGCGCACAGTAAAGCTGACCCCTCGAACCAGCCAGCGGCCACTGCGCCACATTCCGGCATTATCAAGTGAGACCAGAAGCGGATCGTCTCTTTCACTGGTTTTCAATTTTATCGCACTCCATCTTGCGGACCTCTATCGCATACGTTATGACACCTTGCATATAATGTAATAACATTACATCATCAAGCAAGAATGAGGTTCTCATGAAAGCGTTTCGCATTTTCCTTCTGGCTTCCGCTGGTCTTGTCAGCGCCAGCGCGGCAGTTGCGCAGGAGCCGGTAAAGGTCGTGGCAACGATCAAGCCGGTTTATTCGCTGCTTTCCTCGATCACAGAAGGCACGGATACCGAGACATCTCTGTTGGTCAAGGGCGCGGCCTCACCGCATACCTATAACATGACGCCATCTGATGCACGCGCATTGCAGAACGCCAACGTTGTTTTCTGGGTCGGTCCGGCTCTGGAGCACTTCATGGAAAAACCTCTGTCAGCGCTGAGCAGTGACGCTGAGGTTGTCGCCCTGGAAGATGCGCCCGGCGTTGAGACTTTGGCTCCGCGCGAAGGCGGCGCTTTCGAAGCACATGATCACGACCATGAACATGGCGAGCACCATGACGATCACGATCATGCCCATGACGAGCACGCTCACGAAGAGCATGACGAACATGCACATGAAGACGCAGCCCATGCTGAAGATGAACATCACCACGCCGAAGAGCACGAGCACGACGAAGCCCACCACCATCATGACGGGGAAGTCGACCCGCATATGTGGCTGGACCCGGAAAATGCAAAAGCCTTTGCCGACGCTATGGCTGAAACACTGGCTGCAGCCGATCCGGACAACGCTTCGGTTTACCTTGAGAACGCCTCAAAGCTGGACGCACGACTGGACGGTCTGACTACACAGATCAAAGGTCAGTTGGCTGATATCGATGCCAAGCCATACATCGTGTTCCACGATGCCTACCATTACTATGGCAACCGCTTTGGCGTTGAAGCATCAGGCTCGATTACTGTGAACCCGGAAGCTCCGCCGAGCGCGGCGCGCATTCGCGAGATCCAGGATAAAATCCAGGAATTGAATGTTGCCTGCGTATTCTCTGAACCGCAGTTTCCGCCGAAAGTCATCAATGCTGTCATCGAAGGAACCGATACCCGCGTTGGCACGCTTGACCCGATTGGCGCAGGTCTCGAAGACGGTTCCGATCTTTATTTCCAGCTTCTGGAAAACCTGACCGGCAACCTGACAGATTGCTTTGCCGCCGACTGATTGAAGGCCGCCGTCCGCATGATCGCGGAGGGCAGCTGTCTGTTTGATATGACACCCGCAAAGGCCTGAGGCTTTTGCGGGTGTCTTAATTCTTACTTCTTGTTGCGGGCAGGACCTTTGCGCTCGGCTGATTTCGCCCAGATATTGATGTTTGCATCTTTGGCGTATTTATCGATCTCAGCCAGTTCAGCATTGGTGAAGTCGGGATGATCGAGTGCCGCCACACAATCCGTCACCTGCTCAGGGCGGCTTGCACCAATCAGAGCCGTCGTCACGCGTCCCCGGCGCAAAACCCATGCAAGCGCCATCTGAGCTAGTGTCTGCCCCCGGCGTTCGGCAATGGCATTAAGCCCTCGGATATGATCCAGCGTCTCTTCATCGAGGAAATTCGTTTGCAATGATTTGCCCTGTGCGGCGCGACTTTGTTCAGGCACGCCGTTCAGATATTTCGATGTCAGCATACCCTGAGCAAGTGGTGAAAACACAATCGAACCGAGCCCCAGCTCTTCCAGCGTGTCCAGCAGACCATCATCTTCAACCCAGCGGTTGATCATAGAATAGCTGGGCTGGTGGATAACGAATGGCGTCTTCAGTTCTTTTAAGATCGCATAAGCCTCACGCGTGCGCTGGGAATTGTAGGACGAAATTCCCACATACAACGCCCTTCCCGACCGCACGATATGATCCAGCGCCAGCATGGTTTCCTCCAGCGGCGTATCAGGATCGAACCGGTGTGAGTAGAAGATATCGACGTAATCCAGACCCATGCGTTTGAGGCTCTGATCACATGATGCAATCAGATATTTGCGGCTGCCCCACTCGCCATAAGGGCCGGGCCACATATCATACCCTGCCTTGGACGAGATAATGAGCTGATCACGCAGCCCGGCAAATTCGTTCTTCAAGATGGATCCGAACGCGATTTCAGCGCTTCCGGGCGGCGGCCCGTAATTGTTGGCCAGATCAAAGTGTGTGATGCCCTGATCGAAAGCAGTCTGGCAGATATCAACCTTACGCTGTCGCTCAGTGTCATCGCCGAAGTTATGCCAGAGCCCCAGTGAGATTGCCGGCAATTTCAACCCGGACTGGCCACACCGATTGTATTTCATGGTGTCGTAACGTTTTTCAGACGGTCTCCACGTCATTTCATTCATCCTAACAGTTCAGTTTTAAACAATAATCCGGCTCCGCAATTCACCAACCAGAGACAAAGGCCGGAAAGATTTCCCGGACCTGTCCCGTTGACATCCAATACAGCGTGCACGGGCTGAATACCTTGCGTCAACGCAAGAGTGAAGCTGCGGCGTCAGCATCAAGCGCCTCAGCTTGCGTACAAGTGGTTGATAACTCGACAAACTCGCCGGTTTCACCTGACGTCAGAATACCAACCATGACATCAACACCGTGAAGCGCCCTTTCCAGAGAACACCGCGGCTCACGCCCTTCGATCAACGCCAGCGCCATATCTGCAAGACCTGCCGTTCGATAATTGGCCCGTCCGCCCTTTTCAAAATCCTGATTGGCAATGCTGAACGGATGCTCCCATTCATCCAGCGGGGCGACAGAACCATCACGACCGGCTGCCTCCACTCTGCCGCCAAAGAAGTTCGGGTCCGGCAGGAACAAAGAGCCTTCCGTGCCGTAAAGTTCCATATTCGCGTGGCGATGCGCCCACACGTCCCAGCTGGCGGACAGGGTGATGCTGGCGCCATTTTCAAAAGCCAGCAACGCATGAATATCGGTGGGCGTTCTAACCGGGATCGTCTCACCTTTTCGCGGAACGCTGGTGATAAGACGCGTCTCTGTTGCCTTCGATGTCAGTGCTGCGACCCTTTTAACTGGCCCGATCAGATTGATCAGATTGGCAATGTAATACGGTCCGAGGTCGAGGATCGGCCCGCCTCCGGGCAGAAAGAAAAAATCCGGGTTCGGATGCCACATCTCCATTCCGTGGCTCATCACATGGCATGTCCCGGAGGTCACCCTGCCAATGCTCCCCTGATCGATAAAACGGCGCGCCAGCTGATGTGCACCCCCCAGAAATGTATCCGGCGCACAGCCTACTGTCAGATCACCGGCGTCAGCGATCTGCTTGAGCGCTTTGCCTTCATCAAGCGACAAAACAAGCGGCTTTTCGGAATAGACGTGCTTTCCTGCTTCCAGAATTCGCTTCGACATTTCGAAATGTGCGGCCGGGATCGTCAGGTTCACGATCACATCAACGTCATCATTGGCAAGAAGCGCTTCAACACTTTGAGCCGTTACACCGAACTCCTGCGCTTTGGCTTCTGCCGCTTCCGGGTTGATGTCCGCACAGGCCAGGATTTTCAGCCCCTTGAAAAGCGGCGCCAGCTTAAAATAAGTTTCAGAAATATTGCCGCATCCCAGGATGCCGACCCCAAGTTCCTTTGTCATATCCCCTCCCGAGAGGTGCTTCAGAAAGTCTGGAAAGATGCAATCGAGCGCTCGATGAAGCGGTCAATGTCATTCGGATTATCGTGCTCAACCACATAGTGTCGGATCGGCATCGACTTCAGCACTTTCATCAGGCCGCGCCAGTCCACGGTCCCACGCCCGACATCGGCCCAGCCATCTTCGTCTTCATTTTCACCAGCTTCAGCAATATCCTTCACGTGAACAGAAGTGATACGCTCCTTGAAATACTCCACCCAGAAATAAGCGTCACCGCCGCCACGAATGACCCAGGCAAGATCCGCTTCCCAGGCCAGTGAAGGGCCACCTTGAAAAATGTGGCGGATCGGCGCTGTTCCGTCAGGCAGCGCCTGAAACTCGAAATCGTGGTTATGCCAGCCGAAGGTGAGACCGGCCGCACGGAAAGGCGCTCCGGCTTTTTCCAGACGCTGACCAAATTCATGCCAGCCCTTCGCAGTATCCGGGCGTTGTTCAGCAGGCAAAAACGGGCAGAAGATGCTGTCCATTTTGAGCGCCGAAGCGATGCTCAGCACCTTATCTGTATCGTTTTCGAGTGTGGCCAAACCAAAATGGCCGGTCGGCATGCTGAGCCCAATATCGTCCAGATCATGAGCCAGCCGTCTCAGCCCAGCCTCATCCAGATCATCGTAGAGTGCGCCATAGCCCTCAACCTCGCCATATCCGGCGACGGCGAGTTTTTGAAAAACGCTCGAGAACGGCTGAAAATTCCGTGCGCTGAAAAGCTGAAATCCTAGTTTTGTCATATCTTCCTCCCACCCTTTTGAGCCTGCCGGAGACCTCCATCTGCGCTTTCAAAATGCCTCTTCAGGCAGGATCGATCGCAATTCTCTTACAGGCAACTTCAAGCAATAAAAGGCTTCCTGACGAGTTTTACAACTCCCCATCGCCGATAAATTCAGTACCGATATGTCGAACAGAGTTTTTTCTCGACAAGCGATCCGCAACGTTTCAGAATATTGAACAGGGTGGATCGGTTAAATTGGGGTCGGCTGGCAGCAACGATCAGGCACGGGCCTGACCTGTATGCGGCAACCTGTGATTTTCGTTTTTTGCACGAACATGCCAGAACATTTATACGCAGCCGAATCGATTTACCCCGGAGGAGGAAGACAGTTTGAGGCAACCCAGACCAGGATCCGGGGCAGATCCGCGACAGGAAGAACCGCGCGGTCGCCCGACACTGAAAACCATCGCGTATATGACTGGCCTCGGGGTCACAACCGTCTCGCGTGCCCTCAAAGACGCGCCCGACATCGCGGAGCAGACCAAGGAGCGCGTGCGCCTTGTCGCCAAACAGCTTGGCTATATGCCTAACCGCGCGGGGGTACGTCTGCGCACCGGCAAAACGAATGTGATTGCCCTGCTTTTATCCGTGGATGAAGAAATTATGGGCATGACCAGCCAGATGATTTTCGGAATCTCCGACGAACTTGCAGGAACGCCTTATCACCTCGTGCTGATGCCTCAGCCGCCGGGTGCAGATCCGATGACCGCGGTACGCTATGTGCTGGATACCGGCTCTGCTGACGGTATCATCATCTCCCGCATTGCCCCCGATGACGCCCGTATACGATTTCTGCTGGATCGCAATTTTCCGTTTGCAGCACATGGCCGCATGGAAACCTGTACGGATTTTCCGTTTCATGATTTCGATAACGAGGCTTACGGCTACGAGGCCGTCGAACGGCTTTTCCAGCAAGGCCGGAAGAGGATTGCCGCGCTGCAACCGCCCGGTCACCTGACCTATTACCGCTACTTCCGCAACGGTTTCGAAAAGGGACTACGCGCTTTCAAAGCTGAAGAAATACCGCTCACCTCGGTCAGCACGGACTCCTCGCTGGCCGATATCCGCGAGCGCCTGAGCGGGATGCTTGGCGCCCCGGACAAGCCGGACGGCATTGTCGCCTGTTCAGGCGGCAGCGCTGTTTCAATCCTTGCTGCAATCCGGGCTGCCGGGCTGACACTTGGCAATGAAATTGATCTCGTTGCCAAACAGCCCGCTGACTTTCTGAACTGGATCAATCCGGCAATCATCACAATGAGCGAAGATTTCCGGCAGGCTGGCAGAGAGCTTGCAAGAGCGGTACTGGAGCGGATCAACGATCCCACCTCCCCGCCTCACCACAGCATCAGCAAGCCGGACTGGCGGAAACAAGACTGAAACGCGTGATTTATGTGTTGTCGCGCACGAGCACGGGGGCTGGCAACGGGCGGGTCACCACATAAGCAGCGCATGACAAGAGGATCACACCGATTGTCGCCTGAAGCCAGGGGCCAACCGGGCTGAAAACAAGCACGGAAATGAAACTTGCCGCCATGGCGGAAACAGCCATCAGTTTGGCCGGTAGCGAAATCGCGCCTTCTTGCCGCCACGCAACGAGCGATGGGCCGAAGTGCGGATGGTTCATCAGCCGGGCTTCCAGAGCAGGCGAAGAACGCGCAAAGGCTGCCGCAGCAACCAGAAGGAACGGCACTGTCGGGACGACAGGCAGGATGGCTCCGATCACCCCAAAGGCAACCATTATCCAGCCAGCGGCAAGATATAACAAGCGCTTCAAACCAACCACTCCAAGCTTTCAGACCGGGACAAAATAGACAAATTGCACACCGTTTCCAATATCTTGTTCATCTTATGTAAACAAAGACGGGCATTTTTGAGGCTGACCGGCCCTCAGCCGGCTTTTCGGGCAAAACAACTGATTACGCGATATAAAAAGCTATAAGCCATCACTGCATTTCAGCAGGCTGCCCGATCTCTGGCATGCTTTTCAAGATGCTCTCGATCAGGGCATCGCCGCCACTGGCACCATTGACTGCCTGCTCATCTGTCTGATGATTTTCGTCTTCCAGGCGCCTGCGTTCGGCCTCTTCCCGCTCTCGCTCAAGCTGCCGTTCGCTTTCACGGTAGCGATAGAGTGCAGACTCGCGCCGCAGCCTCTGTTTCTCCAGAATATCGGCCTGAAGCCGCTCAACGCGTGCCCGCTCCCGCTCCACAGCACGCAAAGCCAGATAATTGTTCATTTCGGTAAGATCGAGACTGCGCTCGGGATCTGCAAGCGGGCCGTTAAAACCAATGGTGAAGCCCGCACTCGAGCCGATGCCATCCTCGTCTTCAAGCTTCAGCGTCGCCTGAAGAGTGGCTTCGCTCTCGAGCGTTGAAAGTTCGGTACTGGCCGCGCCATAAAAGCTGGCCTGCGGCAGATCGACGAGAATGTTACGGGCCTGAAAGCGGCCATCAGAAATGCTGAAGGGAACACCAACATCACCAACCGACAGATCCGCGTTCTGGAAAATCAAGCTCGGCAGCTTTTCGGCGATCACGGCATTGTCGATATCGGTGCCCTGATCGTTGGCCCAATCCAGCAATTCATCACCGAATGACAGATTGAGACCGTGTACCTTAAGGTCTGTTAGGTTGAGCATGCCGGAACCGCTGGCGCGGGAAACAAGACCGGCAGGCGTCCTTGCCGTTGTCTCCAGAACCAGGCCGAGATCAAAACGCCCTTCAGCGACGGGCTCCCCCCCAGATGACCATTGCCCCTCAGGCAATGTGGCAGCCGTTAAATTAAGAGAGCTTTGAAAGTATCCATCGCCATCCGTATTTCCAAAGCGCATATTGCCGGTCAGTTTTCCGTCCAGCCAGCGCCCGGCCAGTTCGTTCAGCGCTAGTGCACCACCGCGCAACTCGACCATTCCGCTCATCCCGCTCACCGGATCGAAAAGCCCGGTATCAAACTGACCGGCCTGAACATCGATGTCAGCCTCGGCGGTATCAAAATAGGCCGAGCCGAAAGGCGTTTCAGAAAGACCGTTCTCGCTGTCGTCAAAGCCCGGACCAAAAACACTTTCCATCAGCCATGCAAGGTCAAGATGGTCGAGAGAAAGCACCCCATTCAGCCGCGGGACAGGCTCACCTCTTAACCAGTTCAGACGCCCGGAAACAGCATTATCGTCGAGGCGCCCCTCAATTCGCGAAACAGCAAAACTCGCAGGTGAAACATCAAGCGCGGCATTCAGCTTAACCGGTAATCCAAAAGCAGTGCCGGGCACCGCCAACGCGTTCATTGCCAGATACGGCTCGATATCCGGGCTGGACAGTGAAACATCGTAGTGGCCATCAAGGAAACCGGCGGCAGACAATCGGCCCTTGCCTTCGGCCGTAAAGCGCGTGTCTCCGCTGTTTGCCCTCAAGGAAACCGAGGTTTCAGGATCGCCGCTCTGCTTTTCCAGTGACAGGGAAAGCTGCCCCCCGGCCGGCGCCGGGATCGGTAGTGGCGAGAGTCCCGCCTGACCGAAAACGATCGCAGCATCCGGATTGGAAATCTGCAACTGTCCGCTCAGTTCAGAGGAGGCACTCATTCCACCAAGGCTGAAGGAGCCGGTAAGCCTGCTATCATTGGCCGAGCCGCGGAAAACCAATGATCCACCGCCATTATTGTCGAATGCGAGATCGCCGGTTACGTCAGTGTTGCGAAACCACATGGCGTTTCGATCCAGCATGGCAAGAACCGGATGCGCCGGAACATGCTGCTGCAGCATAGCCACAAAACCGGAAATACCCTCTGCTGAAATCCCGACCTTCAACGAGCCGGATAACGCGCCGGAGGCTGAAGGGCTACCCTGACCGGATGCGGTCAGCTTCGCTCCGGCCAGATCGCCCACAGACAGATGCTCGACAGAAAGCGCTCCGCGATTAAAGGTGACAGCCGCGTCAACATCATCCGCCGAGATGCCAAAAGCATTGAGCGTGTCTGCTTTCAGTTCTGCAGAGATTTCATGGTTTGCCAGCGCACCATCAAGATCATCCCCCACCATCAGTGCGGCAAGCGCTTTCAAGGTCGCGTAGTCGATGACATTGCCCTGAAGATCCAGTTCCATAGCCGGTGAACGCCCTGCCCCGCCGGTCAGAAGGAGCGAGCCATCCAGCACCCCTTCGCCCGCAACGATCTGAAGGTTGCTAAATTGCTGCTCATCACGTGTAAGCCTCACGTCAGCAGAGAATCCGGCACGTGTCAGATCACGTATTTCCGGCCCGACCTTGCCGGTCAGCCATTTCGAAAGCCCTGTTGGCTGACGGGAGGCGACCAGAAGCGAGCCGGAAAAGCCGACATCATTGCTGTTGGAAAAGTCCAGCCGGCCTAAAGCCTCGACCTGTGTCCGCCCCGGCAAGACAGCCGATCCGCTGTTGATCTGCCAGCCATCTCCATCCGGCTCGGCATCCAGAACCACGTCACGTATCGTCGTGTCACCGGCCACCAGGGCAGGCAGCCGGAAGGTGACCTGTCCCGGCATTTGCGGAATTGGCAAACCACGGAGAAAGCCTGTCAGCATATCAAGCCGCTGACGTGCGCTTTCTGCTGAGACACGGCCTTTCTTCGTATCGATCGCATATTCCGAAAGACGCTCGACATTAAACTGCTGACCATTCGCCGTCAGCAGAAAAGTTCCACCGGGACGCGTGTCAAAACTGGCCTCACCGGAAATCACATAGGGGTCAGCGCGTGTCCCAATCTCAAGCCGGTATTCGGGAATGCCAAAACGCTCATTGGTCATTTCAAAGCGGCCGGTTGATCGCGGCGGCGGAATACGGTTGGCACCATCTTCTGCCACATCAGACGCGAGCATCCGAAACCGAAAATCACCGGTATAGACCGGCTTTTCATCATTCAGGGCGACATCGCCCTCCAGCGTAGAAGCGACCGGCCATTCTGTCGGCTCAAGGTTTATGCGCAAACGCATACTGCCGGTGGCCGCATCCGGCTGCCCGGTCAGAACCGAAAACCGCCCCGGATGTCCATCCAGTGCCGCTTCGCCATCGACGCGCCAAGGGCCTTTGATTGAACCGGCAGCAAGCGAAGCATTGAGATCGGCAATGGAATGCTCGCGGCCACTGGCGCTGTCCAAAAGGCGCACAGTACCGTCGTTGATCGTCACATCCTCAAACACCACTTTCCGGGGCTGAAAGGCGGCATTGCCTGTGCGTGTCCAGTCAAGCGCGCCGCTTTCATCAAGCGTGAGATTTAAGACAGGCTGATCCAGCGCCATTTTGAAAATACGGATTTCTCCGCTGAGCAAAGGCGCAAGCTCGGCATCCATAGAGAAAGCGCTGGCAACGGCAAGCGCATCACCATTGCGGCTCTGACCGACGCGCACATCGTGCATCGTGACAGATGGAAAAGGCAGAATACGCACATCAACATTGCCAATCACCTCAACCTTTTTGCCGAGGACACGGCTCGCCTGTGTCTCAAACTCCTGGCGAAAATGGCTCCAGTCGATAAAGTAAGGAACCAGCAAAGCCGCAAAGAGGACCAGAACCAGCAGCCCACCGAAAAATACAAGTATCCGTCCCAGCACTCCAGAGCCCTTCCGGTCATTACAGGGTCAATGTCAGCAATTATAACCGGCAATCGTGTCGCGTGACATCCGCGCGTGCGATTTCTTTTGAGGTCGCAGCCGCTTCAGGCTCGTCTTCTCACGCAAGTGCGGTCAAAACTGACAATCCCGACCTATCAAGCATTTCAGGCACGAGAGGTAAAGGTGGCACACACCGGCGCCACCATTGTTTGGTTCGTATCAGTCAAAAACTTTTCCGGGATTGAAGATGTTGTCAGGATCAAGTGCTTTCTTGATGGCACGCATCACGCCGATGCTGCCCCCCATTTCAACCGCGACCAGCCTCTTTTTACCCTGACCAACACCATGCTCACCCGTGCAGGTGCCCCCCATGGCAAGGGCTCGCTCTGCCAGCCGCGTGGTAAAATCTTCAACACGGGCAATTTCTTCGGGGCTTTTGTCATTAAACAGGAGCAGAACATGAAAATTGCCATCACCGGCATGACCAACGATCGGGGCAAGAAAACTTTCTTTTTCAATATCTTTTTGCGTTTCATTCACGCACTCTGCAAGTCTGGAGATCGGCACACAGACATCAGTCGAAAGCGATCCGAGTTCCGGCGCAAGCGCACGGCCGGCCCAGTAAGCGCTGTGCCGCGCCTTCCACAGGCGATTGCGCTCCTCAGCGTTTGCAGTCCATGTAAAATCCTTGCCGCCACATTCCCGGGCAATCTCTCCGAACATTTCAGACTGCATGGCAACCGAATCCTCAGTCCCATGAAACTCCACCAGCAACAGCGGTGTTTCTGCGAATGACAGATTGGAATAAGCATTGCAGGCTTTCACCTGCATGGCATCAAGCAGCTCAATGCGCGCGACCGGAATGCCCATCTGAATCGTCATGATGACGGCATTGCAGGCCTCCTCAAGGGTCTCGAAAGAGCAGACCCCGCCCGCGATTTTCTCCGGAATACCGGCAAGACGCAGCGTCACGGACGTGATGATGCCGAGCGTACCTTCTGCACCGACGAAAAGACGTGTCAGATCATAACCGGCGGACGATTTTCTGGCACGGCCAGCCGTGGTGATCTCCTCGCCATCTGCGGTGACGGCGGTGACCGACAGCACCACGTCCTTCATCGTGCCGTAGCGAACGGCGTTGGTGCCGGATGCCCGCGTGGAGGCCATGCCACCGATCGAGGCGTTGGCACCCGGATCAATCGGGAAGAACAGGCCGGTGTCGCGCAGATAGTCGTTCAGCTGCTCGCGTGTCACGCCCGGCTCGACCCGGCAATCCAGATCTTCTGCGTTGACTTCCAGCACCTGATCCATGCGCGAAACATCGATCGAGATTCCGCCTTCCGGGGCATTCACCTGACCTTCAAGCGAAGAACCGGTTCCAAAGGGAATCACCGGCACCTTGTATTCAGCACAGACTTTCACAGCCTGCTTCACATCCTCGGCATTTTCAGCAAAGAATACTCCGTCAGGCAGCTGCGCAGGCAGATAGGTCGTGGAATGGGCATGCTGTTCGCGGAACGCTTCCCCGGTCTGAACCTTTTCACCAAACTGCTGCTTCAGGATCGCGATTGCCTTTTGTGTCGATTCAGCGTCGCGCGGCTGCGTCCTGACATCGTCAATTGCCAATGGTTGCACTCCCTTGTGATTTTGCCCTAGCTTTCAGGTGCCGTTGAGAAGAGCCTGTGTATGCGACGATTGCAGCGCTCTGTCCAGAGCCCGAAAACGAGGGATTTTGAGGTATATTATGGACAATCTGTCAGAAAAAATTGCCGTTCTTCTGGGCGCCGAGGCGGTCAAGCTGACCTATTTTGCCAGCGGCGACCTCTCCTCACTTTACCGGGTAGACGCAGGCGATGGACGCGACCTCATTGCCAAGGGCGGACCGGCCCCTCTGGCCGAGGCCGATATGCTGCAAAGGATCAAAGCGGCAGGGGCACCTGCACCACCGGTCATCGCGGTCAGCGAAGAGGTCATGATTATCGGGTTTGTTGAAGGGCATAGCGGCTTTTCCGGCGCTGATGCCGATCTCGGCACCGTACTCAGGGCCTTACACAGTGCGCATGGCCATTCTTATGGTTTTGACCGGGACTATGCATTCGGCAAGGTGACCATCCCCAACACGCCCGCGTCCTCATGGATCGCGTTCTGGCGGGAAAACCGGCTGCTCAACAACCTCCCCTTCGTCGAAACCGATATTGCAAAGCGGCTGGAAAACCTTGCAGGCCGGCTGAATGAGATCATCCCGGATCAGCCTCCCGCATCACTTATCCACGGCGATCTTTGGTCCGGCAATGTAATGTCTGAAAACGGACGTATAACAGCACTGATCGATCCGGCGAGCTATTATGGCGATGCAGAAGTTGATCTGGCGATGCTCAATCTCTTTGGCCGTTTGTCTCCTGCATTCTTCGAAAACTATCGACCCATTGCCGATGGTTTTCGCGCACGTCAGGCAGTCTACAGCCTGTGGCCGGCTCTTGTTCACCTGAGGCTGTTTGGAAGCGGATACCGGGGCATGGTCGAAGGTTTTCTGGATCGCACCGGCAGCTAATACAATGCAGGTTGATCCGGCGCAAAACAAAGCGACTTTCGGTCTCGATATATTCGAATATGCTTTTCCAGAGAGAGTTGATTCCCGAGAAGGATTGCAGTGACCAACTTGCGCATGGCCGTTATCGGCCTCAATCACAACCACATCTACGGACAGGTTCGCCTGCTGATGGATGCGGGTGTCAGACTTGCGGGATTTTTCGCCAGAGAAGATCACCTGGCCGACGCTTTCAGGCAAACCTATCCGGATACGCCGCGCGCTGATGTTGCCGAAAGACTTCTTGATGACCCTTCTATCGACCTGATCGTCAGTGCCGCCATTCCGAATGAGCGCACGGATATTGCGATTTCTGCGATGCGCCGTGGCAAAGACGTCTTGCTCGACAAGCCAGCGGCAACAACACTGGAACAGCTAAAACGCCTGCGAACCGTTCAGACTGAAACCGGTCGCATTCTCTCAGTTTACTTCGGCGAGCGCCTGCAAAGCCGCTGCTCGATCAAGGCAGGACAGCTGATCGAGAGCGGAGCAATCGGTAAAGTCCTGCATATCACCGGCATGGGGCCGCACCGTCTGCGCAGAAAAACGCGGGATCCCTGGTTTTTCCGTCGCACGGCATATGGCGGCATTCTTGTCGATCTGGCATGCCATCAGTGCGAGCAGTTTCTCCATTTTTCCGGGCAAACCGACGCCGAAGTTCTTTCCGCCAGCGTTGCCAACAAGGCCAATCCGCACGATTGCGAATTGCAGGACTATGGCGATATACACTTGCGCTCTGGCATCACAACCGGCTATCTGCGTGTCGACTGGATGACACCGGAAGGTCTGCCCGTCTGGGGCGATGGCCGGATGTTTATTGTCGGCAGTGAAGGGACAATCGAATTGCGCAAGCTGATCGATGTCGAAGGGCGCGCCGGAAAAGACCATCTTTTTCTCGTGGATCGGGAGGCCACGCGATATATTGATTGCAGCGAAGTTCCTCTCACCTACGGCAACGCTTTGGTTTCGGATATTCTGAACCGAAGCGAAACGGCAATGCCGCAGGAACGCTGTTTCAAGGCCACGGAGCTTGCGCTCAGAGCGCAGAACATGGCCGAACAGCTGGACGCTACCACATTTCAGGATGACTAAATGACAAGAAAGCTGAAAGTCGCCGTGACAGGTCTCGGAATTGGGCGCAGTCACATCGAAGATGGCTTCCACGCCAATTCCGAGCTTTTTGAAGTCGCCGCGATCTGCGACCGCAATAAAGAGCGGCTTCAATCGACAGGCGATGCTTTCGGTATTGAGCGCCGCGAACAGGACTTCGAGGCTTTGCTCGCCATGGACGATATCGACATTATCGATATTTGCACCCCGCCGGGCACCCATCGCGATATGATACTTGCCGCGCTGAAGGCCGGTAAACATGTCATTTGCGAGAAGCCGCTGGTTGGCTCACTGGCTGATATCGACATGCTTCTGGAAGCAGAATCCCGTTCGACCACTCACGTCATGCCTATCATGCAGTACCGCTACAATGATGGTGTCCAGAAGGCCAAGCATATCATCGATTCAGGCATTGCCGGTAAGCCTTACATCGCCACATGCGAAGTTCACTGGCACCGGGACGCCGCATATTATGAGCGCGAATGGCGGCGAACATGGGAAGGTGCCCTTGGCGGCACGCTCATGAACCACGCCATCCATCTCAATGATCTTCTGTTTTATCTTCTGGGACCGGCGCGCTCCCTGTTCGCCCGTATGGCCACCCGCGTTAACCCCATTGAGGTGGAAGACTGCGCCAGCATAAGTCTCGATATGAAATGCGGTGCGCTAGCCACCATATCCGCCACAACCGGTTCCATTGAGCAGCTGAGCCGGCTTCGCCTCTGCTTTGAGAATGTAACATTTGAAAGCGACCGCACGCCCTATAACCCCGGCGGCGAGCCATGGAAAGTCGTACCGGCGAATGACGATATTGCTGCGCGGATCGATGCTGCCCTGAAGAATTTCACACCGCCGCCGGCCCGCTTTGCCGGCCAGATGCGCGAGTTTCATAAAGCCATCTGCAATAAGACACCATTGCCTCTGACGCTTGCCGATGCGCGCCAGAGCCTTGATTTTGCGACAGCATGCTATTGGTCAGCCAAGACATACAGCGCCGTCGCGCTGCCGGTTATGGCGGATCATCCGTTTTATAATGGCTGGCAGAACGCATTCTGAACAAAAAAGCCCGGGCATTTCATGTCCCGGGCGCTTCTGATTTTCATTGAAATGCAATGGATATTTTATTGCGCGGCGTTATCGATCGAACGCCCTGCATCCTGTGTCGCATCAATCGCGTTCGCAGTATCCTGCCCCATACCTTCGATCGTATTGCCGCAGGATGTAACAGCGGCACCAAGACCGAACATAAAAATAATAGCGAGAAGTTTTCTCTTCAGCATTGAATACTCCTGATCTTTCGTTTTCAGGCAATCAACGCGACAGCGATGGTTTGGTTCCCTTTTCTCATATCGCTGGCATTCGCCTGAAGCCATGGCGGCACGAAGATCACCCAAATCAAACCTGCTTGATGCTTCACTGGTTTTCACACGAAACCCACAGTCTTTTCAGGCTTTGCGCACAGTCTTTCCACATATTTATCCACAGGCTTTCCACAGCCGGAAGCACTTTCCAGGACCTTTCCATGTTCTGCCTCTGCCCCTACATGGAAGCCTGGTACATATTGTTATGATCAAACAAGGCGCGAGGGCCTCAGTGAACATGGAAAATCCGCACGACGGATTGTCGGGCGCTCAAATCCAGAGCGAAAGTCTTTCATCCGTTTTAAGCCGCCTCACACCGGGCGCAGACGGGCGCATCAGCCTCAATCAGCTTGATGAATTGCTCGCAGACCGGTCATTTGGTGCATTTCTCGTGGTCTTTGCGCTTCCCAATCTGATTCCGCTGCCACCGGGTGCAACACTGATCCTCGGTTTGCCGCTCATAATGGTCTCATGGCAAATGCTGGCGTCACGCTACAACAGGATCTGGCTGCCAAAGCGGCTCGCCAACCTCTCTGCCGACGGTGCGCGCGCGATGAAGCTTCTGGAGCAAATCCTTCCCTGGCTCGAGCGGATTGAGGCCGCAATCAAACCAAGAGCATGGTTTCTCACCACCCGGCGCTCAGAGCGGGTTTTGGGCGCGTTCTCAGTGGTCCTGTCGATTGTGGTTTTTATCCCGATCCCATTTGGAAACTGGCTACCGGCACTTGCTCTTGCCATTATCGGTCTGTCGCTGACCGAGCGGGATGGCTATGGCATCGTCGTCGGAATGCTGCTGGGCGTCGTCGCGATCATCGTTGCCGCCATGGTTGTTCTGGCAGCTGGCGCATTGCTGGCATTTCTTTTGTGAAACTGCCTCTCGATCAGGCGACCCGGCTATGCACCTCAACCGAGCGATAAGAATTCCTGATCGCGTCTGCCACAGCATCAATCAGCTCGCCGCCCTGCGTGGAAAACATCAGCCGCACATCATAATAGCCGAGATCAGGCAGGCCCTGGCTTTCACCAAGCACTTCCATATCATCAGTTACGTAATACGCGCCCATTGGTGCCACTGCGAGATCTGCGAGGACAGCTGCGCGCTGAACCAGGGTTGTTGCGCTCAGATAGGCTACGCGGTAGCGTTTACCAGCAGCCGAAAGGCGAGCCACCGCTTCATTGCGCCAGGCACACGTACTTTCCCACATGGACACCGGTACCGGGTCTTTGAGATAAGCGGTTCCGCCACGCGCACCGACCCAGACAAGCTTTTCATGCAAAATGCGTTCTGAGGGAAATTCATCTGAAAAATCTGACGGTGCATTTAGTATCGTCAGGTCAAGCTTCTGAGCGCGCAGCCGCTTTTCAAGCGATCGGCTGCGGTCAACTGTGACGTCAACCATAACGCCGGGAAAGGCTGCCGAGAATTGCTTGAGGACGGTGGGAAGAATGCGTTCTCCCACATCGTCAGTTGCCCCAAGACGAACAACGCCATGCATCTCCGGGTGCCGGAACCGCGACATTGCCTCGTTAGAAAGTGCCAGCATTCGCCGGGCATAGGCCAGAAGCGTTTCGCCGCTGTCGGTCAAAACCACAGAGCGCGCATCACGAACGAAAAGCGAAACACCCAATTGCTCTTCAAGCCGTTTGATCTGCATCGAAACAGCCGAAGGCGTTCTGAACACGACCTCAGCAGCTGCCGAAAAACTACCGGATTCAGCAATTGCAACAAAGGTTCTGAGGATATCATTATCCAGAACCGGTAATGGGGTCTGCAAAAGGCCGACCATAATCACCCCCCTTATGTTCAATTATTTTGACTTATACACTAATATCATTTCGTTTGATTGAATGTCAAAGATGTCTCATCCTTTCTCCATCAACGCAAATGCACAGAAGAAGCACGGAGAAAGAAATGACCCTGTTTACCCTCCTTCATCATTTTATCGCCCCCATCACCTCGCTCTTTTCAACACCCTCCGGACATACCCGAAGGTCTGAGCACGATCGTAATGGAGCTGCGGTTCCGCCACATCTGCGTCAGGATATTTTTTCCGATGACAGATTCTGGCGGCAGGACTGATGAAGAAGAAAAGCAAGTATGGTGCGCTCAAATAGGTCAACGGGCGCACCATAACACTCAGCAGATTGACGTGTTTTTGCTGCGGTGCAGCAAAAGAAACATAAGAAATACGTCACTTGTTTATTGTCAATTCGGCAACACTTGCGATCTCGACGGCCCTAAGTCCGGCACAAAATTGCCAAAGTGCAGGAACACGCTCTTCCCCGACGCTATTGTCTATGTCAGTGTCGTAAACAGACAATTGGCATACCGATTTCTTGAAGAAATTAAATTTTCGGTCTTCGGCTACGGCTTCAACTTAGGCGGTGCATGCGCAATGGTGAGATCATTCGTCTTCTACTTGATACCCGGTTTCTCCCTGCTCCCGTTCGTGGGCGCGATCGAGAGTTTGCGCATTGCCAACAGAATGCTTGGGATCGACGCATATCGCTGGCGTGTTGCCTCTGACTTCGGCGGCAAGGTTTTCTCTTCAAGCGGCATTGCCATAGAAAGTGAAAGCTCTCTGACGGAAGAGCGTCGTGCACTGATGGGTGAGAACCGCCCTGACCTCGTCTTCATCTGCTCCGGTGTCAATGTCGAAGACTATGACAATAAGTCCTTCAACGCGTGGCTGCGTGAGCTGAACAACCGTGGTTGTGGCATTGGCAGCATGTGCACAGCGGCGGAGCTTCTGGCGCGTGCCGGACTTTTGAAAGGCAAACGCTGTGCGATCCACTGGGAAAATCTTCCTGGATTTTCGGAAACCTGGCCGGAGATTGATGCGCATGCCGATCTCTTTGAAGTCGACCGGAACATCTACACCAGTGCAGGCGGAACCGCTTCGCTCGATATAATGCTCTGGCTGATTGGCCGCGAGTTTGGCGATGGGCTTGTCAGCGCCATCTGTGAACAGGCGCTGACAGACCGTGTTCGTCCGTCTTCCGAACGCCAGCGCCTGCCGCTAAAAGCCCGCCTCGGCGTTCAAAACGGCAAGGTTTTGCAAATTATCGAGCTGATGGAAGCGAATCTGGCTGAGCCACTGTCACTGATTGAAATTGCAGGCGCTGTCGGGCTGTCACGACGGCAGATCGAGCGGTTATTCCGGCAGGAAATGGGCCGGTCGCCAGCACGGTATTATCTCGAAATCCGGCTTGACCGTGCCCGCCGCCTTCTGGCCCAGTCGGCGATGCCTGTTGTCGACGTCGCGGTCGCCTGCGGCTTTGTGTCAGCCTCACATTTTTCCAAGTGCTACCGTGAGATTTATCACTGTTCGCCGCAGCAGGAGCGCGTCCAAAGAAAGCAGGAACGCAGCATCATTCACGAAGAAGAGGCCGGGATCAGGCTTGCGCTCCAAAACTGAAACGCATGTGCCGGTTCACGCCATTCGGCTTCTCACCGCATCAGCGTTTCAAGAGAAGAGTGACCCAGCCATCGCGCCACACGGTGTGAACGTGGCACAGCCCTTGCGCATTATAGGCGGCAAGCACTTTATAGCGCTGCTCGGCGAGAATGCCTGACAGAATAACAGTTCCGCCCGCAGCCAATGTGTTTTTAAGCCCCGGCGCCAGCTTCATCAGCGGACGGGCGAGGATATTGGCAATGATCAGATCGAACGGGCCGTAAAGCTTGAATGCGCTATGGTGGAAACCCGGCGCTGTCACAAAGTCGATGCCGCCGACAATGTCGTTGCGTCGTGCATTCCAGCGCGCAACGCGCACGGCGACCGGATCAATATCCGTCGCCAGCACCGGGATATGACGGAGTTTGCGCACTGCCATCGCCAGAACACCGGTTCCCGTGCCCAGATCAAGCGCATTCAGCGGCTTTGATGATTTCAAGACCGCATCGATCATTTCCAGACACCCCATCGTCGTGCCGTGGTGACCGGTTCCGAAAGCCTGTCCGGCATCGATTTCTATAGCGAGATCTCCGGGGCGCACCTTGTCGCCATCATGCGAGCCGTGAACCAGAAACCGCCCGGCCCGGACGGGTTTAAGACCTTCCAGAGATTTCGCGATCCAGTCGATCTCCGGGATCACTTCCTTCTCGACCGACGGAGTCTGATCAGGAAACAAGCCTTCAAGAACACCGGCGAAAACGCCACTCAAAATGTCCTCTTCGCTCTCATCCAGATAAACTGAAGCCTCCCAGACATTCGCCTTTTCATCGATTTCCATGGTCGCCAGCGCGTAAGGTGCCTCTCCGAGCATCTCCGAAAGCCCGTTCAGGACCAGGCCTGCGCCAGTCTCATTGGTGGTCACGAAAAGACGAATCTGGCTCAACTGTTTACCCTCGCTTGGTTATCTTCCTACAAGCGAATAAGTGCCCCGGCAGATGAAAGCAAGACTTTGCCGTCAGCCTTTGATGAGGTTTTCCAGCTTTTGAACCGCAGTATCCGGGTTTTCGCTATAGGCAATCGTCCCCTTTAAGACGCCGCCATCATTGAGCAGAAAAACAGCCGCATTGTGATCCATGGTATAATCACCATCCGGCTCATTTGGATCGAGCGGGACTTTTTTATAATAGATACCAAAGCCGTCGATCATAGCGTGAACCTTGTCCGGATCGCCCGAGATACCAACGATGCGGTCCGAAACATTGGAAAGATACTGATGCATGATTTCGGGTGTATCGCGCTCCGGATCGACCGTGACCCAATAAGCATTGATCTTGTCGCCGTCCGGATCCACCTGATGAAGCCATCCGTTCAGTTCATAAAGCGTGGTCGGGCAAACTTCAGGGCAATGCGTAAAACCGAAAAACAACGCTGTCGGCTTTTCGCGCAGTGCCGCTTCGGTAATTTCGCTGCCGTCTCCGGCAGTCAAGGCGAACTCAGGCCCGAGAGGAATTTCCATCATCTCCTTGTTGGTTTGTCCGATCTCATAGACAAGCCAGATGATCGCAGCGCAGATCACCACCACAGATGCCCACAAAACCCGCCGGAATGTTTTCATTTTCTATAACCTGCTCATGCGTCGGAAATCATGTTTCGAGAAGCCCGTGTTTGCGATGCCAGTCTTCCAGCGACAGATCCGGATAGCCGTCAAAATGGACGTGCCCCTCACCTTCGGGTACATCTACCCACGACGCCTTTGAGGCAAGCATGATATGCACGGTTTCCGGCGGTACTGGCAACGGTGTATCGACTGCAGAGGCAACCGGGTGCACGAGCTCCGGCCAGCGCGGGTCGTAAAGGTAAAGCGCACTACCGCAGACGCCACAGAAGTGCCGTTCTGCCTCGCTTTCGCCGTCATGCATCCGGGCGTGATAAAATCTCTTGTGCTCGGCCCCTGAAACGTCAAGCGAGGCAGCATCTCCCCCGATATTGATCGCGTACCCACCGCCTCCGCCTGTTTTACGGCATATGCTGCAATAGCAGCGCTGGTAGGGATAAGGTGTTCTGCTTTCTACCGAAAAATGCACTTTGCCACACTGGCAACTTGCCTCCAGTCTCATCGATCATGCTCCTCCTGCTTCGTCAGCACGTCTCATGGCGCACCGTTTTCCCACACCACATCCTGACCGTAAAGCGGAACAGTGGACATCGACATCTTGGCCGAGCCTTCCGTAATTTCCCGCGTATGCGCCAGATAGATCAGCGTTTCGTTTGCCTGGTCATAGACACGATCAATCACAAGCTGCTTGAAGATCAGCGAGCGGCCTTCCTTGAAGACCTCCTCGCCGCCTGCATCAAGTTCGATATCGCCAATTCTGATGGGGCCTGTCTGGCGGCAGGCAATTGAGGAATTTGAAGGATCCTCGAACCAGTTGCCTTTGGAAAGGCGATCAATCATCGACCGATCGAAATAGGAGATATGGCAGGTGACACCTTCCACTTCCGGATCATGCAAAGCTTCGATCACAATGTCGTTGCCGACCCAGTCAACACCGATTTCGCCCACCTCCTCGGCATTCGCAAGCGAAGTGCCAGCCAGTATAGCGCTTCCGACAAGAGCTGAGAGATTATAACCGCGCATTCGTGACCTCCGAGGATGAAAGCAGTTCATCCGAAGATAAGAACCGACAGAACCAAAACAAGCGAAAAACGGATAACAATGCCAGCTCAACCGCCAACCAGCGCCAGCCACGCATCCTCATCCATCGTCTGAACGCCAAGCTCTTCCGCCTTTTTCAGCTTCGAGCCAGCGCCCGGACCAGCCACCACAATATCTGTCTTTTTCGAAACAGAGCCGGAGACCTTTGCGCCGAGACTTTCGGCTTTGGCCTTGGCTTCGTCACGGGTCATCTTTTCGAGAGAGCCGGTGAAAACAACCGTCTTGCCCGCGACGGGGCTACTGGTGTCAACGCGCTGTTTATCGTCCAGCGGCGTCACTTCTTCCAGCAAACGGGATATGACGTCGGTGTTCTGCTCTTCTGCGAAGAAATCAACAATAGTGCGCGCGACCACACTTCCAACGCCGTCGATGTTATTGAGGTCGTCCCAGACCTCGCCGCGCCCCTCGGCAGCCGCCTGCATCGCCGCCTCAAAGGTCGTATAAGAGCCATAGGAGCGCGCCAGAAGCTTTGCCGTGGTTTCTCCGACATGACGGATACCGAGTGCGAAAATAAAGCGGTGAAGCGGCATTTCGCGACGATCATTGATCGACCGGAACAGATTGGCGACGGATGTCCGTCCCCAGCCATTAAAATTTTCAAGACTGGTCAGCGCCTCAGCCTGCCGACGCTCCAGCGTAAAAATGTCCGGCGCGGTGCGGATCGAGAGCGCTGCATCCTCGTGTTCAAAGAAGAAATCGACCTGTTTGGCCCCCAGCCCTTCAATATCGAAGGCATTGCGGGAGACGAAATGCTTCAGATGCTCAACAGCCTGTGCCCGGCATGAAAATCCGGCAGTGCAACGCCGAACAGCGTCGACCTTGCCTGTCTTCTCGTTGATATCGCGCACAGCATGGGCACCACATACCGGGCAATGGTGCGGAAACGCATAAGCGACAGCATCATCTGGCCGACGTTCCGGCAATATATCAACGATTTGCGGAATCACGTCACCGGCACGCTGAACAATCACATAATCGCCAACACGGATATCGCGCCCCTCTCGGATCAGCTCCCCGCTGGAACCTTTTCCGGCAATATAATCTTCGTTGTGCAGGGTCGCATTAGTCACCACAACGCCACCGACCGTGATCGGTTCAAGCCTTGCAACGGGGGTCAGCGCGCCTGTGCGCCCCACCTGAATGTCAATAGCCGTCAGTCGCGTGACCGCCTGCTCAGCAGGGAATTTATGCGCTGTCGCCCAACGCGGGGAACGGGAACGGAAGCCAAGGCGGGCCTGAAGATCCAGCCGGTCAACCTTGTAGACGACACCGTCAATATCATAATCGAGATCACCGCGCTGCACCCCGATTTCCCGGTAATGCGCGATCAGATCACCCACAGCGTAAAGGCGCTTCATCAGTGGATTGACCGGAAAGCCCCAACGTTCAAATGTCTCAACCATGCCCATCTGCGTATCGGCAGGCATCGCAGACATTTCCCCCCAGGCATATGCGAAAAACTTCAGCCTGCGTGTTTCCGTCACTTTCGGATCAAGCTGCCGCAAGGAGCCGGAAGCCGTGTTGCGCGGGTTCACATAGGTCCTCTCACCCGCCTCGGACAAGGCTGAATTCAGAGCCGCAAAATCGCTCTTCGCCATATAGATTTCGCCCCGGACCTCAACGACATCGGGCGCATCGTCAGGAAGACGATTCGGTATTTCACCGATGGTGCGGACATTCGCCGTCACATTCTCGCCAGTGGCACCGTCACCGCGCGTCGCACCACTGACCAGTACGCGGTTTTCATACCGCAAAGACATAGACAGCCCGTCGATCTTCGGCTCTGCCGTAAAGGCGATCGACTGATCCGGCAGCTGCCCCAGAAACCGGTAAACCGAGCCGATAAAATCCTGAACATCCTCATCGGAAAACACATTTCCGAGTGAAAGCATGGGCACGGTGTGCGTAATCTGCGCAAAAGCCTCAGAAGGCGTCGCACCAACCCTTCGCGAAGGGCTGTCCTCGCGAACGAGATCGGGAAAACGCGCTTCTATGGCGTCATTGCGCTGCTTTAGTGCATCATATTCAGCATCGGAGATTTCCGGTGCATCCTTGCCATGATAGGCGGCATCGTGTCTGGCAATTTCTCCGGCCAGAAACGCAAGTTCGGCCTTCGCCTCATTGCCGGTCAGATCGTTGACTGCTTTCTTCTCGTCCGCCATGGCCGCATTCCCTCGCTGATTTCGCGATTTTTCTTAAGCGTCGGGTTCCTCTGCGGCAAGCCCTTCCGGCGTGTCTCCACCCGCAATCAGTGCCGCCGGGTTCAAAAGTGCAGTCAGCGGAAGGTGATCCGACGCCACACGGGCAAGCGGCGAATCATGGGCAGCAAGATCAACAACCAGATCTTCCCGATTGGCGATAATCCTGTCGAGCGCCAGAACCGGCCAGCGGGCGGGAAAACTTGCGCGAGCGGGCGGCAATGCACCGAAGGCTTGTTCAAACCGCGTCAGCGCCGAGCCCTGCCCCAGCCGCCACTCGTTCATATCGCCCATGATCAGGGTTGGCTGATCTTCGCGGCGGCCAAGAAGGCTCAGTATATGATCGGCCTGCTGACGGCGCGCCCAGCGCAAGAGGCCCAGATGCACAGCGACGACCTGCAGCGAAAGGCCGCTATTGAGCGCAATTTCTGTCAGCAAAGCCCCTCTGGGCTCCAGACCGGGAAGCTGTTCGCGATGGATGTCGCGCACAGCACCGTCACGAAACAGAAGGACATTGCCATGCCAGCCATGTGCCCGCTCGCTGGCATGAACAGGCACAGCCACAAGTCCGGTCTCGGCCTCGAGACGGTGAAGATCCAGAAGCCCGGTCCGCTCACCAAAGCGCGTATCGGCCTCCTGAAGCGCGATCAGATCCGATTCCACCTCACGGATCACTTCAAAGACACGATCAGGATCGAATTTCCCATCCACACCAACGCATTTATGAACATTGTAAGTCGCGACACGCAGCCCATCGCCTTCCAGGCGCACCGCTGCATCCGGCCTCTTCCCGTTTTCACGTAAAGAACGCAGAAATGCATTAGCAAGGGGTGATTTTGGAGGTTTCATGCGCTTTAGCCGTCATTGTGATGGTTTAGGACAGGGTAAAAGGCTTCACAGATAAGGCAGGCCCAGCCACAGGATGCGGTCCCTGAGGCGGAAAATAAAGGGGCGTTTTCTCAGGCTTTCCAGTGTAACAGCCTCACTATTGGTCAGCGACGGCGCGATACGGGCTTCCAGCTCGGCTGCAAACGCCTCATCGAAGACTTCAAGATCAGTCTCGAAATTCAGTCTGAGGGAGCGTGAATCCATATTGGATGATCCAAGATAGGACCATTTTCCATCGATAGTCATCAGCTTGGAATGGTTGAATGGTCCCCGGTCTCTGAAAATCTTGCTGCCATCGCGAATGATTTCCGAAAACTGCGCTGTCATGGCCCGGTCAACCATGCCGAGATTGTTCTTTCCCGGTACGATGATTTTCACATCGACCCCGCGTCGCGCTGCAGTCGCAAGTGCCGAAACAAGATCGCGGTCGGGCAGGAAGTAAGGAGACATGATCGTCACCCGCTCTTCTGCCACAGACAGCGCGCCGATAATCATCTTGTTGTTATTCCCGAGATGACGATCAGGTCCCGAAGGCACAACACGCGCCACCACGCCGTCGCCGGGGGCCGCCGGGTCATTGATGTCCCAGGCATCGCCATCCAGCGCTTCACCGGTTTCAAAAAACCAGTCCGCAGCTGCGACAGAAAGATAGTCGGCGACGGCGGCACCTTTCAGCTCGAAATGCGTGTCATGCGCGGCATCGGGGCCGGTAAAGGCCGCGCGAATATTCATACCACCGGCAAATGCTGTCTCGCCATCGACCACCAGAATTTTCCGATGGGTTCTGAGGTTGGCGTAAGGCAGCCGCATACGCAGCAGCACCGCGCCATTAAACGTTGCGACCCGAATACCTCTTTCACGCAAGAGACCTGTGATGCGCGGCCGCGAATATCGCGCACCGATGGAATCAACCAGCACCCGGACTTCAACGCCACGTTTCACAGCGTTGGCCAGGCTCTCAACGAATTTGCGGCCAATGGTGTCTGAATCAAAGATATAGGTTTCAAGAATGATGGAGCGCTCAGCATTATCAATAGCCGAAAGCATCGCGGCATAGGCTTCATCTCCCGTGGTCAACAGGCGTATCCGGTTCCCCGCAGTTGCCGGAAGCCCTGTTACGGTTTCCCCCAGCGTCCACAAAGCGGCCAAGCGCGTACCAAAGTCATCGACAATTTTACTGCGTCCGACCTGATGGCTCTGCTCTTCGAAGGCAACCTGATCCTGAAGCGCATCGCGCTTCTCACGCACGGAGGCTCGTCGCATCCGGTTGATCCCGGCCACGGCATAGATCGCCGCGCCAAGGATGGGCGAGAGCATGATAATGCCGACCCAGCCGATCGCTGCGCGCACCTCATCCTTCGTCATCGCAGCGTGGATTGCCGCAGTCGCTCCGAGGATGAATGAAATCGCGGCCAGAATATGCGGCCAGTAGTGCTCCAGAAAGACTTCCATAAAGAATCCGTCAGTTCGGCGTTTCAGGTGTTGAAAGCTTATAGTGATGCAATGCAGTCTGGAAAGCGACTGTTGCGTGTCATTTACAGCATCGTCTTTTGTGCATTCGAATGGATGCACGGGCGCTCTAACTGTCGCCGGACAGAAGCTTTGCAGCAGCCGCACGGGCTTCTGCAGTCACCTTCGCACCAGCCAGCATGCGGGCAATCTCTTCCTGCCGCTCATCTGGCCCGATAACCGAGACATTGGTGGCAACGGCATCGTCTTTCGATTTTCCTGCACTTGCCTTCGAAATCAGGAAATGGCCCTGCGCCCGGGCGGCAACCTGCGGGGCATGCGTAACAGAGAGAACCTGGACTTTCTCGGCAAGACGTTTCAGCCGCTGACCGATTGCATCGGCCACAGCGCCGCCAACTCCGGTATCGATCTCATCAAAAACCAGTGTCGGTGCAGACCCCTTATCGGCCAGCGCCACTTTGAGCGCCAACAGAAAACGTGAAAGCTCACCACCAGAGGCAACTTTCATAATCGGCCCCGGCCTGGTGCCCGGATTGGTCTGCACCTGGAAAGAAACCGTATCGATACCATCTGCTGTCGCGGCTGAAGAATCACTTCCAACCACAGCGTTAAACCGGGCACGTTCCAGTTTCAGCGCCGGTAGTTCACCCATCACCGCCTTATCCAGCTGCCCGGCGGCTTTCTTCCGTTTTGAAGAAAGCGCTTCAGCAGCTTCGAGATAGGCCTTTTCCGCTGCGTCCACCTCTGCCGTCAGCGCCTGAAGCCGGGCTTCGCCAGCGTCGAGTTCATCAAGATCGGCGACCATTCGCTCGGCCAGTGCAGGCAGTTCAGAAACCGGCACACTGTATTTCCGCGAGGCACCACGCAAGGCAAACAGCCTCTCTTCAACACGCTCAAGCTCATGTGGATCAAAAGCCGCACGTTCCAGCGCTGCCTCGACCTCCATCTGGGCGGAAGAGAGCTGATCCAGCGCTGAATCGAGAAAGTTGACCGTATCTTCAAGAAGTCCCGGTGCTTCGTGCGACTTGCGCTCCAGCCGGCGCACGAGCGAAGCAATCATCGGGACCGGCGAGCCATTCCCGTTTAAAAACTCAAGCGCTTCGGAAATATCCCCGGCGATACGCTCCGATTTCATCATCGTAGCGCGCTGTTCTGCAAGCTCATCTTCTTCGCCGTCTATCGGCGCGAGCCCCTGCAGTTCCTCAACGGACGCTCTGAGATAATCGGCTTCACGAGCAGCTTCTTCAACGCGGGCACGGTGTTGCTTCAACCGTTTCTGAGCGTCTTTCCAGCCGCGATAAAGGCCACCGAGCGCGTCGGCCTCGCCTGTCAGCCCACCAAATGCGTCCAGAAGCCGCCGGTGTCCGTCAATATCAACAAGCGCACGCTCATCATGTTGACCATGGATCTCGACAAGCATCCGGCCAGCCTGTTTCATCATCTGAACACTGACAGACTGATCGTTGATGAAAGCCCGCGTGCGACCATCAGCAGACTGCATACGCCTGAAAATCAGGTCGCCCTCATCATCCAGCCCACTTTCACGCAGAAAAAGACGCGCCGGATGATTCATCGGCACATCGAACACTGCGATTACCTGCCCGGAGTCCTGACCGTGACGCACAAGCCCGCCATCGCCGCGAGCACCGAGTGCCAGCGACAGGCTATCGAGCAGGATCGACTTTCCCGCGCCGGTCTCTCCGGTCAGAACCGAAAGACCGCCACCGAGATGAAGCTCCAGCCGCTCGATCAAAACGATGTCGCGAATGGAAAGCTGAACAATCATGATCTTCGCGCCCTGGCGAATGCGTTGGCTATAGTCAGCGGTTGGTTACACTGGAAACGTCAGAGCCGCGCCCGGCCGACTGCGGTTCCAGCCCCTTCTTGTTGAGAAGCGAATAGGCCCGGTCATACCACTTGCTGTCCGGATAGTTCCGGCCGAGCACCCAGGCTGCGTTCTGAGCCTCTGAAACGATACCCATTGCGTAATAGGCTTCGACCAGACGGTAAAGCGCTTCCTCAATCTGGTTGGTATCCGAATAATCATCAACAACGCTGTCAAAACGGGAAATGGCCGCAAGATAATCCTTGCGCTCCAGATAGTACCGACCGATCTGCATATCTTTTCCGGCAATCTGGTCACGCGCATAGCGGATCTGGGCGCGTGCCTGAGGGACATATTCAGAATCGGGATATTTATCGATCAGGGTCTGCATTGCCGCAATCGTGCTTTCGGCGAAGCTCTGATCCTGCGTGACGTTCACAATCTGCTTCGAGTAGGACTGACCGACCAGAAACTGAACATAAGCAGCATCTTCAGAGTTCGGATAGAGGTCCAGATATCGCTGACCGGATGTGACCGCCGCTTCATATTTGCGTGAGCTGTACTGAATATAAGTCTGCATCACCAGTGCCTTGCGCGCGTAATCGGAAAGCGGGCTCTGATCCTGGACAGCCTTGAATTTCCTGAGCGCTTCGCTGGTTTTGCCGGCATTGATGTTTGCCAGTGCTTCATCATAAAGCTGCTGTGGCGGATCGGACTCATATTTCAGCGTTGTAATATCAACGTCTTTGTCGCGTGAGCAGCTGCCCAGAACGAGGCCCGCACTCAAAATAAGAGCGAACGGAAGAGCGGCCGCACGAAACGACGCTAGAGACGTATTGCCTTTAAGACGTGCCATAAATTCAGTCCTATCTACGCTCGAGATCTGCTCCCGGAAGAATTCGTCATCGTTTCAGCCCAAAAGTTAAGCCGGGAGAAACTGTGCTCCATCACACACGCGCCTCCCACGGTTCGACTGAAGCGCTGTATCATGTGTGCCTGAACAACGCACACCTGCTATCGCACTTTCAGGATTTAAACCGCCTGCCAATCTCCTTTGCCGGATTTACCGAATGTCTCCCACGAGAAGATAAGAATACCCGGAGGCAACTCATACATAAAAAAACCGGTCTAAGAAAGACCGGTTCATCAATCACTTGATACCTGAGCAAAACGTGTCAGGAAACGGCTTCTGCAGCAACCGCATCTTCACGGCGCTTAAAGCCTGAAATTGTATCACGCGGCGTTGTGACGACACATGCGCCGGGCGTTTCAAAAAGAGCCTGCACAGCTTTGGCATTCAGCGCATGACCACCGCGATAAGACCGGAAACAACCGGCAAAACGCATGCCCATCATCGCGACATCCCCAACGGCATCGAGCGTTTTATGACGGGCGAACTCGTCCTTGAAACGCAAACCTTCGGGATTGATCACACGGTCATCATCCGAGATGACAACGGAGTTTTCCAGAGAAGAACCGAGTGCAAAACCACGTGCCCATACCTGCTCGACATCACGCATAAAGCCGAAAGTACGTGCGCCGGCCAGTTCATCACGGAAGACCTCCCCGGACATATTACCGGCCCAGCGCTGGCGGCCGATGACGGGCGTATCAAAATCAATCTCGACATCGAAACGCATGCCATCGAACGGGCTGAACTCGGCCCAGCCGGCACCACTTTCGACCCGTACGGTCTTCATCACTCTGAGGTAGCCGCGTTTTTCGGTCAGCTTGACGATGCCTGCATCTTCAAGCGCATTTACAAACACACGAGAGCTGCCATCCATAATGGGCATCTCGCCGCCTTCAACGGCAATCACGACGTTATCGATGCCGTATGCGTAAAGGGCCGCCATGACATGTTCGACGGTCGCAACCCACGTTTCGGGCCGGTCGCCGAGAACGGTGCAAAGTGCTGTCGGCCCGACATTTTCGGTGACCGCCTTATAAGCGCTGATGCGCTGACCGTCCTGATAGCGCTCGAAAACGATGCCAGTATTGGCCTCGGCAGGTTGAAAGGTAATTGCAGCCGGGCGCCCCGAATGCACACCAATACCCTCAACACGCACGGTGCTAGAGATCGTTGTTTGCAATCCGAAAAATCCAGCCAACATTGTTCAAGCCTTTACTCAATTCACATTTTTCTTATTTCAGAGGCTTTGCAACCGGCTCTTTGTCAGCCTCAACAGAGGCCTTCTTAAAAACCGCACATCCTCAAACAGGATTTGATTCCCGCTAACTCTGGATCCTACTTACGCATCACCTCCTCTGAATCCAAATCACTGTTTCTTTCGGTGTGTTACGAAAATGAAAAATACCCCGGAAGCACTGGGCTACCGGGGTATCTGGCACGAGAAGGAAACCGGAAGACGGTTAACCGTCTCCTAACGGTTCAGATCAGTTCGCCTGGCGGCGGAGGAAGGCGGGAATATCGAACTGATCATCGTCCTGACGAGCAGCGGACTGCTCGTTGCGGCGCGGTGCATAAGGGTTTTCCTGCTGACGAGGTTCCTGACGCTGTGCCGGATGTTCGTTGCGGTGACCACCTTCAAAGCTCTCATCACCGCGACCAAGTGTGTGGCTCAGGCGTTTGAACAGTGCCTTGGGGCCACGCTCTTCCTGTTCCATGCGACGTTCGGCGTTCATTTCCGGCTGAACCATCGAAGGAAATTCAGACACCTCCGGCATGCGACGTGGCTGCTGAGGCTGCGGCTGCTGAGGCTGAGCTTCCGGAGCACGCGGTGCAGCGGCCTGCTGAGGCTGAGGACGCGGCTGAGCCGGTGCCTGCTGTGCATCATTTGTGAACAGGCGGCTCTTCGGCTGAACCGGTGTGGCTTCTGCACGCGGCTGAGGCTGCGTCTTCTGGGGCTGCTGCTTCTGGGGTTCGCGGTTCATTGCCATCTGCAGCTCGCGTTCCATCTCAGCTTCTGCGGAGCGGATCGTGTCGGCGATCGGGTCCATCTTGGGCTGAGCCTGAGCGGTGGTTCCGGAAACTTTCCCCTCGGTAGAGCGGATTTCCGGGCGGCTGTCGCGCTGATTATCGTCAGCCGGAGCACCGGCTTCAACGGCGTTACGGTCAATGCCCGTAGCAACAACAGATACGCGGATAATACCTTCGAGATCTTCATCGAATGTTGCACCGAGAATGATGTTGGCATCCGGGTCGACTTCTTCACGAATACGGGTTGCTGCTTCATCAACCTCGAAGAGGGTGAGGTCACGGCCACCGGTGATCGAGATCAGGAGTCCCTGCGCACCGCGCATTGAGGTTTCGTCGAGCAGCGGGTTCGCGATTGCAGCTTCTGCTGCCTGCATTGCGCGGCCTTCACCGGAAGCTTCGCCTGTGCCCATCATTGCACGGCCCATCTCACGCATGACCGAGCGAACGTCGGCGAAATCGAGGTTGATGAGACCTTCCTTGACCATCAGGTCGGTGATGCAGGCAACACCGGAGTAAAGAACCTGGTCGGCCATAGCGAAGGCGTCCGCGAAGGTCGTCTTGTCATTGGCAATACGGAACAGGTTCTGGTTCGGGATGACGATCAGCGTATCGACGGATTTCTGAAGTTCTTCGATACCGGCATCAGCAAGACGCATACGACGGGCGCCTTCGAACTGGAACGGCTTGGTGACAACACCAACCGTCAGAATACCTTTGTTGCGGGCAGCCTGAGCAACGATCGGTGCAGCACCTGTGCCTGTTCCACCGCCCATGCCGGCAGTCACAAAGCACATATGCGTTGAGTTGAGATGATCGATGATTTCATCGATGCATTCTTCGGCTGCCGCACGGCCAACTTCTGGCTGCGAACCGGCACCCAGGCCTTCGGTTACGCCAACGCCAAGCTGGATAACGCGCTCTGCCTTCGTCATGGTCAGCGCCTGGGCATCCGTATTTGCGACGACGAAGTCGACGCCCTGCAGGCCCGCAGTGATCATGTTGTTGACGGCGTTGCCGCCACCGCCACCCACACCGAAAACGGTGATGCGCGGCTTCAATTCAGTAATATCTGGCTTCTGAAGCGTGATTGTCATGATGTTCGTTCCTTCTCGCTATGGCCGCACCGCCAAGCCGGCCAATCTCTCGTGTTCTTTAAAAACTCTCTTTGAACCATTGGCCGACGCGTGCCAGGCGCCCGCCATTGCCTGCTGCTGACAGAAAGCCCCGCTGCTCTCCGCCATAGGTCTCGGATTCCGCGATTTGCGGATAAATCAGCAGTCCGGCAGCCGTGGAAAAGGCAGGGCCCTTCGCAGCAGCCGGTAGTCTGGACACACCCATGGGCCGCCCTATTCGCACGTTGCGGCTCAGAATCCGGCGGGCCAGATCACAAAGACCGATCAACTGGCTTGCGCCACCGGTCAGAACCACACGTTTGCCGACCACGCCCGAGAAACCGGAAAGCTGTATCCGGTCGCGGATCAGTTCGAGCGTTTCTTCCACACGCGCCCTGACAATTTTCGACAGAAGCGCCTTGGAAACCTGTCGCGGCTGATCGAAATCATCCTCGCCAATCGAGGGAACCGCGATCATCTCACGTTCATCGACGCTGGTTGTCAGTGTCGAGCCGTGAACGCATTTTAGCCGCTCGGCATCTTCCATCCGCGTGGAAAGGCCGCGCGCAAGATCGGTTGTGACATGGCGACCGCCAAGGCTGATGGCATCGGTATGCACCAGCCTGCCTTCAGCAAAAACGGAGATGGTTGTCGTGCCGGCGCCCATATCGATTGCAGCGCAGCCAAGCTCGACCTCATCATCAACAAGGGCTGCAAGGCCGCTGGCGTAAGGGGTCGCGACCATTTTCTCAACGGAAAGATGCGCCCGGTTCACGCAAAGTTCGAGATTGCGCAGTGCCAGCCGCTCTGCCGTGACCACATGCAGATCGACACCCAGTGTTTCACCATACATGCCGAGCGGGTCGCGAATTCCGCGTTCACCATCGAGCGAAAAGCCTGCGGGCAAAGAGTGCAGAACCTGCCGCTCTTCATTCACCGAACGCCGGGAAACGGCGGAAAGAACACGGCGCAGATCGCTTGCATCCACATCCTGACCACCAAGATCAATCGCAGCGCTGTAGGTATCGCTTTGCAGGCGACCCGCCGAAACATTGACGATCAGACTATCGATGGTCAGACCAGCCATGCGCTCCGCGGCATCAACAGCCTGGCGAACAACATACTCGGCAGACTCCAGATCGACGATGACACCGTTCTTGATGCCCTGCGAACGCTGATGTCCGATGCCGATAATCTCAATATTATGCGTACGTCCCGGCAGTATCTGACTGGCATCACGCGGTGTCAGCCGCGCAATCATGCAGACCACTTTCGAAGACCCGATATCCAGAACACTGACGATATGCGTCTTTCTGGCCGAGAGCTGTTTCGAACGGGAAAAGCCGAACGAGGAAGAGCCAAACAGGTTCAAAGACGCCTCCCCTTGTTCTTGAATGTTTTTTCCAGCGCTTCCGTCGCCGCTTCGCGCCGCTCCATGGCCGCGGGTGTCAGCTGAACGGCAACGCGGTCATTGAGGCGAAGGTCAATGGCTGCAACTTCGCGTTCCAGAATAGAGCGGCTTTGCTCAAGCCCTTTGAGACGCGCAACCGCTGCATCTGTATCGCTATCAGGCAGTTTCACGATTACACCATTATTGAGATAAAGGTCCCAGCGACGGCGATCGACGCGCTTGAACGCACGAACGCGATCTCCCAGCTCGGGCCATTCGGCCAAAAGCGTATCGAGCTTTTCAGCGCCGAAATTCGCGCCCTCACCCAGTACCAGCGGAAGGGAGCGGAATTTCGGCTGGCTCATCGGACCGATCACATTGCCGTCGCGCTCGATCATCAGAAGACGGCCATCTTCCTGCTGCCAGAGCGCATAGGGCTTACGCTCCTGAAGCGCAATCTTGAGCGTTGAAGGGTAAACCTTGCGCACTTCGGCATCGGCGACCCAAGGCATATTCAAAAGACGACCGCGGGCAACCTGAATGTCCAGCCCCTGAAGCGAGATGGTGTCATCAAGGCCCAGAGCCTGCAGGACCGCAATTTCCGAGGTTTCCTGATTTCCGGAAATCTGAATATCTTCGATGGAGAAACCGGAAACTTCGATGGCTGCCCGCTGCACCAGTTCACCTTTTCCGGAAACTGCGATTGCATTGGCACCCACCGCAACGAAGAAGACGATAGCCAGCGCTGTGCCCGTGTGGGCGGGGACTGGCGCACGCCCCGACACCAGACCGGTCGAGAAGCGTGCAACACGACGAAGCGGACGCGGCAGAACACCGCCGCGTGAGCACCCTGAAACGCCAGCTGCTGCTTTATCCTGTCTGTTACCGTTCAACGTAAACACGATGCGTCCTCCACCATCCAACGGAGAAAAGCGCCAAAATCATAACCGGCATCGGCTGCCATCTCGGGTACGAGCGAGGTGGGTGTCATGCCAGGCTGAGTGTTGACCTCAAGCCAGATGATTCCATCTTCGCCACGCGTATCGTCGAACCGGAAGTCCGAACGACTGACGCCACGGCAACCAATTGCCTCATGCGCCTGAACGGCCAATAATTGAATCTTTTGGTAAATATTCCGTTTAAGTTCGGCTGGCAGAATGTGTTTTGATCCGCCCGGACGATATTTTGCGTCGAAATCGTAAAATTGCGATCCCTGAGGAACGATCTCTGTGACACACAGAGGGACACCGTTCATCACACCGCAGGTAAATTCGCGCCCGCGCACAAACTGCTCGATCATAACGGTATCGCCATAGGGCCACTCAGTCGACTTGACGGACTGTGGCGCCTCGCTCTGTTTTTCATCAACGATAACGACGCCGAAAGAGGAACCTTCATTCACAGGCTTGATGACGTAAGGCGGCTCAATCGGATGCTCGATACCAATATCAAAACGGTTCATCATCCGTCCGCCGGCAACAGGGATGCCACAGGCTGCCGCGACATTCTTGGCCTGAACCTTGTTCATTGCCAGTGCTGAGGCAAGAACACCTGAATGCGTGTAGGGAATTTCCAGATACTCAAGAATACCCTGGATCGTGCCGTCTTCACCAAAAGGGCCATGCAGCGCATTGAAGGCGAAATCCGGCTTCAGATCTGACAGAACGCGGGCAACATCGCGGGTCACATCAATGCGGCTTACGCGGAAGCCTTCAGCTTCCAGCGCATCTGCGCAGGCTTTTCCCGATGCCAGGCTGACCTGACGCTCAGAGGAAAATCCGCCCATTAAGACCGCTACATGTCCGGCACTCATGCCCGTCCCCGCTTCATCGGCATTTCTGCCGTAAAATCATCGGAATACCGCTTTTTTGTGGAAAGCGTTTCGTATCCCCATTTGTGAACGAGGATGGTTAATGAAGCGTTTACTTTAGTTAATCAGTGAAAAAATCGGTTTGGCAAATGACAAACAGCGGCTCCTACGCGTCAGGTAAGAACCGCTGCCATTTTGCTCTCAGCCTTTATGGACCGGGTTATCAGTCAAGCTCCTGCGGCTCAAAAACATGAACCTGGCGTTCGGGCAGAAAGGCACCGATTCTCTTGATTTCCCAGTGCAGAAGTATGCCGGAATGATTGTATACGCGCTCGCGCACCGTCTCGCCCAGAAACTCGAGATCATAAGGGGTGGCATGGCCGAGATTAATCATGAAATTACAGTGCATTGGCGACATCTGCGCACCGCCGATCATAAGCCCGCGGCATCCAGCCTCATCAATCAGCTTCCAGGCGGAATGACCTTCCGGGTTTTTAAACGTCGAACCGCCGGTCTTTTCCCGCACAGGCTGAACGGTCTCGCGGTGTTCGCGCACTGCGTCCATTTCTTCGCGAATCACTGCGCGGTCCTCTTCAAAACCTTCCAGCAGTGCACCTGTGAAAATGACACCTTCAGGGGCTTCGGAATGGCGATAGGCATAGCGCATTTCCTCTTTGGGAATGGTCACCGTCTCGCCCTTGCGATTCATGCCGTAGATTTCCACGACGCGTGCCGCCGTCTCTCCGCCATTGGCACCGGCATTCATCTTGAGCGCCCCGCCAAGCGAACCGGGAATCCCGAAGAGGAATGAAAAACCGCCGATTCCCTCATCCATGGCAAAACCGGCAATGTGTTTATCGGGCGAAATCGCGCCTGCACGGATCTGATTGTCACCAACACGTTCCTGCTTGCCAAATCCCTTGGCAGACAGACGAATCACGACACCTTTCAAACCACCATCACGCACGAGAAGATTCGAACCGACGCCGACAACCGTGACCGGAACGCTTTCCGGCAGGGCCTTCAGAAACAGGCTCAGATCATCTTCATCAAGAGGCTGAAATAAAAGTTCTGCCGGGCCTCCGGCCCTGAACCAGGTCACTTTATCCATTGCTGCGTTCGGCACCAGTCGCCCGCGCAGTTTAGAGGCGGTGTCGCCGAGGCTTTCAATAAGCGCTTTGCCGTCAAGCATTGCGGTCTCGTCCTTTAAGTCATGTCCGCCAGAGAACCCGGCAGACGCGCAGCCCATCCGGTGATGCTGCCTGCGCCAAGCAAAACAACAAAGTCGCCCGGTTCGGCGCATTTGGCAATATGATTTGCCAGTTGATCTTCTGCCGGCAGATAGTGGGTATCGCGATGACCGGCAGCTTTGATGCCGGAAACCAGCGCTTCGGCATCAAAGCCGGGCCGCGGGTCCTCACCTGCGGCATAAACGGGAGCAATAAACACAGTATCGGCGTCGTTAAAGCAGCCGGTAAAATCTTCAAACAGGCTTTCAAGCCGAGAATAGCGGTGCGGCTGATGAACCGCAATAATCCGGCCCTTGCAAGCTTCACGCGCTGCTTTGAGAACGGAGCGGATCTCAACCGGATGATGACCGTAGTCGTCAATAATCTGAACGCCATTCCATTCACCGACAAGCGTGAAGCGCCGTTTCACACCGCCGAAGGATGCCAGTCCCTTGCGAATATCATCCTCAGATATATGCAGACGATCTGCTACGGCGATCGCTGCAGTGGCATTCGAGACGTTATGCCGCCCCGGCATTGGTAGAACGAGGTTCTCCAGCTTGACGGAAGGGCGACGGCGGCGGCGGATATCGACATCGAAGATCGTTTTCACGCCCTCGTTGCGAATATTGGAAAAACGCACATCAGCCTGACGGTTTTCCCCATACGTAACCACACGCCGATCCTCGATCTGCCCCACCAGAGCCTGAACCTCCGGATGATCGAGGCACAAAACGCCACAGCCGTAAAACGGAACATTTTCCACAAACTGGCGAAACGCCGCGCGAACGCCGTCGAAGGTCCCATAATGATCAAGATGTTCCGGATCTATATTGGTAACAACAGCAATTTCGGCGGGCAGTTTCAGGAAGGTCCCATCCGACTCGTCGGCTTCGACCACCATCCACTCGCCCTCGCCCATGCGGGCATTGGTGCCATAGGCATTGATGATGCCGCCATTGATCACGGTCGGATCAAGGCCACCGGCCTCCACCAAAGCAGCAACCATTGAGGTTGTTGTGGTCTTGCCGTGCGTCCCGCCAATGGCAATCGCATCGCGGAAACGCATCAGCTCGGCAAGCATCTCAGCGCGACGAACGACCGGCAGATGTTTTTCACGGGCGGCAATCAGTTCCGGATTATCACGGCGGATAGCAGACGACACGACAACGACCTCTGCATCCTTCAGGTTTTCCGGTTTGTGGCCAATTGCGACCTGAATGCCTTTTTCGCGCAGACGAATAACATTGGCACTTTCAGCCTGATCCGATCCCTGCACCTTATATCCGAGATTCTTCAGAACCTCAGCGATGCCGCTCATCCCGATGCCGCCAATGCCGACAAAATGAACGACCCCGATGGTCTGAGGCATTTTCATATACTCTATCCTTCAATCGCTGTGCGGGAAGCCAGTGCCTCCGCCATGTCGGCAAGTCTTGCCGTTGCATCAGGCTTCCCGGCCTTTCTCGCCGCTGCTGCTGCAATCTGCATTTTGTCCGCATCATTCACGGCTTCGGTTAACAATTCAGTAAAGCGTGTATCCGTCAGCTCTGACTGGCGAACGACCTCGGCACCACCATTGGCCGAAACCAACGCCGCATTGGCAGCCTGATCGTGATCCAGAGCATGCGGGTATGGCACATACACAGCCGGTCGGCCGATCACCGATATTTCCGAAACGGTCGAAGCACCGGACCGGCAAACAACATAATCTGCCTCAGCGATCCGGCGCGGCATATCTGAAAAGAACGGGGACACGTCTGCTTCAACACCCAACTCAGAAAAACGTGCCCTGACGTCATCGACATCCTCGGGCCGCGCCTGCTGGGTAACACGAAAGAGCGGACGAAGATCGTCATCAAGCGCTTCAAGTGCATCTGGAACCGCATGTGCAAAAAAGTGTGCGCCCTGGCTGCCACCAAAAATCAGAAGGTGAAACGGATCACGTGGCTGACGCTGGCGGTATGCCACCGCTGCGGCCTCCAGCACGGCGGGACGCACCGGATTCCCGGTTTCATAAATCTTTGAGGAGAACGGATTGTCACCACGCGCCAGAAAGCCGCCCGCGATGGCGTTGACCCGCGACGCAAGCATCTTGTTTGCCCGGCCCATTACCGCATTTTGTTCGTGCAGCATGGTTGGAATGCCCGCACTGCTGGCGGCATAAATCGGCGGCACGCTTGGATAACCGCCAAAACCGACCACTGCTGCAGGGCGGTATTCACTGAAAAGATCACGCGCAACGCGTGAGCCTTTAAAAAGCGTATATCCGGCCTTGATGATCGCAATTGGATTTTTCGAGCCGATGGTTGCCGAAGGCACGACGTGAACATGACCATCGGGGAAACTGTCGGCGTAACGCTCTGCGCGTTTATCCGTCACAAGATGAGGATCATGCCCGCGTTTGCGTAGCTCTTCGGCAAGAGCGACGGCGGGGAAAACATGCCCCCCCGTGCCGCCAGCGGCCAGAAAAAAGCAATATTGGTCCATTTTGAAAGTTCCTATTCAGCAGCGACGCCGCGCGACCGGCCCGGTTCATAAAAATGATCCTGGCGGGCGCGCTTTTCCGGCCTGTGGCGCGTCAGCGCAAGAATGAAACCAGCGCCGATACATGTGGCAATCATCGACGAGCCGCCGGCAGATATCAGCGGCAGCGTCATGCCTTTTGCGGGCATCAATTGCAGTGCCACGCCAATGTTGATCACCGATTGCATGCCGATCTGAAGGACAAGACCAGCGACAGCGAAACGCGCGAAGTCATCACGTTCGCGATAGGCATGGGTGAGACCACGCAGCACGATGAAGGCATAGATGCCGACAATAAAGAGACAGAACAAAATGCCAAATTCTTCAGCAGCAACGGAGAAAACAAAGTCTGTATGACTATCGGGCAGACGACGTTTGAAGACTCCCTCGCCCGGACCAAGACCGAAGAGACCGCCGTTTTGTATGGCCTTGGCGGCAAGCTCGACCTGCATATTGTCGCCCTCGCCGGTCAGGAACCGGTCAATTCGCGATGTCACATGCGGCAGCCAGGTATAAGCAGCCAGAAGCCCGGCAACACCAGCACCGCCAAGCCCTAAAATCCATATCCACGACATGCCCGCCATGAAGAAAATTCCACCCCAGACAATGGAAAGCAGAACAGTCTGGCCGAAGTCCGGCTGCGCAATCAGCAACACAGCCGAAATGATAAACAACATTCCGGCAAACAGATTGCCGGGAATATCGGGATAACGCTGATGCTCTGCAAAAAGCCAGGCGCAAACCACGGCAAAAGCCGGTTTCAAAAACTCAGAAGGCTGGATAGAAAAGCCAAACAGAACAATCCAGCGTCTCGATCCGTTATTTGCGGTCCCGAAAAACAGCGCAGCCACCATCATCAACAGTGAGCCCACAAGAATGATGACAGCCAGACGGCGGATCATCCGTGGCGAGCAGAACGATAGCCCCACCATGACGATGAGCGAAGGAACAATAAAAAGTGCATGGCGGCGAACAAAGTGGAAGCTGTCATAACCGAGCCTTTCGGCAACCGCCGGAGAGGCTGCGAAAGAGAGCATAAAGCCGATGCCCATGAGCACGACAAAAGCGGCCAGAAGTCCGCGATCAATCGTCCAGAACCACTCTGCAATTGCACCGCGTTGTACCCGACTTACCATGCTTTAAGCCTCCCCGCCCGCAGGCAAAAGCATTTCCACATCCGAAAGCGCCGACACAAATTCAACAAAAGCCTCGCCTCGCTTTTCGAAACTTCTGAACTGATCAAAGCTGGCACAGGCAGGCGAAAGCAGAACAACCGGCAGCGGATCAATGCTGGTTGCAGCATCGTCCGCCGCCGCTCTGACAGCCTTCTCCAGATTGCCGGACATCACAATTTCAGTAAAGCCGGACAAGGTTTCGGCGAAGGCGTCCGCCGCTTCTCCTATGAGGTAGGCCTTGCTGATCTTCGGAAAAAATGACTGAAGTGAGGCGATACCACCCTGTTTTGGCTTACCGCCTAAAATCCAGAAGATGTTGTTGAAAGTCTGCAACGCAGGTTCCGATGCATCAGCGTTGGTGGCTTTGGAATCGTTCACGAACAAAACCTCGCCACGCCGTGCAACCGGCTGCATCCGATGCGCAAGCCCCGGAAAACGCATCATGGCATCAGCGATTTCCTCATCTTTCAGACCGACGGAACGGCAGGCAGCGATTGCAGCAGCCGCGTTCTGGCCGTTGTGACGCCCGCGCAGGACCGTGTGGCTCGAAAGGTCTGCAACTGTTCGCCAGCCCCCGTTTTCGAAAGCCATAACCGCCACGCCATCAAAGGCCAGCCCTCCGCTCCGGCCTGCAACAGACTTCGAGATCGGCACAACGGCAACGCCGGAAACTACAAGACGCTGAGCAATATCGCGGCAATAATCGTCGTCCATACCAATGATGGCGACAGATGATCCGGCAACAAGGCGCTCCTTGATCGCCGCATAACGCTTCATATCCCCGTGACGATCAAGGTGATCCGGCGTCAGGTTCAAAAGAATGCCAGCATCAGGATCGAGTGAAGGGGCCAGATCAATCTGATAGGATGAGCACTCAACGACATAAATACGGTCGCTCTCAAAAGGCTCGAGATCCAGCACTGCCCGGCCAATATTGCCGCCCACCTGAACGTCACGGCCAGCGGTTCTGAGAATATGGCCGATCAATGCAGTTGTCGTTGACTTGCCGTTGGTACCGGTAACCGCGATCAGCCTGGCATCCGGGCACGTCGCCCTGCGCTCGCGGGCAAATAACTCGACATCACCCATGATCTCGACACCAGCATCGGTGGCTAGGTTCACAGTCCAGTGCGGCTTTGGATGTGTAAGCGGAACACCCGGCGAAAGAACAAGTGCTGAAAACTGGCTCCAGTCAGCCTCACGCAGATCAACAACAGAAATCCCGGCCCTGGCGGCCATGAGGCAGCTTTCCTCGCGATCATCAAAGGCAACGACCTCAGCGCCACCGGCGCTCAGAGCCTGAGCTGTTATCAGGCCCGAACCACCGAGCCCGAACAGAGCAACTTTTTTGCCTTTGAAAATACTGACCGGAATCATGTCCTTCGCCTATCGCAGTTTAAGGGTTGCAAGCCCGAGCATTGCCAGCCCGAAAGAGATGATCCAGAAGCGGATCACGACCTGACTTTCGGTCCAGCCCAGTTTTTCAAAATGATGGTGGATCGGCGCCATCAGGAACACGCGCTTCTTGGTCCGCTTGTAGACCGCAACCTGAATGATTACCGATAGTGCTTCCAGAACGAACAGACCGCAGATGATCGCCATGACGATCTCATGTTTGGTCGCAACAGCTACGGACCCGATCAGACCACCCAGCGCCAATGATCCGGTATCGCCCATGAAAATTGCAGCGGGTGGGGCGTTGAACCAGAGAAACCCCATGCACGCACCGATAACCGCACTCAGCAAAACGACCAGCTCACCTGTACCGGGCACATAATTGATCTGCAGATAGGTCGCGAACACCGAGTTGCCGACCACATAAGCGATCACGGCGAACGAGCCGGCAGCGATGATAACCGGAACCGTTGCAAGGCCGTCCAGCCCGTCTGTGAGGTTAACAGAGTTACCCGCTGCAACGATAACGAAAGCACCGAACGGGATAAAGAACCACCCCAGGTCAATAAAGAAATCCTTGAAGAACGGGAAGGTCAACGCGGATCCGAGAGTCGCTCCGTCAATGCTGGCAAGATTGGCAGCATACATCATGAAAGCAACAGCAATACCGGCAATCACGAACTCGAAGAAAAGCCGTCTACGGCTGGAAAAACCCTTATCCGACTGTTTCGTCACTTTCAGATAGTCGTCGTAAAAACCGATGGCACCGAACCCGAGCGTCACCAGAAGCGTGGCGACGACATAAGCATTGGAAAGATCGGCCCAGAGCAGAGAAGATCCGACAATTCCAGCCAGGATCATCAGGCCGCCCATTGTCGGCGTACCAGCCTTCTTGAAATGCGTCTGTGGTCCATCGGCGCGGATTGGTTGTCCTTTTCCCTGGCGTATCCTCAAAGACGAAATAATGCGGGGGCCGAAAAGAAAGACGATCAGCGCCGAGGTGAACACCGCAGCACCGGAACGAAAAGTGATGTAGCGAAAAAGATTGAAAAACTGGAATCGGTCAGACAATTCCACAAGCCAAATCAGCATAAACGCCCCTTTCCGGCGATGGCAGCCAGGACCGGCGCAGCAGCTTAAAACACGCGCTGGTCTGTTTGTGTGTATGTGTCGCGCCCCGGCGAAACCTTATCTGCACGGCCTGAAGCGCGTCTTACCGACCGCCTTATACGTCAGCTGGATAGGTTTCGAGTATTTTTTTGACGATATCGGAAAATCCGATTCCGAGTGACGACTTTACCATCACCACATCATCGGCGGCGATAGCACCGCTTGCGAATTCAGCCAGCTCACGTGCATTGGCGCGGTATTCCACAACTATGCTTTCCGGCAAGGCATCTCTGAGCACTTTCATTTCATCGCCTGCCAGCCAGACATCTGTGACACCACAGGAGACCAGCGGCGCCGCCAGAGCCTCATGCGCGTCATGCGCATATGCGCCCATTTCCAGCATATCACCCAGAATTGCAATTCTGCGGCCGTTGCCTTGAAGTTCAAACGACCCGAGAAGCTCAAGTGCAGCCCGCATGGAAGCCGGGTTTGCATTATAACTCTCGTCAATCAGGGTGAATACGCCGCCATCGGCCTTCAGCCTGTGCCGCCGCCCGCGCCCGTTCAACTGACGTGTTTCAGACAATGCCTCCACCGCTGCGATCGGGTCACCGCCAGCCACAGAAATTGCCGCAAGCGCTGCAAGCGCATTTTCGGCCATGTGCTGTCCGGGTAGTCCGAGTTCGAACGAGACAGGCTCATCAGAACCAAGCATGGCCTGAACCTGTCCTTTGTCGCCACACGTGCGATAATCGAGCAGCTTGAAAGAGGCCTTCGAATGCTCCCCGAAAGAAATAATCTGCGCGCCGGTATTTTTGGCAGTGCGTGCAAGGCTTTCAAACTGTTCGATATCACGGTTCAGCACCGCATAGCCCTCTGGCTCCAGCCCTTCGAATATCTCGGCCTTAGCGGCGGTGATTTCTTTCATGCTGTTAAAATTGCCAAGATGCGCGGGCGCAATTGTTGTTATGACCGCAACATGCGGACGAACCAGCTTTGTCAGCGGCCGGATTTCTCCAGGATGGTTCATCCCGATTTCAAAAACGCCAAACTCTGTATCAGCGGGCATGCGGGCAAGCGTTAGCGGCACCCCCCAGTGATTGTTGAAAGAGGCAACGGCGGCATGCACCTTGCCGGAGGGCTTAAGCCCGCTTGCGACCATTTCTTTCGTCGATGTCTTGCCAACCGAGCCGGTCACTGCAATCACTTGGACTTGAGCCCGCGCACGCGCCGCAGAGGCCAGCATATACATCGCCTCGAGAACATCATCGACTACGATCATCGGGCAGATCAGACGGCCAAGAGCTGGCAGCTTTGCCTCGGAAACCACAAGAAGCGATGCGCCATTGGCAGCCGCCATGCTGGCAAAGCTGTGGCCATCAACGCGGTCTCCCTTGATCGCGAAAAAAGCCTCACCCGGCGTGATCGAACGGCTGTCGATGGAAATGCCTGTGACGCCCTGAGGCAGTTCGCCGACGGGACGGCCATCCATGGCCGCAACCATTTCGGCTGAAGTCCATAGCAAACTCACGATGAGATACCCTCCAATGCCTTTCTGACTTCGGCAAGATCAGAAAAGGGGCGCGTTACACCACCGGCAGTCTGCCCCTCTTCATGCCCTTTACCGGCGACAATCAGTGTGTCGCCCTGTTGAAGCTGTGATACTGCGAAAGCGATCGCTTCGTGCCGGTCGCCGATTTCCGTCGCGCCTGGCGCTGCCTTCATGATTTCAGACCGGATGGATGCCGGTTCCTCTGACCGTGGATTATCATCCGTTACGATCACAACATCGGCAAGCCGCGTGGCGATTTCACCCATAATTGGGCGCTTGCCGGTATCACGGTCACCCCCGCAGCCGAAAACCACAAGAACGCGACCTGTCGTGAATGGACGAACGGAGGCCAGCACCTTTTCGAGTGCATCGGGTTTGTGCGCATAGTCGACATAGGCCAGAGCGCCGTTCGCCGCCCGGCCTGCAAGCTGCAGGCGCCCTGCTGCGCCTTCTATGCTTTCAAGCGCGGCAAGCGCTGTCTTCGCCTCCACGCCTGTGGCGATTGCAATCCCTGCAGCAACAAGTGCATTTGAAATCTGAAACTCACCGGCAAGCGGAAGTCTAACTTCGAAAATCTCACTGCCGTGACTGATTTCGGCAAACTGGCTGTCGCGCTTCTGCTCGACCCTTTTCAAGGTCAGAAACGTTCCATTGCGCCCGACGGTCAACACGTCATGTCCGGCATCCCTGGCGACCTTGACCGCTCTTTCTGACCACGGATCATCAGCATTGATGATGGCGGGCGAACCTTTCGGCAAAACCCGGTCGAACAGATGCATTTTTGCTGCAAAATAGTCCTCGACGGTCGGATGATAATCCATGTGATCGCGACCGAGATTCGTAAAGGCTCCGGCGGCAAGACGCACACCATCCAGACGATACTGGTCCAGCCCGTGACTGGAGGCTTCCATCGCTGCATGGGTCACGCCGGCATCTGAAAGCTCGGCAAGCAGCGCATGCAATGCCGCAGGATCAGGTGTTGTCAGCGATCCATAGTCACTGCGACCCGGCGCAATAACGCCGGTTGTCCCGATCATCGCGGCCTGAAGCCCGGCTAAAGCCCAGATCTGACGTGTGAAAGAGGCAACGGACGTTTTTCCTGCTGTTCCTGTGACCGCCGCCATCGTCTCGGGCTGTCGACCATAAAACCGGCTGGCCGCCAACGCCAGAAAGAGGCGCGGATTACCAACGGTCAGAACGGGGACTGAGACATTTTCAGCCGACCCGGCGGCAACCACGAGCGCTGCGCCCTTTTCGGCAGCATCCGCAATGAAGCGAGAGCCATCGGCTTTCGTGCCGGGGATAGCGACGAAAACCATGCCCGGTGTGATTTTCCGGCTGTCAGAGGAAAGGCCCGCCACTTCAAGCGCACCGGCATCACCAGCCAGTGCCTGTCCGAGTTCCGGAAACGCGTTTCCGGCCAAGTCACGAAACAACATCGGTACATCTTCCCCATTCAAACGGGCGGCTTCCGCAAGAAAACGCCCGACGATTCGTTTTCAGTAGGATGCCAGAAGCCCGTCACCCTTTTCACCAAAATCCGGATCAACACCCAAAATCGGTGCTGCCCGGCGAATAATCTCCCCCGCCATTGGCCCGGCATTCCAGGCTGCTGTGCGCCCCGGCACACCTTCTACCTTCTTTGGATCATCAATCGTGACCAGAACCACATACTGCGGATCGTCCATCGGGAATGCCGCAAGAAAAGCGTTGAAATTGTGATCATAGGCGTATTTGCCATCAATAATCTTCTCGGACGTGCCCGTTTTCGCCCCCACACGATAGCCGGGAACCTGACCGTTTCGGCCAGAACCATCCGTTCCGTTCAGCCGCAGCAGATAACGCATTTTGTTGCTGGTATCTTCTGAAACCACATGCTTTGCGATCTGGTCAGCCTGGGCCTCTGTTCGCGGAAGGAAGGTGGGCGGAATAAGTTTGCCGCCATTGATCAGCGCAGCTGCAGCAACAGCTGTTTGCAGAGGGGTTGTTGTAATGCCCTGCCCGAAGGAGACGGTCGCAGAAAAGACACCACCCCACTTTGCAGGCTTCTGAGGTGTACCCGAGCCACCGATTTCGGTCTCGATCCGGTTAAGCAAACCGAGATCTTCGAGAAAATTCTTCTGGTAATCAGGCCCGACAGCTGCCGCAATCCGCGAAGCGCCGATATTCGACGAATAGGTGAAGACTTCGGGATAGGTGAGGATGCGGTTTTGCGCGTGGTCGTCGTTAATGCGCGAGCTGCCGAAATAAAGCGGCGTCTTTGCATCGACAAGGCTATCGAGTGTGAACTTGCCGGATTCCAGCCCCATGGCCAGCGTGAAAGCCTTGAAGGTTGATCCCATTTCGTAAACGCCGGTAATTGCATGGTTCAGCATTCGCGGATCTGTCGCTCGCGGAGGATTGTTCGGATCAAAATCCGGGACTGAGGCCAGAGCAACGATCTCACCGGTATTGGCATCAAGAACAATGCCTGTTGCACCCAGCGCCTCAAACTTCTCCATGCCCTTTACGAGAATATCGCGCATGATGCTCTCAACCCGAAGATCAAGCGAAATCTCGAAGGGTTTCATTTCGATCGAATCCGTCAACCCCAGCCCCATCAGGCTCGAGATACCGTCGGTCTTGTCCATATAGCGCTCAATCCCGGAGAGGCCGCGATTGTCAACATCGACAAGGCCAAGAATATGCGCAGCTTCCGGACCGCCCGGATAGAAACGATGCACCTCAGGCCTGAAGCCGACGCCTGCCACACCAGCGGCGAGAACCTGACTTTGCTGTTTGGGCGTGATCTGGCGCTTCAGCCAAACGAACTCGCCTTTGGATTTCAAAAGGCGATAAGCACGCGAAACATCCAGCTCGGGAAAGATCGGCTTCAGTGCCTCCAGAACATCGTCGGGGCTCGTGATCATTGAGGGATTGGCATAAAGCGACATCATTCTGACGTCTGTCGCCATAACGGCGCCGTTGCGATCAACGATGTCAGGGCGCCGGGCCAGCGTATAAGGTACGGCTGCACGGGCAACAGTTCCGTCTTCCTTAGCCAGTGAATAGTGGATCAGACGCCCGCCAATGATCGCATAAACGGCGACAAACGCCGCAGTGAGCACCGTGACCCGACTGCGCGCAAGACCGACACGTTTTTTCGCAGTTCCCTGGAAAACCGTACTGTCCACCTGTTCACTCTGCTTGGCACAGGCAGGCTTGTCAGACTTCTTACGTAAAAAAAGGCTGGGCATCTTGATCATGGCGTCACCGATCCGGTTATGACAACATCTGTTCCATCAGGCGCGGTTCCGGCCATCAAAGGCGGCAGATCCTCTTCGGCGGGCGGCTCGGGCGCAATCGGGGGAAGCTGGTCGAGCGTTGCAATCTGCTCCGGTTCTGCGGGCTGAAGCTGCAGCTCATCGGCATAGTATTCAGCCAGACGCGAAAGTCTTGCCGGCTGCGTCAGAAGCGCCTGATCGGCCTCCAGAAGGTCGATGGTATTCTTTTCAAGAGCGATCTGATCATCCAGACGCCGCACCTCATCCAGTGTCGCCTCGGCAGAATACTTGATCGTATAGGTTACCGCTGCCGTTGCAGCCATAACAAGAATGAGAACGATATCGAGCGGTCTCAGCATCAGCTTTCGTGGCCTCCGAGGCGGGAAATATCAGCAAGAGCTGGCAGCCCGAAGGCATCCAGACCTGTATGCGGCGCTGGCTCATCCGTGCGCACGGCAGCACGCAGCTTGGCAGAGCGGGCACGCGGATTCACATCCGCCTCCGCTGCACTGGCCGCAATCATTGCTTTTCCCGCCTGCGAGAAAAGCGCCGGGGGCGGCGTAACCTGCGGCAAATGACGTGAGCCGGATGCCTTACCCAGCCTTTCTGCAATAAAATGTTTAACAATCCGGTCTTCGAGCGAATGAAAAGTGACAACTGCCAGAACACCGCCCGGCTTCAGCGCACGTTCGGCAGCTAAAAGTGCGGCGGCGAGCTCGCCCAACTCATCATTGACGTAGACCCGAAGCGCCTGAAATACGCGGGTCGCCGGATGGATCTTGTCTTTCGCACGACGCGGCGTGACCGTCTCGATCATCGAGGCCAGATCACGGGTTGTTTCAAACGGCGTTTCAAGCCGGCGCCTGTCGATTGCACGCGCGATCTTGCCAGCATTCTTCTCTTCGCCAAGCAAACCGAAGATCCGCGTCAGATCGCTCACCTTCGCCCGATTGACCACATCGGCTGCCGAAACACCTTCACGTGACATCCGCATATCGAGCGGGCCGTCTTTCTGGAAAGAAAAGCCGCGTTCGGCTTCATCGATCTGCATGGAAGATACGCCGATATCGAGGACGACACCGTCAAGGCCACCGTCTGGCGCAAACTGATCGAGCACGGAAAACCGGGTCTCGTACAGACTGAGACGCGCACCGGACTTTTCGACGAGCGGCTTTGCCGCAGCAATTGCGATGGGATCACGATCAAGACCGATTACGCTCGCGCCAGCATCCAGAATGGCAGATGCGTAACCGCCTGCCCCGAAGGTGCCATCGAGAATGACCTTGCCGGGCGATGGCTGAAGCACAGCCAGCACCTCGGCAAGCATAACCGGAATGTGACGAACCGGTCCGCCAATGGCATCATCTGTGCCAGGATTCCCCGCCATTCCGTATCCCCGTAGCTTCAGGCACCAGACCGGCCGCCAAACCGGGCCTTGCGCGCGGCAGCCTGCGCTGCCTGAAAGGCCTGCGGCTCCCAAAGCTGGAAGTGGTCCGCACGACCCACGAAAGTGATCTCCCTGCCGATGCCGGTGAAATCGCGAATGAAATCCGTGACCATCAACCGTCCTTCGGCATCGAGCTTCATAAACACGCCGCCACCATGAATCAGGAGCGACATGTCGTTCGCATCGGCTGAAAACGGATCTTCCTGATCGATCTGCCGCTCGAAGCGATCGAGCAGATCCGGCCCGCCGATACTGATGGCTGGAAAGATGAAATCCTGAAAGCAGTAAAGCTCTTCGATTCCCCGCTCGGCCAGCACTGTGCGAAACACTGCCGGGACCGAAACTCTCCCCTTCGCATCGATCTTCTTGGTCGCATTGGAAAGAAACCGGTTCATAACGCAATACCGCCGACGCTTCCGGTGACCGGAACGCAGCCACCCCTTCCCAACCCGATACAGACACAGAAAACCCGCTTCGCCCAAAGGGCGAATTCAACAACAATTCCGAATACTTAGAACAGAACCGCCTTACGAACGCAGGTGCTGCCGATGGCAGCGAACTCTTATCAGATGGGATAACATGGGCACAATTGGGCGTCAATGGGATAACCCGCTATTAACCAAGTCTGCATGCGGCATTAACAGCTGAGATTAGCAGCGCATCGTTAACGAAAGCTTTCCGCGCAAATCATTGAAACAAAAGGGACAACAGGACACGAATCCGTATTGCCCGGGCGCGAATGCAGGGCGAAAGAGCACCTGTGGCGCTCCATCCCAAAAAGTCATCGTGAGAAGAAATAAAAACCAGTTGGCCTGTAAGCCGGGTTCTGTATGGCCTTCTCAGCCAGAGCTGAAAAGACGTGGCGACCATTCATCTGGGACAGCACTTGCGCACTGCCTCTCGCAACCCACCCGGATGACAGACCTGGAAACAGGCTGGCGACAAGCGCCGCGTCATCCCTATTCGGTTTTGCTCCCGGTGGGGTTTACCGTGCCGTGACCGTTGCCGGACACGCGGTGGGCTCTTACCCCACCCTTTCACCCTTACCCCGCCGGCAATAAAGCTCAAAGCGGCGCACAGGCCAAACCAAAGAGCGTTATTGCAGGCGGGGCGGTTTACTTTCTGTGGCACTTTCCCTGGGGTCACCCCCGCCGGACTTTTTCCGGCACCGTGTTTCCGTGGAGCCCGGACTTTCCTCACCCTGCCGCCTTTCGGCATTGGCAAAGCGCGGCCGCCCGGCCAACTGGTGCGGGTTTCCTATACGAGACGATGGCAAATTGCCAACGGAATATCGCTCAGACAGTAACGCAGATCAGAATTCAGAAGAACGAAGGCGCGAAATCGACCGAATACCCCTCGCCCTGCAGCGTGCCCTTATCCATGAGCACCGCGCCAAGGCGACCGATTTCATCAGAGCTCTTCGCGCCGGCACCACAGCCGGCGGTCAGAACGGCCACACGGCTTGAAGGCAGGAAGCCGACCATTGGATAACCGGATGGTGAGTAGGACGTCGCGCAGGTTCCGGTCTGGGTATTGAGAACCCGGATACCCGGCATCAGATCGCAGAGCACCCGCGTCAGATATTCCCGGGTTGCTTTTTGCCCGGAAGAGCGAAACCAGTCTTTGATCGCCGCCTCGTTTTTCAGCGGCAGATCTTCAGGATCACCGCCGATTTTGAGATAGAAACGGCCATCGGGGTAGCGGATCGGCGGCAGAAGATAAATTCCGTCCGTTTCAGCGTCCGGTTTATAGATCAGGCTCGGCATGTCGGCCAGCGCTTCCGCCCCGTCCTCATCGACCTCGAAGTACGCGATCGTACGGGCAAATACACTCAGATCGATTTTGCGTGGCAAAAGCTTTTCGTTCACAGTGAAGCCGCCTGCTGCAACCAGAACCCTGTCGGCGGTATGGACGGAACCGCCCTCCACCTTCACAACGACATGTTCAGCCTTTTCCTGCACCTCTGTGACTGTGTCGGCTATAACAGTGGCCCCGGCCTTTTTTGCCAGCAAAGACTGCGCAGCCACTAGCCGGCGCGGCGAGATATGCCCGGCGTTTTCGGCTTCGTAGACAGCTTTTGTACCATCGGCAAACTCGAAATACGGGAACCGGGCAGCCAGCGCCTCAGCATCCATTTGCTGCGGTTTGACACCACAACTCTCAGCCGCCTCGATGACGGCGGCCATGTAGCGTGTGCCGGAACGTGAAGGCGCGGCGATGAGTGCGCCAACTTCACTGTAAAAGTCGATCCCGCTCTCATGTTCGATAGCGCGATAGCGCGCAATTGAACGATTGGCGAGTTCAGCCCAGACCGGGTCGCGATCAATCGTTCGGGTGATGCGCCCCTCATCATAGTGGCTTGCGAAAACGCCCTTATGGTTGGCCTTATCAAGTGGCTCGTCCGGACCGATCACAGCCACACCGTCTGTCATGGATGCAAGGTGCCTGGCGGCAGCGCTTCCCATCAGACCACGGCCGATAATGATGGTTTTGAAATGCTGTGTCATTCTCACCTCTTGGCCGATACCAAACCAGTCTTGCAGATAAGGCAGCGCCAACCGGTCCGAAAAGGTTCCCGACTGCCCAGAGATTTGCGGATGGACCGCATGATCGTTTCAACGTGATATAGACTTGATTAAAACCGGACAACAGGCCGGGAGCCCGTTTCCTCTTTCAGCCACTACCGCTCAGCATCATAAAGAACAAATGTCGTAGCGGACAGATCACCATCCTGACCATCGAGATTGGCTTCATAGATCGGATCGATCTCATAATGTTTCAGCACGAACTGACCATCTTGCAGAGACCACAATCCTGCGGAATAGGTATCACCAAGACCAAGCCACTTCTCAAAGGTTGAGATCGTCAGGGTTTCAGCATCAAATACCGGATTGATCAATAGGGTATCAGCCTGAAAACCGGTAACGACAGGATCGGCTTTCAGCTCAGTATCGGTTTCATCCCCATCGGCATACTCGATTGTAAACGCCGGTGACGCAAAGGAGGCCAGCGCCATATCCTCAGCATCCTCATCGCCCGTCGCGAAGACATATGCCACAACAAGGTTATACGCACCAGCGTAGCAGTTGATCTCGTAAAGAGTGCCGTGACGGTCAACCGATGTCCCGTCATAACTGGTTTCCGGCCACGATACCGAATAACTGGCGTCGGAAAGACCGGATATCCCTTCCTCGTTACACATATCGGGATGGGCCACCATTACAACGGACCGCGCACCTGATAGCTGGTCGCCATCTGCAAGCGCGGCACTTGCGGTAAGGACCGGGCAAGTCCCGACCAAAAGCGCCAACACCATTTCACCCCTGAGAACAAGGTTCATGTCAGGCAGCCTTTCGTTCACGCTCGATCTCTTCGTAAGCGGCGTTGATCATCGCCATGCGATCGTTGGCAGCAGCATGAAACTCTTTAGGAACACCACGGGCAATCAGCCGGTCCGGATGATTTTCTGCGACGAGTGAGCGATAGCGACTGCGGATCGTCGAAAAATCGTCAGAGCGTTTGACACCCAGAACCCGATAGGGATCGTTCGAGCCACGATCAATGTGACGCGCGCAGATGGCTTTGAAGCGCACCTCGCTGATACCGAAGATCTCAGCGATCCGCGCAAGAAAGGCCAGCTCGTTTTCGTGCACAGCACCGTCGGCCTTGGCGATGTGGAACAGGCCATCAATCACCTCTTCAAGGATCGGACACCCCTCTTCGCCACCAGCACAAAGACCTTTCAGCTTCTCGGCATAGGCTTCGTAGCCAGCAACATCCTGACGAGCGAGATTGTAAAGTCGCGCAACATTCGCGCGTTCCTTGTCGGGGATCTCGAAAATCTCGTGAAATGCATTCACTTCTTCCAGCGTGACGAAACCGTCTGCCTTTGCCATCTTGGCAGAAAGCGCAATCAGAGAAACGGAAAACGCCACCTGACGGCGCGTTTCAGGGTCACCTTCGAAAAGTGTGCGCACAGCCTCAACCACACCGGTCAAAACATTACCGGCGGACTGGCTGACAAAATTGACCAGCTTTTCCCAGAAAGACATCAGGCGCACTCCTTCAATCGGGCCTAACGCAAAACCCAAGATATCAGATTGAACAGTTTTATGTTTTTATGCAAGTCGAACCGATTGGTTCAATTTCAACTTTCTGCGACTTTCTGCAGAAGAATGAACCCGATCGCAATAGCCGATCAGTGATGGCGATCTGAAAACAGCCGCAGACCCTGAACGGCATTGGCGGATCAGAGGCAGACACCTCACCGCCAGATCATAAAGCCTCTATGAATGAAAGCCTTACAGAGCATAATTATACTTTAAATTTTGGCTATTTTCAGCTCACCCGAACAACGATCATCACGCCTCTCATATGTTCTGCTTTCTTTTTCCTTAAGGGTGACTGACGCCTGGCGCGTTTGACAGAGCAGAAGCAGGTGTTGAGGCGGTGCACTTTCGAACTTTTCTGATACAGCCTGCCGCTGCTCCTTTTTAAAGATATCTGAACATATCCTGCCTGGAACCCGCACTTTCTTACGGTTCAGGCTTTACAGCGGCAAGGCTCCTGTCGCATCCATGTCGCATTGAACGTAAATAATTCCACCGTTTTGATGGAAGGATGAAAATGTCGAGCCATAAGGTTGCCATGCTGACCGCCGGGGGCCTAGCGCCCTGTCTATCGTCTGCTGTAGGCGGACTCATTGAGCGTTATTCCGATATCGCCCCCGACACGGAAATCATCGCCTATCGCTCCGGTTACGCCGGACTACTGAAGGGTGACAGCCTTCCGATCACAGCAGCCATACGCGAACAGGCATCCAGACTGCACCGTTTTGGCGGCTCGCCGATCGGAAACAGCCGCGTCAAACTGACCAACCAGAAAGATTGTGAAAAACGTGGGCTGGTTGGTCCCGGCGAAGACCCACTGAAAGTGGCTGCCGAACAGCTGACCAGAGACGGCATTACAATTCTTCACACCATCGGTGGCGATGACACCAACACGACGGCAGCCGACCTGGCAGCTTACCTGAAGAAAAACGGATATGATCTCACCGTTGTCGGCCTTCCCAAAACCGTCGACAACGACGTCATGCCAATCCGGCAAACCCTGGGAGCATGGACTGCAGCTGAATACGGCGCGGCCTTTTTTGACAACATCGCCAACGAACAGAGCGCAGCACCGCGCACGCTTATCATTCATGAGGTGATGGGCCGCCACTGTGGCTGGCTGACCGCGGCCACGGCACGGGCTTATCTGGAGCGTCAGCGCACCGTCGAATATGTCGAAGGCATGTTGATGGACCCAGCCATGAAAATGCTTGATGGCGTTTATCTGCCCGAAATGGCGTTTGATCTTGAAGCAGAAGCCGCACGCCTGAAAGAGGTGATGGACAAGAACGGTTCCGTCTCGCTCTTCGTCTCCGAAGGGGCCTGTCTTGATGCGATTGTCGCAGAGCGGGAAGCCGCAGGGGCAGACGTGACCCGTGATGCGTTCGGCCATGTCAAACTCGACAAGATCAACGTTGGCGACTGGTTTGCCAAACAGTTTGCAGCCCTTCTGGGCGCAGAGCGTTCGATGGTTCAGAAGTCAGGCTATTATGCGCGTTCGGCCCCGGCCAACAGTGACGATCTGCGCCTGATCCACTCAATGGTCGATCTGGCGGTTGAAAGCGCACTTGATGGCGTTTCCGGCGTCACCGGGCATGATGTGGAACGCAACGGTCAATTGCGTACAATTGAATTCGAGCGGATCAAAGGCGGCGGTCACTTCGACCTCAACACCGCCTGGTTCGAAGCTGTCATGGACGAAATCGGACAGGAATTCAGCCCTGCTCATTGATTTTTCCTTCCTGGGAGGCTTTTATAGCCTGATAGGCAGGAGGTGCATAAATTGTCTGTCGAAGCCATGATCGCCTTTCCGGCGCTGGTTTTCGTTGTACTGTCGCTTCCCTCGGGCAGAATGCTTCATTTTGCCCGTTGGCAGTTTCAGCGGCGGCTTAGTGCGCGCTTTGCAGCTGGCTGCGGTGTCCTGATAGTGCGACTGGTAAGCCTGTGCATCGCTGCCGGGCTGGTTTTCTTCTTTTTGACTGCCATGCCGGACGGTATCGTTCTGGCGCGGATAGCAGCAGCCACTTTCCTGTTCATTCTGGCGGTCAGAACCACTTTGAAAGCCCGTCACTTTTTTCCTGTCGCATCAAACGACAATCAGCCGGTCCAGAAATTCCATCAGATTTTCGGCTATGCGATCAGCGCAAAAATCAGCCCATCAACTGAGATTGCCGTTCCCGCGTCAATCCTTGTGCTTTTTCTCAATCCAGAAGCCTTAACACGCGAAACACTGGAAACGCTGGCCATTTCCTATAGCGCTTCAACCGTGTTTTCACTGCTTTTTTATGCAGTGGCAACACGTTTGATCGCATCGCGCATTCGCAGAGAAAACGCGCAGGCACGGAAGCTCCGGATTGAAAAGCTGCTGCGCTCGGGCCTGCCGCGTGTGTCGGCCCGTTACCGACAGGATGCGGCATAAAGGCCAGCCTGCAAGGCGTTCTTGAGAACGCATGCGTCATCAAACTTTAGCAGAGCTGCTCTAGGTGCTGGAAGTTAAACATCCGCATCCAGAGGGAAAGAGTGTCGCCTGCTTCGGGTGATATTCCCCGGCCAGAAGGACGAGAGTGACGATGAGCAGCCTTGAGCAGCGCAACAATCCGAAAATAGGGAACCGCTTGAAAACGGCTCTGTTGCAACACCGCGCATTCTCGAAAGAAGGGTTTTCCGAGCGCCTGTTCGGACTTCTTTTTTCCGGCCTTGTCTACCCGCAGATATGGGAAGATCCGGACGTCGATATTGCCGCAATGAAGCTTGGGCCGGGCCACCGGGTGGTTACAATCGGATCTGGCGGCTGCAATGCGCTGGCTTACCTGACATGCAAGCCAGAACAGATCGACGTTGTTGACCTCAATCCGCACCATATCGCACTCAACAAGCTCAAGCTTGCAGCTTTTCAGCACCTTCCCGATCACGCTGCCATTCTTCAGCTTTTCGGCAATGGCGACAAAGGTGCCGTAGGGTTATATGATCGCTACATTGCAGAACATCTGGATGAAAAGACGCGCGCCTACTGGGAAAGCCGTGACAAGCTTGCCCGCAGACGCATCAGTGTTTTCGGGCGCAACATCTATCGTACCGGTCTTCTCGGAAACTTCATCGGCGCCGGTCACGCCGTTGCGCGCCTGCATGGCGTCAGAATTTCGGATTTAACGGAAGCCGGATCACTGCGCGAGCAGAGACGGTTCTTCGATGAAAAAATCGCTCCTTTGTTTGACAGGCCGCTGATACGCTGGACCACATCCAGAAAATCCTCGCTGTTCGGGCTGGGCATACCACCGAAACAATATGAGGAGCTGGCAAAATCAAGTGAAGACGGAACGCTGGCACCAGTGCTTCGGGCACGACTGGAAAAGCTCGCCTGCCAGTTCCCGCTGAAAGACAACTATTTTGCCTGGCAGGCTTTTGCCCGACGCTATCCGGAGGCTGGAGACGGCGCTCTGCCAACCTATCTTCAGGAGGAAGCATTTGAAGCAATCAGGGAAAATGCACCACGGGTGAAGGTTCACCATGCAAGCTTTACCGAATTGCTGTCTCACCGTGAGGCCGCCTCTGCCGATCGCTTCGTCCTTCTGGATGCGCAGGACTGGATGAATGACCATCAGCTCAACGCACTCTGGTCCGAGATCACCCGGACGGCACGTCAAAATGCTCGTGTTATCTTCCGCACCGCCGGGGAACCAAGCGTTATTGAAGGGCGGCTTGGAGCAGAAACGGCCTCTGAATGGCGGTATCTGAAGGATCAGTCAGAAGAGCTTGGCATGCTGGATCGTTCGGCGATCTATGGCGGCTTCCACATTTATGAAAAGGTCTGAGGCCCATGAGCGAACCGGCAACACCTGACGGCGGGCAGCATGCCATCGCCATGGATGCAATGTACCGCTACCAACGGCACATTTATGATCTGACCCGGAAATACTACCTCTTTGGACGTGACCGGATGATTGCTGGTCTTAACCCGCCTGAAGGCGGATCCCTGCTTGAAGTCGCCTGCGGCACAGCCAGGAACCTGAAGAAGGCTTCCGCGCTCTATCCCCAGGCACGGCTTTACGGCTTTGACATATCGTCTGAAATGCTCATCAGCGCACGCAGAACCTTTCAGCATTGCACTGCCCGCCCCATGCTGCGCACAGCCGATGCCTGCACATTCAGACCTGACGCGTTTGCAGTCGATGGCTTTGATCGGATCATGATCTCTTATGCGGTTTCCATGATCCCGGAATGGGAAAAAGCCTCAGAAAATGCAATAAAAGCGCTTGCTCCCGGTGGTTCTCTCCACATCGTCGACTTCGGTCAGCAAGAGGGGCTTCCAGGCTGGTTCAAAGCTGGCCTGAACCAGTGGCTCGCAAAGTTCCACGTCACACCGCGCCCTGACTTCAGGCAGGTTCTGGAAATGCAGGCAGCCGCAGCCGGTGCCCGGCTGACATTCACGTCTGTCGGTCGTGGTTATGCATCGTTGGCAGTCATTGAGCGACAATAAACGCTTCGCCACGGTCCCCATCGACGATCAAAAACGATTTTAATGAAAGCTTAGGTGGATCGGGCTAGTCTGGTTGTGAATGATATACTCTGTCGAACAGGCACAAGCTTTTGAGGAGACGCCTATGTTTTCCAGGACTATCCGTGCGGCCATTGTCGCCGCCGGAATCTCAACGCTCGCAGCTGGACCCGCGCTTGCGCAGCAATGCGGCGGTCCGCTTTCTGATTTTCTGAACGGGGTGAAACGCGAAGCCGTTCAGAAAGGCCTTTCACCGAGCGCAGCAGACGCTGTTCTGGCGGGCGCTTCGATCAGCAATCAGGTTCTGAAAATGGACCGTGCGCAGGGCGTCTTCAAGCAGACCTTCCTTGAGTTTTCGCAGCGCACCGCCAGCAATTCCCGCCTTCAGATCGGCGCCAAGAAAATCCAGCAATACGCCAGCACATTCAACCGTGCAAAATCCCAGTATGGCGTTCCGGCCGGTGTTTTGACTGCATTCTGGGCCATGGAAACCGATTTCGGCGCGGTTCAGGGCAACTTCAACACGCGCAACGCCCTTGTGACCCTCGCGCATGATTGCCGCCGGCCTGAAATCTTCCGTCCTCAGCTGATCGCACTCATCGAAATGACCCAGCACGGCGACTTCGATCCCAACAGTGAGACCGGCGCATGGGCCGGCGAACTTGGGCAGGTGCAGATGCTGCCGGAAGATATCATCCGTTTTGGCGTTGATGGTGACGGCGACGGACATGTTCGCGTCAAGAAGAGCGCGCCGGATGCGCTTTTGACAGCCGCGAACTTCATTCGCAGCCTCGGCTGGCGCCCGAATGAACCCTGGATCCAGGAAGTTGTCATTCCGCAGGACCTGCCTTGGATGAAAACCGGCTTTGACGGTGGCATGACAGCTGGCCAGTGGTTCCGGCTTGGCGTTCAGCCCCGCGATGGCAATACCCGTTATTCCAATCTTCCAGCAGCTTTACTGATGCCGCAGGGGCGCTTTGGTCCAGCATTCCTCGCCTATCCGAATTTCGATGTGTATCTGAAATGGAACCAGTCTTTCATTTACACCACTTCAGTGGCTTACTTTGCCACGCGTTTTGAAGGTGCCCCGCCCTATCGCGCCGGCAACCCGGAAACAGGCCTCTCCGACAGCCAGATGAAGCGCCTGCAGCGTATCCTTGCCAATAAGGGTTACGATGTCGGCGATATCGACGGCATTCTCGGCGCAGGCACCCGCAATGCCGTTCGCGAAGAGCAGAACCGGCTTGGCATGCCGGCTGATGGCTGGCCAACCCTGCCGCTGCTTCAGGCCCTGATGTAAGATAAAGGCGAACAGTTCACCGATTACAAAGGCCGCGTTCCTGATCAGGAACGCGGCCTTTTACTATTCTTTGTACTTCAAGATGCCCTGCGGCTTAATCGATGTCATCGACTTCGCTGCCCGCAGAGCCGTCGATGCGATGCGCAAGAGCGGCTTCCATGAACGGGCTGACTGCGCCATCGAGAACATCGGACGGAGATGTACTTTCAACGCCCGTCCTCAGGTCTTTGACCAGTTGATAAGGCTGCAGAACATAAGACCGGATCTGATGCCCCCAGCCGATCTCCGTCTTCGACGCAGCTTCCTGATTGGCGGCTTCTTCACGTTTCTGCAGTTCGGCCTCATAAAGCCGGGCACGCAGCATGTCCCATGCTTTTGCACGGTTCTTGTGCTGTGAACGCTCCTGCTGGCACTGCACGACTATACCGGTTGGAATATGGGTAATGCGAACAGCGGAGTCAGTCGTATTAACGTGCTGGCCACCCGCACCGGACGCCCGATAGGTATCGATCCGGCAGTCGCTTTCATTGACGTCGATGTCAATGGAATCGTCGATCACCGGATAAACCCAGACAGACGAAAACGAGGTGTGGCGACGCGCATTACTGTCGTAGGGTGAAATCCGCACAAGGCGATGGACGCCGGATTCTGTCTTCAGCCATCCATAAGCATTGTGGCCTTTAACAAGGATGGTCGCTGATTTGATGCCCGCTTCTTCGCCATCATGCACTTCCATGACGTCGACCTTGTAGCCCTGCCGTTCTGCCCAGCGAATATACATCCGAAGGAGCATATTGGCCCAGTCCTGGCTTTCAGTGCCGCCAGCGCCGGAATGGACTTCAAGGTAAGTATCGTTGGAATCCGCTTCACCGGAAAGCATCGCTTCGACCTGCTGCCGGTTTGCTTCTTCCAGAAGCTTGCGCAGACTGCCTTCAGCGTCGGCCACCACCTCGGCATCACCTTCCTCTTCACCCATCTCAATGAGTTCAATATTATCGGAAAGTTCTGTCTCGATACGGCGAACGGCAGAAATACCGTCTTCAAGAAGCTGCCGCTCGCGCATCAGCTTCTGAGCCTCGCTGGCGTCATTCCAGATGTCGGGATCTTCTGCTTTATTATTCAGCCAATCCAGCCGTTTGATTGCCTGATCCCAGTCAAAGATGCCTCCTCAGCAGGCTTACGGCCTGCTTGGTTTCATCGACAATACCTTCGATTTCCGCTCGCATGGTTCTCTGTTCTTCTTGAAAATGTGTTGAACGTTGCTGCCGGTGAATAAGCGCGGGCGGACGCGATGTAAACCCCGCCTGCCCGAATGGTGTTATGCCAATGAAGCTTAGTAAAGACCGCTCGAACCTGTCGAAATTGCCTTGTTGGCCTGATTGGAATCTTTCAGGATCTGCGCCGGAGGCACGTATCCGGGCATATCAATGATATCCAGTGCTTCGGCAGGACCCGATCCCGGCTTGAAGGCTTCAACAATGACATTCGGTCCGGACCCTGTCGCGCGCATGCCGGTGCTGCGGTTCACCGCAATATCCATCATGCCTTCAGGCTCGATGAAATTCTCTTTCGGGATATTTTTGAGGGCATCCTGCATGAATTCATTGAAGATCGGCGCAGCAAGCCCGCCGCCCGTCCCGTGACGACCAAGCGTGGCCGGCTGATCGAAACCGACATAAAGACCTGCCACAAGGTTGGGGGTGAAGCCCACGAACCAGGCATCCTTCTCATCATTGGTCGTGCCGGTTTTACCGGCAACCGGACGATCCAGATTGACCGCACGTGCCGCAGTACCGCGCTGGACAACACCTTCCATCATCGACGTGACCTGATAGGCGGTCATCGGATCAAGAACCTGTTTGCGCGTATCGATCAGGATTGGCTCGGGCTGACCCTGCCAATCTTCGGCGTTACAATTCTCGCAAATACGGTCTTCATGCTTGAAAATAGTCTCGCCGTATCGATTTTGGATCCGGTCGATCAGCGTCGGGTTAACCTGCTTGCCGCCATTGGCAATTACGGCATAAGCCGAAACCATCCGCATCACACTGGTTTCACCCGAGCCGAGCGCCATAGCAAGAACCGGGTCCATATTGTCATAAATTCCAAAATTATTGGCGTAATCGGCAACAACATCCATACCAAGATCGTTCGCCAGACGCACAGTCATAAGGTTTTTCGACTTTTCAATACCTGTCCTGAGTGTTTGCGGACCAGAGAAACTGCCACCATAGTTTTGCGGTTTCCAGAGCTCTCCGCCGGACTGAATCTCGATCGGAGCATCCATGACCACAGAGGCCGGCGTATAACCGTTATCCAGCGCTGCCGCGTAAACGAAAGGCTTGAAAGAGGACCCAGGCTGACGCATGGCCTGTGTGGCGCGGTTGAACTGGCTCTGAGAAAAAGCAAAGCCACCGACCATGGCGACAACGCGGCCGGTCTGCGGGTCCATGGCGACCAAACCGCCCTGAACCTTAGGCACCTGACGAAGCCGGTAATTATCACCCTCGCCCGTAGCCTCCGCATAAACGACGTCGCCCGGTTTCAGCACGCCTTCCGGACTGGAAGCGTTCTTCTTGCCACGTTCCTGAAAACGATAGGCCCATTTCATATTATCGGCAGAAATGAAGCCGGTGTCGCGCTCGGACGCAACCTTGCCACCAGCTTCGATCTGAGGGCGCAAACCGATTTCGACGCCATCAGCACTTACACCGAGCACCACAGCAACCTGCCAGTCCGGCACATCCCAGAGCGTGCTGACTTTTGAAAGCGGGATACCCCAGTCACCGCTGATATCGATCTGATTGATCGGTCCGCGGAACCCCGCAGCCTCATCATATTTGATCAGACCATCACGCAAAGCCTTCTGGGCGTCAGCCTGAATGTCCGGGTCAAGCGATGTTCTGACGGAAAGTCCGCCTTCATACAGCATCTCCTCACCATATTTATCGAGAAGTTCGCGCCGCACCGCCTCGGCAAAGTATTCATCACCGGCAACGGGCTGATTCTGGTGCGTGGTAACCGCACCCAGCGGCTCGGCCTTGGCCAGATCGGCTTCGTCCTGCGTGATGTAACCATTCTCCGCCATGCGGTCGATAACCCAGTTGCGGCGTTCAAGCGCGGCTTTCGGGTGACGCCACGGATCATAGTTGGCCGGGCCTTTCAACACAGCCGCAAGATAGGCACTTTCAGCAACACTCAGATCTGAAACGGGTTTGTCAAAATAGGTCAGAGCGGCATCGGCAATACCGTATGCGTTCAGACCGAAGTAAACTTCGTTGAGATAAAGTTCGAGGATGGTATCCTTGGAATACGCACGCTCGATACGGAAGGAAAGAATTGCTTCCTTGACCTTACGCTCAATGGTCTGGTCCGAGCTCAGCAGGAAGTTCTTTGCCACCTGTTGTGTGATCGTCGAAGCGCCCACGGGCCGACGGCCTGTTCCGATATTCTTGACATTGGTGAGCACAGCACGCGTCAGACCAACGACGTCGATACCGGGGTGGGTATAGAAATTCTTGTCCTCAGCGGAAAGAAACGCACCGCGAACGCGCATCGGGATGGCATCGATCGGCAGGAACAGGCGACGCTCATGGGCGTATTGCGCCATCAGCTCGCCGTCAGATGCGTACATGCGGGTTGTCACAGGCGGCGTATATTGCGCCAGCACCTCATAATCCGGCAAATCCTTCGCCACGTTGTTCAGGTAAACTGCAACACCGATGGCGACGACCAGAAACAGAACACAGGCCAGGCCGAAAAGATAACCAATGAATTTTATGACGCTCACGTTGATTGAACCTTGATTTTTCACGTCTTCAATTTTCGACGCGTGCTTCCCGCCCCGATGAAAGAGCAGTGCGAATTATCGATTGACACCGGGATAACCCTCGCCGCTCTCGAAAGAAACTCTCATTTCACCATTTTACGATGAATGTGCGCATTTTGCGACCATGGTGTTTTCAGCATCATCTGAAGTTCACTCCCCGGCATCCGCTATTGTCGGCTTGTGATATGCTTTTACGGCATCGACAAGCCTTTCAATCAGCTTGTCGCGCCAGGCAGGATCCTGCATACGCGCCTCATCCTGCGGATTGGAAAGAAACCCGATCTCAAGAAGAATTGAGGGAATATCCGGTGCGCGCAACACCATAAAGCCGGCATAGCGGTGAGGATTATTGATCAGGCCGATCTGTCCCTTGAACGATTCGACCACCCTGTCGGCAAGATTGATCGAAAAGCTTTGCGTTTCCCTGCGGGTCAGGTCGAGCAGTATATCGGTGACCTCTTCTGGTTCGGTCGCGGTTTCCAGACCAGCGATTTTATTGGAGAGGTTTTCCCGTCGCGCCAGTGCTGCTGCAAGCCGGTCGGACGCTTTGTCAGACAGGGTATAAACTGTTGCGCCTGAAATATCCGGCTGGCTCAGTGAATCGGCATGAAGCGATATAAAAAGGTCAGCGTCATGCTGACGGGCAAGCTCTACGCGCTGAGAGAGGGACAGATAGACATCCGAATCACGCGTCAGATAGGCATCAAGGCCGGGTTGCTCTTCCAGCTTTTTGGCGAAGGTGCGGGCAAACTCGAGCGTGATATCCTTTTCCAGCGTCTTCGAATCTTCTCCGATGGCACCGGTATCAATACCGCCATGGCCGGCATCGACGGCAACCAGAAACCCATCTTTCTCGACATCCGCGTCTGCCGGATTACTGATGGTCTTTGAAGAAAGCGCAATCGCCTGATCATCGCGCAGAGGCGCTTGATCTGCGATCAGTTTCTGAAACCGCGCCGCGTCTGTCATGGCCAGATCTATGACGAGCCGCGCCCCTCCCGCCTCGTTTTCGCGTGTCTCGGCCAGGGTAAGCTGAAACGGTTGCGTTGCTGTCAGGATGACACGAGATTGTCCCGGACCGGTGGTTCCATAGCGGATATCCGAAATCATCCCGCGCGGTTCAACGGAGTCAGCAGAGAAGCTGAATGATGTCGATGGCAGCGTCAGGATGAGACGCGCCGGATTGGACATGTAGTGATAGTTAAATGCGGGCTTTCTATCGAAATCAATCACCAGTCTGGCACGGGCGTCATCCCCCACCAGAAGCCCGTTATAAGCAATCAGAGGCGAAGCGTCCGCAGCATCGGACTGACTGCCGAAAGCGGACAACGGAACGAAAAGAACCAGCAGAAAAATCAGGAAACGCGCCAAAGGATCTCCGCTCATAAATTGCCCGAAGTGTTGATAGCGCCTGTGTCAGCAAGCAGCAATGTATTGTCAACACCGCCCCATACTTACAACCTATCAGTTTATATCAAATTGATCATCATCAGGGCCTCTAAAAAAAGGGAAGCATTGACCTCTTAGCCCTCAACGGAAAAAACGGCGATTTTCCGGCCACTTGCCACATTCCACACTGATTGACGTTAACGTCACAACATATGTGACCAAATGCAGCAGTTCATCGGCTTTTTTCTTGCTATTGTTGCCCGGAAAACATACTAATGCCTGACAGGTGGAGATTTGAGACGGGACAGGTCCAAGCTCCGGCAGCCGGAATCTAAACTGATTCGCGCCACAAAGAGCGGTCGATCGTCCGCCGTCATTCCACCACCGGACAGCATATCTTTGCTGACATATGTCTTAACAAACGGCTGTGCAGCAAAAGAATTAACGCTCCTGAGACGCTCAAACTCAGGTGCGCATTCATCGCCTCCTTGATAAAAGGGAGGTAAGGCAACATTGATTTCGACTGGTCTCAGATGAAGACGAAGCGTCAGTTCACCCCGTCAGTTTCCGCCGCAAAAAGCGGCGCTGTTTTTGTACGGCTGGTCGGCGCGCAGATCTCGTTTCGCCAGGCGAACACCTTATTATTCGGCGCCAGCACGCGTGACCATTCCCCTCGAAAAGCTTTGACAAGCCCGGGAACAGGCGAGCGGCCGCGCCGAGGAGCTTTTCTTAAATGGCAGATAAAATGCTTGTCGACGCCTCTCACGAAGAAGAGACGCGCGTCGTTGTCGTACGTGGAAATCGGATAGAGGAGTTCGATTTTGAATCGCAGCACAAGAAGCAGCTGCGCGGTAATATCTATCTGGCAAAGGTAACGCGGGTCGAACCCTCGTTGCAGGCCGCATTTGTCGACTATGGCGGCAATCGTCACGGCTTCCTCGCCTTTTCCGAAATCCACCCCGATTATTACCAGATCCCTCTGGCTGATCGTGAAGCCCTGATGCGTGAGCTCAGCGGCGAAGACGATGACGCGCAGTCGGCGGAAACATCCGAAACTTCGGAATCGAACGGCGATGACAGCAAGCCGAAACCGCGCACACGCCGCGGCAGAGCGAAATCGCGCGCCAAGAAGGAAACGGTCGAAGCCGCAGACGAAAATGCTACACAGCTTGAAGAGCAGTCCGACGGCCCCGAAGAAGCGGCTGTAAAGGCAGAAGCAGAAGAGACTGCTTCCGAGGCTCCGGCAGAAGAAGAAACAAAGCCTGCAAGAAAGCCACGCGCCCGCAGACGCAAGAAAGCCGATCCCGAAGCCGAAGCGAATAAAGCCGGCGCGGCCGAAGCCGATGAGAGCGACGCGAAGACGAAAGCAGGCGAAGACGGAGAAGCTCCGGGCGATGAAGACCAGAACGGTCCTTCGCATATGGAAGCGAAAGTCGATTCCGACACGATTTCCGAAGATATCGACAGCGACGATGAAGATGATGTTGAGTCGGTCGGCGCAGAAGATGCGATGGAAGAGGTTCCGGAAAGCGCGCATCGTCGTATGCGCAAACAATACCGTATCCAGGAAGTCATCAAGCGCCGTCAGATCATTCTGGTTCAGGTTGCAAAGGAAGAGCGCGGCAACAAGGGTGCTGCGCTGACGACCTATCTTTCGCTTGCCGGCCGGTATTCGGTTTTGATGCCGAACACCGCACGGGGTGGCGGCATTTCCCGCAAAATCACCAACCCGGCAGACAGAAAACGTCTGAAGGAAGTTGCCAAGGGGCTTGATGTTCCGCAGGGCATGGGCGTGATCCTGCGTACAGCCGGTGCAAACCGCACCAAGGCCGAGGTCAAGCGTGACTTCGAATACCTGATGCGTCTTTGGGAAAACGTACGCACAAAAACGCTGACCTCGACGGCGCCGTGTCTCGTCTATGAAGAAGGCAGCCTGATCAAGCGCTCTATCCGCGATCTTTATAACAGAGACATCGACGAGATTATCGTTTCGGGCGATGAAGGCTATCGTGAAGCCAAGGATTTCATGAAGATGCTGATGCCCAGCCACGCCAAGGTGGTTCAGCGTTATCGTGATCCGCATCCGATCTTTTCGCGATCCGGCATCGAGGCACAGCTGGACCGTATGCTCCAGCCACAGGTCACCCTGAAATCAGGCGGCTATCTGATCATCAATCAGACCGAAGCGCTGGTGGCGATTGACGTTAACTCGGGCCGTTCGACGCGTGAGCATTCGATTGAAGACACAGCGCTTCAGACCAACCTTGAGGCGGCGGAAGAAGTTGCTCGCCAGCTTCGTCTGCGTGACCTGGCCGGTCTTGTGGTCATCGACTTCATCGACATGGAAGAAAAGCGCAATAACCGTGCGGTCGAGAAGAAGCTGAAAGAGTGCCTCAAGAATGACCGTGCGCGTATTCAGGTTGGCCGAATCTCACATTTTGGCCTTCTGGAAATGTCGCGTCAGCGCATCCGTGCATCGGTTCTGGAATCAACAACGCAAACCTGCCCGCATTGCGGCGGAACCGGTCATGTCCTCTCTCAGTCTTCTGTCGCTCTGCATGTATTGCGCAGTGTCGAAGAATATCTGTTGAAGAACACAACCCATAACATTCGCGTGCGCACATCACCGGAAACCGCGCTTTACGTTCTCAACCAGAAACGCAGCAGCATCGTCGATTATGAAAACCGGTTTGGCGTCGATATCACCATCGAGGCTGATAATACGCTGGAAAGCGTTCACCTTGAAATCGACCGTTGTGAGCCTGTCGAAAATCCGGTCAAGATCGAAAGCCTTTTCGACTTCAGAGATGAGCCGGAAGAAATCGACATCACGCCGGTTGAAACAGAAACCGACAGCAGCAACGATGACGACCAGTCCTCTCCGTCCGGTGATGAAGGTGGAAAGTCTCGCCGCAAACGCCGCAAACGCCGCCGCGGCAACCGTAATAACCAGAACGGGAATGGCGACGGCAATCAGAATCAGTCGTCTGAGAACAATGACGGCGATGACGAAAGCAATGATGATCAGGCAGCATCCGCTGAAAACGGTGACGGCCAGCAGGATGATCAGCCCCGCCGCAAACGCCGTCGTGGAAAACGTGGTGGACGTCGAAACAAGAACGACAGCAACGGTCAACAGCAGGAAGACACACCGGCTCAGAACAATGATGAAACTGGTTCCGAAAATGCCCCAAGTACGCCCGTTGTAGCATCTGACACTGAAAAAACGACAGAAAGCGCGGCAGAATCGAACGTCTCCGAAAGCATAAAAGAAGACACTGCTACATCGGAGGAGAAGTCAGAGACCGAGGCCACTGTGACGGCTCAAGGGCAGGAAACGGCCCCGGAACCAACAGAGAAGCCGAAGCGTCGGCGCCGGAAGCCGGCTGCGACCAAGGTGAAAGAATACGCTTCTGCCGATGAGGCTTCAACGCAGCCGCCCGCCGAGGTGACATCTGAAGATGAGGCGATGGCTGAAATTGAAGGGCGCAAGCCACGTCGGCGCACCCGCAAGGCAAAGCCTGCAGAGACAGAAGCGCCGACCGCCGAGGCACCGGAACAGAAGCAGGAGCCGGTTGCACCTGAAACCGAGACGACAGCAGCGACTGGATTTTCTGAACCTGATCAGGTTCAGACTGAGGCACCTGTCTCCGAATCCAACGCTGACAGTGAAAACGTATCCGTCGCAGCTGAGACCACAGCCGACCAGGATGCTTCGGTTGAAACCGACGACAATCAGGCGCGGGCTAACCGCGCATCGAACGTCACAAGCTCAGAACCAGTTGTGACATCCAACGGTAACGGTGATGAAGATGACAGGCCGGCAAAGCCGAAACGCGGCTGGTGGCAACGTCGCGGGTTCTTGTAAGACCTGCTGACATCTGAACGGCTAAACGCCAGCCTTTCCGGGCTGGCGTTTTCTTTTGGCAAAAGGCAACGGCTGAGCAGATTCTGAATACCGGCTTTCATAAGCCGTGTTTTTAGTGATCCCAGTCCAGCACCGAAAGATGCGGCCAGAGATTTTTCCAGCGGGTCGATTTTTCTTCATACGCTTCGCGGGAGGCCTGGGTTTTGTTCGGGCGGATGATCCCCTGCATCAGGTCTGCAAGCCCAAACGGCGCATCGCACTGCCAGCGTCCTTCAGCAGGACGAATACCAAGTGAGGTCGCTGTGGTCGGGAACGTGCTGATCGCGTCGGACACGCTTTCGTAAGGCTCGATATCGTAGCCAAACCTGCCAGCGTACCAAAGATGGACCCGCGCTTCATTTTTCACATCGATCCAGAGCGGCAGATTAGAAAACAGCGCACGAATTCTTGCTGCGGTCTGGTTTTCCGAACGTTCTGAAAGATCGTCGGCATCAAAATAGACGAGATCGATATCTGCGATACCATGCGAAGGCGAAAATCCTGCCTGATGGTTCCAGACTGTCTGGGCCAGGACGCCAGCAACCAGCCAGCAGTCCGGCAATGCAATCTTGTGCCAACTGTTCAGGATCGGCTCAAGAACCGGGCTTTGACAAACAATCGATTTCAGTTGCGTAAAATTTTCGTCCATGAACTCTTGATATCCAGCGGCTGAAGACCGCCTGCGACAATTTTTCCTTAAGGCTTAGCGCACTGCGAAAGTCGGATAAATTCTTGATAATTGCAATGTCACTGCGCCGGGTTTGCTTGATACGGCGCTTGAGCTGCGCCTGCTGAGCTGACGTTTTTCAAATGCCGCTTCCATAGCGCTCGCAAAATGACGGTCGCAGCCCAGCACCTGACCTTGAAATTGCGTTCTTCAAGCCCCTTCTTTCTTCAGGGTGACGTTACTTCCTACGCCATCAAACACCCAAATCCGTTTGAAAAATGACGGAACAGACAGGGAGCCATATCATGATTTCAACAACGATTTTTCCGGGGCGTTATGTTCAGGGCAACGGGGCGATCAGCCTTCTGACAGAAGAGATTGCAAGGCTCGGGAAAAGTGCACTGGCCATCGTCGACAAGGGCGTCATTCCATTTGTCGGCGATGCTGTTAAAGGCGACGACAAGGCTGCCATAACAACAGAAATCTTCAACGGCGAATGCTCGGACGAAGAAATCACCCGTATTGGCAAACGTGTGGCTTCCGAGGGCGTGAACGTTATTGCAGGTGTTGGCGGCGGTAAATCGCTCGATACAGCCAAGGCCGTGGCACATGCAGCAGGCCTGCCAGTGGTGATCGTGCCGACACTGGCTTCGACGGACGCACCCTGCAGTGCACTTTCGGTGATCTATACCCCGGAAGGAGCCTTTAAACGCTATCTCTTTTTGCCGCGGAACCCCGACGCCGTTCTGGTCGATACCAAACTGATCGCCGGTGCACCCGTTCGGTTGCTTGTTGCCGGCATGGGCGACGCAATGGCGACATGGTTTGAGGCGGAAGACTGCAAGAACTCTGAAAGCCCGAACATGACAGGCCGGTCTGGCTCAATGACAGGTTACGGCCTGGCAAAGATGTGCTTCGAGACATTGCTCGCTGACGGGCCTGCAGCGAAGGCCGCAGCCTCTGAGAAGATCGTAACGCCTGAATTTGAACGGATCGTTGAAGCCAACACGCTTCTGTCTGGCCTCGGCTTTGAAAGCGGTGGGCTTTCCGGTGCACATGCCATCCACAATGGCCTGACGGTTCTTGAGGGCACCCACAGCTACTGGCACGGCGAAAAAGTTTCTATCGGTACACTTTCACTGCTGATGCTGACGAAACGTCCGAAAGAAGTGGTCGATACCGTATTCGGCTTTTGCGAGGCGATCGGGCTGCCAATGACCTTTGCTGATATCGGTATGGCTGACGTCACGGATGAACAGTTGCTGGAAGTGGCAAAGCTTGCCTGCGACCCGGCCGATACCATGGGCAATGTCCCTGGCGATGTGACGCCTGCCGATGTTGTCGCGGCCATGAAAGCGGCAGATGCCGAAGGGCGTCGTCGCAAAGCAGCGCAGCTCAACGCCTGAATGTGAGAGTTTCCGGGACCGGGGCCTCCCCGGCCCCGTTCAAGCTTTCAGATTCGGATACGATCCATATGGCTCAGCACTGAAAAACCATCCCCGCGGGCCATACCGATCAGTGTAATGCCTGCATCTTCCGCAGTCCGGATTGCCAGAGCGGTCGGCGCGGAAATCGCAATCAGAACCGGTGCTCCGGCAATGGCTGCCTTCTGCACCATCTCCACCGAAAGGCGGCTGGTAACGACCAGTGCGCCGCCGTTCACATCCCCTCCTGAGCGTGCAAGAGCACCAACGAGTTTATCGAGCGCGTTATGGCGACCGACATCCTCACGCACGGCTGCAATACCGCTTTCCGGTCTGTAAAATCCTGCACCGTGAACAGCTCGCGTCTGTGCGAACAGCGGCTGCTGCGCTGTGAGTAAGTTTACAGCTTCATTGACCTGATCCGGGGTTATGGAAAAACCGTGAGCAACAGGACCGGGAAGCTGACGCATGGCTGCCTCAAGCGATTCCAGCCCGCAAAGCCCGCACCCGACAGGGCCTGCCATCGACCGTCGCCGTGCCGAAAGCGCGGCTGACCGGTCTTCCGACAGTGTAATCTGAAGATCAACGCCATTATCGAATGAAATGACTTCCACCGCCTCGATCTGCGCGGGGTGGTCGATAATGCCTTCGCTCAGAGAGAAGCCATAGGCAAAATCTTCCAGATCCGCAGGCGTTGCCATCATAACGGCATGGCTTGATCCGCCATAAGACATCGCAATCGCCACTTCAGATGCAATGGCGCGCTCATTCTCATGCGCACCTGCATTGCTGAAGGTTATAATGGTTTGATTTTCCTGAATATCCCAGACTGTCACATTGCCTCACGCGATGACTGATTTTGAAGACGTCCGCTCACGGATCATTGCCGCGATCAGCGAGAGACTTGAAACAAGTTCAAGCTCTGTTGATGCAGACAGCGAAACCCGGATCGCTGGTGGCCCCGGTTGCCGGGCAATCTGGAAGGCCGCTCCGGCGGCAACGGCAACCCCCCGCCCCTTCAGGCGGTCAACAAATGAAGCTTCATGTGTCCCTTCCGGGAGAGGCATCCAGATATGAAGCGCACCGGGCGTCATCTGATGGTCAATGCCCTCCAAGGCCGTTGCAGCAATCGCACGGCGGCGCTTCAGCGCCAGTCGCTGCCAGTTCACCAGCTCTATCGCTGAGCCATCGACAATCCAGCGGCTGGCGATCTCTGCCATCACCGGGGTTGCGATCCAGTTAGCGGCCAGATAGCGGTTGGCAACTGATCCTGCATAGCGATCGGGCGCGGTCAGGAAGCCGCAACGAAGCCCCGGAATCGTATTCTTGGAAAGGTCTGTCAGGTACAGTGTGCGCTCCGGCGCAAAGGCAGCAACAGGCGGTGGACGATTGTCAACCAAAGGTCCAAGCACGTCATTTTCGATAATTGCAAGGTCAAGCCGGCGCGCGAGTGCAGCAATGGCCCGGCGACGTGGCGCGCTCATCAAAATGCCTTGCGGACTGCACGCAGACGGCTGGATGAAAACAGCGCGCAGCCGTTTGCGCGTTGCAAGCGCCTCCAGAGCTTCCGGCACTATCCCGTCACGATCCATCGCAACAGATTCGAGATCCAACCCCAGATAGCCGCAGAGCGGCTTCACCATCGGATGTGTCAGCTCTTCTGCTGCGAGTGTCGCGCCCGGCGGCACAACACTCATAAACGCTGCGGTAATGGCATCACTCGAACCGTTGGTGACTGTGATGCCATGAACCGGCGCTTTCAGCCCGCACGCCGCCAGCCAGTTCGAACCGGCAAGCCGGTACCGTCTAAACAGCTCATTCGGGATCATCGAAAAAGCCAGCTCAGATGGCATATTGCTGCCAAGTGTGGCAAATGCATCGCGAAACTTGGTCAGGCTCCGGCTTTCGCAGATCGGTTTCAGAATGGAAAGGTCAATCAGCCCCGAACCACCTTCCGTCAAATAAGGGCGCTCGGGCGTCGTCGGGACTGATTTTATATAGGAGCCACGCCCGACCTCACCTGTTACCAATCCGCGCCTGGTCAGCTCTTCATAAGCACGGCTGACCGTTTGCACCGATATTTTGAGATCAGCCGCCATCTGCCTTTGTGGCGGCAGGCGCATCCCATCGATAAGAAGTCCGTCGCGAACGGCGCCCGCGATCTGCTCGGCAAGTGAAAGATAGGCCGGACGTTTGATCAGCCGGGGATTCGGTTTCCATTTAGTCATGTCCGCAGTCTTGCCGGGATCAGGTCAATTGACAACCAAAATCAGGTCAATTTCAGCGGTATATCAGATGTTTCAATCACATCATGTGCAACACGTCAGGATTAAACCTGTTTGGTTCCAAGACGGCTGATACGCGTGCACAGCAGGTCTGCCAGGTTTAACGAGGCCGCCGCTGCGGCGACCATCTGCGGCAGCGTCAGCCACTCCAATGTCCACGCTGCGCCGGAGCGCTCCTGTTCATGCACCAGTGCGGAATGCATGGCAGAAAGCTGAGCCGCATTGAACCGGGCGAGCGACACCAAAACTTCGGCAGCGACCGGATTGCGCTTTCCTTCAACATCAGAAGACTCGCCACCATCAATCAACTCAATCTCATCGCCCATCTCCGCAAGTAGCGCGATATCCAGTCCGAATTTTCCAAGGTTGCCGGTGATCTGCGACATCGCAGAAGCAAATTCCGCCAGAACATTACGCTGGCTCTGCCATTGCGGCGCATCGATCAGGCCGAGGAGATCAGCCAGCATGGCGCGCACTTCAACGCCATGATCCGGCAACTTATGCAGCGTGCCAACAGCCCCGCCAAACTGAACGGCAAACAGCTGGCCATCAAGGCGCAGGAGAAATTGGCGGAGATAAAGAACCGGCTCACGCCAACTCCTGATCCTGTCGGAAACGGTAATCGGGATGGCCGGCTGCATGCGCGTGCGTCCCATCAGCGAATTGTCGCCAAAACGGGCCTCCAGTGTCTGCATCCGCTGGAAAAGATGATCGAGCCGGTCGAGCAGAAGTTCAGAAACAGATGAAAGCCGCATCATCAGCGAAGTATCGATGACATCCTGGCTGGTCGCTCCGAAATGAACATATTGCGCCGCGTCTCCGCCGACAGCCTTGCGAAGCTGGTGAACAAGATCGGGCACAACGATACCATCGCGCGCGGTCGCTTTTTTCAACGACGCTACGTCCGGCTCGAATGTCGCACAAACCTCGCCGATCCGGGTTGCGACATCTTCCGGTATCACGCCACAGCGCGCCTCAGCCTCGGCCAGCGCTGCCTCGAAAGACAGCATCGCCCTGATTTCTGCTTCCAGCGTGAAAAACGCTGAAACCTCGTCGTCGCCGACCAGACCAGACAGAACAGGATGATCAAATGCAGAATAGCTCATCGAATAACGATCACTCAAAAAACATCACGATACGGCAGTGCCCGGGCCAATATGACCATCAAACTGCCGCCGCAACGAAACAGACAAAAGCATGTAGCTGCCTACGTGCCATGGCACCGGGCCAGGATGGCTTACAGATTGCGTCAACCGACGCCGCCGCGCAAGTCTTGGCATGTAATTTTATAAGTCACTCATAAGTCTGTTTTTCCGCGAACGCGAGGATTGCATCAGCATATTGATCCGGACGCTCCATACAGGCCAGATGGCCGGCATTGCGGATCAGGCAATACTCTGCATCCGGGATCATGTCAGCCATAGCCTTTACAACCTCAGGCGACGTTGAGCCGTCTTGATCGGCAGCAAGACAAAGACACGGAACGGACATTGTCGAGACAACGCCTGTGTAGTCTGCATCGCGAATGGCTGCACAGCTTGCCACATAGCCTTCAGACGGCTGACGGGACAGCATATTGCAGACGCCTGCAAAAACAGGATTATCAGCGGTTCGAAATTCTCCTGTAAACCACTTTTCCATCGTGCCATTTACCTGCGGCAAAAGCCCCTCCTCACGCACCTTTGCGATACGAGCCGCCCACATATCGGCAGTTCCGATCTTATGCGCCGTATTGGAGAGCACGAGTGCCTGAATCAGGTCGGGGCGCGCAGAACAAAGCGCCAGCGCGATCAGCCCGCCAATGGAGAGGCCACAAATCGTCGCCGAGGTCACTCCGACATGCTCAAGAAGACCGGCAAGATCAGCGGCGTGATCTTCAATTGTGTAAGGGGTCTGGCCGAGATCAGAAAGCCCATGCCCGCGTTTGTCATAAACGATGACTGCAAAACGGTCTTCAAGTCTTGAGATGAGATCATCCCAGATGCGGAGGTCCGTTCCAAGCGCATTGATCAGCACGAGGACCGGCTGCTCATCCGGGCTTCCATGCACCTCGTAATGCAGAGTGACAGCGTTAATGCGTGCAAAGCTCATACGTGCCTCCTGAGGGAATCAAAAAATGAAAATGGCAGCTGCGAGACTATCGCAACTGCCATCATCAAAAATCAATTCTTCCCCGTTTTCGAGGCTTACTTCCACTCGCGCACATCGACGAAATGTCCGGCGATGGCGGCTGCGGCTGCCATAGCAGGCGAGACCAGATGCGTACGCCCCTTGTAACCCTGACGGCCTTCGAAGTTACGGTTCGAGGTTGATGCGCAACGCTCTTCCGGCTTCAGACGATCGTCATTCATGGCAAGGCACATGGAGCAACCCGGTTCACGCCATTCGAAGCCGGCTTCGATGAAAATCTTGTCGAGACCCTCAGCTTCGGCCTGCTCCTTAACCAGGCCGGAGCCCGGCACGACCATCGCATTGACGCGCTCGGAGACCTTGCGGCCCTTAGCAACAGCGGCAGCGGCGCGCAGATCTTCAATACGTCCATTGGTGCAGGATCCGATAAATACACGATCCAACTCGATGTCGGTCATCTTCATGCCCGGCGCGAGTCCCATATATTTCAGCGCACGCCATTTGGAAGAGCGCTTGTTCTCGTTGTCGATTTCATCCGGGTTCGGCACTTCGCCGGTCACCGCAATCACATCTTCCGGTGAAGATCCCCAGGAAACAATCGGCGGCAGGTTGGCCGCATCAAGCGTGACGACACGATCATATTCCGCGCCCTCATCGGTTGTCAGGGACTTCCAGTATTCAACGGCGCGGTCCCAGGCTTCGCCCTTCGGTGCCCGCGGACGGTCCTTGATATAGGCAAATGTCTTTTCATCAGGAGCGATGAGACCGGCGCGCGCGCCACCTTCGATGGTCATGTTGCAAACCGTCATGCGGCCTTCCATCGAGAGGTCACGGATCGCCTCACCAGCAAACTCGATAACATGGCCAGTGCCGCCAGCCGTTCCGATTTCACCAATGATCGCCAGAATGATATCCTTGGCCGTGACACCTTCCGGTGCCTTGCCGTCAACACGCACAAGCATGTTCTTGGCTTTCGACTGAATCAGCGTCTGGGTTGCAAGAACATGCTCTACTTCCGATGTCCCGATCCCGTGAGCCAGAGCGCCGAATGCACCATGCGTCGAAGTATGGCTGTCACCACATACGATCGTCATGCCCGGCAATGTAAACCCCTGCTCCGGGCCAACAATATGCACAATTCCCTGACGGCGATCTTTTTCGGAGTAATACTCAACGCCGAAATCAGCAGCATTCTGGGCAAGCGCTTCCACCTGAATGCGGCTTTCCTCATTCTTGATGCCGTGAATGCGATCCGGTGTGGTGGGGACATTGTGGTCGACCACGGCGAGCGTCTTCATAGGCGCATGCACCGTTCGGTTTGCGAGACGCAAACCTTCAAATGCCTGAGGGCTGGTCACTTCATGGACCAGGTGGCGGTCAATATAGATGAGACAGGTACCGTCATCCTGACTGTCCACCAGATGATCGTCCCAGATTTTGTCGTAGATCGTGCGAGCCTTGCTCATGGTTTCATGACCCATATTTCAAAAGAGAAGATAAGGCGCGGAACACCGGCGCCAGCGTTTTTTTCTGCAAAAACGGCGGTCAGCTAAGTCGGGCGTTGAGTGCGCCGGAAATCATTGCAAAAAAGCGGCTCGGCAGGCGTTTGCGATCCTGCAGAACAAAAGGCCTGTAAAAAACGGCCGCACTTTCTTTTCTCATGCTGTTCATGGCGCGCTACTTACCAGTTTTCAAAGACCTGAGCAATTCAAATTAGGATGGTTCAAAACTGGCCGACAAAAACACTCAAGACTGTTAGCCAGAACGTCTTTCATAACCGTTCTTCCGGCGCATACGACGTTCAACGCTCCGCAGCATCAAAGACAGCCCGATCGTCAACAACAGATAGATATAGGCAACGATGGAATAGGTTTCGAAAAAGCGAAAGGAACTGGCGGCGTAAACTTTACCCATCTGGGTAATATCGGCCACGCCCAGTACCGATACCAACGAAGAATCCTTCACCATAGATACAAAGTCATTTGAAAGCGGCGGAAAAATCGTCCGGATCGCCTGCGGAAAGATGATAAGGCGAAAACGCTGGAAACGTCCGAGACCGAGTGCCTTGGCCGCTTCGATCTGCCCTTCGTCCACGGACTGGATACCGGCCCGAAAAATCTCCGCGATAAAAGCGGCGTAGCCAATCGTCAGCGCAATGATTGCCCGCCACATCAGCGAGAAATCCCGCACCATGATTTTACTCATTGCGCCGGCATCAATCAGCGGAGACAGGATATAATTGGCAAGCGCAACGAGCGACGGGGCGCCGACAAAAGCCACATAGAACAGCAGAACCAGTATCGGAATTCCGCGCACAATCTCAATGTAGAACCGCGCAGTCTGTCGCAAGGCAATGTGCGAGGAAAGGCCAAGAACAGCGATCAGAAGGCCAAGCAGCGTGGCAAGCGCAAAGGCGACAAGCGTGACAAAGACGGTGACCCATATGCCTTTGGCAACGACACCAAAGACCTGTGTGTACATGCCGTTCAGCACTATAGAGATGGCAGCAAGAGCCGCCAGCGCCAGAAACGCAAAAAGCCACCACGGGCGCTCGCCCTTGTTTCCGCCGGAGGGCAGTGTCTGAAAACTCATTCTGTGAAAAAGGTAAAGACGCTAACGCGCCCTTACTGCCCCATTTTGTAGTCAAAGAACCATTTCTGGTTCAGCGCTTCCAGCGTGCCATCGGCCTTCATTGAAGCCAGGGCAGCGTTCACAGGCGCTTCAAGATCCGATCCAACCGGGAATATAAAGCCGAAGTCTTCAGCTCCCAACGGTTCTCCGGTGAGCTTTAGCCCGCCATTTGAAACATTCACATAGCCGTTTGCGGCGGTACTGTCCGTCAAAACGAGATCGACATCGCCGATGCGCAGAGCCTGCACGGCAGCTCCGATGGTCTCATAAAGTTTGATCCGCGGGTTCTGCTCGTCACCATCCAGAACATCGTAGACAGCGGTATAAAACGGCGTCGTGCCGGGCTGAGAACCAATCAGGCCACCTTTCAGTGCGGCAAAGCTCTCCGCATCCTCAAACCGGTCCTCATCGCCGCGCACCAGCATCAGCATTTCTGAATGCATGTAAGGATCAGAGAAATCGACCATTTCCTTGCGATCTTCACGGATGGTAATCCCATTCATGGCCATATCATACTGATTGTCATGAACAGCCTGGATCATCGCATCCCAGCTGGTTGTCGTGTATTCGACGTTCATGTTCAGGCGATCGGCGATCTCGGCGACAGCATCATATTCCCAGCCGATAGCCTTTCCGCTTTTGGGATCGACGAACTGCAGCGGTGGATAGGTATTTTCAGCGACAACCGTCACTGTCCGCCCTTCGAGATCGGGCAGATCGTTCGCATAAACAACTGTGGTTGCCGTGGCAGACACGGCCAGGAACGCAGCGCCGATGGCACATCTGGAAAGCATGAACATCTCCCTGAAAGAATGGATAGCGCAAGTTGTCATATCCAGACGCGATAAAGCAAGCCCGACCTTTTTAAGTCGAAGCTTTCACCTCAGAGAAACGCGTTAAAATCTTCTATCTGTCAAAATGGCGTTGCCCGGCTATGGCCATCGTACGGGCAGCGACCTCTGTGCCCAACGGCCCGCCGCTCGCTAAAATGCGGTGGGTGGATTGTTGGCCCGGTTCGTCGTCATCAACCAGAAATCGGGCAACATCATTCATCGTACGAGCGTTCGCTCGACTGGCAAGAACCGGTGTGGCTATTGTTCCGAGTGCAGCACCAGTCTTCATGCGGACTGCCACACGACTTTGCTTGGACATTTCTTCTCCGTTTGTCCGGCTCAACAAAATGCTTAAAGCCGGAACACATCTATCAGGTAGAAAACGCTAAGCCTGAATTCCGGCGATTTATTGTTCGCCTTGCCAGCCGGAATACAAAAAAGGGCGCCCCGAAGGACGCCCTTTCAAAAACTTCGCTTAAAGCGCGTGTTCTTATTCTTCGCTGGCCTTCTCGGCAGCAGCGGCTTCTTTTTCAGCCTTTGCGGCAGCGCGGGCAGCAGCTGCGGCTTCACGCGCCTGATCGTTCAGGCGACGTGCGCGAACCGACGTGTTTTCAGCAATACGCGCAGACTTACCGCGACGATCACGCAGGTAGTAAAGCTTCGCGCGGCGAACCTTACCACGGCGGATAACTTCGACGCCTTCAACCTGCGGCGAATAAATCGGGAATACACGCTCGACGCCTTCGCCGTAGGAAATCTTGCGAACGGTGAAGTTCTCGTTCAGGCCACCGCCGGAACGGGCAATGCAAACGCCTTCAAAAGCCTGGATACGCGTACGCGTTCCTTCCGTCACGCGAACATTAACGCGGACAGTGTCGCCAGCTTCAAACGGTGGCAGTTCACGCTGAGCTTTGATGCGTGCAGTTTCTTCGGCATCGAGCTGTTCGATGATGTTCATCGGTCAAACCTCTTTTTCAGTTCTTGCTTCAACAGCCAGAGCGCTCAACAGTCACCCTTTGGTCTTTGCCGCCGGATATGCCAGTCTTATAAGAAAAGCGGGAGCGTTACGCAGTTATTCATTCGGGTAACCGGCATCACCGGTTGTGCGGGCGTATAGACTGTTTTTCCCGCCTTGTCACCCCCCTTGCGTCAGGCGCTTTCAACCTCGATCGTCAAATGCGACAGACCATGCAAAGAAGCAAGCTTTTCCTTGTAAAACGCGACCGGATGGGGCTGTTCTGAAACAATAGAAACGATCGCCGCATGATGGCCTGGACCGAGATACCATAGATGCAAATCCTGCACATGGGCACCCTCGGCTTCAACAATCGCCCGGATCTCCGGCTCCAGTGCATTATCAATACGATTATAGTCAACCAGAATCGCACCGGTATCGCGAATCAATGTCCAGGACCAGCGGGCAATCACCAGCGCTCCGACGATCCCCATGACAGGGTCGAGAAATGACCATCCCCATAAACGTCCCAGAGAAAGTGCGACAATTGCCAGCACAGAGGTCAGGGCGTCAGCCAGCACATGAAGGTAGGCCGCGCGCAGGTTGTGGTCCTGCTTGCCGTGATCATGGTGATGGCCGTGGGAATGGCTATGCCCGTGATCATGTCCATGATCCTCATGAAGAAGCCAGGCACAAACAACATTCACAACGAGACCGATACAGGCCACAAGGATGGCATCGGAAAAGTTGATCGAGACAGGACTTGTAAGGCGAACCAAACTTTCCCAGCCAATCAGCAGCGCCACAAGCGCCAGCACCACTGCGCTGCCAAAGGCCGCCAGATCACCGACTTTGCCGGTTCCGAAGGTAAATCGCGGGTTATCGACATTGCGCCGGGCATAAAGGTAGGCGAGTGCAGCAATCAGCATAGCCGCAGCATGAGTCGACATGTGCCAGCCATCGGCCAGAAGCGCCATGGAGCCGAACAGAGTTCCACTGACGATTTCGATAACCATCATCGTCGCTGTGATCGCGATGACCAACCAAGTCCGTTTTTCGTTGCGCGCATGATTATCGCCCAGAAAAGCGTGATCATGGTCTCCGGCAAGCGGGATGTGATCATGATCATGCGGATGGCGGTCATTATGGGTATGGTGGTGATGTTCCTGAGGACTTCTGGTCATTTCAAATACCGCCTTATGACGCTCATCAGCTCTTCGGCCCCGGCTGCGCTCGTTTCATTTCCCGGCGAAAGCGGCGAAATCACATGCTCCTGCATGTGTCCCTCAATCAGCTCCAGCGTCAGGCCATTAGCGGCGCCACGAATTGAAGCAACGAGATTGAGCACTTCAGCGCAGGGGGCTTCCGCCTCCAGCTGCCGTTCCACCGCCTCGAGCTGCCCTTTCAGACGACGTACACGCGCCAGAAGCTGCGTTTTGTTTTTCTGTGTATGACTCATAATATAGGAGGGTACCCTATATTGAAGACTACAACAACCAACGCTCGCAACTGCTCTCAGAATAGGTAGTGAGAGTTTAAGCGAAAAACGCGAGAGGATTTCAAAAGATCAGAGACACAGACTGTCGATGTTCAGTCGTCATCATCCGCTTTGGCGAGAAGGTCCGGGCGACGCTCTTGCGTTAGTTCCAGCGCCTGTTCATGCCGCCACCGATCGATCGCGGCATGATTTCCGGATGTCAGAACCTCGGGGATTGTCGCCCCTTCCCATTCGGCTGGCCGGGTATAATGCGGATGCTCCAGAAGCCCGTTTTCGAAGCTTTCATGCGTACCTGATTCCGCATTTCCCATAACGCCCGGCAAAACACGGACAATCGCATCCAGCAACACCAGAGCAGCTGGTTCGCCGCCGGACAGAATGTAATCACCGATGGAAACTTCTTCGAGGTCGCGGCCGTCGATCACCCGCTGATCAACACCTTCAAAACGACCACAGACAATCACGGCCCCCGGCCCTTCCGCCAGTTCGCGCACACGTGTCTGAGAAAGCGGTTTGCCGCGCGGGCTCATCAGAAGCCGTGGTCTCTCGTCATTGGCTGAAACGGCATCAATCGCCTTGCCAAGGATGTCAGCCCGCAACACCATGCCGGCACCACCACCAGCCGGCGTATCATCGACACTTCTGTGCCGGTCTTCGGCAAATTCGCGGATATTAACCGCTTCCAGCGTCCATTGCCCGCGCTCAGCAGCGCGTCCCGCAAGCGAAGTGCCAAGATGGCCCGGAAACATTTCAGGATAGAGGGTGAGGACAGTTGCCTTGAAACACATCTTGACGTTCAGTCTTCGCCGGGCGTTGGAAAATCCGGTCCATCATCGTCGCGGCCTTCGTCAATGAGGCCGGCGGCAATCGGATCCACCAGAATATGCCGTTCACTGAAATCAACCTCAAGAATGGCATTTTCATTAAACGGAATAAGGACAGGCCGACGTCCCGGCCCTTTCAGTTCCAGCAAATCACCAGCCCCGAAGTCAAAAATCGCGCTGACAGAACCATAGCTCTTCCCATCCTGATCGAAGACTTCCAGCCCTTCGAGATCAGCATAGAAATACTCTTCGTCATCCAGCTCTTCATCCGGCAGATTTTCGCGCTCAATGTAGAGATTAAGCCCCCGCAGCGCTTCAGCGGCATTGCGGTCGTTCACGCCGCGAAAGCGGATGACGATCATATTATTTTTGCCCGGACGCACCTCGAGAATTTCGAACGTGGTGCCGTCTTCGGCATGCAGGTTTCCATAGTCGCCAACGGAAAGCGGGTTGGCCGTGAAGCAACGAACGCGAACATCGCCGCGCAGTCCCTGCGCTGCACCAATTGTCGCCATCAAGACAGGATCGTTCAGCTTTGCCATTTCAAATACCTCTTTCCAGCGACAACCTCTAAGCCGATTTCCGAAAAAGGAAAAGGGCCGGACGCAAACGCCCGACCCTTTTCGACAAGTCTGTCCGAAAACTTATTCGGAAGCTTCAGCAGTGGCTTCAGCAGCTGCAGCAGCGGCTTCTTCAGCCTTCTGCTGTTTTTCAGCAGCGCGCTCTTCAGCCTTCTTGCCCGGCTTTGCCTTGTTCGGGTTGTTGCGTGCCTTGCGCTCAGCAAGACCGGCTTCAGCGAGGAAGCGCAGAACACGGTCGGTGGGCTGCGCGCCTGTACCGAGCCAGTACTTTACACGCTCTTCGTCGAAAACGACGCGCTCTTCGGAATCCTTCGGCAGCATCGGATTCCAATGGCCGAGCTTTTCGAGGAAACGACCGTCGCGCGGCGAACGCTCATCGGCAGCAACGATGTGGTAGTAAGGGCGCTTCTTGGAACCGCCGCGGGCGAGACGAATTTTGATTGCCATTGTGTTATCTCCTTAAAGGCATTTCTTAAGATCGCCGCAGCGATCTTTATCGTTCCATTTCTCCCGTATCCTGCCTCATGCCCGGGCCTGCCCGGTGATGAAAGAGAAGCGGGGTATTGCTTCAAATCAGTCGCCTTGGCGACCTATTTGTCATCGCCACCATGTTCGGCGGCGATCTGTTCGTGATGCCGGATCACTTCCTTGATGATGAAGTTCAGGAAAGTTTCGGCAAAATCAGGATCGAGATCGGCGTTTTTTGCCAGCGCTCTCAACCTTGAAATCTGTTGTTCTTCGCGTGTCGGATCAGCCGGTGGAAGATCATGCACGGCCTTAAGATGACCCACAGCCTTGGTGCAGCGAAACCGTTCAGCCAGAATATGCACCAGAGCTGCATCGAGATTATCGATCGACTGACGGTAAAGGCTCAGTTGCTGCCGAATTTCAGGATCGATCATTTCTTTTTGCCTTTACCGAAACCGCCGCCAAGGCCGGGCAGTTTAGGACCACCGGAACCACCAAGACCGCCGGCCTTCTTCTCAAGCTCGGCAAGCTGATTGGCGTCGAGCTTGGAAAGGTCCGGCATACCACCACCCATTCCGCCCATGCCCGGAGGCATGCCGCCACCCTTGCCGCCAAGCATACTCATCATCTGCTTCATCTTGCCTTTGCCCTTGCCACCCATGGCTTTCATCATGTCGGCCATCTGGCGGTGCATCTTCAAAAGCTTGTTGATATCGGCAGCTGAGGTGCCGGAGCCGGCAGCGATCCGTTTCTTGCGCGAATTCTTCAGCACATCGGGGTGTGCGCGCTCATATTTGGTCATCGAACCAATGATCGCGAGTTGGCGCCTGAACACGGAATCGTCCATGCCTGCAGCGGCCATTTTGTCTTTCATCCCACTCATGCCCGGCATCAGACCCATAATGCCGCCCATGCCACCCATATTCTGCATCTGCTTCAGCTGCTCGGCCATATCATTGAGGTCGAACTTGCCCTTGGCCATTTTCTCGGCCATGGCCTGCGCTTTTTCAGCGTCAATGGTCTCGGAGGCCTTTTCCACCAGCGAAACAATGTCGCCCATGCCGAGAATACGGTCGGCAATACGCTTCGGATGGAACTCCTCAAGAGCGTCCATCTTCTCACCGGTACCGATCAGCTTGATCGGTTTGCCGGTGACCGCGCGCATGGAAAGGGCCGCACCGCCGCGCCCGTCGCCATCCATACGGGTCAGGACCAGACCGGTGATCCCAACCCTGCTGTCGAAATTGCGGGCGAGATTGACGGCATCCTGACCGGTCAGCGAGTCGGCGACCAGAAGGATTTCATGCGGGTTTGCCTGCTTGCGGATGTCCGACATCTCGACCATCAGCGGCTCATCAATATGGGTCCGGCCTGCCGTATCGAGAATAACCACATCATGACCGCCAAGCTTGGCTGCCTGAACGGCGCGCTTGGCAATCGCGACGGGATCCTGCCCCTTGATGACCGGCAGCGTGTCGACCGAAGTCTGTTCGCCGATCTGCTTAAGCTGCTCCTGCGCCGCCGGACGACGGGTATCGAGCGAGGCCATCAGCACTTTCTTGCGGTCACGACTGGTCAGACGAGCGGCGATTTTGCCCGTCGTGGTGGTTTTACCCGACCCCTGCAGACCGACCATCATGATGACAACCGGCGACGGCGCATTCAGGTCAACCGTCACACCTTCCGAGCCGAGCATTTCAACAAGCTCGTCGTGAACGATCTTGACGACCATCTGGCCGGGCTTGATCGACTTCAGGACTTCGGCACCAACGGCCTTTTCCTTCACCCGTGCAGTGAAGTCACGCACGACCTCCAGCGCGACATCGGCTTCCAGCAGCGCCCGGCGCACTTCCCTGAGTGCAGCAGAAACATCAGCGTCCGAAAGCGAGCCGCGGCCGGTCAATCCTTTGAGGACGGAACCAATGCGGTCCTGGAGGTTTTCAAACATTGCTCATTCCCTTTTCGCTTCACACATGGCGAAACGTTGGCATTTCTGCTTAAAAAAACAAGACGCAAAGCAAAAAGACATCCGAGGGCGCAACGCGCTGTCGGATGTTGACCTCCGGGCTCTCTTTATACCTTTTCGGGCCCCGGTCGGTGGCTGAACGTCTTCTTTTCAGCAAAATTTCATCGCGATAAACCTTAACGCTCAGAAAAAGTCAAGACTTGCAGGCAGAAAACCGACAATATACCGGCGCATATATAAACCATTTCAGCAGACGCGGAATCATACGGGAACATTTCCGCTTATCCCGCGTAGCAGATACTCAGCGACATTTCATCACGCAACGAGGCAGAATCAGGCATGAAGCCAATCAAAGCGCAGAAGGCGGCACCAAACCGATACTATCAGGGACCGCCAAGCGATCATTTCGATGGCACCCTCTTCTTCAATCCGCACGGTATGGTTCCACCCGGCTTTCGCGCATTTCTGAAATGGCGCTTCGGCAACAAAAAGACCAAATGGCCGAAGCAAGAGGAAAACAACATCTCACCAGCACTTCCGTCAGAACGGGTCAACGGCGACGATCTGCGCGTCACCATGATCGGCCACGCCAGTCTGCTGATCCAGGTTTCAGGCCTGAATATCCTGACGGACCCGGTATGGGCTGAACGCGCCAGCCCGGTGCAATTTGCTGGTCCTAAGCGAGCGACAGCTCCGGGCATCAAGCTGGATGACCTTCCGCCCCTCGACATCGTGGTGATTACGCATAATCACTACGACCACCTTTGCATCCAGACGCTGAAAAAGCTTCAGAAGGAACATGAACCTCATATTGTTACGCCGCTGGGCAACGACACAATCATCAAGAACAGTATCGCCGGAGCCAGCGTATCATGTCTGGATTGGGGCGAGAGTTATGAGGCTGCAAACGGCGTACGCCTGAGTGCCGAACCATGTCACCACTGGTCTGCGCGTGGCATTGCAGACAGACGTATGGCGCTTTGGGCTGCCTTCGTCTTCGAGACCCCGGCAGGTAACATTTATCACATCGGTGACACCGGTTTTCATGAAGGCCGAAACTATCGTGCGGCAGCAGCAAAGTATGGTGGGTTCCGGCTCGCAAATCTGCCGATTGGCGCTTATGAACCCCGCTTCTTCATGCGCAATGAACATCAGGACCCGGGCGAGGCCGTTGAAGGCATGAAACTGTCAGAGGCTGATTTTGCCGTTGGCCATCACTTCGGCACGTTTCAGCTCACAGACGAAGGGATCGACGATCCGGTCATCAGACTTGAGGCAGCACTCGAACAACAGGGAATTGAAAAGGCCCGCTTCCGGCCTTTAAGACCGGGCGAGGTGTTCGATGTGCCGCTTGCGCTGAAACAGCCGATCAACGCCTCAGGGCCAGTCCCCGCAGCACCATCCTCGGCCGTGGCACAGCGGGATAGCACAGACTGAGGCCCCTCAACGCCCGGAAAGTGACGCTTCTGTCGATGATGCAGCTGCATTCTTGATCTTGAGCACGTGCTCACGCCAGATCGTGAAGCCACCTGCACAGACGACGATGAGAGCACCGAGAATCATATGCAGCGTCAGACTTTCATGGAAAATCAGCACGCCGAACGCCGAACCATAGACAAGCTGCATATAGGTAATTGTCTGGACGGTCACCGCTTCCGTGATGGCAAGCGCACGGATCAGAAGATAGTGCCCGGAAACGCCGGTCAGGCAGAGAGCGAGCAACCAGCCCCAATCAGCAAAGGCGACATCTTCCCAGAAAAACGGTCCGATCATGCTCGTGATGACCAATCCGACAACACCGGTATAGAAAAAGCTGACTTCTGCTGAATCATATCGTCCGGCCAGGCGTGTAAAGAGCGAATAGAGCGCAAAAGTGAAACAGCATCCAACCGGCACAAGTGTCACGAGCTGGAACTCCTCTCCGAGCGGATCGATAATGATCAGCACGCCGAAAAGACCGATGATAATCGCCACCCAACGCCGCCAGCCAACTTTCTCGCCGAGAAGCGGAACAGAAAGAAGTGCAACGACGAGTGGCGCGGCCATGAAGATCGCCTGACTTTGCGCCAGCCCAACCAAAGCGAAGGACAGAATGGAAACGAGAATCTGAGCGACAAGAAGAAAACTGCGCCAGACTTGCAAAACCGGATGTTTGGTTTTCACAGCGCCCAGAAATCCAACCTGACTGCGTGATGCCCAGATGACAGCGAACAAGCCGAAAGCCCAGTAGCGCACCATCGCGATAAAGAAGGGCGAATAAAGCGGCCCCAGATGACGCGTGATCGCGTCCTGCACAGCAAAAATAGATATCGCAGTGAATGCAAGAACAACGCCCGGAACCTTCATATCAGACCTCCAGACTGGCTATTGCAGAAACGGCAATAATTCGCCCTGGCGCATGGCACTTTGTATAAAGCGGAGATGGGCCCGTGGCCGCAATCTTCATCAACATCACTGCAAAACTTTCAAAACCTGTCGCGTCAGGCACAAAACCGGGCGGAGCGGAGCAACGCATTGCGGGAAATCAAAGGGTGACAGCTGGACCGGCCCGGACGGTGGTACGCTCTAAAAATATGACTTTGGCACATTAAGCATGAAAAAAGAGCGGCGCAAAGGGGGCAAATACAGGCTTTGGGAACCGCGTTATGAATAATCTGGTTGCAAAGCACATATATTGCTCTGGTCACATGCCGAATGATCGGCCATATAGGGCGGGAAATCGCAAGCGGACGGCAAGGACAACCGGCATGGCAAAGGAAAAGCTCCTCGCGCGAATGGAACGGATGAATGGTCTTGGAAACAAGATTCTCGTCATCGATATGCGCGGACGTAAAGACAAGGTGACACCGGAAGCTGCCAAACGCCTGAACGGTGATCCTGAGACAGCGTTCGATCAGATCATGGCGCTTTATGACCCGAAGAAGAATGCACCTGACGGCTGGATCGATATTCTGAATTCGGATGGCTCAATGGCGCAGGCCTGCGGCAATGGCACGCGCTGCGTTGTGGATTACTTATCAAAGAAGAATGGCCCGACAAGCTTTGACTTCCGCACTGTCGCCGGTGCGCTTCATGCCGAAAAGCTGGACGATGGGCTGATCTCCGTTGATATGGGATCGCCCGAATTTTCATGGGAAAAAATACCGCTGGCCGGACCTGCTGCGGAAACAACCCATATCGGCCTTTCTGAACCTTATGAGGCGGACCCTGCCCTGCAACGGTTCTCTGCCGTTTCAATGGGAAACCCTCATGCGGTATTTTTCGTGCCGCGTGATGTCGACAGCTATGGGCTGGAGGATTTTGGCCCACGATACGAGCGTCATCCAATGTTTCCCGAACGGGCCAATATCTCGCTTGCACAGATTACATCGCCATCGTCCCTGTCTCTGAAAACTTTCGAGCGTGGCGCGGGCCTGACACTGGCCTGCGGTTCTGCTGCATGCGCGGCAGCCGTTGCCGCGGCCAGAACGGGACGCACCGGACGCAGCGTTGATGTTTACCTGCCGGCTGGCTCCCTCCACATCAAGTGGCGCAAGAAGAACGATCATGTCATCATGACCGGGCCAGCAGAGTATGAATGGTCTGGCAGGGTCGATCCCGAAACCGGGGTTTGGGAGCGCAAATAAACCCGCTTTGAGCGACGTTCATTGAGTTTTGCGGCCAGAACGCGATATAGGCGCCATCAACACACAAGACCGACAGGCGTAACGGCCATAAGATGACAATCAAAACACTGACATTCGGCTGCAGGCTGAACACATATGAGAGCGAGGTCATGCTCAAGGCCGCTGAAGAGGCAGGCCTTGAAGATGCGATCCTTGTGAACACCTGTGCCGTTACCAGTGAAGCTGTGCGCCAGGCACGGCAGGCCATCCGCCGTGCGCGTCGCGAGAACCCCGATCTCAGGATTGTGGTGACCGGCTGCGCGGCGCAGACCGAGAAGGAAACCTTCGCGAATATGGCTGAGGTGGACGCGGTTCTGGGCAATGCTGAAAAGCTTGAGGCAGACAGTTACCGCGCACTCCCCGATTTTGGCGTATCGGCTGAAGAAAAGCTGATCGTAAACGACATCATGAGCGTGACAGAGACCGCGCCGCAGATGGTAGAAAGCATTGACGGCCATGTGCGGGCCTTTCTGCAGGTGCAAAATGGATGTGACCACCGGTGCACCTTCTGCATCATTCCTTATGGTCGCGGCAATTCACGCTCCGTGCCTATGGGAGCTGTGATTGATCAGGCCAGAAAGCTTGCCGCTCAAGGTTATATCGAGGTGGTTTTGACGGGTGTGGATGCCACATCTTATGGTGCAGACCTTCCGGGCGAGCCGACACTTGGACTACTCGCAAAAACGCTGCTGAAGCAGGTACCGGAAATTTCACGACTGCGCCTGTCTTCCATCGATAGTATCGAAGTTGACCGGCATCTGCTCGATCTGCTGGCCGACGAGCCGCGCTTCATGCCGCATCTGCACCTTTCACTCCAGCACGGCGATGACCTGATCCTGAAACGGATGAAACGCCGCCATTCCAGCGCAGATGCCCGCGCCTTCATGAATCAGGCAAGACGGCTTCGCCCTGAGATCGCTTTCGGGGCCGATTTCATTGCAGGCTTTCCGACCGAGACCGAAGACCATTTTCAAGGCACGGTGAGGCTTGCCGAAGAAGCTCAGATTGCCCAGTTGCATGTGTTCCCTTACAGCCCGCGACCGGGAACTCCGGCAGCACGCATGCCGCAGGTGGACCGCGCTCTGGTGAAGGAACGGGCAAAGCGCCTGCGCGAAACCGGCCAGGCATTGATGTCAGCGCATCTTGAGCAACTGACAGGCACAACACAAAAGTTGCTGACAGAACGGCGAGGCATTTCCCACTGTGAAAATTTCACGCCGGTACACACACCGTCACTTCAACCCGGACAACTGAAAACAGTTCGGATCGTCGCACATGACGGCAAAAGGTTGATTGCCGAAGGGACCGGCCTTACAGGTTAGGCAGTCGTCTTCTCCCGGTAACGGGCCCCGGCAACAGGAAAGAAATCCCATGGCGCTTGGCTTTATGAAAAACGTCTTCACCTTCGGTAAAGACAAGAAACAGGCAGAGATCCAGCCGGAAGAAGCGGAAAGGCCTGACGAAAGCACTCTGACGGACGAAGACTCTGGCGAAACGGCTGAAGCAGCAACCGGACAATTAGAGGCCGCGCAACCTGATCCTGCCGCTTCCCAAGATACAGCCTTCGCCGAAAGACCTCCATCAGAGCCGCAAGGCGCGCCGGAAGAAACAGACGAACAGCCTGTCGATCCCTGGGATGATGAAAGTGTTATGGGAGGGGTGACCGGCCCCAGCACCCGCAAAAAAGACACCCAGCCGGCAGAAGAAGCGCGAACCGGAGATGCAGCATCTAAGTCTGAACCTCTGGCGCAAGCACATCCGGAGGCAACCACGCCAGAAGAAGAACCGGCGGCCGCTGTCAGAAATACCGGTTTTGAAATCACCCATGGGCCTGAGACACGCCAGGAACCTGCGCCTGTGTCGCAGCCGAAAAAGCGCTTATCCTGGTTCCAGCGCCTCAAGGCCGGCCTGTTGCGTACGTCCCAGCACCTTTCCGGCCAGATCGCCGCACTCTTTACAAAGCGCAAGCTGGATGAAGACGCACTGGAAGAACTGGAAGACCTGCTGATCCAGGCTGACCTTGGTGTTGAGACTGCGATGCGGATCACCGATACGCTGTCCTCAGAGCGCTATGGCCGCGATGTGACCGGCCAGGATGTGGCCCGGATCATGGCCGGTGAAATCACCAAGGTTCTCAAACCCGTCGCAACACCGCTTGCGCTGGATCTGAGCCACAAGCCTCACGTCATTCTGGTGGTTGGTGTCAACGGCACGGGCAAAACCACAACCATCGGAAAGCTTGCGGCCAAGCTTTCCGCCGCCGGTCTGAAGGTCACGCTTGGCGCAGGCGATACGTTCCGCGCTGCTGCGATTGAGCAGCTGAAAATCTGGGCGGATCGCACGGGATCGGAGTTTGTCGGCAGCAAGCTGGGTGCTGATGCAGCTGGGCTCGCCTTTGACGCCTTCAAGCGCGGTCAGGAAAACGGATCGGATGTCGTGATCATCGATACGGCGGGGCGCCTTCAGAACAAGGCCGAACTGATGGACGAGCTTTCCAAAATCGTTCGCGTTCTCGGCAAACTCGATCCTGATGCACCGCATACCGTGTTGCAGACACTCGACGCCACGACCGGGCAGAATGCCATGAATCAGGTCGAGATCTTCCGCAACGTTGCGGGTGTTTCGGGCCTGATCATGACAAAGCTTGATGGCACCGCACGCGGCGGCATTCTGGTCGCCATCGCTGCCAAGCACAAACTACCGGTCTACTTTATCGGTGTTGGTGAAGGCATCGACGATCTTGAGCCGTTCGAAGCGGAAGAATTCGCCGAAGCTATTGCTGGCACCGAAGAAGCCGAAGAGGCCTGACTTTTTTAGCGCACTTTCGGAAAATTGCCGCGATTTGGGTTGAAGAAGCATCCTCCTTCCATGCTATCACACTTTAGCAGATGCTGACTGCAGCAACCATCAATCAAGACTGGCGCATAATGACCAAGGCACCTCAAAAACTTAACACTGAACCAAAAGAAGATCCGCTGCTGAAGCTCGCCTTCGAGCTCGGCCCGCTACTGATCTTCTTCTTCGCCAACCTGCGCGGCGAATGGCTGATGAAGACATTTCCGGTGCTTGCGCCCATTGGAACGCCGCTGCTGGTGGCCACAGCCTTATTTATGGCCGCCACGGTGATATCGCTGGTGCTTTCGAAGATTTTCATGGGGAAAATTCCGATCATGCCGCTGGTCTCAGGCGTGGTCGTATTGGTGTTCGGCGCACTTTCGATCGGGCTGCAGAATGAAGTCTTCATCAAGATGAAGCCGACCATCGTCAACGGCCTTTTTGCTGCCGTTCTTCTGGGTGGCCTGTTCTTTGGAAAGTCGTTGCTGGGCTATGTGTTTCACTCCGCCTTTCAGCTTGATGATGAAGGCTGGAAAAAGCTGACCCTCCGCTGGGGCCTGTTCTTTGTGTTTCTGGCAATCCTGAACGAGGTGGTCTGGCGCAATTTTTCTGCGGACACATGGGTGAACTTCAAGGTCTGGGCGACGATGCCGATCACGATCATCTTTACACTGTCGCAGATGCCACTGATCATGCGGCACTCACTGGAGCCGATTGGCGGAGAAGAGAAGAAAGACGAAAGCTGAACGCAGCCCGTGGTTGATGGCGAGGTTCGTCGCCCTGGCAGGCCCCGTCAGTTCATCAGCTTTGATGCCGGGCCAACAGTGCGATTGATCACCGGCAGGATTTCCCTCTCATAGGACTTCGCATCGATAGGGCCGACCTTCTTGAAAATGATCGTGCCATCGGGGCCAACAACAAAGCTTTCAGGGATGCCATAAACGCCCCAGTCAATCGCAGCAGCGCCCTTGCGGTCCACCCCGACGGCCGAATACGGATTGCCCAGTTCGCCAAGAAACCGAAGCGCGTTATCCGGATTGTCCTTATAATTGATACCGACAACATTGATTTGCGGATCACGCGACAAGGCCATGATAAAGGGGTGCTCCTCTCGGCAGGGAATGCACCAGGACGCGAACACGTTGACAAGCGTCAGCTTGCCATCAATCTCATCCGAAGTAAGTGCTGGAAGCTGGCTGCCTTCAAGTGCAGGAAGGTCAAGCTGAGGTGCTTTCTTGCCGATCAGCACCGACGGGATTTCGGACGGATCACGACCGAACATGATCTGCCAGCCGAAAACGCCGAACAGAGTAGCAACGATGACAAGCGGGAGCGCTGCGATCAGATATCGGGAACTTCCGCTGCCTGATTTTACCTGATTGTCAGTCATGGGCCATCCTTGGCATTGTGATCACTGCGCCGCCTCGCTCCTGACTTTTCAAGCGCTGCCAGCTCGCGTTTGCGTGCGCGCCCGTCCACAATCAGCCACAGCACCAGAGCGCAGAACACAAGTGCTGATGCCCCATAACTCGAAAAGACGAAAAACGCATGATCCATCATCTGCCCTCTTTGACTGGCTGCACAGCCGCCTTTCGCCCTGCCCTGCTGGCAGCAACCTTGCGCATGGCGGCAACACGCCGTCTGAAAATCTCGTTTCGCATGGCAACAAGATGCATGGTGAAAAAGGCAAATGTATAGGCAAGCGCCATCACGGCGAGCGGACGCAGGAACTCCGGATCAATCGCCGGGCCGTCAAGCCGCATCACACTTGCTGGTTGATGCAGCGTGTTCCACCAGTCGACCGAGAATTTGATAATCGGAATATTGACCACGCCGACAAGGATCAGGATCGAGGCCAGCCGCGCGGCGCGTCCCGGATCATCGACCGCGCGATTGAGCGCGATAATGCCAAGATACATCAGAAACAATATAAAGACCGAGGTGAGGCGCGCATCCCAGACCCACCATGCTCCCCACATTGGCTTACCCCAGAGCGATCCGGTCAGAAGGGCCAGAAAGGTAAAAGCGGCTCCGATGGGAGCCGCCGCCTTATGCGCCACATCGGCCAGAGGATGCCGCCAGACGAGCGTACCAAGCGCTGCAACAGCCATCACCATATAGCACATCATCGAAAGCCAGGCGGCGGGAACGTGCACATACATGATCCGCACCGTATCGCCCTGCTGATAGTCGGCTTCCGTTGAAAAGCAGAGATAGAGACCAAAGGCAAACAACAGCAACGTTATGCCCGTCATAAACGGCAGCACACGCCCGCTCAGCGAGAGAAACCGTGTCGGATTGGCAAGGCCGCTGAAAAGGCCGGGCTTTGATCTTTGATCACGCATGTGACTTTCCGTTTCCTCCGACGTTTGCCCGATGTTGCCTAATCTTCAGCCTGACGCAAGGCCAGAGCCGCAGCGGCGGGGCCAACCACAGCAAAAAACAGCGTCAGCGCGGCCAGTATTAAAAACGGCGGCAGAAAAGGCTGAGGCTCGGTGACTGCTGCGTAACTTGCACTGACTCCGAAAATCAGCACCGGTATTGCCAGCGGCAGAATCAAAACCGGCACCAGAAGCCCGCCGCGTGGCAGAGACACCGTAATCGCTGCGCCGGCGGCACCGATAAAACTGATGGCCGGGGACCCGACCAGCAGCGTGAGCGCAGTCGCCGCCATCGCATTTGCGCTCATATTCATCAAAAGGCCCATAACCGGCGAAAGAATGACCAGCGGCAGAACAGAAGCCGTCCAATGTGCCAGACACTTGATAAAGACAGTCAGCACCAGCGGCGTTTCCTGCATGCGCAAAAGGTCGAGCGAGCCATCATCGCGTTCGCCCTGAAAGAGCCGTTCGAGCCCGATCAGCGTGGCGAGCAATGCGCCGATCCAGACCACACCTGCTGCTATTCTTGCAAGCAGCGCCAGATCCGGCCCGACGGCAAACGGGATGACGGTTACCACACACAAGAAGAACAGTACGCCGATCAGAGCACTGCCACCGGCGCGGACAGAAAGCTTCAGATCACGAAGATAAAGCGCCAGCATGTTTCAGTCCGCCTCTGGCAAAAAAGGGTCAGAGGCCAGATCAACCGGCCCGGAAAAGCGGAGCTCCCGGCTTTCACCGAAAGCCAGCGGCTCATGTGTGGCTGCAATCACCATTCCCCCGGAAGAAAGATGTCGGTTTGCCAGATCGGCAATGAGCGCCTTGGAAGCCGAATCAAGAGAGGAAGTCGGCTCATCCAGAAGCCAGACCGGCCGGTAAGCCACCAGAAGGCGGGCGAAAGCGATTCGCCGCTTCTGACCGGCGGAAAGATAGCCATAAGGAATATCCATCGCGTCTGAAAGCCCGACGGCATCAGCCGCTTGATCAATGGAACACGGCGGTCCTCCGCTGGAATTGCCCATAAACGCTGACCAGAACCCGAGATTCTCGCGCACAGTCATTTCCCGTTTCATTGCGTTATGATGACCGAGGAAATGACTGTACGCACCAAGCGGCAAATCGTCACGCTCATCAGATGCAACAAACGAAACCTTACCGCCTTCCAAAGGCAAGAGACCGGCCAGCGCACGCAATGCCGTTGACTTGCCTGCACCGTTACGACCACTGAAAATCAGGCTATCACCGGGTTTCAGCACAAAAGACAGGTCTGCGAAAATCAGCGCGTTGCCGCGCCGCACGGCAAGACTATCAACCTCTAAATAGCTGTCTCCCAAGGCAGTTTTCCTCATCGCGCGCTAAATTTTATAAAAAAATCAATTTTAGCCCTTCGTTGATCTGGCACCTTTCTTAGAAATTATCTATAAAACGCGCAACCACGCCAGCGGCTGGCGTGTCACTCATCCTTGCGCCGAACATGGGCCTGCACAGGCTCACGTGCGGACAGCGGAAATGGTCGCACCCGCATCCTGATGTCTTTAGTACATAGGCGTTCGCACGACTTATGTTGGCCAATCAGTATAAGCGGGGTTTTATCCGTGGCTAAATCACTAGACAGTTTTGAATGTCGCTCCACCCTCGATGTGGACGGTAAAGAGTATGTTTACTACAGCCTGCCAAAGGCTGAAGCGAACGGCCTCGAGGGTGTTTCGAAACTTCCTTTCTCGATGAAGGTTCTCCTTGAAAACCTTCTGCGCAACGAAGATGGCCGCTCGGTCACCAAAGACGACATTCTCGCTGTCGCCAAGTGGCTGACGGACAAAGGTACTGCGGGCGCTGAGATCGCCTATCGCCCGGCGCGCGTTCTGATGCAGGACTTCACTGGCGTTCCCGCTGTTGTTGACCTAGCCGCCATGCGTGACGGTATCGTCAATCTCGGTGGCGACCCGGAAAAGATCAACCCGCTGGTTCCGGTTGACCTGGTGATCGACCACTCCGTCATCGTCGACGAATTCGGCACCCCGCAAGCCTTCGCCCACAACGTCGAACACGAATACAAGCGCAATGGCGAACGCTACCGCTTCCTGAAGTGGGGTCAGCAGGCGTTTGAAAACTTCCGTGTTGTTCCGCCCGGCACAGGCATCTGTCACCAGGTGAACCTTGAATATCTTGGTCAGACCGTGTGGACCAAGGAAGAAGATGGCGCAGAAATCGCCTACCCTGATACGTGTGTAGGCACTGACAGTCACACCACAATGATCAACGGCCTTGGGGTTCTCGGCTGGGGCGTTGGTGGCATCGAAGCGGAAGCGGCCATGCTCGGCCAGCCGGTATCCATGCTGCTGCCGGAAGTCATTGGCTTCAAGCTGACCGGCGAGCTGAAAGAAGGCGTGACCGCAACAGACCTGGTTCTGACCGTGGTGCAGATGCTGCGCAAGAAGGGCGTTGTCTCCAAGTTCGTTGAATTCTACGGTCACGGCCTCGATAGTATGACGCTCGCCGACCGCGCCACCATCGGCAATATGGGCCCGGAATACGGTGCCACATGCGGCTTCTTCCCGGTCGATGTCGAAACGCTGCGCTACCTCGACATGTCGGGCCGCACGAAGGACCGGATCGCGCTCGTCGAAGCCTATTCCAAGGCTCAGGGCATGTTCCGCGACAATGACGGGGAAGAACTCGTTTTCACCGACACGCTGGAACTCGATCTCGGCGACGTCGTGCCGTCGATGGCTGGCCCGAAGCGTCCGGAAGGCCGCATCGCGCTGGAAAACATCGCCTCCGGCTTCTCCGAAGCCATGGTCGACATGTACAAGAAGGACAAGGGTGAACTCGACAAGCGTTATGCTGTCGAAGGCACGGATTACGACCTCGGCCACGGCGATGTTGCTATTGCCGCGATCACGTCGTGCACCAATACGTCAAACCCGTCCGTCCTGATTGCCGCTGGTCTTCTGGCACGCAACGCTGTTGCCAAGGGCCTGAAATCGAAACCGTGGGTCAAAACCTCACTGGCACCCGGATCCCAGGTCGTTGCTGAATATCTGGAAAAAGCCGGCCTTCAGAAAGATCTCGATGCGCTCGGCTTCAACCTCGTCGGTTTCGGCTGCACCACCTGCATCGGTAACTCCGGTCCGCTGCCTGCTCCGATTTCCAAGACGATCAACGACAAGGGCCTGATCGCCGCTGGCGTTCTTTCCGGCAACCGCAACTTCGAAGGCCGCATTTCGCCGGACGTTCAGGCCAACTACCTGGCATCCCCGCCGCTGGTCGTTGCCCATGCGCTTGCCGGTACGGTGACCAAAGACCTGACCACCGAGCCACTCGGCGAGGACAAGGACGGCAACCCAGTTTACCTCAAGGACATCTGGCCATCGACCAAGGAAGTTCAGGAGACGATTGAAAAATACGTTACCCGCGAGCTTTACGAGAGCAAGTATGCTGATGTCTTCAAGGGCGATGAAAACTGGCAGGCTGTTCAGGCGCCTGAAGGCCAGACCTATGCTTGGGACGATAACTCAACCTATGTTCAGAACCCGCCCTACTTCGTCGGCATGAACAAGACACCGAGCCCGGTTCAGGATATCGAAAACGCACGTATTCTCGGCCTGTTCGGCGACAAGATCACAACCGACCACATCTCGCCTGCCGGTTCGATCAAGGCACAGTCTCCGGCGGGTGAATACCTGATTGCCAATGGCGTCGGCGTCGCCGACTTCAACCAGTACGGAACCCGTCGTGGTAACCACGAAGTGATGATGCGTGGCACATTTGCCAACATCCGCATTCGTAACCACATGCTCGGCCCGAACGGCAAGGAAGGTGGCTATACCATCCACTATCCGTCGAAGGAAGAGATGTCGATTTTCGACGCGGCGATGGAATACCGCAAGGAAGGCGTTCCTCTGGTCATCTTCGCCGGCGGCGAATATGGCAACGGCTCCTCGCGTGACTGGGCGGCCAAGGGCACCAACCTTCTGGGCGTTCGCGCTGTGATTGCCGAAAGCTACGAGCGCATCCACCGTTCGAACCTCGTCGGCATGGGCGTTATTCCGTTTACTCTGGAAGACGGCTCAAGCTGGGAAAGCCTCGGTCTGAAGGGTGATGAAACCGTCACCATCGAAGGTCTGGCAGACGTCAAGCCGCGCGAGAAGAAGGTTGCCAAGGTCACCTTCTCCGACGGAACGGTCAAAGACGTGCCGATCCTTTGCCGTATCGATACGCTGGACGAGCTGACCTACGTCAACAATGGCGGCATCCTGCAGACGGTGCTGCGCCAGCTGGCTGACTGATCAGCATTAAGCACTTTTGAAGACTGAGGAACCGGGCCGGTAACATGGCCCGGTTTTTCTTTGTGTTGATTGCCTGAGAACCGATCTGATGATCACACTCAAATTTCACCCGTTCGTGACTTTTGCTTGATTGCGGAAACCGCTAATTTATTTTCATACAACATCAATCTCTGATCAGGGGCCTACCCGTCGAGGCTGGCCTCCTGACCGCAAAAAGGTAATCACACGTGCTGAGGCAGGCGATCATAACGGGTACTGCGCTGATAAGCGTTGCGCTGGGGCCGGTTCATGCGGCTGGCTCTGAAAAACCGCTGGGCGTGGTGGAGCTGTTCACATCGCAAGGCTGCTCATCATGCCCGCCAGCTGATGCCGCCATTGCCGGGCTCGCCGATCGCAAGGACCTCATTGTTCTCAGCTACCATGTCGATTACTGGAACTATCTCGGCTGGGCCGACACGATGAGCAGCCCCGAAAACACCGAACGTCAGTATGATTATGGCAAAGCAATGGGGCGCAGCGGCGTTTATACGCCTCAGGCCGTTCTCAATGGCAGGGTTCAGCTTGTCGGCACAGATGCGAACGCGCTTGAGCAAAAACTCCGGTCACTTGCCGACAAAGGTCAGGGGCTAAGCGTACCGGTCTCGGCCAGAATGAACGATGAAGAAGTTGACATTCATCTGGGTGACGGAGAAGGGAAAGCTGACGTTCTCGTGGTCTACATCAATGCCCATGAACGCATTAAGATCGAGCGCGGCGAAAACGCCGGAAAGGTTATGGACTACCGGAACATCGTAACCGACGTTCAGACGATCGGCATGTGGCATGGTGAGGCCTCGACAATTGCCCTGCCCTCCCACGTACTGGAACCTCAAAACAGCGACGGCTGTGTCATCCTGCTGCAGTCCAGGGATCAAAACGGCAATCCGGGCGCCATCATCGGCGCCACAATGATCAGTTCCCCGGCGCGTGAAAAAGATAACGTCATGAACGCTTCTTCCGTCGAAAATCAGTAAATTAACGACTTTTTTACCATGTTGGGTGAAAGATCGGGGCACGATTGAAAAGCGGTCGTGCACCTGAATTTTCATGCCGCAAGGTGGATGGTGCGCGCCGCAGGCCAGATATTCGGGAAGCGGCAGGCGATGACGCAGACGCGCATGATCAGAGACAGCGGGGAAGACCGCCCGGCACTCGACGCCCTGAACCGCACGATCGGTGATCTGGAAACACGGCTCAATGCAATTATGGAAAGCCGCCGCGCACGTTCGGAAACGCTCCAGCCTGCGGCGGCACGCGCTGATGATGGTGTCGCACGCACGCCGTCGCGCCGGCCGAACCGTTCCGCAGAGCGGCCATTTCGCGAGCGCAGCTATCAGGATCCAGGTGCTGCCCGCGTCGAAAGCGAACTCCGGGACATTGCACGCACGCTGAAAGATCTTCGCGCAGCACTTCACAATGACTTCACATCAAGCCTTCGCGATGAGCTGTCTGGTCTTTATGATATGCTCGCTCATCTTGACCGGCAGACAGACACAGCTGAGATTGACAGTGAAACACGCGGTGAACTGGCCCGTGTTTCTGATGGAATCGACTGGCTGATTGAAAATGCTTCCGGGCAAGACGATGACAAGCTGATTGCAGAATTCGAGCATCTTCGCACGCTCATCGGCGGTCTTGCCGACGCAAAAAGCATTCAGCGGCTGGAAGATCGTTTTGATCGCGTCGATGACAAGCTGTCGGCCTTTGATCCGACCCGTCTTGATGACGAGCTGATCACGCTGGCAGAAGGTCTTGAAGATGTTCGTCATTGCCTCGCAGCACAGGATAATTCGCAGGACTTGCGGGATATTGAAGACCGTCTGACGGGGCTTGCCAGAGCGATGGAAACCCTGGTCGCACAGTCTCCGGCTGCGGCGAAAAAGCTCGACGGCCAGTTCGTCAGTCTTGAAAAGCGAATTGGCGATGTCGATCGCTCGCTTGAGCGCCTTTCACAACAGCGCACTGAAGCCGCACATGATCCGGCAATCAAGCACATGGACAGCAAGCTTGGCGAACTTGCAGACACTTTGACGAAAATTGATCGTCAGATACAGGCGCAGGATGCGCGGCAGTCAGAGCTGGTTGGTCAACTGCAGAGCATGGCCCGGCAACTGGAGAAGCATCGCCAACCAAACGGCTATCCGCAAATTGAAGCCCGTCTCGACCGCCTCGCCGGTCTTGTGGAAAATGCCGGAAACAGCGTCGACACCGAAACGTTCGCCAACACGATGGCGGCGCTTTCAGGACAATTCAGCCAGTTTGATCTGGAAGGCGCGGAGCAGCGCATCATCGGAGCAATCAATCGCACCGAACGGGACAGCAACACACAATCTCTGAACCGGGCGATTGCCGGGCTTTCCTCACAGGTCAGCGAGATTGATCTTGCCGGTACAGAACGCAGGCTTGCGTCGAAGCTCGATCAGACCGTTTCGCAGGAGATGATAACGGCTCTGGATCGCAGGCTCGACGACAGACTGGACCATCTGAATGCACTTATTGAGGCAAAGCCGAAAGACTTTGGCCCCGATGACCTGAAAAACGCCGTCTATGAGATCGCCGATCACGTCGCGCGGATCGATATATCGGGAACGGAGCAGCGTATCCTCAGCCGTCTGGACAAGACTGCCAGCGCAGAGACGCTCGCGCGACTTCAGCAAAATATCGACACAAGCCACACACGGCTCTCCGGCAAAATCGATTCGATGCCGCAAGGCGTCAGTGCGGCCGAGATGCAACAGAACACCCGCCAGATTGTCGATACGATCCAGCGTATTGATATCAATGGTGCAGAGCAGCGGCTTGCGGCGCGCGTAAGCGCTATCAGCGCCGGCAAACGCGACGATGCCTTGCATGAAAAAGTCGATGCCATGGATATGCCGGGCCTTGAAGACCGGCTGACAGCCCGCATTCTGGCGCTTGATCCTGAAGGTTCCGAAACACGGCTCGGCATGAAGATCGACGGACTGGCAAGTGCCAGCCATAATCCGGCTTTGACCCGGCAGTTTGCCGAGGTTGCGACGCGGCTGGAAGCGGCTCTTCAGGACACGAGTGGCAAGGCTTTCCGGAAAATCGAAAACCAGATTGGCGAACTGACATCGCTCATTCGCCGTGCAGATCCGCAATTCCCCGTCCATGAAATGGAGAAGCGGCTCGGCGAACGTATCGAAACCCTGTCGAAAACCAATGACGATTACATTATCGAGGCAGCGCGATACGCGGCAGAAGAAGCGCTCAAGGGTGCCCGGACAACCGAAAGCCAGAATGCCGAACATACGCTCCTTAAAACACTGATCAGCGACCTTCAGGCACTGCACGCAGCCAGCCGGAATGATGCAGCCGAGCAACGCAATGAGTTGAAATCCATTGTCAGCAAAATCGCGGATCGGCTGGATCGTTTCTCGCCTTCTGAAAAAGCTGAATTCCCAGCGACCAGACCTGAGGCATCGCCTGAGCCGCCCCGGACCCAAGAGCCAGCGGTCAAGGCTCATGCGGATAGCCACGCGCAGGAACAGGAACCAGCAACAAAGAAGGCTTCGACGACTGAAACCGGTCAGGCGGAAAGTACGCCGGCTGCTGAACATTCCACTGACGACTTCGCAGATGTTCTGAGTGTGCTCAACCGTGTTCGCGCCCGGCAAATGGGCGAAAATGCACCGAAGGCGTCTGAACAGCAGGCAAGCAGCAAAAGGGCCGCATCCAGCACACCAGCCGGTGTCAGAAGTCAGCTAGCCTCGGGCCGTGCGCCACAGGGCGAACTCATTGCCGCAGCCAGACGTGCCGCCCGGTCGGCCGCCACTGCTGCAGAGGCGGCACCTCAGGAAAAAAAAACGATAACGACGGCGGCAACGGCGGAAACGGCCAGACCCCGTCACGACGGCCTGTCTACCTTGCGGCAAGTGCCATTCTTCTCGCGGTTCTGGCCTATCCGCTGATCAGCAGAACCGCTTCTGTCGATAAACCGATCACAGTTGACCACGACGACGTCACTGCGGTTCATACGGTCAGAACGGACAATGCTGACACGCCGGTTTTAATGCGCGACCTGCGCGTTGAAACCACGCCTTCGCCGACTGCAGATGCGCAAAACGTACCCGTCACGGCGGATGCTCCCCTTCCCGTTCAGACAGCTGAAGCCGGGACAATCGGCGAACCAGCCGCTTTCCGCATCGCCGACGTTGATCGCAGTATCAGCACCGGCAGCATCAGAACTCAGAGCGCGGAAAATCCGTTTGAGGCTGCCGCAAGCAAGGCACTTGCCAGACGCAAAGGCCCAATCACCGAAGATAATCCTGCGACACGCTCTGCTGATAAAGCCGAACAGCCGGTCGACAGCGAAGAAGTGCTGGATATGTTATCCGACACCGCGCCGGATCCGGCTTCCGGGCTGCAAAAGGCTGGCACCAGGCCTTCAGAGCCTGCGGTCACTTCAGTTTCACAAGCACAGTCAAAGTCCAACGAGGATGTCGCCATCACGGTGCCCGCCGGGTTGAAGCCGGCTTCGCTGGCAGCGGCGGCAAGTCAGGGCAATCCGGCTGCTTTGTATCAAATCGGTCTTCATTATGAAGATGGAACCGGTGTTGCAAAAGACATGTCAACGGCTGCCGAATGGTTTGACCGTGCTGCAGAGAAAGGTTCTGCACTGGCTGCCTTCAGCATTGGAAGCCTTTATGAAAAAGGCAACGGTGTTCCTCAGAACCTGAACGCCGCAATAGAATTTTACCAGAAGGCGGCGGAGGCAGGAAATATCCGCGCCATGCATAACCTTGCTGTTCTTCAGGCCAACGGCGCGGCCACCGGTACACCGGACGTTCAGCAAGCAGCACGCTGGTTCAAGGCAGCCGCCAGCCACGGCGTGGCCGACAGTCAGTTCAATCTGGCAATTCTTTACGCCCGTGGCGCGGGGGTGAACGCCGATCTGGTGCAATCATACAAATGGTTTGCGATCGCTGCAAAAGCAGGGGACGCTGAAGCCGCAAAGCGCCGCGACGAGGTGGCAGAAGCCCTTTCACCGGAGGAACTGAAGCGCGGCAAGGCGGATGTTGCGGAGTGGAAGCCTGAAACCCCGAAAGCCAGTGCCAATACCGTAAAAACGCCGCCAGGCTGGCAACGCGCCGAAGCATCTGCAAAACCAAAACCGGTTGCCGACAAACAGGCCGTTATCCGCGACTTGCAGACGATGCTCAACAATCAGGGGTATGATGCCGGGCCCGCCGACGGCCTGCTGGGAAAGCGCACAGATGCCGCCATCCGTGCATTTCAGCAAGCCAACGGGTTTGAGCCGGACGGCAGAGTGACACCGGAACTGGTGAAAATACTGTTGGCCCACAGTCAGGCCTGAAAGCCAGTCAGATAAGGGTGAATTCGCCCGCTTTGAATTGACTTGAGCGCCAATGCAGCGCAAGAAGAAAAGCAGTTTACACCGCCCCTTACGGGCTTGAAAAAGCCCGCCGACACATGAGTTTGAGGTCTGCCCGTGATGATCTATCTGCCGATCGCGGAGCTATCGGTCAACATTTTTATCATCCTCGGAATGGGTGCAGCGGTCGGCTTTCTCTCCGGCATGTTCGGTGTCGGCGGCGGGTTTCTGATGACGCCGCTTCTGATCTTTTACAACATTCCCCCTGTGGTAGCGGTCGCAACCGGCGCCAGCCAGGTGGTTGCCTCATCCGTTTCAGGCACGCTTACCCATTTCAGGCGCGGTACGCTTGATATGAAGCTCGGTACCGTGCTTCTTTGCGGCGGTCTTGTGGGCGCAACGCTCGGCATCTGGGTTTTCTCACTTCTGCGTGCGCTGGGTCAGCTCGATCTGGTCATTTCAATTCTCTACGTTGTACTGCTGACTTCGATTGGTGGGCTGATGCTGACTGAAAGCATCCGCGCCATTCGGCGCAGTGCCAACAAGCAGCCCACCATGGTGCGCCGTCCCGGTCAGCATAACTGGATCCATAAACTGCCGATCAAGATGCGCTTCAAGAAATCAAAGCTTTATCTGAGCGTTATTCCGGTGTTCCTGCTGGGTGGATCGATTGGCGTGCTGACGTCATCTCTGGGTATTGGCGGTGGCTTTATCATGGTTCCGGCGATGATCTATCTGCTCAGGATTCCCACCAATATCGTGGTCGGTACATCGCTGTTTCAGATCATATTCGTTTCCGCCTACACAACTGTAATCCAGGCTACAACCAACTTTTCGGTTGATATCGTTCTTGCTTCCATTCTGATGATTTCCAGCGTCGTCGGTGCACAATATGGTGTTCGCGTCGGCCAGAAACTCCGCGGCGAGCAGCTGCGCGCATTGCTGGCATTATTGATTCTGGCCGTCGGCGTTCGGCTGGCCTTTGGTCTTGTCGTCACCCCTTCGGATATGTTCTCCGTCGTTTTTGCGGGGGCACCGGAATGAGACGAATCCTCTCTTATACTGCCCTCTTCCTGAGTATGGTTATTTCACCGGCTCTGGCGCAGGTCTCGGCTGATGTTCATGTTGAGACGCTTGAAATCGGCACCTCGACCAATCAGATCGCCATAACCTCCGATTTTTCCGGTGCTGATCTGACCGTTTTCGGGGCAGTCAATGAGGCAGACCCGGAACTTCTGGATCAGGGCGCCTATGATATTGTCGTTATTCTGGAAGGCCCGAAGGCCGAGGCTGATGTACGGCGTAAGGAGCGTGTCTTCGGTATCTGGGTCAACCGCGAAACCATGTCCTTCGAGCATGTTCCGCGCTCCTACTCAATTTCCAGCACGCGCCCGCTTGATGAGATCACAAGCCCGCAGGTTCTGGCTTCGCTTGGCATCGGCGTGTCCCATTTGCGGATATCGCCGGTTGGTTTTTTCGATGCCAGCGATCTGGCAACATTTCGCGATGCGATGCTGCGGCTGAATGATGTTCACGGCAATTACGTCTCTGAACCGGAAGGCATCAAATTCGTATCCAACAGCCTGTTTCGCGCCAGCCTGCGGCTTTCGGTCAATATTCCCGAAGGCACACACACCGTTCAGGCTTATCTTTTTAAGAACGGCCAGCAAATCGCAGCTCAGAATCTTCCGCTTGATGTGGTCAAAACCGGCCTCGAAGCACAAATCACAACGGCAGCTCATGAACAACCGCTGTTTTACGGCCTGTCGGCAGTGATGATCGCCCTGCTTTCCGGCTATATCGCGAGTGTGGTTTTCCGGAAGAGCTAACGCCTGTTCAGTTCTGCAAACGGAAAACTGTAAACCCTGTCCGGCCCGAGCATGTGAACGTTCAACTTCTTACGGTCAAAGAGCCCGGAAAAGGCGGAATGCTTCAGATCGAGTCCGCCAGCTTTGGTCGAAAATGCAGGCAGCATCAGCCTCTTGTCGTCTGCAGCAAAGCAAGGCCGCCGTACTGATTTTCCCGGGCGTTTCAAGGTTGCGGCAGGATGCAAATGGCCGCAAACCTCGCCTTCAACCGCATCAGGAAGCGGGCCCCCACCCGGTTCATGGCGAAAGCTCAGTCCCTCGAAATTCCATTCATGACTTTCATGTCCGGGCAATCCGCCGACCCCGTCAGGATCATGATTGCCGGTAATCCAGATCCATTCACCCGTTTGAGCCAGTTCTTCAAGGCGTTCGCGCAACTCCGGCATCATTGCCTGAGCGCCAAGGCGATCATGAAAACTGTCACCGAGCGAAACAATCCGCAAAGGCTGATAACGGCGCACCACCGCAGCGAGAGCATTCAGCGTTTGAGCAGTATCATAGGGCGGTAAAAAGAAGCCCCGCCGCGCATGCGCAGCACCGCGCTCCAGATGAAGATCCGAAATGACGAGAAGCGAAAGCTCCGGAAAATATGCAGCACCGGAGCAATCGAACGTGATGGCATGTCCCGCAAACCGGCCACTTGCGACAGGCCCATATGGCCGGTCCGTTTCACAGGCGCAAAAGGTCATTCATCTTCCTCACGATCTGCGCCTTCAAGGGCGGCGGCAAGCTCATCGACAGCCTCCTGCAGCATCGTTTCCCCGGCAGAGCCGTTGACACGTTCGCGCCCGATTTCCATCAGCACCGGCACAGCCAGCGGCGAAACCCGCTCCAGCGGATAGTGAACCAGATGCCCCTTGATTCTGGACAACATTTTGCCAAGCCGCCCAATATCCAGCAAGCCTGCAGCAGCATCTGCCCGGGTGGCCTGCAACAAAATATGATCGGGCTCATGAGATATCAGAACATCATAGATCAGATCTGCTGAAACCGTCATCTGCCGTCCGGTCTTTTCCTTTCCGGGATATCGCCGCTCAATCAAACCGGCAATCATCGCACACTGACGGAACGTACGCTTCAGCATCCAGCTTTCATTCAGCCAAGCCTCCAGATCATCGCCCAGCATATCTTCGTCCAAAAGCGTTTTCAGGTCTAGCGCACCACCGGCCAGCATCGCCCCCATATCTTTTAAGCCCCAGATCGCCAGCGAGTAGTCCGTCGACACAAAACCGAGCGGTGAAGCTCCAAAGCGCTCCAGACGCCGGGTCAGCAACATACCAAGTGTTTGATGAGCAAGCCGCCCCTCAAAAGGATAGGCAACCAGATAGAACCGATTATCCAGCGGAAACGTTTCGACGAGCAATTCGTCGCGTCTGGGGAGCAGAGAGTGTTCAGCCTGAAGTGAAAGCCATTCCCGCACCGGAGCCGGCAACACCTTGCGCCGGTCAGAATCATCCAGCATCGCCCGCACGCCATCGGCAAGATAAGTCGAAAGCGGAAACTTGCCACCCGCATAAGACGGGATCTTCGGATCCTTGTCATAGGCCGCAGAAACGAGGCACTCGCTTTCACGGATCCCCTCAAAACGCAGAACCTTACCGGAGAAAAGAAACGTATCGCCGGGACTCAGGCTTTCAATGAAATACTCCTCCACCTGACCCAGCGCCGGACCACCACGCCCGAAACCAGTTCGCTTGCCAGGTCTGACCAACCGCAGATTCAGCATGGGCATTTCGATGATCGTCCCCAGATTGAGCCGGTACTGCCTTGCGAAATCGGGATGCGTCAGGCGAAATGTTCCATCTTCGCTTTCGCGGATTTTCGCATATCGCTCATAGGAACGAAGTGCATAGCCACCCGTTGCGACGAAAGCGACGAGCCTGTCGAATGTTGTCCTTGAGAGCGTATGATAGGGCAGCGCCGTCCGGACCTCTTCAAACAGGTCATCCGGTCGGAACGGTTCAGCACAGGCCATGCCTAGTATGTGCTGCGCCAGAACATCCAGCGCGCCGTCACCAATCGGCGGCGTATCCTGCGCGCCGACATAATTGGCATCGAGCGCCGCCTGACATTCCATCACCTCGAAGCGATTAGCCGGTACCAGTATCGCCCGGCTTGGTTCATCCATACGGTGGTTGGCACGTCCGATACGTTGTGCCAGACGACTGGCGCCTTTGGGCGCTCCGACATGGACGACCAGATCCACATCACCCCAGTCGATGCCGAGATCCAGTGTGGATGTCGCAACGACGGCCCTCAGTTTACCCGCAGCCATGGCCGCTTCAACCTTGCGCCGCTGAGAAGCATCCAGCGAGCCATGGTGCAGCGCGATCGGCAGGTTGTCTTCATTCACTGCCCAGAGTTCCTGAAACACGATTTCAGCCTGCGAACGCGTGTTGACGAAAATCAACGTCATGGCGCGGCTTTTCAATGCCTCATACACGTCCGGCGCGGCATAGCGGGCCGAATGACCCGACCATGGAATGCGGTTCGATGCCTTGAGTATCGTGATATCCGGCAGGGCTCCGCCCTTGACCTGAATGAGCCCGGCAGCTGGCTCCGGCTCCACCTCTCCGGTTTGCTCTACCAACCAGCGCTGCAGCTCCATTGGCTCAGAAACTGTCGCAGAAAGGCCGATCGTCGTCAGCCGGGGCTGAAGCCGTCTTAATCGCGCCAGCCCCAGAGACAGGAGATGCCCCCGTTTTGAAGTCACAAGAGAATGCAGTTCATCGAAGATTACGAAGCGCAGATCCTCGAAAAAACTGTCGGCATCCTTGCTTGCGATCAGAAGTGCCAGCTGTTCCGGCGTCGTCAGCAGGATATCCGGTGGCTTGAGCTTCTGACGCTGGCGCTTGCCCTGCGGCGTATCGCCGGTTCTGGTCTCCATCGTGATATCGAGACCGGCTTCAACGACAGGTCGTTTCAGGTTGCGGGCAATATCCACCGCGAGCGCCTTCAATGGCGAGATGTAAAGCGTGTGAACACCATACGGCCTGGTTCCCGGTTTGTGCGGCCCACGGCGATCCAGATCGGAAAGCGCCGGCAGAAAACCGGCCATTGTCTTGCCCGCCCCCGTCGGAGCGATCAGCAACATGTTCTCGCCTGCGCTTGCGCGCGAAAGAAGCTCCAGCTGGTGCGGACGGGGCGACCAGCCATTGGCAGCAAACCAGCGGCGGAAGCGGTCAGGCAGGATCCCGGCAGAAGATTTTTCGGCCAATGTTTCCGTTTCGTTCATGAGCGGACGATGACAGTATTTGATGTTTCAGGCCAGATTTTTTTAAACCTGCTTTGAAACCTACATGGCAACATACCGGTCCCGGCGATGATTGATGGCAAGCACCATATTGATGACAACGGCACCGGCAACCGAACAGATTATAATATATGGGCTGGCGACGAAAAACGACATGACCAGCACCATGCCATCAAGCACCATCTGCACATAGCCCGCTTTAATGCCAAAGCGGTCCTGCAGATACAGTCCAAGAATCCCGAAACCGCCAAGGCTCGCCGAATGCCGGAAGAAGATCAAAAGTCCCGCGCCGACAAGCATACCTCCGAACAGGCCACCTGCAAACGGGTTCGTGTCTCCAATTGTAACGAACTGCGGCACAATGGATGTCAGCGCTGAGGTCAGGCCGACGGCGATAAAGGTTTTAACGGTGAAGGCCAGCCCGACCCGGCGCCAGGCAAAATAGTAAAACGGCAGATTGACCAGAAAGAAAGCCAGCCCGAAGCTCATGCCCGAGGTGTAAAACAGAAGAAAGGCCAGTCCTGCGGTCCCGCCTGTCAGCAAGCCACCAGCTTTAAGCATCATGATACCGACACAGGTAATCATCGACCCGGTAATGATCCCCTGCGCATCCTCAAGCAGCGAATGACGATCAGGGGTTGAGTTCATGATGCCGGACAGGAATTTATTCTCGGACAAGGCGCAGGCCGCTCCACAATGTTAGGCGAAAGGAAACCCGGTTGGTTCAACCGGAGGCTGGTTCCTATTCACCCTAAAACGCTGTGCGCGTCAAACAACATCATCCTGATTGACGCGTCCGCCCTCATCTTCCCAGTTGACAATCCGACGCGCCTCGCTTCTCGTAAATTTCAGCCGCAGCCCGACGCCGCCCTCACCTTCTTCCGGAAGAAAAGAAATACCAAGAGATTCGAGCGTGATTTTCAGCTTTTCACGGGTTTCATCGCCAAGATCTGCGATCCCTTCCTCGAAGGCTTTGATCTTGTCGTCGGAAACGCCGCTTTCTGCCGAAAGCGTTGGACGATCGATCTGTGCGAGGACACGTGCAGCCTGACAAAGTGCAGAAGTCAGAATCATTTCAGCCTCCCTGTTTCTGTTCAGCGTGTCTCCTGAAACGCACTCAAACGAATATGTGTTCCGCCAGAAAGATAATTCCCGGCACATCTGCCCCGCCGTCTTTACGCAATGTTACATTACGGAAGGCTTTGATCTGGAAGCCAAACGCAGAAAGCTGCTTCTCGACATAACGCCTAGAATGGGCATAGCGCAGCGAAGGCAAAAGACGGAAATGATCCCCCTCACCGGCATCTTCGACAGAAAACAGAAACATACCGGCGGATGCGGTGAGCTGGCGCACATTCATCATCAGATTTTCCAGCGCACCAATATACATCAACACGTCGGCTGCGATCACGAGATCGGCGCGCCCTTGGGCAAAGGGTTCCCCAAACAAGCCGCTTTTTTCCGGACATCGCAACAGGTCTGCTGGCCGCAAATCTTGGTAAAGCCCCTTCTCCGCGGCCTTTGAAAGCATGTTGAGCGAAAGGTCAAAACCTTCCAGCCTGTCCACACGACTGGCTAGAACTTCACCGGAAAGGCCGGTTCCGCAGCCGATATCCACACAGAGGCGGAAGCGGCGTTCCTGGCCTTCCACCTCATTCAGAAGTGCTGCAAGCTGCTGTGGCGCGGTATAGGCCAGCCGCTCAGTCAGCGCCTCGTCAAAATGTTCGGCGTAGGAATCAAAGAGTGCTTCCACATAACGGCCCGGTGGATGAGCAGGCGCATTGGCTGCACCCAGGACCGCAAGCTTCAAGGGTGCAGCGAAAAGATCACTGTCATCCTTGTCATCCAACGCTTTAAGCGTTTCAACTGCAGCACTGAACTGGCCTGCGTGCTCGCGAAAGGCAGCCAGCATGGCCAGCCCGGCGGGCCAGTCCGGCACGCGCTCAAGCGCCTGTTCCATCAGATCGGCGGCGGCCTCGAACTCGCCGGCTTCATCCAGCATGCGCGCATAATCGGCACGACGGTCTGCAAGCAGATCGCCCGAAGAAAAAGACTTTATATTCATGTCACGAAAACCGAAAAACAAGTGACATGGCCAATGGCGCGCTTTCAGGGAAAAGGCAAGCGGAAACATTGTTGCGACCTGAAGACCGGAAACCTTGAAGCCGGCTGCCATGCATTATATCTAAAAAGCTCAATTCTGACGGAGAAGGCGAGCAATGAGTAATGAAGTAAACCGGTTTCTGGGCGGCACTGTTGTCGGTACCATCGTCCGCCTGCTGGTGGTCTCGCTGATTGTCGGGTTCATTCTGTCAGCGCTCAACATTGACCCGATCGACCTCTACCATGGTGTGATCGACTTCTTCGTCAACATCTGGAACCGGGGCTTTCAGGCACTCGGCGAAATCGGACACTATTTCATTCTGGGCGCGATCATCGTTATCCCGGTCTTCCTGATCATCCGCATACTGAGTTATCGTCGCTGATGCCCCATTATTCCAAACCGGGCCGTCGGGCCTTTATCATCGGCATCCTCGGCGCAGGTACAGCAGTCGCGCTCACCGGCTGCGGGCTTGATTTCCCCGGTCTGGGGAATGGAATGCCGGAAGGTGACACGAATGCGCGGGCGATGACATCAACCTTCCTGCCATGGGTAAACGCGTTGCGTGCTGACCATGGCTTGCCGCCGGTCTCTTACGCACGTGTCAATGAGCAGGCGGCCCTTGATCAGGCCAGACGTATGGCCCTTGTTGGCAAGATGAACCATATTACAAGCCGCAGTGAGACGGTCGCCGAACGTTTCAAACGCATCGGTCTGCCATTGCCAGCCGCTGAGAACATTGCGATGTATCAGCAAACGCCCGAACGCGCCTTTCAGGCCTGGGTAAACTCGCCGCAACACCTTAAAAACATGCTCGGCGACTATGCACACATGGGTGTTGCCGTTTCGACCAGCCCCAATTCTGAAAACCGGCCATTCTGGTCGATGGACCTCAGCCAGTAACCTGAAACGGCAGCCGGAATTAAATCGGTTCCTTTGCCCAGCGATCGAGCGCAGTGTCGCGCAAGGCTGAAACCGAACTGGCGTTTTCCTTTTCCAGCGTGGCAATCAGCTTACGAAAAATGGTCGAAATCAGGCTCGGACCTTCATAAACCATGCCGGAATAAATCTGTATCAGGTCAGCCCCGGCTCTGATTTTTTCCAAAGCCCGCTCACCCGAATTCACACCACCAGCGCCAATGATTGCAATATCGGGGCCGAGGCGCTGGCGCATACGCGCGAGGACAGCAGTCGAAAGGTGAAACAGGGGGGCGCCGGAGAGCCCGCCGGCTTCGTTCGCGAGCCGTCTGTTTTTCAAACCAGCGCGCGACAGCGTTGTGTTGGAAACGATAAGCCCGTCGAGACCGCTCGACAGCACAGCAGCTGCTATATCATCAAGACCGGTCTCATCGAGATCCGGAGCGATCTTTAAAAATACCGGGATGCGTTGTTCTGCCTTTTCACGCGCTTCAGCAACACGCCCCAGAAGTGCATCAAGCTGCTCGCGCCCCTGCAGATCACGCAAACCCGGCGTGTTGGGAGACGAGATATTGACTGTCAGATAATCGGCAAGCCCGGAAAAGCGCGTGACGCCAGCGACATAATCCGACATGCGATCCTCAGAATCCTTGTTCGCCCCGATATTGACGCCGGTGACACCACGTGTGCTCAGACGCGAAAGCTTTCCGGCCAGCGCATCATGACCGTCATTATTGAACCCCATCCGATTGATGACAGCTTCATCCTCGACCAGACGGAAAAGCCGCGGTCTGGGATTTCCCGGCTGCGGCCGCGGCGTCACTGTTCCGGCTTCAACATGGCCGAAGCCCAGTCTCTGCAGTGCTGATATGGCCTCGCCATTTTTATCCAGACCAGCGGCAACACCCAGTGGGTTTTCAAAAGATAGTCCGGCAACGCTGATGGCAAGGCGCCGGTCTGAGGCATGCGCGGCGCGCGGCAAAAGCCCGCTGTTGATACCCTTGAGCGTCAGCGCATGCGCGCGCTCCGGATCAATCGTAAAGACAGCCTGACGTGCGCCGCACTTGAAAAGATTTATCATCAGATCAGCCCTTCAAAATTGTGCATGCCGTTATCCTTCAATGGAAGTGGTTTCTCGGAGATAACGGCCGTCATCGAAAGCGCGGCATAGAGATGCGGGAACAAGGCACCGCCGCGGGACAGTTCATATTTCAGATCTGCCCCCAGAACCCCAGGGTCGACGGCCACAAGCAACAGGTCAGTTTGGCCGGCAAAATGCTTGGCTGCGGTTTCCTCAACCTGATCGGCTGTTGAGAAGTGGATGAAGCCATCCGCCCTGTCGACAGGTGCGCCATGATACGTTCCGGTGTCACGCGCTTGCTGCCACTCTTCGGCCCGGACAATTTTGTAAATAAGGTTCTGCATGATGCCATCCTGTCGATTATCCGGGCGTCTTTAAAGCCGCAGGAAACAGAAATGTCCATGAGGAAGCGCAGAAATCCGGTTTAATAGAGCGAATATAAAAGCAAAAAGCATAAAAACTTGTGTTTTATCGTTGCGAGCTTAAAAATTGCGGTAATCATACGGTGATGAATGCCCCTCGGTTATTGTGTTGCGATACGGTTGTGTTTAATGATGAAAACTCATGATATGGGTTGTGAACTGCCTTTGGGAGGGGGCATTTGATGACCGGACAAACAATACTGATCGCAGATGACCACCCTTTATTCCGCAGTGCGCTGAAACAGGCGATCAGCGGGATGGCGACCTATTACGCCGTCGTTGAAGCCGGTGACTTCGAAGGTGCCCGACAGGCGGCGAAAGAAAATCCAGACGCAGACCTGATGTTACTCGACCTTGCGATGCCCGGCGTAAGCGGCCTTTCCGGCCTGATTACCGTGCGGGCGGAATTTGCAAGCCTGCCGATTGTGATCGTATCGGGCAGTGACGATGACGACACGGTTCGCCGTACACTGGCGCTCGGCGCATCGGGTTTCATTTCGAAATCGGCGGGTATTGATGAGCTCAGACAAGGAATCCGTACGGTTCTTGCCGGCGAGGTTTACACGCCATCCGGTTATGAAGGCGGAGAAGAAACGGATCCGGACGTCGCCGACATGCTGGAACGCCTTCAGACGTTGACCCCGCAGCAGTCGCGTGTGTTGCGGATGCTGTGCGAAGGGCTTTTGAACAAACAAATCGCTTACGAGCTTGGCGTATCAGAGGCCACGGTGAAGGCGCATGTTTCTGCAATTTTGTTGAAACTCAATGTCGATAGTCGCACGCAAGCGGTTATCCAGCTCGGCAAGGTCAATATGGCGATGGTCGCCTAAACCATTGAGCAAAACACATCACAGGATTTTATTCCTTTCAGTGCTTTACGAGTCAGGAAAGATCGGTTTAACTGACCGTCATCGTCCCGAGGGCTTGTAAGGATTTAAGAATGCCGCCTGTGTTCCCTCATAGCTCTATGTGGCAAGCCATCGACAGGCTTGCGGAAAATCACAAGCTCACGCCATCGGGCCTTGCGCGAAAAGCGGGACTGGATCCAACGACGTTCAACAAATCCAAGCGTTTCAGCAAGGATGGACGCGAGCGCTGGCCATCCACGGAATCCCTTTCAAAAATCTGGGCGGTAACCGATACACGGCCTCAGGATTTTTTCGAGCTCGGCGCTGAAAGCTCCAGGCCGCCTGTTGATGACTTTCCACCACAGGCCGCAACAATACCGCTTTTAGGATTTGCACAGGCAGGCAGCGGCGGGTTCTTTGACGATGGCGGTTTCCCGGTCGGCCACGGCTGGGAAGAGGTCGACTTTCCTGCGCAGCCACACTCTGAAAAAGGCATATATGCCCTTGAGGTTCAGGGCGACAGTATGCTGCCTCTTTACCGCAACGGCGATGTTCTGATTGTTGAAGCCAGCGCGGACACCCGCCGGGGCGACAGGGTCGTGGTTAAAACCCGCGACGGCGAAGTCATGGCAAAAGTGCTCGTGCGCAAAACTAGCAGGCAGATCGAGCTCATGTCCGTTAATCCGGAGCATGAAAACAGAACATTCGACATGGCGGACATAGAATGGGTGGCCCGCATTTTGTGGGCCAGCCAGTAGCCCGCAGCTCCAACACAAAAGGCACCATTCATGAACAAGACCCCGCTCACCCATTATGACGCCCTGATCTATGTGATGGTGATGGCCTCGGCCGTCGATAGCGGCATGAGCGATGCCGAACTGTCCCGTATCGGCCTCATTACCCGTTCTCTTCCCGCTTTCGAAGGATTTGACCCGGAGCGTATCACCGATGCGGCCCATCAATGTGCCGAGATTCTGGCTGGCCCGGAAGGCATGGAAATTGCGCTGGAAATTATTAAAGATACGCTGCCGCAGCGCCTTTATGATACGGCCTATGCACTGGCTGCGGAAATCATGGCGGTTGATCATAAAATCAAACCGGAAGAAATTCGCTTGCTACAACTTTTCCGAGACAGATTTGAACTCGACAAGCTTACATGTGCAGCACTCGAACGCGGCGCCATCGCCCGCTATCGGCGTTTTTAGCGATGATTGGCCGACCTCCCGTTTTGTAACGGATTGCGGGTGACCAGGCATGGGCATTTGCGCTTTGTCAATCTTTTCACGAAACAAAGCGTTGCCAGTGCCAACGGCGAACCATATGCCGACACAGCACCCATTTCCGCCCTAGGAAAAGGAACGAGTTCCCTGCCTCATCCTACTTTCAGGCTTCATGCACCAGATCCGGAACAGGTTTCTAAAGCAATCATAAATATACGTGTATTAGCAATGTTTTAGCGCAAAAGGTGCAATTAGATACACATCTTAGTTGCATAAACTATAATTACATTATTAAATAGATATTGTGCAGGGGGCAATTTCAGACATCAGAGGTCAGGCATGCCAGAATCAGCGCGTGCAGATGCTGCACAATTGTGCCCGGAAAAGAGTGATAGAGTAGAGGTTTCCACCGCGTCCCTTTCGCAGGAAATGCGACTTTTAATCAGGATAGGTTTCCCGCAGTGCAGGGTTGAAGCCGCATATGGAAAGGCAATCAGAAACCAGACAACAGTGGAGGACGAGTTTCTCGCATCGGGTGATATCCGAATTGACGATTATTATAAGCGACTGGCAAAATATCTTGGGCTTCCCTTCAGGAGCAGTCTCGACGTCGACAGCGTCAGTGATCGTCCGCTGATTGATCTCATTTTGATCAACTCAGGCGGCCTGAGACTGGAGGAGAAAAGCGGGCAAAGCCGCTTTGCCATCGTGCCCAAGGCAAGTGGCCTCAGAAGCTTCATGGCGCGGCTGCAAGCGCACCCCCGGCTGCGATGGAAGGTGGTGGTGACAACGCCGCATGCCATGCGGGAGGTCGTCTGGAAGGTCGGCGCCAAACGCCGGTTGCACCATACAATCAACCGGCTATTTTCCTGGAAACCGCATTTTTCCGCCCGGATCGTCTTCTGGGGCAAACAGGGATTTCTCTTGGGCGGTAGCCTTGCTGGCCTCATCACGAGCCTTCTTATTTTTCCGGTGACGACCCTTCTCGTGATTCATATCACCATGACGTCACTCTACCTTCTGATGATGTTACTGCGCATCGCCTCGGTCCGTCTGGTAAAGCCATGCGCCACAGTGCCGTTATTAAAGCCGGACAACGCCCTGCCGACTTACACAATCATGGTCGCGCTTTACCGGGAAGCAAATATGGTGCGGCAACTGACGGAAAATCTGCTCCGGCTGAACTGGCCACGCTCGAAACTCGATATCAAACTTGTTTGCGAAGCTGACGACGATGAAACAATCGCAGCGATCACGGCGCTCGATTTGCCCCCGTGTTTTGAGGTTGTCGCTGTTCCAGCGGCCAATCCACGCACAAAACCCAAAGCCCTGACCTATGCGCTTTCCGGCGCGCGCGGCACGCTGTTGACCCTTTATGATGCCGAGGACCGGCCGCATCCCGATCAGCTGCTTGAAGCATGGCATGGTTTCAGGACAGGCCCAGAAAATCTGGCGTGTCTGCAAGCACCACTTGTCATCACCAACCTTTCACACAGCTGGATGACGGCCTTATTCGCATGCGAATATGCGGGCCTGTTTCGCGGTATATTGCCATTTCTGGCTCGTCACCGTTTTCCCATGCCGCTTGGAGGCACGTCCAACCATTTCAAAACGGAACTACTCTGGAAATGCCGGGCCTGGGATCCCTTCAACGTTGCTGAAGATGCCGATCTTGGCCTCAGACTTCACCGTCTGGGTTACATTTCCGGGGTCATCACGCGCGGCACCGGCGAAACCGCGCCTCTGACGATCGGCAGCTGGACAGCACAACGCTCGCGCTGGATAAAAGGCTGGCTGCAAACGCTGCTGGTGGCACTGCGGGACCCGGCAAAACTCTTGAACGAGCTGGGCGCACTTAATTTTCTGGTGTTTGTGATCAACGGCGTTGGAATGATTCTGTCATCCCTGCTTCATCCGTTGCTTTTTGTGGCGCTCGCCATGACGGCATTTGCAGCACTACACCCGGAGGCAAAGCCTTCCTCGCTCGATCAGCTTCTTACGGGTATCGATATCATAAATATTCTGCTGAGTTACTGGGCTTTCCTGCGACTCGGCCTCCAAAACATGTCGCCACGCGAAAAGAAGCAGATGCATGCCGATATCTTCTATATTCCATTTTATTGGCTGATGCTTTCCTACTCTGCCTGGAAAGCGTTCTTTGAACTCTATCGCATGCCATTTCTGTGGCGCAAAACGATGCACCATACGTCATCATAACCGCTCAGGCACAAAGCAAAGGGAGGAAAAAGTCCGCGTGAAACGATTTCATGTTAAGTTATTGAAATCATTGGAGCGGGTAACGGGAATCGAACCCGTGCGTTCAGCTTGGGAAGCTGACAGGCTACCATTACATCATACCCGCCCGGAAGGCGGTAATAACCGCCTGTCAGAGCTTCATTATCACCAGCTGTCAGCTATCGGCAAGTTGAAAAACAGCCTATTGCCATTTTGTCATCCCGTTTCACTTCCTCTGAGCCTGTGGACTTGACGCGTGTGATTTCAGGCTTAAGTTTTGTTTGCCTGCCACGTATGAAAGCGCAAAGGACTGATTTTGCGCCGCGTCAAAGACCGTAAGCCGGCCCCGTGACACAACAGTCGAGGCCGAACGTCTGACGCAAGCCATCAAAATGCGTGATCGGCAAACCCGGTGCCGGGCCCCTCTGGCGAGAGTTCGACGGCGCTCTCGTGATGTCGGTACCGCCCGCAAAACAGCCGGCGGACATGAACCATCATGTATCAGTATTCTATTGCCTATGCGCGCGCCCGGGCGGGCGCGTTGCCTCGTCTCTCGTTCGCAGTGAACCACCTTCCAAATTCTGGAGGCGTCGCATCATGAACAATGCACCCTCCACACTCTCGTATTTTAAGTGGGCACTGGTCGCCACAGTGCTTGGGCTGATTGCAAGCGCAGTCTATGGCTATTTCAGCTTCGGTCCGAGCCAGGCTATGACCTTTCTCTTTATCACAGCGGTGCTGGCCGTTCTTGAAATCTCCCTGTCATTCGACAATGCCGTTGTAAACGCCAACAAACTGAAAGACATGAGTCATGTCTGGCAACGGCGTTTTCTAACCTGGGGCATTCTCATCGCCGTTTTCGGTATGAGACTCGTCTTTCCGCTCGTCATTGTAGCGCTGGCCGCACATATCGGCCCCATGTCTGCGATCGATCTGGCCTTCACACAACCGCAGCATTACGCCGCAATCATGCATGAAGCTCACCTTCCGATTGCTGCTTTCGGTGGGACCTTTCTGTTGATGGTCGGCCTGACCTATTTCTTCGACCGTGAGAAAGACGTTCACTGGCTCCCACATATTGAAGAACCGATGTGCCGGCTGGCGACGATAAAGGGTATCGAGATTGGCATAGCCCTGGCGGTCATTCTGGTCTTTTCCGGTCTGGTCGCCGAAGAACGATCGGCAGATTTTCTCTATCCCGCACTTTATGGACTCATCACCTTTCTCGGTGTTGAAATTCTCAGTGGTTTACTTGATGCCAATCAGGCACAAACGGCTAAAGCCGCTGCACAGGGAGGTTTTGGAGCCTTCATTTATCTGGAAATTCTCGATGCCAGTTTTTCTTTCGATGGCGTGGTCGGTGCATTCGCGCTGACCAAGAATCTCCTAGTTATTGCCATCGGGCTCGGCATTGGCGCAATGTATGTACGCTCTTTGACAATCCTACTGGTTGATCGCAAGACACTTTCGCAGTTCCGTTTCCTTGAGCACGGCGCATTTTACGCCATACTCGTACTGGCCATGATCATGTTTGCGCAAACCCTTGTGCATATTCCAGAAGCCATCACAGGGCTTGCCGGAGCAGGACTGATCGGCCTGTCGCTCTGGTCATCTCTGCGCTGGCGAAAAACACATGCTTCTAAGGAGCTGGCTTAGGACCGGCCTATTCGGCTGCGGCCTTGTGAAAGATCGCAATCTGATTGAGAAATGCCCGCAACACAGCTGGTTTCAACGGTTTGTGCTGTACGGAAATATCCTCGCTTTCGGCCTGATCGCGCACCTCCTGTGTGCGATCAGCGGTGAGCAGGACGGCAGGAATGTGTCGCTGGCATTGTTCGCGCACGGCTGTGACCGCATCAACTCCGCGTTCATGATCGAGGTGATAATCAGCAATAATCACGTCCGGCAAAATCCCAAGCGCCTTCGCCTCTTTGACACTCTCGGCGGTAAACACCCGCACGCCCCAGCCACCGAGCAGAACCCGCATGCCTTCAAGAATATCGGTCTCATTATCGATACAGAGTACTTTCAGCCCCTTCAGAGCATGGCCGGGTGAATGCGCAGCCGGTTTTCCGGCTTCGCTGGCTGGCTCACTTCTTGCGTCCGCCAATGGCACGGAAAGCCGGAAAACGGTCCCTTTCCCGGGTTCTGAGGACAGACTGACCGGATGGTCGAGCATGCGTGACAGGCGGTCAACAATGGAAAGACCAAGGCCGAGCCCCTGCGCAGCGCGTGCCCCCTCATCCAGCCGGGTAAACTCCCGAAAAATGCTGTCGACTTTTGAATCGGGAATACCAATGCCGGTATCATAAACTTCAATCACCGCCTTCTCGCCCCGTCGTCGCACGCCGACAAGAACCCTGCCGTCCGGCGTATATTTGATAGCGTTGGAGACCAGATTCTGAACCAGTCGCCTTAAAAGCTGCACATCGGAACGAACGTGAAGACCGGAGTTGACAACAATCAGCCTCAGCTTTTTTTCTTCCGCAAGGGGATGAAAGTCGGTCTCGACACGGCGCAGTGTTTCAGCAAGGCTGACACTGGTGAAATGCGGCTTCATCGCACCGGCATCAAGCCGCGAAATATCCAGCACCGCCCCCAGAATATCCTCAACCGATTGCAAAGCAGAATCGATACGAAACGCCAGTTCACGGTTCTCGCCTTCAGCGGGCATGCGCTCACCCAGCGATGTCGCATAAAGCCGCGCAGCGTTCAGCGGCTGCAGGATATCGTGGCCGGCGGCTGCAAAAAATCGGGTCTTGCTTATATTGGCTTCATCGGCCGCAGCACGGGCTTCACGCAGCGCCGCATTCACCTCGGTCAATTCAGCCGTGCGCTCTTCAACACGCTGCTCCAGCGTTTCGTTCGCCTGTTTCAAGGCCAGGTCTGCCTCAACACGGCGGGTAATATCAGTGAAGGTGACAACCATTCCCTTGTCGGGCATGGCACGCGACTGCACTTCGAGAATGCGCCTGCCACTGTCGAGGACCATCGGAAAGGCCTGCTCATGTCCTCTCAGCTTGCGCAACGCATCCTGGGCCTCATCGCCGGTCAGATCACCACGAGATGACAAACGCCCCATCATATTGATCAGCGGGTAACCGACCTGCCCCACCTCTTCCGGAAGATCGAGAAGGGCACGAAAACGTTTGTTCCAGACGGTTAGCCGGTTGGACGCATCGAAAACTGCAATCCCCTGATCAATCTGTGCCAGCGCAGTTTGCAAAAGTCCCTGATTGTATTGTAGCGCTTCACTTGCCTGATCAAGCAGAAAGGCAGCATCACCTGAGGCGGCTTCTGCGCGCTGCAGCACCAGAGACAGAACAAGCCGCGCCGAAGACGAGCCGATGGCACTGCCCAGCAATTGCTCTGAAAAATGAATGAGCGCCATATCAGCCTGCTCGCTGTCATCCATTTTCCGTCCAGCGTTGCGCTCAAAGGTTGCAAATGAGCGAGCTGTGCGCTCCTCCCCGAGATAACCAATCAGCGTTTCACGCAAAGCGCCTACAGAAACGCCGGTTCCGATGCCGCGGGCCGACGACTGCCACCGCGCCTGCCTTTGCACAAAAACGCCAGACTGAATGCGCTCAAGCGGTCTGGCCGGACGGGTGAGCGAGCCGAACACAAGACCGAGAATATTCACCAGCAGCGAAAGGCAGGTGACATTCAGAAGAATATCGGCATCAGGCCCGGTGAAAAGCCCGGTTCCTGGCACGATCAGCGCCAGTATTTCACCTGCCACAACGGAGTGATCCGGCCCGCCAAGACTCGGCACAAAAAGCAGATAGACCCATGTGAGAAAGCCGCAGGACAGCCCGATGATTGCACCGCGCGCATTGGCATTGCGCCAGACAAGACCGATAAACAGAGCCGGAGCGACCTGAGCAATGGCCGCGAACGCCAGAAGACCGATCGAAAACAGGCCACGGTCACCATCGATATGACGGTAATAGGCATAGCCAAGCAGCATTACACCGAGAATGGAGGCTCGCCGAATGTTGAGAAGCAGGCCATAAAAATCCTGACGCTGCCCCTCGCCTGCAATCATTCGGCGGCGCAGGAAGATCGGGTTGACGATATCGTTGGACAGCATGATCGCCAGTGCCACTGAAGAGACAATCACCATAGCCGTGGCCGCTGAAAAGCCGCCAAGAAATGTGACCAGTGAAATGATCGGCATGCCCTCGGCAATCGGAAGCTGCAGAACATAGAGGTCGGGGTCAACGCCCGGACCAAGCCGCATGGCCGCACCAATCGCAACTGGCAGCACCAGAATATTGATCGCAACGAGATAGAGCGGAAACATGAAACGGGCGAGATTGAGTTCATTCTCAGAACGATTTTCAACGACCGTGACATGAAACTGCCGTGGCAACAGCAATATCGCAAAGGCGGAGAGAACAGTCAGCAAGACCCAGCGGCTGACTGGTGTTTCATAACTGAGAGCAGAAACAGCCTGAGCGTTTTCACGAGCAGCCGAGAACAAATCCACCGGACCATTAAACAGGATAAATACGACAAAAAGCCCGACCGACCCGAATGCTACAAGTTTGACGACGGACTCCATGGCAATCGCAAGGATCAGGCCATCCTGATGTTCCGTCGCATCCGTATGGCGGGTGCCGAAGATAATGGCGAAACTGGAAAGCACCAGAGTTACAGCCAGAGGCAAATCAAGCCCCAGCACGGAATCGCCCGGCAGAAGGCCGCTTTCACTTCCGACCATCACCGAGACCGAATCCGAAACAGCCTTCAGCTGCAAAGCGATATAGGGAATGGCAGCAGCCAGAGAAATGATCGCAACAAGGGCTGCAACCGTCGGGTTTTTGCCATAGCGTGCCGCCAGAAAATCTGCTGCGGAGGTGAGTTTTTCCGCCTTGGCCAGCGAAACGATCCGTTTCACGACGGGCATACCCAAAGTGAAGACGAGAATCGGGCCGATATAAATTCCGGCAAATTCCAGCCCGCGCTCAGCAGCAAGGCCAACGCCGCCGAAATATGTCCACGACGTACAGTAGACCGCCAGCGAAAGCGCATAAACAAAAGGACGACCGGCTCGCGGTGCTATATCCCTCTGTGCTTTGCGATCACCATAGCTGGCGACAGCAAACAACAACAGAATGTACAAAAACGCCGCTAACAGGATCAGCCAGCCAGGCAACATCGCACTCTCCCTTAACGGGGTAACTTTATGGCATGGCAGTGCTTTTGGAAATGCGACTGATGCAGCACACGCAACATCACAAAAAACAATCGTTCAGCGCTAAATATTGATAGCAGACAGACATTCAGAAGATTTAAGACTGGTCCTAACACGGAGACCAACATGGATTTGATGAACAGTTTGAGCGAGCGTGCAAAGAACGCGCCGGAAAGTGGCATTGTCGAGGTTATCAATTATGCGCGCGGGCGAGACCGTTTGTTGCCGCTCTGGGCAGGTGAAGGCGACCTGCCAACGCCGGCTTTCATTTGTGAGGCAGCGCAGAAGGCGCTGGCGAATGGCGAAACCTTCTACACACATCAGCGCGGCATTCCCGATTTGAGACAGGCGATTGCCGACTATTATGACCGCCATTTCAATGCCCAGCTATCCCCCGAGCATGTCTTCGTGACCGGTTCCGGCATGCACGCTATCAAACTGATGGTCGAAGCTCTGACAGAAGTCGGAGATGAGGCGATCTATTTTACCCCGGCCTGGCCGAACATTGTCGCCGCACTCGGTGTTTCCGGCGCCAAGCAGGTTGGCGTGCCGCTATCTTTCAGCGAAGGTCGCTGGACACTCGACATCGATAAGGTTGAGGCAGCCATTTCGCCCAAAACGCGGGTTATGTTCATCAACACGCCAGCCAACCCGACAGGCTGGACGGCAAGTCTGGATGACCTGCGTGCACTGTTGGAACTGTCCCGCCGTCATGGCATATGGATCATGGCAGATGAGATCTATGCGCTTTACCATTTTGCCGGCGGCCGCGCGCCCTCCTTCCTCGATATCATGGAAGATGGCGATCGCATCGTTTTCATCAATTCGTTTTCAAAGAACTGGTCGATGACCGGCTGGCGTGTCGGCTGGATCGTCGCGCCTGCGGTGATGGGGGATGTGATTGAAAACCTCGTTCAGTATACAACATCGGGCGTTGCCCAGTTCATGCAGCAGGGTGCGCTCGCTGCTGTTCGTGATGGTGACGCGGTCATCGCTGAAAACGTCAGAAGAGCGGCAGAAGGCCGGGACATTCTCTGTGACCGGCTGCTTGCGACCAACCGCGTTGAAACCCTGAAGCCCACCGGTGCGCTCTATGCTTTTTTGAAGATCGATGGACTCACAGATAGCCGCAAAGCTGTGTTCGACATCGTTGACAAAACCGGCGTTGGCATGGCTCCGGGAACGGCGTTCGGACCGGGCGGTGAACCCTTCATCCGCGCTTGTTTTCTTCGCAATGCCGACCAACTGCGTGATGCCGGAGACCGGCTGGCCGACTATATCAGCAAACTCTGAAATTTTCTGCGGCTTATAAAATCACGCCCATTAAATGCAAAAAGGAGACGCATCGTGCGTCTCCTTTCTTATCTTCGGTTATGGCAGAGCCGACACTGCGTTTAGCCCGACCAGTTTCCAAGAAAGCTTACTGAGCAACCGAACGTGCGTCGTCCAGCCAACCGTCGACTGTGTCTCGGTTAGCGGAAATCCAGTCAGCCGCCTGCTTCTGCAGGTCAGCCGGTGTGTTGGCACCATTCTTCATCGCAGCATTCTGCTTGTAGATAAATTCGATAGGCAGCGAAGCTTCTTCCAGGAACTTAGCGGCAACCGGATTGTTGGCGATGAAATCATTATTGGCAACGATACGGATATCATTGATCGGCCAGCCAAGGCGGCACGGGTCAGCCACGCAGCCCTTGATGCCTTCAACAGTGGCCGAATCTTTCAGGTCTTCCTGTTCTTCCGGAAGAGAGACGCTTGGTGTCTGGATCCAGACAACATCTTCACCCGGCTTCAGCTCGTTCACTGTCCAGTTCGGCGTCCAGGTATAGAAGAGGATCGGCTCATCATTGGAATAAGCAGCAATCGCATCAGCCATGGAGGCGGAATAACCGGCCTTGATGGGATTAATGTCATCGCGCAGCTCAAATGCATCGAGCTGATGCTTAATCGTCAGTTCGCAGCCCCAGCCCGGCGGACAGGCAACGAGGTCGGCTTTGCCATCGCCATTGCGGTCAAAGGCTTCCTTGACGTCATCCCGCTTGAAATCGTCCAGCGTCTTGATATCGAACTTGTCAGCCGAAGCCTTGTCGACCAGATAGCCCTGCAGCGCGCCCTGCTTGACCACGTAGCCAATCGGTTTCGCGTTAAAGCCAGGCTGGTTCAGATAAACGTTATGAAGTGGCAGCCAGCCATCATAATAAAAGTCTGCGCTCCCCTGTGAAACGGCCTGATAGGCAACAGGGATGTTGCTGTTCAGCGGTTCCTGCATGTCATAACCAAGTTCAGCCAGAAGCTGGCTGTAAACTTCGGTAATAATCCAGCCGGTGTCGTCATTGGCCTGAGCAATCGTGATGCTTACGCCCTCTCCCGGCCTGGCATCATCTGCCATGGCAAACTGTGGTGCGGATACAAGGTTTGCAAAAGCCAGAACACCACCAGCGATGGCACTGCTGTGCTTGAAAGAAATCACCAACTTTCTCCCTCTTATAGGTTTCTCAAATTTCAAAAACATACTTATCCCCCGCATCGGGCCTGTCGCTAGAGTGCCGAGCATCCATTCGGATGCATAAAGGACGCCCTAACCTTTTGAATCTACGCATCGTGCTTTCCGAAAATCGATTCCGATTTTCGGAAAGCACGATGCTGTAAAGAACGCGCCTGGGCCGCGAAGGTTCAACATTTAAAGGCGTACGACATCTCCTCCGCGTGCCGCAACCTCGGATCTGCTGCCATTGGTTGTAAATATATTACATAAACACAAGATTGCGATGCCACTGTTTTTAGCCTTGGAGGTTGTAGCAAGTTACCAGCAGGAAGAGACGAAGCGTTATCCGTTTCCTCGCAATGCCGCACAGAAACCTGACGCAGCGCTAAAAGCATCTTCAGTGCCAGAAAGCTATTTCAGTAAAGGCCGCCATCGCAGGATTAGTCTGCAGCACCTGCCGAAGGTGCGTGTTCAGCTGTTGCTGACGAACAGCAGGGTTTCTTCTGATATGAGTGACAATTTCACCCAGAGGATGTTCAAATGCTGCCGGCTCCTGATTATGAAGCATCGGTAAAGAATCGATCAAGGCGTCCTGCAATCTGGCGGTGGCTCTGTCTGGCACATCTCCGGCGCTGGGGCTGGCGGCAGCAACGACCTTGCTGAACAATGCTCTGGCATTATGCGGATTTAGCATATCTGCCGACCGCAGCATGGTATGCAAAACCCGGTTTCGATCCGGGTGGCTCAGCAGACTGTGCTGGTTCAGAAGACTGGCACCGAACCGTTGATAGGTTTCATCTGCTGCCAGATCGTCGGACAAGCTGTCTGCAATCGTCATATAGGCATCTGTCTGCCGTTCCCGCGGGAGGTTTGAGATATCACGCAGCTGCTCACCATAGACATCGGCCGGAAGTGCCCGCTCACGAAGAAGCGCCAGGACGCCGGACATAACAGGCTGGAAAGCCAACTTCCAGCTATCATCGCTCTGCATTGCATTTACTTTGGTTGTAAGCGCCCTGACATCATCAAACGCAAGCGCTCTGTCACCGGCAGTTTCAACATCTCTGTCACTCAGAAAAGCAGGCACCTGTTCTGACAATAGTGAAGCACGATCCGCTTCCGAAAGCTGATCGGAATCCTGCAACAGGACGAGACGGCTGACCTCAGTGAAGTCATCTTCAGACGCAAGGTGAATAGCAGCGTCTGCCAAAGCAGAAAGTGATTTCAGGCCAAAATCTGTATGCTCTTTCATCAGCGAACGTATTCTCATGAGTATATCGCGATCACCATCGGGCGCGACAGACTGAACTCCTGAACACAGGTTTGAAAGCACATCTTCGCCGTGCTTGCCCAATGACGCGCCGGCCGCGAAATTTTGCCTCGTGATTTCCAGAATCTGTTCAATGACCTCACGCCGCCGGGCTCTCGTACCGTCCTGTTTGGCGAGCGTGTTCTCGTGTGCTGATAAGGGAGGGATACGGCCAATATCGACACTCGAAAGAATTCTGGCCTTCTGCTCCGAGCTGAATGCAAAGTGACGCCCATTGACCGAAAACCCGTTCACAACCATTTCGAGTGCCTTCTGGACCGTCTGAAAATAGGATGGTTGGCGACCGGCTTTTGCTCGACTTTGCGCGGAATCACTCTTGAGTCCGGAAACAAGCTGCCGGCATGCGTTTTCCCTGTGATAGCGAGCACCCTCTCCCCCAAAAAGCGTCGATGCGTGATTTGGCCGCTTCGCAATACCGGCGTCAACACAAGCCAGGCTACTCAGATCTTTGGTGTTCACCCTACGCAGAATCTCATCCGCGACATTTGCAAAAACCTGCGTGATTTTCGGAGCAGGATCGGAGTCGAAAACGTCAGGTTCGGACGATCGCCTTCCTGCATTCAACCGGGCAGCGCCCCGATCGGCTGTGGCTGCTGGAGCCTCCTCGACCTGACGCGTTGAAGCGCCACCACGATTTTCTGGGGAAGACACATTTGATGTAGCAGGCATCGCGATCTCCGGAGTCTGAGAACGTTTGCTCTGCCATGCGACCAGCTTATAGAGAAATCAGCTTTTCATCGGAAAAACACGAACAGCCATGCGCACTATTTTCCAAGGCTTCACTCAAATGCGATAACAATTTCCCTTGGAAAAATGGCGCGCTCGGGAAGATTCGAACTCCCGACCCCCAGATTCGTAGTCTGGTGCTCTATCCAGCTGAGCTACGAGCGCTTGCCTTTTCAGGCCCGCCGCTGTTGTCTGCGGCGTGTGAAAGGGCTTCTAGATGCTCCCGATTTCAAATGCAAGCGGTATTGAAGAGTTTTTTGTCATTTTTCTGAAACACCGCAAGACAAGGCCGGGAATATGGGACTTTCGACCCAAAATTTCGAATGCTGCATCGCACGTTCCCGCCTTAAACAGTTCAGAGCCTGTGGACGCTGGCACCATCAAGACCGCCATTTTAAACAAGCTAAACTAAATGAAATCATATATTTAAATAGATTCGCTGCTTTGCGCCGCCTCACCGGACGATCAATCATACGCTTTCATTGCGGTAAGTCTCCAGCGAGACTGGCCGGTCCGGAATTTCAATGCGAAACAAGGTGCCCTGTCCTGCCTTTTCCACAAGCGCGATGGTTCCCCCATGCGCAAGCACCAGCTCTCTGGCGATTGCAAGCCCAAGACCTGTCCCGCCGGAGCGCGCCGATCCCCGAAACGCCGCGAACAGGTTCTCTCTCGCTTTTTGCGGCATTCCCGGGCCGGTATCGTCGACAGAGATCGAAACCACGCTGCCGTGCCTCACCGCTGATACTGTAAGGCAATTAAGCGAGTCGCGCCTTTGTCTGGCTTGCTGCTCCAGCGCCTGAGCGCTGTTGCGACAGAGATTGAACACAACGCGGAAAATCTGATCGGCATCGGCATCCACCTCAAGGCCATCAGGAACGAGATTGATCCATTCAATCTGCGCGTCAGCCGAAAGATCGAGATAGTCGCGAACGTCGTTCACAAGCGCACTGAAATCAATTCGCTCACGATTGGGTTCAGCTTCCGAAACCTGACCATAGCTCAGAACGGAGCGAGAATAACCGGCGGCCCTGTCGATGGCTCTCAAAAGCTTTGGCGCGATACGCTTGACCACAGGATCATCTGTTCCGGCAATGCGATCCGACATCAGCTGGGCAGACGCGAGAATGTTGCGCATATCATGATTGATTTTCGACACCGCCAGACCAAGCTCAGCCAGCCGCTTTTGCTGGCGTAAGGTTCTTTGAAGCTCAAGCTGCATGAAAGACAGGTGGCGCCCGGCCACACCAAGCTCATCCTCATTATCCGATGGCCTGAAAACGCTGTCGGCCTCTTCGGGGCGCTCGGAAAACGTTTCCATGCTCGCGATCTGACGACGCAGCGGGCGAACAATCAAAGAATTGAGACGAAAGAAAACAAGCATGGCCGTCACAGAAGACAGCAGAATGCTCAGCAGAAAAATATTGCGCGCATACACAAGAAGTGCCTGCCGCAGTTCATAATCCGACATCACCAGCTCGATAACAGCTGCGCTTTCACCAACCTGATCGAGCACGCGAATCGTACGATTGCCGCCAAACAGCAGGGTATCGAATGCATCAAGCACCGCCTGTACCGGCCCGACATGCGCCAGATCATAAGTGGCACTGATCTCCGGCGGCATATCGGCCATCGCCAGCAGTTGAGATGTCCCGTCTTTTCTGAGAACGATCGCCTTGGTGCCGGTGGCCATCAAAGTGTCATCCTGAAGCCCCTGAGGCAGTTCGAGTGGCTGAAGACCGTCAATCACAGTCACTGCGGCGGCGGCCGTGTTCAGCCGGTCATCCAGCCAGCGTAACCGCATACTGGCAAGGGAAGGCACGAAGAAAACCACCTCGGCGACCATGATGATGCCGACTGTCAGCGCAAGAATTTTCCCGGAAAGTCCAGCAATAAAGCCCGGCATTGCAGCCGCTGTCTCAGCCTTCATATTATGCTGGCTTTCTCCGGGCTGGCGTTCAGAGCGCCACATCATCGTTCTCCGGCGTTAAAGAAGATCTTGGCAGCTTATATGAAGCTTATGAAACTGAAAACCAGTGCTTTCGAACCGGTAAACGGGACGAAAGCGAGGCAAAACCAGCACGCAATTGACATTTTCGCTGCATTTCCCGTATAAGCCGCGCAGTTTCGGTTCCAGCCAGCGTTCTGCGGGCACCTGATCGGGACTGTTTTCAAAACCACACGCTTAAACTGCTGCAGTTAAAATCGCAGCAAACCAAGAAGGGCCGCACACCGCGGTATTTAAATAAATGTCCACAAAGCGTACCTACCAGCCTTCAAAGCTCGTCCGCAAACGTCGCCACGGCTTCCGTTCGCGCATGGCAACAAAAGGTGGCCGTAAGGTTCTCGCAGCACGCCGCGCCCGCGGGCGCAAGCGTCTGTCGGCCTAAGGCCTTTTGCCCGTAATGGCCGGGCATAAGACGGATATGTATTCCGAAATGACTGTCGGGCGGCTGAAAAGCCGTCCGCAGTTTTTGGCCGTTCAGAAAGGCGAACGGCACAAGGGAAAGTACTTTCTGCTGGAAGTGCTCGACCGCAAAGAACCTTCATCCGCACCGCGTGTCGGTTTCACTGTTACGAAGCGACAGGGCAATGCAGCTGAGCGCAACCGCATGCGCCGCCGCCTCAAAGAGGCAGTACGCCTTGCCGCCGGGTTTGCAATGCAGCCCGGTTACGATTATGTCGTGGTTGGCCGCCGGGATGTGCTTGAAGCCCCATTCACGGCGCTGGTCGAAGAGCTGAAGACGCGGATTTCAAAACCGCCTCGAACCGGACGGAGCCGCCAGGGCGCCGAACCAGGAAGAAAAGATGGAAAATAACCGCAATTCTATCATTGCGATCGCGCTGACTGTCTTGGTCGTACTGGCCTGGCAGTTTTTATTCATGGGGCCGCGGCTCGAAGAGCAGCGCAAAGCAGAAGAACTTGCGCAGCAACAGGAAGCCGCGCAGCAGCAGACAACGTCAAATTCAGGCAGTGCTTCCAATACCGGCACAACGACAGGAACCGCCGTCGGCGGCTCTTCGGATGCGGTGTTGAGCCAGAGCGGAACCCAGACTGAAACCGCCCCGCGCGTGAAAATCGACACGCCATCGCTGGCAGGTTCGATCAATCTGGCAGGCGCCCGCATTGATGATGTTAAACTCAAAAATTATCATGTGACTGTCGACAAATCGAGCCCGATCGTCACGCTGTTCGCTCCCGCAAATACCGAAAACGGATACTTTGCGGAACTCGGCTTTGTGCAGGGCAGCAATTCAGGCAAGGTGCCTGGTCCGCAGACAGTCTGGACGCTGGAAAATGGCGATCAGCTGACACCCTCGACACCGGTCGAAATTTCCTACACAAACGATTCCGGCCTGACCTTCCACCGGACCTTCTCCATCGACGATGAGTATATGATCACCGTCGACGACAAGGTCACCAACAACAGCTCGAATGATGTAACCGTTTCGCCCTATGGGAGACTGACGCGCTTCAACAAGCCGGAAGGCCCGTCTGCATGGGTTCTTCATGAAGGCTTTCTCGGTGTCATGGGTCCCGACGATGGCGTTACGGAAGATAATTATAAATCCATTGAGAAGGAAGATCTGACCTATAACGGTGCCTCCGGTGGCTGGTTCGGTCTGACTGACAAATACTGGGGCGGCGCGATCGTTCCGCAGTCCAGCATCAACTATGATGTTCGTTTCTCGCACTTCACCGATGGCCGCAGCCGCTATCAGGCTGACTACAGCGACAATGATCCCTTGACCGTTGCGGCCGGACAGACAGCCGAGCTGAAAACCATGGTTTTCGCCGGTGCGAAAGAAACCAACGTTCTGACCGATTACCAGAAGCAGTATAATATCCCGCTGTTTGACCGAATGATTGACTGGGGCTGGCTGTGGTTCATCACGAAGCCATTGTTCCAGTTGATGGACTTCATTTATCACATGGTCGGAAACTTCGGTGTTGCCATTTTGATCACCACCGTGATCATCAAGCTCCTCTTCTTCCCACTTGCATCCAAGCAATACGCCTCGATGGCAAACATGAAGCGCGTGCAGCCGCAGATGGCGGCGCTGAAAGAGCAGTATGGTGATGACCGCATGGGCCTGCAAAAGGCCATGATGGAGCTGTACAAAAAGGAAAAGATCAATCCTGTTGCCGGGTGCTGGCCGGTACTGATCCAGATCCCGATCTTCTTCGCGCTCTATAAGGTTCTTTACGTCACCATCGAAATGCGTCACGCGCCATTCTTTGGCTGGATTCAGGACCTCTCTGCGCCGGATCCGACAAGCGTCTTCAACCTGTTTGGTCTTCTGCCCTTTGCAGTGCCAGCGGTGCTGATGATCGGTGCATGGCCGATTATCATGGGTATCACCATGTGGATGCAGATGCGCATGAACCCGACACCGCCGGATAAAACACAGGCGATGATCTTCAACTGGATGCCGGTGGTTTTCACCTTCATGCTGGCAAAGTTCCCCGCCGGTCTGGTGATCTACTATGCATGGAACAACTCACTTTCGATTCTGCAGCAGTCGATCATTATGAAACGCCACGGCGTGAAGATTGAGCTGTTCGATAATCTGAAAGGTCTGTTCCGTCGCAAGAAGGCCACGTCGGAATAGCTGAACGCTCCAAGCCCCGGCCTAACCCGTCGGGGCTTTCCTTTTCGAAGAAGATTTTAAGAATGAACCAGTCCCAGCCGGCAGCCCCTCTTTTCAACCGCCCGTGGATTTTTATCCGTGGTGTGCCATCCATGAAATTTCTGCCACCGGAAGGCCCTGCCGAAGTCGCATTTGCCGGACGCTCCAACGTCGGCAAATCATCGCTGATCAACGCGCTGATCGGACAGAAAGGTCTGGCCCGCACATCAAACACGCCCGGCCGGACACAGGAGCTGAACTACTTCGTGCCTGATGGCTACTCAGGCGAAGGCGATGACCTGCCACCGATGGCGCTGGTCGATATGCCAGGCTATGGCTATGCGCAGGCACCCAAAGCACAGGTGGATGCGTGGACACGTCTTGTTTTCGATTACCTGCGTGGTCGTGCCACCCTGAAACGCGTTTATGTGCTGATCGACGCCCGTCACGGCATCAAGAAGAACGATGAAGAGGTCCTGAGCCTTCTCGATAAGGCAGCTGTTTCCTACCAGATCGTGCTGACGAAAACGGACAAGATTAAAGCGCCAGGCCTCGCCAGATTGCTCGACATCACGGCCGAGACGATCCGCAAACGCCCTGCCGCATTTCCGGAGGTTCTGGCAACGTCTTCAGAGAAGCACAGGGGCCTGGATGAACTCCGGCAGGCGATCCTGACCACAGTAGAAGGCTAAGATTAACTTCACCAGAGCGCCATGCATCCATTCGGATGCACAAAGGACGCTCTGACCCGTTGAATCTAAACATCGTGATTTCCGAAAATGACGATGCGTAGCGATAAAAAGGGGAGCCACTGTGCTCCCCTTTTCGTATTCAAAGTTATTGCAACTGGTCAGCTCGCTGGCAGAAGAACCTTGTCGATCACATGAATCACGCCGTTCGACTGTTTGACATCTGCGATCGTCACATGGGCGGTACGGCCTTCTTCATCCGTCAGCATAATCGTACCGTCCATTTCCTTGGCCTTCAAAGTACAACCGCCAACGGTTGGTACATCATGCTCACCGCCGTCATCTGCGATCATTTTCTGGATCGCAGATGACATTGCATCAGCTGAAACAACATGGCAGGTCAGGACTTTAACAAGCTGCTCCTTGTTCTCCGGTTTCAGCAAGGTGTCGACAGTCCCTTCCGGCAGCGCAGCAAAAGCCTCATCTGTCGGAGCGAAAACGGTGAACGGCCCCTCTCCCTGAAGAGTCTCCACAAGTCCAGCGGCTTTGACAGCAGCAACAAGCGTTTCATGGTCCGCCGAGTTCATGGCATTTTCAACGATATTTTTATCAGGGTACATTTCAGCGCCGCCAACCATCGGATTTGCTGCGAAGGTCGCAACAGCGGAACCGGCGATCAGTGCGGCAGCGAGGCCGGAACGTTTCAAAGAATTCAGCATGATTTTCTCCTCTCAGGCGTAAAACTCTTGAATAAGCCCGGCGACGGCTTTTTCCGTGGCCGGACACCTTCAAGAGACGGATCTGAAAGAAAAAGAGTTTCAGAAAAACAGTTTTCTTTTCCGCATGCGGCGCAGCCGGATGCCTTCTAAAGCGACTGAAGCTCGCCAACGGCGATCACAGGCCCGGTTGGCTGGCCGGTCTGCGAACCGCCATAAGGCTCGATACTGACTGCAAAATACGCACCAGCTCCGATATCAGCCTTGATGTCGCGCGGCACCTTCAGCTCACCTTCCCCGCTCTGGGGCAGAACCCCAAGCGAAACCGGCGGGTTTTCGTCTTCAACCAGCCAGAGTTCAAGAGAACGCTCGTTGGCAGCACCTGCTGCAACGGGCGTAACCGTTACAACGCCGTTTCGGGCATTGTAGCGCGCAACCAGATTAACAGCATTATCCTCACCGCTTAGCTCTGCAACAAAGCCCGGTTTCTGTCCGACGAAGGGAGTGCCCTGATATATAAAAGTGACAGCGACCAAAATGACCGCCGCGACTGAAACGCCGCGCCAGAGGGCAATCGAATTCCACATACCGGCCAGAAAGTCACGTTTGTTCTCAGCCTTCATTGCCGAGTCGAACAGGCGGTCTTCGATCTTTCCCAGAACCGATGCGGGCGGCATTTCCGCGCCATAGGCGCTGTCGAGTGTTTCCAGAGTGACCTGCCAGTCATATACCAACGTGGCGAACGCGCGATCCTGCCGCATTCGCCTCTCAGCCGCGTGCCTTTCCTGCGATGAAAGCAGACCGAGAACATACTCAGCCGCGATCACGTCATCGCGTGGCTCTTCACCATTGATGTCTCCCGGCGTACTCATTGTTCCAGGCACTCTTTCAGTTTCATCAGACTGCGGCGCAGCCGGGTTCGCATTGTATTCAGCGGAACGGTATAGCGCTCCGCAAGCTCCTGATAGCTCAAACCTGAAACATATGCTTCTTTCACAGCAGACGCACAATCCGGCTCAAGTTCATCCATGCAATGATCGATGCGTCGTCCCTCGCTTTTCATATGCGCAGACTGTTCGGGGTCGTCAGCATCATCGGCAAGGTCGAAGGCTTCCTCGATATCTTTCGAAACAGGCTTTCTCTGGCGAAGACGGTCGATGGCATGATTGCGCGCAATCGTCGACAGCCATCCAGACGGCGAGCGTCCATCAGCTGAATATGTTCCAGCCCGCTGCCAGATCCGCACAAATATTTCCTGCAAGGCATCTTCCGCCTCGCTGCGTTCACCCAGAATACGAATACAAATGGCAAAAAGTTTCGGGCTCATGCGCTGATAGAGCGCATAAAAAGAGGTGCGGTCCTGCATTGCCACCCTTGCAATCAATTCAGCCAGATCTTCACTCGCCCTCAAAACCGGTATCCTTCCCCAAACCCGACCATATTAATGGTAGGGCAGTTTCCTGCTGCGGCAAGCAGTCTTTGCAGATAACCAGGTGAAGAATATTCACTCTGGCGAAGACATGCGCTAAAAAGCCGCGACAAGCGATCTAAATCCGGGGACATTCATGACACTGTCGGAAAATGAACAGCAGGCACGGCTCCTAGTGCAGGCCCTGCCCTACATGCAGAAATATGAAAACAAGACAATCGTCGTGAAATATGGCGGCCATGCCATGGGCGATGCCGAGCTGGGTCATGCATTTGCAAGCGATGTCGCTCTTCTGAAGCAATCCGGCGTCAACCCGATTGTCGTTCATGGTGGCGGACCACAAATTGGCAGCATGCTGAAACGCATGAACATCGAGTCGAAGTTCGAAGGCGGCCTGCGTGTCACGGATCAGGCAACCGTGGAAATTGTTGAAATGGTGCTGGCGGGCTCGATCAACAAGGAAATCGTTGCACTCATCAACCAGACCGGTGAGTGGGCCATCGGACTTTGCGGCAAGGACGGCAATATGGTTTTCGCCGAAAAAGCCAAGAAAACCGTTATTGATCCGGATTCCAACATCGAACGCATTCTCGATCTTGGCTTTGTCGGTGAAGTGGTCAATGTCGACACCACCCTGCTCGATCTTCTTGCCAAATCGGAGATGATACCGGTTATTGCCCCGGTGGCGCCCGGCAATGACGGACATACCTACAATATCAACGCAGACACATTTGCCGGCGCGATTGCAGGCGCTTTGCGTGCCACTCGCCTGCTGTTTCTCACCGATGTTCCCGGTGTGCTCGACAAGCATGGAGAACTCATCAAGGAGCTTTCCGTATCCCAGGCCCGTGAGCTGATCGCCGACGGAACGATTTCAGGTGGCATGATCCCGAAGGTTGAAACCTGCATTGAGGCTATAGAGGCCGGGGTCGAAGGTGTCGTTATTTTAAACGGCAAGGTCAAGCACGCCGTATTGCTTGAAATCCTGACCAAAGGTGGAGCTGGCACACTTATCGTCCGCTGACAGGCTTCTCCCGCGCATCAGCCAAGGTGCGCGGGCTCTTCAAGCACATCATTATTCTGCTCCGTTTTGCCGGGCGAAAGCAGCACAGCCATGAAAACCACGACGATATAGCCGGCGAGATTATAAATCATCGCGCGCGAAAACGCTTCGACATATGCCATGTGCAGGCCCGATCCGACATCCATGAGCGCAGCAAGGCGCGGAAAGAATATCTGGCTGACGACTGCAATTCCAAAGGCGCCGCCCAACTGCTGCACAGCTTGCAATGCGCCCGAGGCTGCACCAGCATCGTCATGGGGGACGCCGGACAGAACGAGCTGAAAAATCGAGGCGATCGCCACGCCAAGTCCAAGACCACCGGTCAGAAGTGGCAAGAAGACAGCCCAGTGCGAAACGGCATTTTCAACAGACAGAACATAAGCGCGCAGCCAGAATATCCCGATTCCCAGAACGATGACGCCGCCGATCACGCGCAGCTTCAGACCATGGGTTCCAAGCCTGCCGCTGATCAGCGACGCGATGAGCACGCCGAGCGAAAACGGCACTGTTGTAAGCCCGGATTTCAGTGGACTGAACTCGAAACCGACCTGCAGAAACAGCGCAAGACAAAGAAAGAAACCAGGCATGGTGGAGAAGAAGAACAGAGACATCAAACCACCAAGCATGAAATTACGGTTCTTCATAAGCGAGTATGAAAGAAGCTGAGGTGCGTTGAACCGGCTTTGCTTACGTTCCCACAACACAAAAGCCGACAGCAGCGGAATGGCACCGATCATCAACGCGAAGCACCACCAGGGCCAGCCGTAAGTTCGGCCTTCAACCAGCGGAAAAATCAGCATAAACATGGCAACCGCGATGAGGATAATGCCCGGCAAATCATTGCGCGCGCCCGGTCTGCGTGGCGTTGACGGAACCAGCTTCCAGCCTGCAAGTACAGCAAGCACCCCGATTGGCAGATTAATCAGGAAAATCGCTCTCCAGCCCAGACCGAACACATCGTGATCAATCAGGAGACCACCGATTACAGGCCCGCTGACTGTAGCAAGGCCAGCCGTCATGCCAAAAAAGCTGAACGCACGCGCGCGCTCACTCGACGAAAACATCACCTGTGCCAGCGCCAGCACCTGTGGAGTCATGATCGCAGCGGCAAATCCCTGAAAAAAACGTGAGGCGACCAACATACCCGTGGTATGCGAAAGGCCGCAAAGAGCGGAACCGATTGTAAAGCAGGCCACACCGACAAGAAAAACGTTCTTCTTGCCCATAATATCGCCAAGCCTTCCAAACGGCAGGAGTGCCAGCGCAAACACCAGCACATAGCCAGCGACAATCCACTCAATCGCAGTGCTGGAGGCGTTCAATCCTTCCTGGATTGAAGGCAAGGCGACGTTCACAATCGTAACGTCCAGCATATTCATGAAAACTGCACTCAGCAGTACTGCAAGAGCAATCCAGCGTTCGGGATTTTCTCCGGTTTCTTGAACGCTTGTTGGCGTCGTCGCATTCGAAATTGAAGCCACGCACTATTCTCCTGCGATTTTAAAAACAATGAATCAGGGCATGCTGCGGATAGGAATCGGCACGACGGCTACCCTCTGCGGCAAGCGCTACCAGATTTCGAATTGGGTCATGAAACACCAAAAGTCAAATGCAAGAAATCCCCTATCCTGAGAAGAGGCCGCGTTCTTCCCGTTTATCAATGGATACAACGAAAGGAAGCAACAGCGCGGTTAGAAATACAACCAGACCCATGACAATCATATAACTGATGCTCTTTGAAAAAGCCCGGGCAGTATCTGCCCTGCCCGCCAGCTGAGCATCAGTTCGGGAATTCAGTGGTCAGCAACGCCAAGTATATGTCAGCTTGAGGCGATCTTTTCATGGTGTTCACGAGACAAGAAGCACCAGAACTCCGATCACGATCAGAGAACAGCCTGCCAGCTCCGGCTTGGTAATCCGCTCGCGGAAGATAATCGCTGACGTTGCCAGTGAAAGAAGCATTTCGACCTGTGCGACCGCCTTTACCAGCGCTGCCTGCTGCAATGTCATGGCCGTAAACCAACCGAATGAGGCAGTCGCACCGACGAAACCGACTGCCAGAGCCGGCTTCCAGGCCTTGAACACGTTTGTCAGCTCATCCCGGTTAAAGACGAGCATCCAGACGCCCATCGAAACGGTCTGCACTGTTATCACCACAAGCAGGGTGAAAGCCGCCTGCATGACACTGTCCGGACGTTCAAGACTACCGGCCAGAGACAGAGATGCAGCACGATAGGCCACAGCCGAAAGCGCAAACAACGTTCCTGATCCAATACCAATAGCAGCCGTTCGGCTTGCAAGTCCGCCCAAGAAAGGCCGAACCCCGGCAGCATTGCGCGAAAGCGAAATCAGCATCACTCCGGAAACCGAAATCACAATCGCAACGATTGCGACGAACGAAATCTGCGCTCCGAAAAACAGGAAAGCGATGATCGCTGCCTGCGCCGGCTCTGTTCTTGAGTAAGCTGTACCAACGGCGAAATTGCGAAACGAAAACAGATAGACAAGCAAAAACGTTGCACCAATCTGGCTGAAAGCACCGATCAGTGCCCAGATCGCGAAAGCCTCGTTAGGCGATGGTATCTCGCGGCCAAGCCCGAATACCAGGATTGCGAGATAAAGCGCCGCGAAAGGAAGGCCAAAGCCAAAGCGGGTAAACGTCGCGCCCAGAGTGGCCATTCGCCCTTTCAGGTATTTCTGCAAGCCGGAGCGCATATTCTGCAGAAAGGCGGATGCAAATGTGATGAGGATCCAGAGTTCCATGGAAATTGCCTTCGTCATCGATGGCGGGTACGAAGCTCGGTCTTTCAGACTAATGGAATGAATTTGACATTTGAATTCCGCCTGCCGCCAGTGATAGTTTCAAATGTCAAAATCGAAAATTCCACTAGAAACATAAACTTAGCTAGCGGTTCTTTTGATTCCGGCATTTGGATAAGCGCGTGCGGAAAAAGGAACCAAATGCCGGTATCGAACCACTGGACGAGCCGCGGGCCGGACAAGTGTCACTGATATTCGGTAGAACCGGAAACCGTTCCGGTCAGGCAAATTCCGTATGAAGCTTTCCACGGACTGCGCCGCAAAACGACGCAAAAAAGCGGGCAGGCAACCGTTTCCGATCCTGCAACACAAAGGCGCTTGTCAAAGCGCAATTATAATGCCCACTTGCAAACATGATTGTGGAATAGCACATCGTTTTAAAAACCGGTAGTGCCGGTAAAGCTGCACAAAAGCCCTTGCTCCGCACGGGTATGAAACAGAGACTTCATGACTGATCCTAAAAAGCACCCCGAAAAAGCAGATTTCGTGAATGTCAAAGACTGGGTCTTTGACCTCGACAATACGCTCTATCCTCATTCCATCGACCTGTTCTCCCAGATCGACAGGAACATGACTGCCTACGTCGCCGCATTGCTCTCCATGGAGCCAGAGGAAGCGCGCAAGCTTCAAAAAGATTACTACCGCGACCACGGCACGACATTGCAGGGGCTGATGATCAATCACGGCGTCAACCCGGATGACTTTCTGGAGAAAGCCCATTCTATTGACTACTCTGTGGTGAAGCCGGATCGGGCTCTCGGCTCTGCGATCGCGGCACTTCCGGGTCGCAAATTTATCTTCACCAATGGTTCTACAGCGCACGCGCAAAAAACGGCCGAAGCGCTCGGAATTCTCGATCAGTTTGACGATATCTTCGATATCGTCGCTTCGGAATATACACCAAAGCCATCTGCTGAAGCCTACGAACGTTTCCTGAAGCGCTCAGGTGTCGATACCGCCCATGCAGCCATGTTCGAGGACCTGCCACGCAATCTAGAAACACCCAACCGGCTTGGGATGAAAACGATTCTCGTGGTTCCGGAAAATCTGGACTATGGTTTGGCACAGGCCTTTGAGCGCATTGGCGAGCATACTGCGCATATCGATTACGTTACTGAGCATTTATCTGATTTTGTTCAGTCCATCATTTCCGGGTTTATTGATGATTAGCAATTAATTCATTACACATATTTCACCCTACATTGCCTTCAATTAAGTATTTCCACAAAGAAGACTCATCTATTCTTTCCGTGTCACCATATAACGAGGACCAGAACCATGACCGGAAAGACACTGACTGTAATTGCCACGACCATCATGATTGGCGCTTCGGCGATGCCAGGCTTCACATGGGACAGGCTCACCCCACAACGAGGTGATCGCTTTGTCGAAATTGATACGGACAGTGATGGGAGCATCACTCCGGAGGAGTTTGCGGCGTTTCATCAGCAGAGAATGAACGTGGGTGCTTCAAAACAGTTTTCAGGCGCCGGTGCTGACAATATGGCGCTCAATGGCAACCAGAAAGGCACGGGAAGTCAACTGGCCGGGAACAGAAGATCGCTTTCCGCAGATTGTCCGCGGGATGGGAGCCGCAAGATGGCACTCAATGCCGACAACGGGCAGCAGGGAATGCCCGGCGGCCAAAGAATGCAGCCCGCCAACAGACAGGGACATATGAAAAACACGCTGTTCGTCCGCGCGGACCTTGATGGAAATCAGCAGGTCACTGAAGACGAATTCACCAAGGCCGCAAGCCAGATGTTTTTGCGCATGGACCGCAACAAAGACATGATCATCACAACCGATGAATTCCCGGCCCGCGCAATGCGCTGATGTTCGACCACCGATGCCTCTCAGCATTCAGACCGGATGCTGAGAGTACTTCATTCACCCTCACTGACGTCCGGCAAGGTTTCACTGTTCAGGGCCAACGGCCTGCCCCTGCATCCACTGAAATCAGCCGAGCGGTTCAAATCTATTGCGTAAAATCAAACCCGACTGACCTTTCCCGCCAACCTCACAGATGCCTTTACCCGCCGCAAAGATTGACGCATTGCCAAGCCTCGCTTAGAGCGTTTGGTAACGTTTTTGCGGTGCGCTGTGCCGCATCAGATCATGAGCGCGCATCGACCGCGACAGGCAAAGGACAGACCATGACCGACCTCACGTCTCTTGAGCAAACCATCGAAACCGCTTTCGAAAATCGCGGCGAGATCACCACAACGACACGCGGTGAAGTGCGGGATGCCGTTGAAGAATCACTGAACCTGCTCGACAGCGGCAAGGCGCGTGTTGCCGAGCGTGGCGAAAGCGGCGACTGGGCCGTAAACCAGTGGCTCAAGAAGGCTGTCCTTCTTTCTTTCCGTCTCAACGATATGGAAACGATTCCCGGCGGCCCCGGCACCGCAACATGGTGGGACAAGGTTCCATCAAAATTCGACGGATGGGGTGATGAAAATTTCCGTCAGGCCGGTTTCCGTGCTGTCCCGAATGCTGTTGTGCGCCGCTCGGCTTACGTCGCACCGGGTGTTGTGCTGATGCCATCATTCGTTAACCTCGGCGCCTATGTTGACGAAGGCACGATGGTTGATACCTGGGCCACTGTCGGCTCCTGCGCCCAGATTGGCAAGAATGTACACCTTTCCGGCGGCGTTGGCATTGGCGGCGTTCTGGAGCCTATGCAGGCAGGCCCGACGATCATTGAAGACAATTGCTTTATCGGCGCCCGTTCGGAAGTTGTCGAAGGCTGCATAGTGCGCGAAGGCTCGGTTCTGGGCATGGGCGTCTTCATCGGCAAGTCGACGAAGATTGTTGATCGTGCGACCGGTGAAATCACATTCGGCGAAGTGCCGCCTTATTCTGTCGTCGTCGCCGGATCACTGCCAGCTGCAAAGCCCATGGGCAACGGCCAGCCTGGTCCCGGCCTCTATTGTGCCGTCATCGTCAAACGCGTCGATGAAAAAACCCGCTCGAAAACCGGCATCAACGAATTGCTGCGCGACTGATTGTCGGCCATTATCGCAAGGCGGAAGGTATCAGCCCTCCGCCTTTTCTGTATCATCCAGAGCCCATAACGACTGACCATGACCGTGCGTAACCCCGTATCCAATCTGCAAACACTGATCCGCTGCCCTTCGGTAACACCGGAAGAAGGCGGCGCGCTTGATGCCCTTGAGGCTATGCTGTCTCCAATGGGTTTCCATGTTCAGCGTATGGTCGCAAAGGATGAAAACACGCCGGATGTCGAAAACCTTTATGCCCGCTTCGGCAGCGATGGCCCGCATCTGATGTTTGCCGGTCATACAGATGTCGTGCCGACAGGTGATGATGCACTGTGGTCGCATCCTCCTTTTTCCGCTGACATCGATAATGGCCGGGTTTTTGGCCGTGGCGCGGTTGATATGAAAGGCGGCATCGCCTGCTTCATCGCGGCCCTCGCCCGCCATATCGAAGAAAATGGCCCGCCTCCCGGCTCGGTCTCATTGCTGATCACAGGCGATGAAGAAGGCCCCAGCATCAACGGCACGGACAAACTCCTGAAATGGGCGGATGAGCGCGGCGAACGCTGGGATGCAGCACTGGTCGGCGAGCCAACCAACCCGGATGTGCTTGGCGAGATGATCAAGGTCGGACGCCGCGGTTCCCTGTCTGGCCGGATCACCATCCGAGGCACGCAGGGACACGTTGCCTATCCGGACCGCGCCGACAATCCGCTTCGCGCCTTGCCAGCAATGCTTCAGTCCCTGATGGGGAAAGCATATGACAATGGCAATGACCGTTTCCCTCCGTCCAATCTCGAAGTTACATCCGTTGATACCGGCAACAGCGCCACGAACGTCATACCGGATCATGTCTCTGCTGTCTTCAACATCCGGTTCAACGACAGCTGGACGACAGAGACACTTCAAAACGAGATCGTCAGCCGCCTTCAGCGGGCTGCTCAGGATTTGTCCCTGCGATCGGGAAAACAAGCGGCCACATTCGACATCGAATGGCTTGGCCGCCCGAGCCCGGTGTTTCTGACGCGCAATGACGCACTTGCCGGCTCACTGTCAGAGGCCATTGAGGCCGTCACCGGGAAGATGCCATCGCTTTCGACCACCGGGGGAACGTCTGATGCCCGTTTCATTAAGGATTACTGCCCCGTCGTCGAGTTCGGACTAGTCGGCCAGACCATGCATAAAATCGACGAACATGTGCCGGTCAGTGATCTTGAAACGCTGACCGTCATTTATCAAAATTTCATCGGGAGGTGGTTCGCTCGTGCCGTCGGTCGCTGAAATCCTGTTTTACATGCGCGGTCTCTGGCGCCTTTTCAAAGGTGATCCTTCAGCCGGGCGTTATCTCGATTTCACGGAACGCGGGCTGAAGCGCTCGTTCTGGTCCATGGCGCTCAGCATGCCATTCATGATGATGACAACCATGTTCACGCTGGCCGAACAGCAGCACTTAGCCTTCGCCGCGGACATTCGTACCGTTATCAGGACAGCTCTTGTCGAGGGATTGAGCTGGGTTGTCCCGCTCGTTGTTTTCGGTGTGATCTGCATGATCGCGGCACTGCCGAAATCTTTTCCGCGGCTTGTGATTGCCAGTAACTGGATGAGCCTTCCGGTTAACGTCATAGCCGCCATCGCCATTGCACTCATTGCCAGCGATTTAGGCATTCTTTCAGAGATCGTGCTCCTCTTCCTTCAGGTCATCGTTCTTGGTGCCTTCGTATTTGAAATCCGTATCGTCTATGTGCTGATGGAAAATCGCCTCATGCCAACGGCGGCAGCCATTGTCTCGGCCTCGATTATCGCATTGCTCATTTCAGATATCGGAATGCGCTATATCGGGGGCCTTTGAACGGACGGAAACGGAACCGGTTGACATTCTCAGGCGCCGGCTTAATCGTTGACGTGCATTCTGGGTTGTCAGGGAGGGCTAAAGTGTTTCGATTCATGCTGCCGCTATCAATGGGTCTTGCCCTGGTTGCCTGTCAGACCGGCCCCCTTAACGTTCTCTATAAAGAAGGCAGCACACGCTCCCAGCGGCAGGAAGCCTATGATCAGTGCGTCATCAAGGCCTTGAAAGAAGTTCCGCAAAACATGGTGACAGAAGTGTCCGGCGGCTACAGCATGCCGGGATATGTCGACTGTGATACAGATGGAAATCAAACCTATTGTACAGAGGTCGGTGGCTATACCACGCCGATCACCAGCCAGTCTTACGATACGAACCGAAACCTTCGCAGCCGCGTGATCAACCGCTGCCTTGAAGATAAAGGCTATGCAGCGATCCAGCGTCCGGTCTGCGATAGCAAGACCGAACGCGCGAGTTACGCAATGTTGACACGTCAGCCCAATGCAGCAGACATTACTTGCGTCGATGGCCAGTCTTTCGATCCAAGCTAGAAAAACGTCAGAGCGCTTTCTGATTGACCCGCTTTGAAAGCGCTTCCGCACTCTCGACACGCTCGGAATACCGTTCCGTCATATAGCCGCTTCGGCCGCGGAGCAGTAGTGTGAACTTCATCAGCTCTTCCATCACGTCGACCATGCGATTGTAAAACGGCGAAGGTTTCATCCGGCCATTGTCTTCAAATTCGTTAAAGGCTTTCGGAACCGATGACTGGTTCGGAATGGTCACCATGCGCATCCATCGCCCGAGGATCCGCATCTGGTTGACGGTGTTGAAGCTCTGCGAGCCGCCGCAAACCTGCATCAAAGCCAGAACCCGTCCCTGCGTCGGACGCATACCGCCGAGTGAAAGCGGCAGCCAGTCAATCTGCATCTTGAAAACTGAACTCATGGCGCCGTGACGCTCAGGAGAACACCAAACCTGCGCTTCCGACCAGAATGAAAGTTCTCTCAATTCCTGCACTTTCGGGTGACTTTCGTCAGCTCCACCGACAACGGGCAGGCCTTCTGGGTTAAAGATCCGCACCTCTGCTCCATAGGCCTGCAATATGCGTGCGGCCTCCTCGGTCAGCAGTCGCGAATAGGAGCGATCGCGCAAAGAGCCATAAAGCATCAGAACACGCGGCGGATGATCGGATGTGTCACCCGCAAAAAGGCGCTGCTGATCAATGGGCTGAAAAGATGCTGTATCCAGCGCAGGCATATCATTTTCGGGGTGCTCTTCCTGCATATTCAGCCACCTGTCTGCTTTGGAATGACCACCTCGCCATCTTCTTTGGAAAAGACTCCGATGTCAGCGTTTGCCAGGATTTCCAACACGGTTTCAGATGGACGGCAGAGCTTTACGCCCTTTTCAGTTACGACAATTGGTCGATTGATGAGAATCGGATGCTCCATCATCGCGTCAATCAACTGCTCATCAGAAAAGGCCGGATCATCCAGGCCCAGCTCAGCGTAAGGCGTTCCCTTTTGCCGCAAAAGGTCGCGCACGCCGATCCCCATACGGCTGATCAGGTCAACCAGTCTTTGACGCGATGGCGGGTTTTTCAGATACTCGATCACTTCCGGCTCTTCGCCGGATTGACGGATGATCGCAAGAACGTTCCGCGACGTTCCGCAATTCGGGTTGTGATAGATTGTTACCGGCATATCGGCCCTCATAATTCAATATATCCAGATTTATAGAAATATAGAATTATGGCTGTGCAGACAACCGCAAAATCTGATTGCGCATCATCTGAGAATATACAAATCGTCAGGGTGATAGCGTCAGTCGCCGGGGTAATCGACCTGAAGAAAGAACAGCCCGTCGGGCGGCGCAACCGGCCCGCAGGCTTTGCGATCGCGCGCTTCAAGCATGCCCTCAACGTCGTCGGCTGAGACTTTGCCTTCGCCGGCAAGCTTCAGCGTTCCGGCAAAAGAACGGATCTGGTTGTGCAGAAAGCTTTGTGCCGAAGCCCTGATCTCAATAACATCGCCATTGCGGCTCACATCCAGCCGGTCCAGTGTACGCATCGGCGAGTTGGCCTGACAATGTACAGAGCGGAATGTCGTGAAATCATGATGCCCGATCAACCGCTGCGCCGCCTCATGCATGCGCTCATGATTCAGGGGCTTTGGAACCCACCAGGCACGTTTTTTCTCTAGCGCAAGATGGCCGCGACGGTTGATGATCCTGTAAAGATAATGCCTTTTGATCGCAGAAAACCGAGCATCGAAATCGTCACTGACCTGTTTCACGTCCACCACGGCAATGCCGTGCCCGGCCATTCTGAGATGCGCATTGATGGCATTGAGCAACTGAAATTCGCTCCAGTTCCGCATCAAATCCAGATGGGTTACCTGCCCCAGTGCGTGCACGCCGGAATCCGTCCGCCCTGCGCCGCGAATGGTTACGCTTTCCTGCGTGAGGCCATGCACGGCCTCCTCAAGGCTGCCCTGAACGGATGCGCCGTTATCCTGACGCTGCCAGCCGACATAACTGGTTCCGTCATATTCCACTGTCATGCGATAACGCGGCATCAGGCGAGCACCGTCCCCGCTTCCAGCGAGGTGCCGCGCAGAAAATCTGCAGCATCAAGAGGCTTGCCACCGGCCTTTTGAAGCCGTGTCAGACGCACCGCGCCGGAACCACAGGCGATGACAAGACCAGACTGGTCCAGCACAGTTCCTGCTGGCCCGGAGCCCTCAGCAACAGTACTGGCAAGCACCTTCACACGATCTGCTTTCTGGCCGCGCGGTACCTCCATCCATGCCCCCGGAAACGGCGACAGCCCGCGAATATGATCGTGTACAGACCTGGCTGGCGCAGAAAAATCAATCCGGGTTTCGGCCTTGTCGATTTTACGGGCATAAACGGCGCCCTCTTCCGGTTGCGGCGTCAAAGGCAAATCACCGGCTTCCAGCTTATCCATCGCCCGCACCATCAGGCGTGCACCTGTCTGCATCAAACGGTCATGCAGCTCCCCGGCAGTCATATTGGCACCGATCTCGACAGCTTCAGTCATGGCAACAGGGCCGGTATCCAGCCCCTTTTCCATGCGCATTACCATCATCCCGGTCTCTTTGTCGCCCGCCATGATTGCCCGCTGAATGGGTGCTGCACCGCGCCAGCGCGGAAGAAGCGAGGCATGCCCGTTGAATGCGCCGAACCGCGTGCCGTCAAGGATCGCCTCGGGAAGCAACAGACCGTAGGCCACAACAATCGCCACATCTGCATCAAGCGCCCTGAAATCTGCGCGCTCCGCTTCATCTTTGAAGTTCAGCGGTGTGCGAACCTCAAGCCCGAGCAGTTCTGCGGCCTGATGCACAGGTGTCTTCACCGCGCTCAACCCCCGCCTTCCCGCCGCACGCGGCGGCTGGGTGTAGACACGCACGATGTCGTGACCGGCATCGGCAAGCGCCCTCAGCGTCGGGACAGAAAAATCCGGCGTTCCCATAAAGATGATTTTTAACGCCATGCTGCACCTCTTCCGTGTTCGCCTCAATGCCTGAATAGCCCAGACAGGCCGGAGCCTGGCTTGTCGAAGCCCTGAAATTCAGAGCTTATTCTGCTTGGAAGCCTTGGTGAATTTCTTGATGACCCGGTCCCGTTTCAGGCGTGACAGGTAATCAATGAAAAGCACTCCATCGAGATGATCAATCTCATGCTGGAGGCAGGTCGCGAACAGACCATCGGCCGTCACTTCCTGCTCTTTGCCATCAAGATCAGTATAGCGCACGGTGACCTCTGCCGGACGCTCGACGTCGGCGTAGAATTCAGGAATCGAAAGACATCCCTCTTCATACACCGAACGGTCATCCGACGACGACAGGATCGTCGGATTGATCACGACTTTGGGGTCTTTGTCGTCCTCATCCTTGCTGACATCCAGCACAAGCAGACGACGCGGCACGCCGACCTGAATGGCAGCGAGGCCAATTCCCGGCGCTTCATACATGGTTTCCAGCATATCACCGGCGAGCTTCTTCAGGTCATCATCGATACGCTCGATGGGTTCAGACACTTTGCGCAACACCGGGTCCGGCAGAATAATCATAGGCTTTATTGTCATGGGGTTCCCTTAGCGCAAGTTCACAAAAGAGGAAATGGTTTCATCACTCAGGAACAGCATCAGACGTGCAGTAATTTGCCAGTCGCATTTTTTGTTCACGTTTTGATCTGGAAATTCCAGACATAAATGCTACACTTGTCAAAACCTCAATAAAGGCTGGATGATTTTGGAAACTTTAGAAGCCGCTCTTCGCACAGCCGGGCCTCTGACAATTGGTGTGTTGTTCCTTCTGGCCTGCGTTTTCGTTCTAGGCCTGGTCATGCTTGTCAGGCAAGCCAGCAACAGGCGCGAACGTGCTTTGCAACGCCAGCTGGAAACGCTGGTCAGAGCCCAAAACGAGATGCAGGGGCGCATGGCAACGATGTCCGAACTGTTCGGCAGCAGACAGGCTGAGCTCAATGCGGCTTTAGGATCGCGAATCGACGGACTTTCGCAGAGGATCGGGACAACGCTTCACCAGCAAAACCGGTCAACGCACGAGAACCTCAGACGTCTGCAGGAACGACTCGCTGTAATTGATGCGGCACAAAACAATATTCAGTCGCTGGCGAAAGACGTTGTTGGTCTTCAGGCCATTCTTTCCAATAAACAGACACGCGGTGCTTTCGGTCAGGGGCGAATGGAAACGATCATTGCAGATGCGCTGCCCTCCGGCTCATTCCGGTTTCAGGGCACGCTTTCCAACAACACCCGGCCTGATTGCCTGATTGACATGCCGAATGATGCACCGCCACTGGTGATCGATGCCAAGTTTCCTCTGGAGGCATGGAATGCCATGCGGGATGCCGAAACAGAAGAGGCCCAGCGGGCAGCTGCGCAACGCTTCCGGCGTGATCTCGAAACCCACATCCGGGACATTTCGAAGAAATACCTGCTACCCGGCGAAACGCAGGATACCGCTTTTTTGTTTGTCCCTTCAGAATCGATCTTCGCTGATATTCATGAGCACTACGAGGCAACGGTCCAGAAAGCCCATACGGCGCGGGTCGTGATCGTATCTCCAACCTTGTTGCTGTTGTCTATACAGGTTGTGCAGGCTGTCATGAAAGATCAGCGGATGCGTGAGCAGGCCCATCTGATTCAGGGCGAGGTCGCAAACCTGATGGGCGATCTGACACGTCTGAACGACCGGGTCGAAAAACTGCAGAGTCATTTCTCACAGGCCCGTCAGGATGTGGAGCAGATTCGCATTTCAACCGGCAAGCTTGCCCGCCGCGGCGAACGCATTTCGGCACTGGAGTTTGAGACCAAAGGCACGGATACAGCCTTATCCGGGCAAAGGCCCACAGAGGCCGGGAGCGAAACAGGGGCTCATGACAAGGACAGCGATAGCTTCGGACGCATGAAACTGCGGATCGTGGATGAGGATTGATTGTTTTTGGCCGGAAGGCCTCATAAAACAGGGTCCAACAGGCTTTTATGAGAACAGGCCTCGAAGAGTTCAGCCGCGGGAGAAAGCGCCATGATCACGGTTTTCGGCTCCATCAATATGGACCTCATAGCCACAACAGAAAGACTTCCGAAGCCCGGTGAAACGGTTGCAGGAAATTCTTTTGCCACCGCACCAGGCGGTAAGGGCGCCAATCAGGCACTGGCGGCACAGCGTGCTGGCACTGCCGTTCGGATGGCCGGCGCTGTCGGAAATGACGAATTTGCCGTTCCCGCTACAGCCCTGATGAAAGAAGCCGGTGTCGACCTTTCAGCGCTGAAACAAACAGATGGTCCGACGGGCACAGCGATGATCCTTGTCGACGGGCAGGGAGAAAATGTCATCGTGATCAACGCTGCGGCCAACGGTGAGGTATCGGAAGACGATGCTAGACAAGCTGTCGGCAACATGAACAAAGGTGATTTTCTTGTCCTGCAGCTGGAAATCCCGGCCCCCGCAATCAAAGCTGCACTAGTGGCCGCAGATGAAAAGGGCGTCACATCTGTCCTGAATACAGCGCCTTTGACCCATGAAGCGGCCGAACTGGGCCGTATGGCCGATATCGTCATCGCAAACGAGACGGAATTCGAACGACTGGTCGGTGCTGATGAGCTTGGCAGCGAAGGCCGCATAGCCATGCTCAAGACTTATCATGATGAAACCGGGCAGACTGTTGTGATCACGCTTGGCGGCGAAGGCGCTGTTGCGATGCATGAAGGCACGTTTTACCGAATTGACAGCCTTAAGATTGATCCGGTCGATACAGTTGGCGCTGGCGACACCTTTTGCGGCTACTTCGCGGCCGGTCTCGATCAGGGCCTCGATTTCGAGAAAGCGGCGCATAGGGCTGCTGCGGCGGGAGCACTTGCCTGCCTGAAAGCCGGAGCACAGCCTTCCATTCCGCTTTCAGAAGAGGTTGCGGCGCGGCTTTCGCCGGAGCCCTGACATTACCTGATACAAGACAAAAGCCCGGATTTCGCTCCGGGCTTTTTCAAGCAATGGCGGCTTCCAGAGATTACAGCATCGTGCTTTGTGCATCCGAATGGATGCACGGCGCTCTAACGTCCGCTGATATCTGCCGCTTTGCCGTAGCTGGGTTTGTAGCGTTAAAACCGGCCAAGCCGCTCTGTCAGAAGATCGAAGAAACCCTGAGCATCGGCTTTTCCGATGACAAGTGCATTGGGCTTGCGGTCCGTGACCCGCCACCAGTCGATCACAGTTTCGCCCAGTGTCAGCTCAGAATTCACTTCAATCTCGACATTGCATTCACGGCCTGAGAAAAGCTCAGGCTTAAGAAGGTAAGCTGTTACGGCAGGGTCATGCAGAGGCCCGCCATCGGAGCCATATTTCTCAACATCAAAACGCTCATAAAAGCGCAGCATCTCTGCCATCGCTTTTGCTGCTGGATTACCAAGCCCATCAATCCGGTCGACCCGATCTTTGAGGCAAAGGAGCTGATGCGTCACATCCAGCGGCATCATGACGATCGGAATGCCTGAACCAAACACCAGCTTTGCGGCTTCGGGGTCGACGTAAATGTTGAATTCGGCAGATGGTGTAATGTTTCCGCCTTCGAAATAGCCGCCCCCCATCATGACGATTTCCTGCACCCGCTCGATGATATCCGGCGCCTTTTCAAAAGCCATTGCCACATTGGTCAGTGGACCAAGCGTGCACAGCGTGACCGTTTTTTCAGGATGAGCACGCAGCGTTTCAACCAGAAAGTCCACCGCATGCTTTTCCTGTAGTGGCATCGTCGGTTCAGGCAGATCCGGACCGTCCAATCCGGTTTTGCCATGCACATGCTCCGCAGTGACAAGCGGGCGCTGCAATGGCTTGTCGCAGCCCGCAAAAACGCGCATATCGGTGCGGCCAGCCAACTCGCAGACGATCCTGGCGTTCCGCTTTGTCATCTCAAGCGGCACATTCCCGGCGACGGCTGTGATCCCCAGAACATCAATTTCATCCGGACTTGCAAGCGCCAGCAAAATTGCGGCTGCATCGTCCTGGCCGGGATCAGTGTCGATTATGATTTTTCGTGCGGCAGCCATAGCTTCCCCTCATTCAGTAGAACGCACTTTATTGAGCGCGACATGCATTGATTACGCGGCCAAGCTGTGCGTAGTCCGCAGGGACTTGTCAAGCAAGTAAGTACTTTTCACGCTCTTGCCATCAGCACCAAAGCCTTCCATATCGGAAGCACATGAAAGGAGCGGAGAAATGCCGCGAATAGACCTGCGCCTCGACCCCCTGATCCTGCAATCTGCCGCTGCCGAGACCGTTGTCAAAGGCAGTGCTGGGTATCCACCATTCGACATCGCCTGGTTTCCCGATGAACCGGAAGGCATCTTTTTGCGAATCACGCTGGCAGTGGCTGGTTTTGATGAAAGCGAACTGGAGCTTTATGTTGAAAACAACCTGCTGCTGGTCTCCGGACTTCAGGAAGAAAGACAGAGTGGCGAGTTTCTTTATCGCGGCATCGCAGGACGGCAGTTCAAACGCCAGTTCCAGCTGGCAGACCGCATGGATGTCAAACGTGCCTATCTTGAGCGCGGTCTTTTGAACATAGATCTTTCACGGACGCCTAAAGAGGTACGAAAAATTAACATTTCGGTTTCAAAGTAGGTGGGTCAGCTTGGTCTTGCCGGGTTCAAACCGGTTACAGGACCAGACTTCAAACCAAGACCGCTTGAAAGGCCTCCGCATTCATGGAACCGCTGCGCGCAGAAATTTGCAACGATACCATTCACCTTGCCAGCCTCGGCGCCGGACATATCGGCTATTTCCGCGAGTTGGCGCTGGAAGAGGCAATCCGTCAGTTTCCCGATGCGGCAAACCTGCATTCAAAGGCCGACAGTCTGTGGGCGCTTTTCGACGCCGATGGTTCTCTTATTCTGCTGACCGAAAACCGGACGAGCATCTTCTTCAAGGCGATGGAAGACGATATCAAAACCGCCACGCTTCACTGACAGACAATGAAGCAACCGATGGCTTTGACAGCCGGTTTCATGCCTATGGTCGCCGAGCGGCGACCTTTCCACCCGGTCCGTAGCAGCCGCATCAGATTTTCCTGAATGTCAGATAGGCCGTCTGGCGGCCTTCGCGCTTGGCCTTGGCTTCGTAGCGTGTGCCCGGCCAGTTGTCATATGGTGTGCGCCAATCGTCGGCTGAACGCGCGGTCCAACAAAATCCACCATGCCGGCGGCAATGCAGCAATGTCCAGTTGACATAGGTTTCGATATCGGAAGCAAAGCAGAACAATGCGCCTGGCTTGAGAACGCGATGAAACCGCTCCAGATTTTTCTGTGAGACGAAACGACGCTTCCAGTGCTTCCGCTTTGGCCACGGGTCTGGGTAGAGAAGATCAATATGATCGAGTGAGGCGCCAGGCAGCCAGTCAAGAATTTCAGCTGCGTCATCGTCGTAAAGGCGAATATTGCCGATCCCCTGCCCCTCAATCTGACCTAAAAGTTTGGCCATTGAATTTATGAACGGTTCGACGCCGATGAAGCCTGTATCGGGATTTTCCTGCACACGGTGGATTAAATGTTCACCACCGCCGAAGCCGATCTCCATACGGAACCGCGTTACCGGGCTGTCGAACAGCTGAGAAAGGTTCGCAGGCGATGGTGTGGCCGGGTCGAGCGTAAGCTGCGGCAGCAGCTCATCCAGATTCCGGGCCTGTCGCGCACGCAGGGGTTTGCCCTTTCGGCGGCCAAAGAATGCTTTGCCCGCCGGGTTATTACTGTCACCGGTACTGTTCATTGATATCTCCGCACAACCGGCAAATGCCGTCAGCCTTTAAGGGCCTGCTTTAACGGACGCACGAGATCCAGACGTTCCCACGAGAACGAACCATCACGCCCGGCTTTACGACCAAAATGACCATAAGCTGCTGTTTTGGCATAAATTGGCTTATTCAGGTTCAGGTGACGGCGGATACCTGAGGGCGAAAGATCCATGGTTTCGCGGATCGCAAGCTCAACCTCTTCTTCCTTGACCTTACCTGTGCCATGGAAATCGACATAGACGGATAGCGGCTGCGAAACACCGATCGCGTACGAAAGCTGTATCGTGCATTTTTCGGCCAGGTTTGCGGCAACGACGTTTTTGGCCAGGTAACGGGCAGCATATGCGGCAGAACGGTCCACCTTTGTCGTGTCTTTGCCAGAGAATGCACCGCCGCCGTGCGGTGCTGCACCGCCATAGGTATCAACAATGATTTTACGGCCCGTCAGACCGGCGTCACCATCGGGACCGCCGATTACAAACTTGCCGGTCGGATTAATGTACCAATCGCAACTGTCGGAAATCGGCAACTCACCAAGAGCTTCACGAATATAAGGCTCGACAACGCTGCGGACCTTGGCCGAATCCCAGCTTTCATCAAAGTGCTGGGTGGAAAGAACGATCGAAACCGCCTCGGCGGGCTTGCCGTTTTCATAACGTACAGTCACCTGGCTCTTGGCGTCAGGCCCCAGCAGAGCGACATCGCCTTCCCCGGCTTTGCGGGCATCGGCCAGTGTCTGGAGAATACGGTGGGCGTAGTAGATCGGGGCGGGCATCAGCTCCGGCGTCTCACGGCAGGCGAAACCAAACATAATTCCCTGATCGCCTGCCCCTTCGTCCCCCTGCCTGTCGGATGCGCTATCAACACCTTGCGCGATATGGGCCGACTGCGCATGCAGCAAAACATCGATGCGTACAGTCTTCCAGTGGAACCCGTCCTGTTCATATCCGATATTTCGGATCGCACGACGCGCTGCCGATTTGAAACGGGAAGGATTAACAATCTCATTGCCGTTCTTATCAAGCTTCATCAGGCTTGGCGGCAAACGCACTTCCCCGGCAATGACGACACGGTTTGTCGTTGCCAGAGTCTCGCAAGCAATCCTGACCTTCCAGGGGTCAACCCCGGTTTTCACCGCCTCACGATAAACCAGATCGACAATCTCGTCAGAAATCCGGTCACAGACTTTGTCTGGATGACCTTCGGAAACAGATTCACTTGTAAAGAGATAATTGGTGCGCATCGGGATTCCCCACATAGAAACTTGCCCGAATTTGTTAGACATTTCGCCCACAAATGACAAGCGCACAACAATATAAATATACGTTTATGTGAGCTTTGCGTATCAGCTCAAGCATAAAGTTTCCGGATAAAAAGGTAGCAGAAGGCAGGTGTGCCTTCTGCATCGTTGGCATGGCTCACAACACCAGAGCCAGTGCGAACCGACCATCTATCATGAGCGAATAGCAGTTTCACCGCCGCAGTGGCGGTGAGTAACATACGAACCACCCTGTTCAGTCCGTATCTTACTCTGCTTCAGCCGCCAGAGTTTTCACGAGATCCACCAGTTTGCGACGCACCTTCGGGTCATTGATCTTCACAAAAGCCCTGTTGAGCTGAAGCCCCTCTGACGACGAAAGAAAGTCAACCACATAGCTGGAGCTGGAGGCTTCTGCCATGCCCGAAGCGCTGGTTCCGTGCTCACCCGGCGCATCTTCAAAGAAGAATGAAACCGGTACATTCAGAATGGTCGAAATATTCTGAAGGCGGCTGGCGCCAACGCGGTTGGTACCCTTCTCGTATTTCTGAATTTGCTGGAAGGTGATTCCAAGGCTTTCACCAAGCTTTTCCTGACTCATTCCCAGCATCGTACGGCGCAATCTGATCCGACTCCCGACGTGAACGTCGATCGGGTTCGGCTTCTTTTTGTTTTCTGTCATTTTTCTTCCTTAGTTCGAACTTGGCGAGTGACCCGAGCCATAGCTCACCTCCCATAATACAACCACAAGATTTGGGCAACAAAAAGCCCTAGTTGCGTGTGGAAGCATCTCACTATGCAATTTTATGGTTTTCCGGTCAATTCAGCGTGAATTGCGAAACCTTAGCGTGAGTACGGAGAAACTAAAACAGAAGACATTTTGACTACCAAAGGTAGTATTTTGCGAAATTATAATCAAGCCACACCTTATCGGAGTGTCAATTTCACATCCCTGAGGCCACGCTCATCGAAAGGCAGCCGCTCAAGAATGTGCCCGGACGCTGAAATCATGGCGCTAACGCCATTCTCACCGACACGAATCATAGGCTTCCCAGCCTCGACGGCACGAAGCCGTGCCTGTGCGAAATGTTGATAAGGCCCCGGCGTTTTTCCAAACCAGGTGTCATAAGTCAGGTTGATCAGAACATCTGCATCCGACGCCTGTCCTCTTATCAAACGCGGAAAAATCGCTTCGTAACAAACCAGCGGAAAGAGTCTGAGACCACCAGGGAGCAACAACATCTGACGGTTCGGCGCGGGAATGTAGCTGCCTGCAAGCGAAGAAAGCGTATCAAGCCCCAACGAACGCAAGGAGCTCTCGAAAGGCAGGTACTCACCGAATGGGACAAGATGGGTTTTGCCGGCAATGGAGATTGTTTCTCCCTGGTCATTCAGAGCGTAAACAGCGTTATAAAATTTGGGCCAGCCATCCGGTGTTCGGGCGGCGAACCTTGCCGCGCCAAAAACAAGCACCTGCCCGGGTTTCAGCATTTCCCCGATGACGGTTCTTGCATCCGGACGCTCTTCCAGCAGAAAAGGCAGTATGCTTTCGGGCCACACGATGACATCCGGCGCTTCACCGGGGACTTCAGCTGGCTCGGAAGACAGAGCGACAAGGGTTGAAAAAACAGATGAACGCCCGTCAGGCGTGCGCCAAAGCTGATCATCAAAAGTTGGCTGAACCAGTCGAAAGATAACCGAGCGTCCCTCCGGCTCCCGTTCACGCGAAAGTGAATGCAGGCCATATCCGATATCGAAGCAAACAAGAATCAGGGCCAGCGCAAAGCCGAGATACTTCTCCCGCTTCCCGGAGAACGCCAGAGCGGGAGCGGCGAAAACAAACACAGCAAAACCGCTCAGGATGTAAATTCCGGTCAGACGTACGATCTGCATAAAAAGAGGGATCGGAACAGCCGTATAAGCGAGTGCATTCCAGGGAAAGCCGCTGGCCACATGGCCGCGCAGCCACTCCGCAAGAGCAAAAGCCACAGAAAGAGCTGCGATCCGAAGAAATCCGCTGCGCGGAACGAGTGCCGCAGCTGCCGTGGCAGAGCCATAAAAAACGGCCAGCACAGACTGAAGACCGAAGACGGCAAAGGGCAAGGCCCAGGCAAAATGCGCGGCATCCTTCAAAACGGCAACGCCAAGCCACCAGAGGCCAGCGACGAAATAGCCGAAACCAAACCACCAGCCCGTGACAAAACCTCTGCGCAGACGCGCCCGGAGCGGTGCGGCGCTGAGGTTCGCATCAAGCATCAAAACGAGGCAGGGAAAGACCGCGAACATGATAGGCACCAGACCAAACGGCGCCAATGCAAAACTGGCCAGTGCACCCAGGAGAAACAAGACCAGAAAACGCCGAGGCCCTTCAAGCGACTGGAGCACGTCCTTAAGACGTTGCAATCCGGCAGCTGCCTGCGTAACCACCCGCCCTAACCGCCGTGCCTTACGGCCTTGAACGGCGTTTCTTCCACAGTCTCTGCGCTATCATCTGCAGGCCTGATTTCTTCCAGAACCTCTGGGGCGTGACCGGCATCCAGCATATCTTCCGGAGCGATGGCTTCGGCCACGCCAGCACGGGCCGCGTGTCGCCTGCGGGCCGGACTGCGTTTGCGCAGCACCCGGACACGGCGAATTCTGCGTGGGTCGGCATCGAGAATATGAACCTCGAAGCCCGGAAGCGCCTGAATCACCTCGCCACGTGCGGGAATACGACCAATCTCCGAGAAGATCAGTCCGCCAAGCGTGTCCACGTCTTCCGTGTGCTCACCAACTTCGAAATCCGGGCCGATGGCCTCTGCAATATCCTCAAGCTCAACACGCGCGTCCGCTAAGAACACGTCCTCGGAAACCTTGGTGAACATCGCTTCTTCTGAATCATGCTCATCATCGATCTCACCGATCACCATCTCCACGATATCTTCGTGGGAGACGAGTCCGTCCGTGCCTCCATACTCGTCGATAACCAGTGCCATCTGTGTACGGCCGGCCTGCATACGCTGCAGCAGATCCGAGGCCAGCATTGAAGGTGGCACGAAGAGGACAGGACGGATGATACCGGCATCCGCAACTGATTTATCGAGACTGACGCGGGTCAGGTCCAGAACGTTCTGAGCGTTTGTTTCTTTGTGGCTTTGTGGCTTCACCGAGGCGTTATGACCATTTCGGTTGGTCGCAGTTGCCCGACGACGCCGTTTGCCACGCGCCTGTTTGGAAATATAGGAAAGGAGATCGCGTATATGGACCATACCGCGCGGGTCATCCAGCGTCTCGCAATAAACCGGCATGCGCGAATGGCCGCAATTCTCAAAGATCAGCAACAATTCGCCAACGGAAATGCTTTGATCGACCGCGTCAATGTCGGCGCGCGGAACCATGACATCCTCGACCCGCACTTCCCGAAAGCGCAATATATTGTTGAGCATGGCGCGCTCTTCAGGCGAAAAGTCGCTGTCGCCTCCAGTTTCAGAAAGCGCATCAGCCAGATCTTCGCGCAAACGCGACGTGCCATGTCCACTGCGCCGAAAGCGCATGAGGAGACCTTTGAGAGGTGAGCCTGTGGGTTTTCTCGAGTCCGTGTCCGAAACCGGACTGTTTGGTTCCTCGAGTTCAGATCCGTTTGACGAATCCTGTCCGCTTTCCCGCAGCGGTGCGGTCTGTTGATGGTTCATCGTTCCTTAAGCGTTAAACCGGGTCCGTACCCTGATACGGATCAGATAGGTTAAGTGCGGCCAAAATGCGAGTCTCAAGACCCTCCATAAGCTCCGCTTCCTGTTTTTCGATGTGATCATAACCCAAAAGATGCAAAAAACCATGGGTCAGAAGATGCGTCAGATGCTCGTTAAAGCTCTTGTCCAGTTCGCCAGCCTCCCGTTCGACCGTCTCGAAAGCTAAAACGATATCGCCCAGCATCGGTCCGGGCATCTCACCGGGGGCAACAGGAAAGGCGGGAAAAGACAAGACATTTGTCGGCTTGTCCATGCCACGCCATTCCGCATTGATCCCGCGCACATCGTTATCATCGGTGAAGACGAGCGACAGTTCAACCTCGCCATCGGGAAAAGGCTGCTGTTCTTCTTGTTCCAGAAGCAAGGCCGCTGCCGAAATCACCTCTTTGACGAGATTTTCAAGCACATCTTCGTCCGGCCAGTTCCCGCTTTCGCAGACCAGCTGAAAATCAAACGATGCCATTTCAGGCGTCACCGTTATCGTCATCAGACTTTTGGTGTGGTGTCCTGTCTCCGCCCTCATACGCTGCCACGATGCGGGCAACCAGCGGATGACGGACCACATCCTTGTCTGAAAAACGAATGGTTGAAACGCCCTCGACATTGTTCAAAACGTCTAGGGCCTCAATCAGGCCCGAGCGCATACCGCGCGGCAGATCCACCTGACTGGGATCGCCGGTGACAATAATACGGGAATTTTCACCAAGACGCGTCAGAAACATTTTCATCTGCATAGAAGTCGTGTTCTGCGCTTCATCCAGAATGACAGCGGCATTCGTCAGGGTCCGGCCACGCATGAAAGCCAGCGGCGCGATCTCGATCACACCAGCCGTCATCGCCCGTTCTACGCGCTCACCGGGGATCATATCATAAAGCGCATCGTAAAGCGGTCTGAGATAGGGATCGACCTTTTCTTTCATATCCCCCGGAAGGAAACCAAGCCTTTCACCAGCCTCCACTGCGGGGCGCGAAAGGATAATTTTCTCAATCGCTCCGCGCTCCAGAAGCTGTGCTGCATAGGCGACGGCCAGATAGGTCTTTCCGGTACCCGCAGGACCGACACCAAACACAAGTTCATTGCGCTCCATGGCACGGATATAAGCGTCCTGCATTGGCGTGCGGGCAGCAATCGACTTCTTGCGCGTCGAAATCTGCGACATGGAAAGGCGTGCCTTGCGTTCCATTGTCGGAAGGGTCAGTTGATCGTCGGCGGCCTGCGCCATACGAATTGCCCCTTCAACATCGGATTTTTCCACACTCGCGCCTTTCTGAAGCTGCGCATAAAGATAATCGAGGGCCCGCCGGGCCTGATTGGTGGCGACAGATGCGCCGCTCAGAGCCACGGAGTTTCCTCGTGGCGCTGCATTGATGCCAAGCTGTTTTTCCAGCAATTTCAGATGCTCATCAAACTGACCGAATAATTCGCTGGCATAGCGATTATTCTCGAAAGTGAGCACGAAATGGCTGGCCTCTGGGTTAGAATCCTTCTGCGTAACGTGCTCTGCAACCAGTTCTGTAGCGTTCAAGCGGTCAAGCTCCCTGATCAGCGAAACGGCACGGTGATCCGGTTTTATCCGGATTGAACCGCACTGTGATTGACAAAGATGCGTGTGAAACTGCCCTGTCAAAGACAGGAAATCCGAGATCCCAAAACTGAGTCTTCTCTGGCAAGGCGCTCTTCATAAACAGAAGGCTAAACGCGAAATTTGTCTTTGTGAAGCAAATTGTCTTACTCACAAGGCGATTTCACGGCACCGTCACAGATATTCAGATCCGCTGGGCAGCAAGGCTGTTGGCGGTTGCATCGACGATCCTGACGCGAACCATCTCGCCAATAGCCGCTCCAGCCCCATCCAGAACAACGGCCTGAAGCCATGGTGAACGACCAATCAACTGTCCGGCCTGGCGTCCCGGCTTTTCCAGCAGAACATCCATTTCCATGCCGATACGCGATTGTGCAAACTCAAGCTGGTGCTGTGTCAGCATGGCCTGAAGCCGTTGGAGCCTGTCGGCCTTCTCATCTTCGGGTACATGATTCTTCATGTCAGCACCGGGTGTGCCGGGACGCGGAGAGTACTTGAAAGAAAAGGCCTGCGCGTAGCGGACCTTTTCCACCAGATCGAGCGTAGCCTGAAAATCGTCTTCTGTTTCACCTGGAAAGCCGACAATAAAGTCCCCGGACAAGGCAATATCCGGCCGCGCTTGACGAATACGCTCGATCAGCGCCAGATATTCTTCAGCCGTATGGCGACGGTTCATCGCTTTAAGGATACGATCAGAGCCTGCCTGAACCGGCAGATGCAGATATGGCATCAGCTTGGGCAGGTCACGATGGGCCTCCATCAGGCGCTCATCCATATCCCGCGGGTGGCTGGTTGTGTAGCGCAACCGCTCAATGCCGTCTACGTCTGCCAGATCGAACAGAAGCTCGCCCAGCCCCCAGTCTGCCCCATCAGGGCCGCTGCCATGCCAGGCGTTTACATTCTGGCCGAGAAGCGTGATCTCACGCACTCCGTTTTCAGCAAGACGCCGGGCCTCATCAACAATCTGCTGGCGGGAGCGCGAGACCTCAGCACCGCGTGTATAAGGCACAACGCAGAACGTACAGAACTTATCGCAACCTTCCTGCACAGTCAGAAACGCAGTTACATTTTTCGGCTGCGCAGAGCGTTCTTTCTTGGGCAGATAGTCAAACTTGTCTTCCACCGCATATTCGGTATCAACGATACGCTGTCCGGCTTTGGCTTTTTGCAGCGCCTCTGGCAGACGGTGATAGGTCTGCGGCCCGATAACGACACTGACATCAGGCGCACGACGCAGAATTTCCTCACCTTCAGCCTGCGCAACACAACCGGCAACACCAATCAGGGTTTCCCGGCCCTGCTTCAGCCGCCTGGCCTTCAGCTCACGATAGCGGCCAAGAGCGGAATAAACCTTCTCCGCAGCTTTTTCGCGAATATGGCAAGTGTTTAGCAGGATAAGATCAGCGTCTTCAATTTCCTCGGTCTGCTGATAACCATCAGCCGCCAGCGCCTCCCCCATACGCTCGGAATCGTAGACATTCATCTGGCAGCCATAGGTCTTGATAAAGACCTTGCGCTGATTGCTGGCGGCTGTCGCCGCATCCTGCTGTGTCGATATTGTCTGTTCTGTCATGGCGCGCCTTTTAACGCGGATTTGAACCGGAGAAAATCAAAAAAATCGTCAGTCCGGCAGTCCCGGGCGTCCGCGCAGTCGCTCAGCCAGAAGGCGGCGCATCCGGTCTTCGATTTCAATTGCCGCCACCTTGCGCTTCGTCGTGGCATCAAAGACAACACTTTCGCCGAAGCAAACATCAACATCAAGGGCACGAGCCCTGATCACGGCTGCAAGCGAGGGCAGCATTTCCACATCACCGGGCCAGGCCACAATCGGCCGCTGAAACCGGCCCATAGGCATTCCCTGGATCCCGGTATAGGCAACGGCAACCGGCTGAACATAAACCTTGCCCTCCGGCACTTCCGAAACAGCACTCGATGCCGCACCGAACAGTGAATACTTCAAAGGCCAGAGGCGATTTCCGTCAGAGGTCGTGCCTTCGGGAAACAGAATGATGATCTCTCCGCCGGTCAAACGCGCAGCAATCGTTCCAATCTGCTTTCCCGTACCGCGCCTGTCACCGCGCTCAATAAAGACTGAATTCTGCAACCGGGCAAACAGCCCGAACACCGGCCACGACTTCACCTCGGACTTGGCGATAAAGGCCACATCAGCGACGCGTCCAAGAACGATGATATCCAGCCAGGATGTATGATTAGCAGACAGCATCAGGGGACGGCGCGGCTCTATCCGGCCACGCATATGAACCCGGATACCAAGCACGAAACAGGCAACGATATGCCAGTAGCGCGGCAACTTGCGGGCAAGCGTCCACCTGCGCCACAGACAGAGCATCTGCAATGGCGCCAGAATGAGGGTTGTAATCAGCAGGACAATCGCCACGAAGGCATAACGCAGATAGATCATGCAGCCCGGCCGCCGAAAGTCTCGCTCATCCACGCTCGTCCTTTTTGCGCAGTGGGACACCGTAGAGCTCAAGTCGGTGGTCGACCAGCTTGAGGCCGTACTCACGCGCGATCCGCTCCTGAAGTGCTTCGATCTCAGGTGACTGAAACTCGATCACTTCGCCGCTTTTCAAGTCGATCAGATGGTCGTGATGCTCTTCGGGAACAGTCTCATACCGCGAGCGGCCATCCCGGAAATCATGCCGCGCAATAATCCCGGCATCCTCGAAGAGCTTGACGGTACGATAAACGGTGGAAATCGAAATTCGCCCATCGACCTCGGCGGCACGCTGATAAAGCTCTTCAACGTCTGGATGATCTTCGGCATCCTGCAGCACACGCGCCACAACCTTGCGCTGCTCTGTCATACGCATACCGCGCTCGGCGCAAAGTTCTTCCAGAGTTTTCGATAGGTCTTTCATCGCAACACCGCAAACCGGCTGTGCCGGCACTTCCCAGATTCCCTTGCTGAAGATCGGACTAGCCGAGATCACGGCGCATGACAAGCGCCGTGGACCTCGTACCGTCATCATAAGTGTAGTAGGCTTTTCGGCGCCCGACCTCACTGAAACCAAGTTTACGATAAAGTCCGATTGCGGGCTGGTTTTCAGCATCGACCTCCAGAAGCATATGGGCTGCGCCCTGTGCTTTTGCTTCTGTGAGCGTGGCTGTCATCAGCCGCCAGCCAATGCCGTTGCGCTGAAACTGCGGGTCCACGCAGATCGTCAGAATTTCTGCCTCGTCAAAGGCCACACGACTAAGTACAAAACCGGAGGCTGGTGGACGCACAAGCCTGTTTGTCTGCCGCATTATAAAGCCGAAAACTGTTTTCTGATCGTTCAGCTTGTGAAGTTCACCTGCACTCCAGGCGTGAGAAAAACACTTCCGGTGCACCTCAGCGGCAAGGCCAAGATGCTCATCGTCCATGGGAAAAAATTCAAACTCTGGATTACGCCATAAAAAAGGAACCTGCATCGGCGCTCATTCTTGTTCTTATGCTTTAGCTTTTCTCAAGCTCTGGCAAGCGTGAAGCCAGCCTGCGGTTTTGCATCAGGTGCCCTGAGGTATAACGGCGCAACAGATGTCTCAGCCTTGGCCACAGCTCCCAGACGCGCAATGGTTTCAATGGCGACATTGTCCTCCATCCTGGGCGCAGCAATACCTGCGGCGACAGCACCGGAACCAACGGCAACAGCCTGTCTTTCCATAGCCAAACGCTCAAGCTCATCATACCGCACGGCCGAAGGCTCGGACAGAGGCTCACCCTCAGCATCGAAGGCTTGAATGTAGGCTTCGCCGCGGCGGGCATCGATTGTAGCCAGCGCAACACAACCTTTCAGCCTGGGAGAATGCTGAGCAGCCAAAGCACCAAGAGACGAAACCCCGACACACTGACAGCCGCAAGCCACAGCCAGCGCACGCGCGGTCGACACACCAACCCTTATTCCGGTAAATGATCCCGGCCCGATATTTACGGCAATGCGATGCACCTGCGTCAGTTTCATATCAGCTTCAGAAAGACACGCATCCAGAACCGCCATAAGCCGCTCGGCATGTCCCTTGCCAATTGTTTCACTGACACGCGCCAGAACCCGGTCGGTTTCAGTATCAAGCAAACAGGCCGCACAATCCGCAGCTGCCGTATCCAGTGCCAGTATAATCATTAACGCACCCTGACTGATCCCGTCCGTCAGACGGCCTCGACGTGTTCCACTTCCGGCACGAAGTGATGCAGAAGATTCTGAACACCGTGCTTGAGCGTCGCGGTCGAAGACGGGCAGCCGGAGCATGCGCCCTTCATATTCAGAAACACTGTTCCTTCACGATAGCCGCGGAACGTAATGTCCCCGCCGTCCTGAGCAACAGCCGGACGTACACGTGTTTCAAGCAGTTCCTTGATCGTGGCCACGATGGTTTCGTCGCCAGTATCGAAAAACTCTTCCCCGGAATCGGTATCCAGTTCAGGTGCTGCGGTCGCCATCACAGGCGCACCAGACATGAAGTGCTCCATGATCGCACCGAGGATCGCAGGCTTGAGATGCTGCCACTCGGCATCGTTCTTGGTAACGGCAACAAAATCATAGCCGAAAAACACAGCCTCAACGCCAGGCACCGCGAACAGCCGTGTGGCCAGCGGAGATACCATTGCATCATCGGCGGAGCGGAAATCGGCGTTTCCCGTTTCCATGACAACCTTGCCCGGAAGAAACTTCAGCGTGGCCGGATTGGGGGTCGTCTCTGTCTGGATGAACATACTCATCTCCACATCATATTGGTATCGGACTTGGTCTTTATATCGTCGCTCGCATCAAAGATGACAAGGGGAATCATATTAACACAAGGCGTCGATATCGGTATCATCAAGACCATCCGGCAGAACAGTCACCGGAATTGTGAATGATTTGCCGCGGCCAGCCAGAAGCGAAACCAAAGGACCAGGCCCTTCCTTGGCAGGCCCCGCCGCAAGCACCAGTATGGCAATATCACGATCTTCCTCGACAATCGCGTTGATCACTTCGGAGCGATCACCTTCACGGATCACGATCTCTGCCTCGATGCCGACAGTTTCGCGCGCGCTTTCCGCTGCACGTGTCGCAACGGTTTCCGCTTCTTCGCGTGCTTCTGCGCGGATAAACTCCTGAACACCGATCCACTGCTGGGCGTCATGCTCGGGAATAACGTAGAGAAGCACCAAACCGCCATTTGTGTTTTTTGCCCGACGGGCCGAGTAGCGCACCGCACGTTCGCATTCAGGCGTGCCATCGACGACAGCCATGAACTTCCGCCGATGTCCGGCTTCTCCGGAGAGTCGCTTGGAAACCATATTCAAAAACACCCCGTTAAAAGAACCTGAAACCGAATGGCGGGCACAAGACCCGCCCTCTGAAGCTTCAGAGCGTTAGCATAACACGGAGGTACCACAGGCAGGCAAGCGCTTAGAGAAGTCCGATGATGTCGCGAACGCCATTCATGGTTTTTTCGGCAATCGCTCCGGCACGCTCCGAACCATCCTTCAGCACAGCGTCAATATGTGCCGGATCATCAATCAGGCGGCGCATCTCAGCGTTGATCGGCGCAAGCACAGTAACGGCCAGTTCAGCCAGTGCCGGTTTGAACACCGAAAACTGCTGACCACCAAACTCCTGAAGAACCTCTGCTTTTGTCTTGTCTGAAAGAGCCGCATAAATACCGACGAGATTATCGGCCTCTGCCCTGCCCTCAAGGCCCTTGACTTCACTCGGCAACGCATCAGGATCCGTCTTGGCCTTGCGGATTTTACGCACAACCGCCTCTGTATCATCGGTGAGATTAATCCGCGAAAGATCAGAGGGATCGGACTTTGACATCTTCTTGGAGCCGTCCTTGAGGCTCATGACACGGGGTGCAGGGCCCTCAATCATAGGCTCAACCATCGGGAAATAGGCGTGAACCGGCTGCTCCCCAACCGTGATATCAACACCCTGACCACCTCGACGGATGGCATCGCCGAAGTCCAGATTGAACTTCATGGCGATATCGCGCGTAAGCTCAAGATGCTGCTTCTGGTCCTCGCCAACGGGAACATGCGTGGCGCGATAAACGAGAATGTCGGCGGCCATCAATGATGGGTAGGCCAGCAGGCCGAGCGAGGCATTCTCGCGATCCTTGCCAGCCTTATCTTTAAACTGCGTCATGCGGTTCATCCAGCCGATGCGCGCAACGCAGTTGAAGATCCAGGCCAGCTCCGAATGCTGCGGAACGGCAGACTGATTGAAAACGATATGCTTTACCGGATCGATGCCAGAGGCGAGATAAGCAGCGGTAATCTGACGTGTCTGCGATTTCAGATCACTGTGAACCAGCTGCGCCGTGATCGAGTGCAGATCGACAACGCAGTAGATGCAGTCCATTTTGTCCTGCATCGCCACAAACTTGCGCAGCGCGCCAAGGTAATTGCCAAGATGCAGATTGCCGGTGGGCTGCACACCGGAAAAAATAAGCGGCTTGAATTCACTCATATCGTTTCTTTCTCGGACGGGTGGAAGGCCCGGCTTATGATGTTCTATCAAAATTATCCGAAGCGCTTATGCACCTGAGCGCCTGCAAGGTCAAACGCCTATCGCTGAGGAACAATCGATCAGGATTTTCCGGAACCACTGCGTTTCAACATCCGTGCCAGAAGGGCTTTATTGACACCCCCGGTCGCAATAACGAGGCCGAAATAAACCAACGCAGCAAGCAGAAGAAGAAGGACAAGTCCGCCAAGCTGGTGCAGAAAGGGAGAAGCTGGCGTGAACCACCCGGACATGCTGCCTGCCGCATACCGAACGGCAAGCGCCATGACCGCGGCGCTGACAATGATTAACGGACCACGCCGCATCAACAGCTTATCGAAACGCAAATGACCGCTTAGGATGAGGGTCGTTGCCAGCAAAATGACGTTGGTCCACCCCGAGACAACCTCGGCAAGGGCAATGCCGCGTTCGGCCAGAATGGGAAACAGAGAAATCGCCAGGGCCGAATTGATGACAACGGCAATCAGCGTGAAGCGCATCGGCAACTTCGTGTTTTCGCGCGCATAAAATGCAGGCTGAAGCGCCTTTGTGAGCGCGAAGGCCGGAAGCCCGAACGCATAGACAGTCATGATCGCAGCAACGAGCGCTGTTGTCTGAGGGCCAAAAGCACCGCGCTCATAGAGAACACGGGTGATTTCCGGAGAGATTGCCATAAGCCCGAAGGCAGCGGGAACCGTCAGAAACAGCACAAACTCGATGGTGCGGTTCTGCACTCTTGAGGCTTCTCCTGTATCCCCGGCTTTGAGAGCCCGCGACAGCTCAGGCAACAAAACGACGCCGCCTGCAACGCCGACCACGCCCAGGGGCAGCTGATAAAGCCTGTCAGCATATTGAAGCGCCGAAATCGCCCCTTCCTTGCCAGAGGCCACGGCCTGCCCAATAATCTGATTGATCTGGATGACACCACCCGTCACGGCAGCAGGAACGGCAAGCGCGACAAGGCGCCGGATTTTTGGCGTGATCTTCGGCATGCGCCAGCGGAACCGCATGCCTGCGCGCCGGACATCGAAATAGACGACGGCCAGCTGAACCAGCCCAGCCGTAAGCACGCCCCATGCCAGATAATTCGCCATAAGAACCGGATCGGCCTGCAGATAAACGCCTGCTCCCAGAACAGCGATCAGCACGACATTCAGGAATACCGGGGCTATTGCCGCTGCAAAATAGCGATGAAGCGAATTCAGCATGCCGCTCATCATTGCCATTAAAGACATGCAGATCAGATAAGGAAACATGACCGAGGCAAGGCGCACGGTCATGTCAAACTTCTCTGCATCATCTGCAAAACCCGGCGCGATGATGAAGCGGACAAGAAGTGGCATAGCCAGCTCCATTGCCACGGTCATGATGAAAAGAACAGAAAACAGAACGCCAAACACTTCCTCAGAAAAGCGCTTGGCCCCCTCCACTCCGCTTTGCTCTATTTCTTTTGAGAAAAGCGGAACGAAGGCCGCATTGAAGGCGCCTTCTGCGAACAACCTGCGAAAAAGATTAGGAAAGCGGAATGCTGCGTAGAAAACGTCAGCCATCGGCCCCGTGCCGAGAGCTGCTGCCATCATCGTTTCTCGTGCAAATCCCAGAACACGGCTTGCAAATGTAGCTCCGCCAACCGTGGCGAACTTGCCAGCCAGGCTCATGACTTCTGCCCGCCCTTGACGGAACCGGGTGCAGCATCAGCCGGCAGAAGAATGCCCGGCGGCATACCCTCTCTGTAGGCGTCACCATTTTCTTCCAGCACGGCGCGCAACCGCTGCACAATTGCAGCCTGTCTGTTCTCATTGGTGATTTTGGCGCCAACCAGATCGGTTACATAGAAACTGTCGATAACCTTCTCGCCGAAGGTCGTAATCCGTGCGCTGCGAATATCGAGCGAAAGCTCTGCCAGCGTCTGCGTCACATCGGCCAGAAGCCCGGTTCTGTCGAGGCACTCAATCTCTATGACCGTGAAGACGTTTGAAAGCTTGTTCGAAACCGAGACATGCGTCGTGACGAAAAAGGGTTCGGCCTTTCGGCGCTCATGCTGCTTGGTCGCGATCACATCCGGGAGGCGCTTTTTGCCAGAAAGAACATCTTCGATCAGACGCCCGATATTGGCGGAACGCCGATACTCGTCATCATCTTCATCAAAGGCCCGGTTCAGCAGGATGGTATCGAGCGCGCGGCCATCGGTGGTCGTGAAAATCTGCGCATCGGCAATGTTGGCCCCTGTTGCTGCGCAGGCACCGGCAATAATGGAAAGAAGTCTTGGGTGGTCCGGTGCCAGAAGCGTGATCTCGGTAATATCGTGAAATGCATGTGTCCGCACCATGGTCGAAAACAGCTTGTGACCAGTATCAGCTTCACGAATGAATTCTGCATGACGAATCTGGTCTTCCAGCGGCACTGACAGGAGATAGTTCTGATACTGAAGACCGGAATAATGCGCCCGGTCAGCATCGCTCCAACCCTCCAGCGCGGCAGAAAGATCGTCCACAGCACGTTCCGTCCGGGCTTTTCTGGAGACCGCAGAAAAGCCACCGGAAAGCAGAATTTCAGTTTCGTAATAGAGAGTTCGCAGAAGTTGCCCCTTCCAGCCGTTCCAGACATCCGGACCAACGGCGCGGATATCACAAACGGTGAGGATCAAAAGCATATTCAGGCGGTCCAGTGACTGCACCTGATCGGCGAAATCAAGAACGGTCTTCCGGTCCGTCAGATCGCGGGTCTGCGACGTCATTGACATCAGCAGATGCTTTTCGATCAGCCATGCCACCTGTTCGGTCTGCTTCGGGCTCAGCCCGAGCCGTGGACAAAGCTTGCGGGCCATGCGCGCACCGCCGATCGAATGATCCTCTTTCCGACCTTTCGCCACATCATGCAGAAGCACGGCAACGTAAAGCACGGTGCGATCTTCGACATTACCGATCAGACCAGCGGCCAGCGGATGCACTTCGGATTCGCCATGGCTGTTGTCAATTTCAGAGAGAACACCCACCGAGCGGATCAGGTGCTCATCAACGGTGAAGTGGTGATACATGTTGAACTGCATCATTGCCACGATCCGCCCGAACTCAGGCAGGAAACGGCCCAGAACGCCAGCCTCGTTCATTCTGCGCAAATAAAGCGAGGGATCATTGCGCGAGGTCAGGATCGACAGAAACAGCCGGTTGGCCTCTTCGTTTTCTCTCAGCGCTGCGTTGATCAACGACAAAGAGCGCGTCAGCACTTTCAGGGCGTCGGGGTGAAACTCCAGATCATTCAGCTGGGCGATATAGAAGAAGCGGATAATCGCGACAGGATCGTTTTTAAAGACGCCAGGCTCGGCAAGCGCTATTCGCCCGGCATCATCGAGAAACTCGACAGTTCCGGCAATCTTGCGCTTACGCTTTGTAAACCGGGTCAGAACACGGCCGATGACCGGAACGGCCTTGGCCTGCTGCTCTTCCAGATCAGCACAGAATATCCGGGTCAGATCCCCCACATCCTTGGCGACCAGGAAATAGTGCTTCATGAAACGCTCGACAGCAGAAAGGCCGGGGCGATCCTGATAACCAAGGGCCGCCGCAATATCACGCTGGATATCGAACGAAAGCCGCTCTTCGGCTTTGCCGGTCAGAAAGTGCATATGACAACGCACCGTCCAGAGAAAATCTTCCGCACGGTTGAAGAGCTTCAGTTCCTGTCGTGACAACACCCCCAGCGACACAAGCTGTTGCGGTTCACGCACCTGATAGAAATATTTGCCGATCCAGAACAGCGTATTGAGATCACGCAGTCCGCCCTTGCCTTCCTTGACATTCGGTACGACGAGATAACGCGTATCGAAAGACTTTCGATGCCGCTCATCGCGCTCAGCCAGCTTGGCGGCAATGAATTCAGGTCCGCTGTTTGCAACCACTTCCTTGTCGAACCGCTTCTGAAGAGTGGTAACAAGGGATTTCTTGCCGGCGATATACCGCATCTCCAGAATTGAGGTGCGGATGGTCATGTCGCTTTTCGACAATTTGATGCATTCCGAAACACTGCGGGTTGCGTGACCGACCTTCAGCCCCATATCCCAGAGCATGTAGAGAATATATTCAACCGCTTCGAGGGTTTCCTTCCGATCCGCACCATTGATCAGAAACAGAAGATCAATATCCGAACCGGGCGCCAGCGTGCCACGGCCATATCCTCCAACGGCTGTGACAGAGAACTCGCCCTTGGTTTCTGGGAAGAGAACACCAGTCACCATGCTGTTGAGCGCGATCAGTATCTGATCCTGCAGCCAGCTGATATGTCGGGCACACTCAAGCCCGCTGCCGTCTTCCTTCAAAAGCGCATAGGCACGTTCACGCCCCTGATTGTTCAGCTCTTTCAATCGCGCCAGAAGCATCGGCCGAAAACGCTCCGGCTGCTTGATATTCTTCTTCGCCAGCGCTTTAAGCTCTGCTTTCAGCGCAGAAGTGTTCAGAACGTCCGGCATCGCGAAAGCATCGGTATCGCCCGCTCCACTTATCGGTTTCTTGCCCTGCGCAGCAACCTTGCTGTCGCGTTCGGTTCTGGAAGTCTGCATTGTCATGCCTTTTTACCGGCTTCAATTGATGGCGCCGGGATGTTCTTAGAACAAATCAGTCTTCAATGGAAACATCAGCGCGCAATTGCTTCTTCAGAGCGTATAACGCATCAAGCGCTTCACGCGGGGTCATATCATCCGGTTTCATCCCTTCAAGCATCTGCTCAACTGCAGAGGCTTGCGGTTCCGGCTCAGGCGTGCGCATGGAGACCTGAAACAGTGGCAGATCGTCGATCAGGCTGGCAGCTGGGTTCTTGCGATCAGCATCTTCAAGCCGCGCCAGCACATTCTTCGCGCGTTTCACCACCGATGACGGCAGACCCGCCAGCCGTGCGACCTGTATCCCGTATGACCGATCCGCTGCGCCGGGGCCGACCTCATGCAGGAACACCACCTCCCCCTTCCACTCCTTGACGCGCATCGTGGCGTTTACAAGGCGCGGCAGTTTCTCGGAGAGTATCGTGAGCTCATGAAAGTGTGTCGCAAAAAGTCCGCGGCAACCATTGCTGTTATGCAGATGCTCGACAGCAGCCCATGCGATTGAAAGCCCGTCAAAAGTTGCTGTTCCACGACCGATCTCATCCAGAATCACGAGCGAGCGCGGACCGGCCTGATTGAGGATCGCAGCGGTTTCAACCATCTCTACCATGAAAGTTGAGCGGCCACGCGCCAGATCATCGGAGGCACCAACGCGGGAAAAAAGCCTGTCAACAACACCGATATGCGCGCTTTCTGCCGGTACAAATGCGCCTGTCTGAGCCAGAATTGCAATCAGCGCATTCTGCCTGAGGAAGGTTGATTTACCGCCCATATTCGGACCCGTTAGAAGCCACAGAGACCCCTTGTCGCCCTCGGTGGGAGACAGATCGCAATCATTAGCAACGAAGGGTCCGCCAGACTGCTGCCGAAGCGCCTGTTCAACCACCGGGTGACGCCCCCCGACAATTCCAAAGGCCGTTGTCTCGTCGACGACCGGGCGGCAGTAGGCCTCCGCCTCCGCCAGAACAGCGAACCCTGCAGAAACATCAAGCACCGCCAGCGCCAGCGCCCCGGCCTTGATGGCCTCGGCCTCAGAGACGACGGCATCGCGAAGCTTTTCGAAAGTCTCAAGCTCAATCGCCAGTGCCTCACCGGCTGCATTGGCAATCCGGCTTTCCAGATCCGCCAGCTCAGATGTGGTAAACCGCATGGCATTTGCCATCGTCTGGCGATGGATGAACTTGCCCTTCGCGTCATCACCTTCGGTCAGAGCCCTGGCATTCAGGCTTGTGACCTCAATGAAGTAGCCAAGCACATTATTGTGCTTTATTTTCAGACCTCTAACGCCGGTCTCTTCGGCATATTGCGCCTGTAGGCCGGCAATCACACGCCTTGAGGTATCCCGCAGGCTTCTGGCTTCATCCAGCGCGCGATCAGCACCTTCACGGACAAAGCCGCCGTCGCGTTTCAAAAGCGGCAGCTCTTCGGCAAGCGTTGAAGAAAGCTGTGTCTCCAGCGTCTGCGGCAATGCAGTCAGTTTTGCAAGCGCATTGGCAATTTCTTCCGGCACCTCGGCCACCGACAATGCTCCGGCAACCTCGCGCGCGACAGAAAGCCCCTGACAAATAGCACCCAGATCCCGAGGGCCTCCACGATCCAAAGCCAGGCGCGAAAGCGCACGCGGCATATCAGGCACCTGTTTCAGACGCGAGCGCAGATCCTCACAAAGTGCAGCTTCGCCTAAAAAGAAAGCAACCGAATCCAGCCGCTGGGCAATCTTATCTGGTGCAGTGAGCGGAGACATGAGCCGCTCTCCGAGCAGCCGGGCTCCGCCACTGGTGACGGTGCGATCGACAGCTTTGAGCAGCGAACCATCGCGCCCTCCAGACATTGTCCGGGTCAGTTCAAGGTTTGCGCGGGTGGCCGGATCGATGAACATAGTCCGCGCACCGCCGTCCTGTTCAGGTATACCCAGTGGCGGACGCTCATTGATCTGCGTTTTCTCGACATAGGCAACGGCTGCAGCGGCTGCAGACATCTCCGCACGGGAAAACTGCCCGAAGCCATCAAGCGTCGCGACAGAGAAGAAACGGGCAAGCCGGTCCCTGGCTGTTGCACTATCGAACAGAACGGCAGGCTGCGGCGAAACGGCCCGTCCGAGCAAATCGAAAACCGGCCGTAATTTCTCATCGCTGAACAAGGTATCCGCGACGATCAGCTCACGTGGCTCAACACGCATGATATCTGCAGCCAAGCGGTCTTCACTGGTCGCACTCAGCCGGAAAATGCCGGTTGAAATATCGATCCATGCAAGGCCGAAGGCATTGTCACCTTCACCCCGCACGCGAGAAAGCGCCATCAGAAAATTGCTCTCCCCCGGGGCAAGAAGTTTTTCCTCTGTCAGGGTTCCTGCTGTGACAAGGCGCGTCACATCCCGCCGCACGACCGACTTGGCACCGCGTTTTTTCGCCTCAGCCGGATCCTCCGTTTGCTCGCACACAGCAACACGAAAGCCCAGCCCGATAAGCTTTTGCAAATAGTCGTCGGCAGCATGAACCGGCACACCGCACATCGGGATATCACGCCCCAGATGCTGGCCGCGCTTGGTCAGTGTGATGGAAAGCGCCCTGGCGGCATCCACGGCGTCATCGAAAAAAAGCTCGTAAAAATCGCCCATACGATAAAACAGCATCAGATCAGGGTTTGCAGCCTTGATCTCGATATACTGCTCCATCATCGGCGTGGCCGCCGCTTTGCTTTCCTCGGAAATCAGTTCTTCGGTCTTGATGCGATTATCGTCTGACACGTGTGCCCGTCTGCTGCTCAAAAATGTCGGAATGGTTTCCTATTCATGTGTCACGAAACCAAATATGCCGAAAGAGCGACCGATCATAAATCTGGGCAAAACACCGCGAAATTTTCTGAAAACGCTGTCACTGAAAGAGCCGGATATCAGCTGGCAAAACGTCCAGCATCCGCGCCGTAATAATTCAGATAACGATCTGAAATGGCTGCAATCGGCAAAATAACGAGAACATCGGTCGTGTTGAAGGCATGGTCGACAACAGCGCCCTCTCCAACCATCGCGCCCAGACGAAGATATCCCTTGATAAGGGGCGGCAGTGCCGTCAGTGCTTTCCGGCCGCTGACTTCCTCGGCTGCCATCATGTTCATGTCGACCTTGATCCCGGGAAGCGCTTCCACGGCCCATTCACCGGTTGCACGCGCATTGTGATAGAGAAACGACAACGCCATAGCGTGCGCCTCAGGAATCGCGCCATGGAAAGAGGCGCAACCGAACATCGCTCCGATATGATGCTTCAACGCATAGGCCCAGTTACCCTGCCACAAAAGTTCTACCGTGCGTTTGCTGCGGTATTCCGGCAGAACACAGGAGCGCCCAAGCTCCATGAACCTCAGATCCGGATGCCGGGCAACCAGCTGATCGGTTCGGTATTCAGAATCGGAGTAAAATCCGCCATGAGCAAGCGCCACTTCGTGCCGTAAAAGCCTGTAGGTCGCAACGATCTGGTCCTCGGTATCGCCTTCTATCTTGCGATCAAGCACCAGAAGATGATCACAGATATCATCCCACTTGTCGAAATCACGCCGGCAGCGCATCGCTTCCGCCGGAAGCTGCGCCTGCATTTCTTCAACGAAGACGCGATAGCGCACCGACTGAGCGGCTTCAATCTCGCTTTGAGAACGCGCGATCCTCGTTTCAAGAGTTCCGATACGGCCTAGAATACCGTCCCGTGCGATGTCTTCAGGGGTAATCGCCGCGCCACCGGCACGGTCTCCCGATTGAAGATAATCAAGCACATCCATCGTCATAGCATGATCCGGATCGTTCAACTTGGATGCCATTAAACATTTGTGTGCGACAGGCTCGTGACAGTCGCATCCCGCTATTTTCGGTTTGAAATCGGTGAAGAGGGCCTAAACCCGCCGTTTCACCATACGCCGCTGATCGTTCGACAACCATGCCGACTGCTGACAAAAGCTTAATACAAGCTGAAAGCAAGGTCCAGTTTCTTTTGGCTCAAACGATTGAAGTCTTTGCCCGTTTTGAAGTCAAACTCATTTGCAACCATAAGGGCCGGAAGCAAAAGGTATCAGTTTCACCGGTCTTCGGAGGTCTTTTCGTCGCTGCTCAAGCCATTCAGAATAAACTCCTGAATGAAGATCAGCACAGCGCCGACAGTGATATAACTGTCCGCCAGGTTGAAGATCGGAAAAGTCCATTCGCCGATATGGAAGCGAACGTAGTCAACCACATGACCGTATAAAAAGTGATCGAGAATATTGCCGAGAGCGCCTGCAACCACCAGTGCGAAGCCAAGTTGCGCCCAGAAATGCCGCGAATCGGTCTTTCTCCAGAGATAAAGCACCACCAGAACGATACACAGCCTGAGACCAACCAGAAGCCAGCCATTTGTATCGGAGAACATCGAGAATGCTATTCCCGGATTATAAGTCTTAAACAGCGCCAGGAAGGGCAGAATATCGATGTTCTGGTAGAGCGCCATGGAGCGCTCAACCACAAACTTGATGATCGCGTCCACCATAAGCGCAAACAAGACGAAAAGGAACGCAGGCATTAGCCTGGACAGCGGCGACTTCATGACGATTTCCCCGGCGCCTCAAGGCTCAGGAGATGACGCCGGGCTTCAAACAGCATCACCGCGGTGGCAACGGCAAGGTTAAGTGAATCAGCCAGACCCTGCTGAGGAATACGGGCCAGCTGCCCTGCCCCTTCGGCCAGTTGCGGCGGAAGACCTTGCTGCTCATTGCCCATCAGCAACACGACAGGCTTCCTGGTGTAGTCAATCGTGCGATAATCAACAGACCCTGCCAGATGCGTTGCGACCACATCCACATTGCTCGATTTCGCCCAGTTCAAAAACGCTTCCGGTGTTGCTCTGGAAACCGGCAGAGCGAATACAGATCCCATCGTGGCACGCACAGTCTCTATCGAAAACGGGTCTGTTGTATCGCCAACGAGGATGACACCGGAAGCCCCGGCCGCATCTGCCGTGCGAATGACCGTGCCGAGATTGCCGGGGTCGCGTACCCGGTCGAGCGCAATGTATGTCTCATTCTTCTGAGGGGTGATCTCTTTCAGCGGTCGATAGTGACTTTCAAAAACCCCGACCACCATCTGCGGATTATCGCGCCGTGTGATCGCCGAAAGCACTTTCTCGGAAACCTCAAGGACCAGCCCACCGGATGAAATGGTTTTCGCTGCGGCTTTTTCTAGAGGTGGCTTGCCTCTGGCCGCTTTGGCATAGATCAGCGTGCGAATTGACCAGCCAAGCTCAAGCGCATCAATGACCAGCTTCAGTCCTTCGGCCAGAAATGTCCCACTTTCCTCACGGTGCTTCTTCTGCGAAAGCGCGCGAATATCCTTGATGATCGGATTTGAGAGGCTCGTAACCTCTTTCACCGATCCAACACGCGGTCTGCGTTGAAAATTCCAATCGTCGCTCATGCCGGCACCCAACGCGCGTAAAGAGAAGTCGAAAGCGCTCGGCCCGGCGTCTTGCCGTCTTCACCGCCTTCACGAATAACCAGCTCACCAGACTCAACAGCACCGCCAAAACCGCGCATGGTTTCCATCATCAGTTCGTGAACCGAATAGAAGCTGGCCCGAATCGAATAAGCTGTCAGAACCAGACCGAGTGCATCCGGCTTGAGAATGGACCTGCAGAGATCGAGCATCCGCGGCAGGTGCTCAAAAAGGTGCCAGACTTCCCCATTCGGTCCGCGACCAAATTTGGGCGGATCGGTCAGGATAATATCGTAGTGGTTCCCGCGCCGTTCTTCGCGCTCAATGAACTTCATCGCGTCTTCGCAAATCCAGCGGACTGGTTTGTCACCAAGGCCGGAAAGCGCCTGATTTTCCCGCGCCCAGCCAATCGCCTTTTTGGAGGCATCGACATGGGTAACTGCGGCCCCTGCTGCTGCAGCGACAAGAGAGGCGACGCCGGTATAACCGAACAGGTTCAGAACTTTGAGTGGCTCTCCACGCTTCTTTTGCTCATTGGCTTCAAGAACCTCACGCATCCACTGCCAGTGCGCAATTTGTTCAGGAAAGACGCCGACATGACGAAATGAGGTAAACCGCCCCAGAAAATCGATTCCCATGATCGCCAGCGGCCAGGTTTCGCCAAGGGCGGCATGGGGAAAACGCCAACGTCCCATGCCATCTTCGTCAGTATCACCGGTGAAGACCGCGTCAGCGCTCTGCCAGACCTTATCGTCGAGAAGCGGCGGCCAGAGTGCCTGCGCTTCGGGCCGGACAATGCGATAGTTTCCATATTGTTCAAGCTTCAGCCCATGACCGCTGTCGATCAGATGAAAACCGTCGGCAGAGACGGATTCCAGTATGCGTGGAAGACGCTCAGCCGGACGGGCGCCCTCTTTCATCGCGATCCACTGCGGCTCGGCCTGTCGGTTGCGCTTTTCGGCATTTGGAGCAACGTCTTGACGCGCGCCGCGCTGCGAAGACGGATGCTTTATGGTTTGACCACCGGCATCAGACTTACGCTGTTTACGGCGTTGCTGACCCTTTTCAGCCGGTTTACCGCGTCTTTTTTGTGGTTTCGAAGACATCATTCAGGCGGTTTCACATTTTTTTTCAGGAGAAGCCGCCTTAACACCCAATCACGCAATTCGGAAGCCTCGCTGATACTGCGAGGTAGTTTTGGCCCGAAGCGCGCTTGGGATTAAAAGTCCGCAATCTCTGACTGGATCTCAGCTTGGCGGAAGCTGTTCGAGCGGCTGTGATCCGGCAATCTGCTCTGCACGGCTTTTTTGCTTATCGGCTTCCTGGCGCCAGACATCCGCCTCACGCTTGTTACTGCGGGCCGACTTGCGGTGCTTTCGCTGAGAAAGCCAGGTAAAGAACGAACCGAATAAAAGGCCAAGGATAAAAGCGACGAAGATATAGACAAAGAACGGCGCTGATACCGCCAGAACGCGATCTGTTGCATCAAACGGATTAAGCGCCATCGTAACCGGCTTGCGGTTGGCAACCGATAGCAGGACCAGCACAACGCCCACCGGCACAAGAATGATGAGAGTAATCAGCTTTTTAAACATAGCCCGCCCCGGTCAACACATATGATATCGGGATAATCCGACATTTCTGAAGGGTTAGTCATCCTTCTGGTCGGGATTGAGGCGCTCGCGAAGCTCCTTCCCGGTTTTGAAAAAAGGAACCCACTTCTCTTCCACGAAAACCGTATCCCCTGTGCGCGGGTTACGGCCGGAACGTGACGGACGGTTTTTAACCGAGAATGCCCCAAATCCACGCAACTCGACACGGTTTCCGGCAGCAAGGGCATCGGCAACCTCATCGAGGATTGCGTTCACAATATTCTCGACATCCCGGTGATAAAGGTGCGGGTTGCGGGCAGCTATAATCTGCACCAGTTCGGACTTGATCACGCCATTCCCCTCAAATATCTGATTTTAATCACCATTTATCTTGCCGAACAGAAATCAGTCCGTCAACAACACCCAGGTCACGAAATGCATTCTCGGTGAGAAAACTTCCCAATCCGATTGCTTCCGCCAGTTTCGAACTGATATCCATTAAATCAAACCCGAAACCGTTTCTGTTTATGCTATCCCATGATCGGATTTCAAGAGTTTCGGATACGCCCTGTTCGGCCAGATAGTCACGAATAGCGTTCCGGCCTCCGATCGCATCAACCAGCCCGGCTTCAAGAGCCTGCCTGCCGGTCAGGATACGCCCATCGGCCAGCGTCAGAACCTTATCACGCGAAAGCCCCCGACGCTCAGCCACCAGATCAACGAACCAGTCGTAGCTGTCCATGACCATGGCTCGAACCATCGCCTGAGCTTCAGCGCTGGCATCATTAAAAGGTGAAGGTTCGGCTTTCAGCGGAGCGGATTTTATCGCATCCATCGATACGCCGATTTTATCGAGCAGGTCTTTGACCTGAGGATACATAAAGAGCACGCCGATTGAACCGGTAATCGACGTATCGCCGGCAAAAATCCGGTCGCCCGCAAGGGCAATCATATAGCCGGCAGATGCCGCCTGGGTTCGGATTTCACTGACAACCGGCTTCTTCTGCGCCACATCGCGCAAGGTTTTGTAAAACAGCTCACCGCCATAGGTCGTGCCGCCACCGGTTGAAAGAGAGACAATCAGCGCTTTCACATTGGGATCTTCACCGATTTCACGAATGGTCTCAATACGACCGGGATCATCGGCGACAATGCCGCTGATTGTAATCTCAGCAATATGCGGACGCGAAAGCGGCATCTGAGATGGCCCAAAGATCAGACGGTAAATGGAAACACAAAGCAGAACGGCGACAATGACAGCAATCGCACGCCACCATGTTACACGCCGCCGCAAACGCCTGCGCTCGATGATATCGGATGTCTGCATAAATGCTCCAGGTGTTGAGGGTTCACCTCAAAAATCGAATCCACGAAGATTGGCCAGTCATATCTCCGCCTGTCAATTCGTTTACGGTGATTTTACCATTACATCCTTGTTGTGACAGGGGAAACATACTACTTCAATAATCTGAATATCAGCATTTGTTGAACAACCTCACGTCCCGGAATCACGACGCACGATGAACGCTTCACCCACGACCACTGATGAACAGTTCAGGGAGCGGATACTCCATGAACAGACTCAGCGCTTCAAAAAGGCCGCGAAGCATTCCCGTAACGTCAAACGCCTTAAAATCCTTTTGCCGATTGCGGCACTGCTGATTACGCTGGCCCTGATCGCAACCACGATCATCCGATCTGCCGTTCCCGACAACATCTCTCTGGATGCCGCGACGATTGAGAATGGCAAGCTTGTGATGACAAACCCCGGCATGTCTGGCCGCAACAGTGATGGTACACCTTACTCGCTGAAGGCTGCGCGTGCACTTTTGCCTGCTGATGATCCGAGCAGCAGCGAGATCACGCTTGAAGATGTTATCGCAAAAGTGCCGATGGAAAATGATGTCGTCGCCCTGGTAAGGGCTGCCAGCGCGTTCTACAACCGCACCAACGATCAGTTGAAAATCGACGAGCCTTTCACTCTGGAAATGTCGAATGGCCTGACTGCTCACTTCAATTCTGCATTTATTGATGTAAAAAATGGCACACTGGAGAGCAAAGGGCCGTTTACAGCCGAATCCGATCAGGCATCAGTGGTTGCCGACGAAGTGAATATCACCGATAACGGACAAAAGATTATTTTTGGCGGCGGCGTTCACGTGACGCTTTCGCCGTCAACGCTGAGCCCGAGCGGACAATGAGGACCCCTATGTTTTTGAACACACGCTCTCAACACGCCTCCCATGTCGCGCGCGCTGCCGCTGCGGCGTTTTGCATTGCCGCGCTGGCGAGTTCAGGAGTAAGTCTTGCACAGACAACCACAATGAGTGGTTTCCAGATTGCCGACAACCAGCCAATCAATATTAATGCCGAAAAGATGGAAGTGGATGACTCTCAGAAGCTCATCACATTCACTGGAGATGTGGTCGCAGTCCAGGGCGAGAATACAGTCAAGTCCAGCAGGATGGTCGTGCGCTATAAAGGTGGCTCAACCGGCCTGACATCAGGCCAGGGTGATATTGACCGCATTGACCTGTACAACAATGTTCAGCTTCAATCGAAGGCTCAGTCAGCAACGGCCGACAAAGGCTATTTTGACATGACAACGCAGCATTTTGTGCTGACCGGTGATCGCGTCGTCCTCAAAGAAGGCGCCAATGTCTTCACCGGCTGCAAGCTGACCGTGAATATGGTTACAAGCGAAGCCAATCTGGATGCTTGCGGTGGTCGTGTCCAGATCCAGCTCGACCCGAAATCCCGCCCGGGCAACTGACGCTGACACCTTCGGAGATGAGAATTTGAAAAGCCCGCATACCGGACAGCGCTCCCGCAGCCCCAGACGCCGCTCCGACGGCGGAGGCGCCGGCGCTGCGACAAATGGTTCCGACCGCTATGTTGGTACACTGATCGCTCAGGGACTGACGAAGTCCTACCGTCAGCGTCGCGTCGTCAATGGCGTATCGCTGGTTGTTCGTCGTGGCGAGGCTGTCGGTCTCCTCGGCCCAAATGGTGCCGGAAAAACAACGTGCTTTTACATGATCACGGGCCTTGTACCGATTGACGAGGGCAATATCGTTCTTGATGGCAATGACGTGACCGGATTGCCGATGTATCGCCGCGCCCGTCTTGGCGTCGGGTATCTGCCGCAGGAAGCATCGATCTTCCGCGGTCTGAGCGTTGAGAACAATATTCGTGCGGTTCTTGAACTGACCGAACTGAAAAAGGCTGAGCGCGAGGAAAAGCTTGAACGGCTGATGGAAGAGTTTGGCATCACCAAACTCCGAAAATCTCCAGCAGTCGCCCTGTCCGGTGGTGAGCGCCGGCGCCTTGAGATTGCGCGTGCACTGGCCACGGACCCGGCTTTCATGCTGCTCGATGAACCCTTTGCAGGTGTTGACCCGATCTCCGTGACCGATATTCAGAATCTGATCCGCCACCTGACCCGACGCGGTATCGGCGTCCTGATCACCGACCATAACGTGCGCGAAACGCTGGGGCTCATTGATCGTGCCTATATTATCCACTCCGGTGAGGTTCTGACCCACGGCAAGGCCGACGAAATTGTAGCCAACAGCGATGTTCGCCGCCTTTACCTCGGTGATAATTTCAGCCTCTGAGACCAATCGCACCAACAATACCAACCCGGCGCATATCTTTCCATGCTGCAGGCAAATTTCCGGCTTGATCGGAAAGCAATTCCCGTGCCATCTTCATAGTTCGAAAATGACAATCATATGAAGTTTCGTCAGCCGGTCTCCGGATACGCGCTGCGGTGATGGAGTTTTGCGTCTGCCATGGCTCTGAGTGCCAGCCTTTTTCTGCGACAGAATCAATCTCTTGTGATGACGCCGCAGCTGATGCAATCCATTCAGCTGCTGCAGATGCCATACATGGAGCTGATGCAGTTCATCGCATCCGAAGTTGAAAAGAACCCGCTGCTGGAAATCGAAAGCAGCGAGGGACGTTCGCTGGAAGAAGAGGTCACACCGGAGCCGTTCAGCACTGATGAAACAGCAACAGAAACAGGCGCTGACTGGTTCAGCGACGATGCCGGACAGCCTGCGCTCAGCGAACAGCTCGACAGCAACTACAACGACGCTTTCAATGAAAATGCTGCGAATGAGCGTCCGGATGCGCCCGAATTACTGGATCAGTGGAAATCCATGCCGGGGGGCGCAAGAGGTGAGGATCATGTCGATCTCGATGAGTTTGTCGCCGGGCAACTCTGCCTGAGGGATCACCTCAATGAGCAGATCGCGTTATTAATTCGTGATGCGTCCGACCGCGCCATCGCAACCTATCTGGTCGATCATCTTGATGAAGCAGGTTATTTCCGCGGAGACAATGAAGAAATCGCAGGTCGGATCGGCGTTGCGGCTGAACGCATTGCGACACTACTGGAGCAACTGAAAAAACTCGACCCACCCGGAATTTTTGCCCGGACACTCAATGAGTGTCTGCGTGAGCAGCTGCACCAGAAAGACCGTCTGGATCCCGCCATGGCGGCATTGATTGACCACCTTGATCTTGCAGCCCGACGGGACTTTGCCAAACTGAAAAAGCTGTGTGGCGTCGATGAAAACGACCTTATCGACATGCTCCGGGAGCTGCGCACGCTTAACCCCAAGCCGGGAAGCACGTTCGGCTATCAGCCACCGGAAGCGGTGCTGCCGGATGTGATTGTCAGCGCCGGAAAACAAGGAGTCTGGCAGGTCGAACTGAACGCTGATACGCTTCCGCGGGTCCTTGTCAACCGCTCATACCTTTCTCAGGTGAAAGCCAATAAAGGCGTTTCTGAAGCAGACAGGACATTTATGAATACCTGCCTTCAAAATGCGAATTGGCTGACCAGAAGCCTTGATCAGCGTGCGCGAACGATCCTCAAAGTCGCGACAGAGATTGTTCGTCAGCAGGATGCTTTTCTGAAACACGGTGTTGACCACCTGCGACCTCTGACACTGAAAACCGTCGCCGAAGCAATCGATATGCATGAGTCGACAGTGAGCCGCGTAACTTCAAACAAGTTCATGCTCACGCCACGCGGTCTTTTTGAGCTGAAATATTTTTTCTCTGTGTCAATCGCAACATCGAACGCAGATGGCGGCACCCATTCCGCCGAATCTGTCCGCCATCGTATCCGTCAGTTGATTACCGCGGAAACGCCGGAATCCGTTCTTTCAGATGACGATATCGTTTCCGCCCTGAGGCAGGACGGCATCGCGCTTGCACGCCGCACAGTCGCCAAGTACCGCGAAGCTATGGGCATCCCCTCCTCCGTTCAGCGCCGTCGCGAAAAGCGCGCAATGGCACGCGCGGCAGAGGCATAAGGTCGCGCCTGCCTTAAAAACAGGCATTCACTTTACCGGCCGCTTCATTGACTTGCAGGTTAATGCGGAGTAGAAGCCCGCCGCGGCAGCAAGTGGGTGGCACCCGAAAAACGCCCTTCGAGACGGGCATGATGCGAATGTGCAGAAATTTTAAGGCTATCGCGACTGTACTCCGGAAAAAAAATGTCCAAATGAATAAGGTGACGGATGATCCGTCTGCAAGTAGCATCGGCCTGACGCCAAACCATCGCTGAAGACCTTGGAGGAGGCAGTGGCTTGGCGTAAACTGATGTTCGCAAACACCAGAAGAAGGGAAAAACCATGAGTGTTCGCGTTTCTGGCAAACAGATGGAAGTCGGCGAAGCTTTTCGCTCGAAGATCGAAGACCAGATCGAGGAGGCGGTCACCAAATATTTCGATGGTGGCTATTCCAGTCAGGTAACCGTGGAGAAAGCAGGCAGCGGTTTTTCCGCAGACTGCAAGGTTCACCTCGACAGCGGCGCCGTGCTTCACGCCACCGGCAAAGCGCAGGATCCGCAGGCCGCATTTGATGGAGCCTTCGAGCGCATTGCCAAACGTCTTCGCCGTTACAAGCGCAAACTCAAGGATCGTCATCACAACGGACCGGATGCCTTTGCCGAGGTCGCCTATACGGTTATGGACCCGCCACCGGAAGCTGATGATGAAATCCCTGAAGACTATGCGCCAGCCATCGTCGCTGAGAGCAAAACCGAAGTCCGCACGATGGCCGTCGCAACAGCCGTCATGGCGCTCGACATGACGGACAAACCGCTCATGCTTTTCCGCAATCCCGACAATAAGACGCTGAATATCGTCTATCGCCGCCCCGACGGAAATGTCGGCTGGATTGATACAGCAAGCATCACCGGTTAACGAAACAAGCCAGCGGGCGACATCACGTCGCCCGCCTATCTTCTGAACCAACCCAGGACACCTCCCAAAATGGCCCTTGAAGACCTGCTCAAACAGGAGGCGATTATGCCCGCCCTCAAGGTGAGCTCCAAAAAGCAGTTGCTGCAGGAGTTATCTGCCCGCGCGGAGACTGTCACCGGTCTTCCCGAACGCGAAATTTTCGAGGTGATTCTGCAGCGCGAGCGCCTCGGCTCGACCGGCGTTGGAAACGGCATTGCGATTCCGCACGGCAAACTGGCCGGGCTGGAGCAAATCCACGGCGTGTTTGCACGCCTGCCTCAACCGGTCAATTTTGATTCGCTTGATGATCAGCCCGTTGACCTGGCCTTTCTGCTGCTCGCGCCGGAAGGTGCTGGAGCAGACCATTTGAAAGCACTTTCAAAGGTCGCGCGGCTTTTGAGGGATACAGAGCTGACAACGCGGCTTCGTGCCTCGGAGAATGCGAGCGCAATCTTTTCCATTCTCACGGGCGACGCCAACTCAAGCGCTGCCTGAAAATTAAGACTTTCAGTCACACAAAAAAGCCGCGCAATGTAAGACATCGCGCGGCTTTTTATATTGGTTGCAAATGTCGGTCTTATTCAGACTTGCCTTCACCGGCATTATCAGACGCAGGGGCTTCGGCCTTCGGACCGCCCTTTGAAACACCAACCATGGCCGGCCGCAGAACGCGATCACTGATGACGTAACCAGCCTGAACAACCTGAACCACCGTGTTGGACGGAATTTCGGCGTTCGGCACTTCAAACATCGCCTGGTGGAAATTCGGATCGAACTTCTCGCCTTCGGCTTTGATTTCTTTCACACCGTGGCGTTCCAGCGCCGAGATCATCGAACGTTCCGTCATTTCGACGCCTTCGACAAAACCGGCAATTTCTCCGCTGCGCTTGTCTTCCGGAATAGCGTCCAGTGCGCGACGCAGATTGTCGGCAACGCCCAGCATATCGCGTGCAAATGCTGTCACGGAGTAAGCCTTGGCATCCTTAACATCACGTGCCGTCCGGCGACGCAGATTTTCCATTTCTGCGGCCAGTCGCATCATCTGATCGCGCTGCTTCTCATTTTCCTCACGCAGAACATCGATCGGATCAGGTTCGACTTCCGGTGCCTCCTCAGAAGTCATTTCCGCCTCAGCAGCATCGGCCTTGGCTGCGTCAAGGTCGATTACCGTTTCGTTGTTTTCTTCTTCAGCGGCGTTTTTCTTGGTTTCGTCGGTCATGACGTCTCCGCAGGTTACTTGTGTTCATGAAATCTCGTGCCCCGATATCGAGGTTCAGCCCTGAAAAATCAAGGCCCCCGACACGTATACGGAGCGCTTTCACGAGCCTCTGGACAGTTTCGACAGAAGATGCGCCGTATAATCAACCATCGGCACAACCCGTGAATAGTTAAGCCGGGTCGGGCCGATCACGCCGACTGCCCCCACGACCTGATTATCGCTGTCACGGTAAGGGGCGACAACCAGAGAAGACCCGGACAATGAAAAGAGCTTGTTCTCGGAACCAATGAAGATGCGAACGCCGGAGCCGGTCTCGGCCAGACTGATCATCTCAATCAGACTGTCTTTGCGCTCCAGATCATCAAACAGCATTCTCAGCCGGTCGATATCCGCTGCATCCTCAACGCCCTCGAGCAAGTTCGCTCGGCCACGCACAATAAGCCGCCCGGGGCTGCCTTCATCCGAACTACCGGACCAGACAGCCAGGCCCCGGCCAACAAGGTCCTGTGACAACTGATCGAGCTCACGCCGAACGTCATCCTTCAACTGCGTCAGAACCGATTTAAGCTCTGGCAATGTCTGGCCATTGAGATGCGCATTGAGAAAGTTTGCAGCCGCCGTCAACTGTGACGATGTCGTCCCGGCGGGCAGATCGATAATCCGGTTTTCAACCTCGTTATGCTCCCCAACGAGGACGGCCAGCGCCTTTGTCGGCTCCAGCCGGATAAACTCGACATGTTTGAGGATCGCATCGCTTTTCGAGGTCATCACCAGCCCGGCCCCGCGCGAAATGCCCGAAAGCATCTGGCTGGCCTCACCAAGGAGTGTATCCATTGGCTGCCCGCGCTGCGCACCGCTCATCTGGCGTTCGATTTCCGAACGTTCGCTCTCCGCCAGATCGCCAACCTGCATATAGGCATCGACGAAAAAGCGCAGCCCGGTTTCAGTCGGCAATCGTCCGGCCGAAATATGCGGCGCATAGATCAGCCCAAGCTCCTCCAGATCGCTCATCACATTGCGAACGGAAGCCGGGGAAAGAGACATCGGCAGAAGTCTCGAAAGATTACGCGAACCAAGTGGCTCACCTCTTTCGAGATAGCTTTCAACGATCCTGCGAAACACTTCACGGGAACGATCATCGAGCGTCATGCCCGATTTGTCTTCTGCCTGGCTAAGATCTGAATTCATGGCCCATCAATGCTTCATACCCGTTATCTCACCTTTATATAGTTACGACTGCCTGCTTCGCAATTTCTGTTTTCAGTTGATGGCTGCCCTGTTTTTCTTTGCAAAACCGGTGCAGCTTCCTTAGAACCGCGATTGAAAAACAATGGAAGGATCAGGGTATGCGGCCATCGGGCAGACAACTCAATCAGATGCGCAACGTCTCGTTCGAGCGCGGCTTCTCCAAACATGCTGAAGGCTCGTGTCTCGTCAAGTTCGGCGACACGCATGTGCTTTGCACTGCCAGCCTTGAAGAACGCGTGCCACCGTGGCTGCGCAATGCTGGCAAAGGCTGGGTTACGGCTGAGTACGGCATGCTGCCACGCGCAACCGGCGAGCGCATGCGCCGTGAGGCTTCTTCCGGCAAGCAGAGCGGTCGCACGCAGGAAATCCAGCGCCTTATCGGCCGTTCCTTACGCGCCGTTGTGGATCTCGAAGCCCTTGGCGAACGTCAGATCAGTGTCGACTGTGACGTCATTCAGGCCGATGGCGGAACGCGCACGGCTTCTATTACCGGTGCCTGGATTGCATTGCATGACTGCCTGAAGTGGATGGAGGCACGCTCCATGGTCAAAACGGACAAGGTTTTGAAGGATCATGTCGCCGCCATTTCCTGCGGAATCTTTGCCGATCAGCCAGTAATCGACCTTGATTATCTGGAAGACTCCTCCGCAGAGACCGACGCCAATTTCGTGATGACCGGGACCGGCGGAATCGTCGAAATTCAGGGCACGGCTGAGGGCAAACCGTTCAGCCAGGATGAATTTCTGACGCTCATGGACCTGGCCCGTAACGGTATTGGTGATCTCGTGGAGATGCAGAAAAGTACCATTACCGGATAACAGGATCTGAACAACGTGACGAACCCGATCACAGGCATACTGGAAACAGCGCTCTATGCTGAAGACCTTGATGCAGCCGAGGCTTTTTATGCCGACGTGCTCGGGTTCGAAAAAATCACGCGGGCGGATAACAGGCATATTTTCTTTCGTGTCGGCGCGTCCGTTCTTCTGATTTTCAATCCGAATGAAACCATACATCCTGCACCCGAGGGCGCCCTGCCCGTTCCCGCCCATGGCGCCAAAGGCCAGGGTCACGCCTGCTTCCGGCTGGACAGCGATCGGTTCCACACAGTCATCGAGCGACTGGTTGCCGAGGGTGTTTCCATCGAAAGTGACTTTCTCTGGCCGAACGGGGCCCGATCCATCTATTTTCGCGATCCGGCAGGCAACAGCCTCGAATGTGCTGAGCCTAAGCTTTGGGGTCTTTGAATTCAGGATTTAATAATGCGCAAGCTCGATACCAAAACAATTGTTGTTGCAAGTCACAACGCTGGCAAAATCGCCGAGATTGCCGAACTCATCGGACCGTTGGGCTTTTCGGCCAAGTCCGCCGCTGAGCTGAGCTTCGACGTACCGGATGAAACTGGAACGACATTTGAGGAAAACGCGGCCATCAAGGCACTGGCATCGGCAGAGAAGTCGGGCCTGCCATCGCTCGCTGATGACTCTGGCATTTGTGTCGATGCGCTTGACGGCCAGCCGGGTGTCTATACCGCTGACTGGGCAGAAACGTCCGATGGCAGCCGCGACTTTGCCATGGCTATGGAAAAGGTCGAGAATGCCCTTGCCGAAAAAGGCGCAACAGCACCTGAACAGCGCACGGCCCGCTTCGTCTGCGTGCTGTGCCTTGCATGGCCGGACGGTCACACCGAAACGTTTCGCGGCGAAGTGGAAGGCACCTTGATCTGGCCACCGCGCGGCGACAAGGGCCATGGCTACGACCCGGTTTTCCAGCCTTGCGGACATGACCGCACCTTCGGCGAAATGAATGCGGATGAAAAAGCCAAAGGCGGCCAGAATGATGGCGGTGCGCTGTCCCATCGCGCCCGCGCTTTCCGGTTGTTCGTTGAAACGGGGCTGTCAAACTGACCACACTTCCGAATGAACATGTGCATCTGAATGGCGATGACGGCGAACCAGGGTTCGGCGTCTATCTGCACTGGCCGTTTTGCGCAGCCAAATGCCCCTATTGTGATTTCAACAGCCATGTAAGGCATCAGGCTGTTGACCAGCAACGTTTTGCAAGGGCGTTTGCATGCGAGATCGCACATATGCGGGCGCTTTCCGGCCCGCGCGAAGTGACCAGCATTTTCATCGGCGGCGGCACGCCATCGCTGATGCAACCGGAAACGCTTGGTGAAATTCTGGAGGCTGTCGCCAATGCCTGGCACGTGCCGGGCGGCATCGAGGTGACGCTTGAGGCCAACCCATCCAGTGTCGAGGCAGAGCGCTTCCGCGGCTATCGTGCCGCCGGCGTCAACCGCGTTTCCATGGGTGTTCAGTCGCTTGATGACCGGCAGCTGAAGTTTCTCGGGCGCCTTCACAATGTCGAGCAGGCGCTGGGCGCCATCCGGCTGGCGCGCGATATCTTTCCGCGCATGTCGTTTGACCTCATCTATGCCCGACCGGGCCAGACGGAAGAGGAATGGAAGACAGAACTGAATCAGGCCATCGATCTGGCTGCCGACCATCTGTCGCTTTACCAGCTGACAATTGAAGAAGGCACGCCATTTTACGCGCTGCACAAAGCCGGAAAACTCAGTGTTCCCGATGATGATCAGGCGGCACGGCTTTATGAAATGACGCAGGATGTGACAGCTGCGCGGGGTCTGCCTGCCTATGAGGTTTCGAACCACGCCCGACCCGGCGCTGAAAGCAGGCACAACCTGACCTACTGGCGCTATGGCGATTATGCGGGCATTGGCCCGGGTGCCCATGGGCGATTGGCAACCGATGGCAGGAAGATCGCCACCGCGACTGAACGTCACCCGGAGACCTGGCTTGAAAACGTTGAAGCTCACGGGCACGGCTTGGTCGAGCTGTCCGAACTGACTAGCGAAGAACAGGCAGACGAACTGCTTCTCATGGGGCTGCGCGTGAAAGAGGGCGTCGATCTTGCCCGCTGGTCATCCTATTCCGGCAAACCCGTCGATACCGAACGGGAGGCATTTTTGATGCAACTGGGCCTGATCGAGCGGGTCGGCAACCATCGCCTTCGCGCAACGCCTGAAGGCATGCTTTTGCTGAATAGGATTGTCACAGAGCTTTCGTGAAGCGCTTATGCGCGCTCCGGTTTTCTGCTAAATCACGGAACAACTGCTTCAGACACCACCAGAATAGCGGCTTTACGGCTTTGAAGCATGAAAGAGATCAGAATCCGATGCAAACCTTTGAGCCTCGTCGCATACTGCTCGTCAGCTATCAGGAGCGCAAAAGCCTCTTTGCGCGCTATTACAACAACGCATTCAAACTTGCGAACGGCTTCATCAGGAATGGGCACCACGTTCTGACATTTTCCGATCGGGACCATGCGCGCGAAGCAACGATCTTCAGATCGCAGAAATTCGGTCGCAACAAAATGCAGAAGCAGCTGATTGCCACAGCGCGGCACTATCAGCCGCATCTGATCCTATTCGGGCATTGCGACCTGATTGACGGCGAAACCTATCAGGCCTTGCGCAAAACTGTCCCGGGTGTGCGGATGGCAGCTTTCTGCGTCGATGCGCTTTTCCGTGACAAAACCATGGCGGCATTCAAAATCCGGCTCGATTATATGGATGCTGGCTTTATCACCACTGCAGACCGGCCCCAGTTGAACGCGGTCTTTGGTCAGACAGGAAAGCTGCATTTCATGCCGAATTCCGTCGATCCTGCGATCGAAACCCAGCGCATCTTCATGCGTGCCCGTGAAACCCTCAAATATGACGGTCAGTTTCTGGGCACAGGCATCAACAGGCGCGACGAGCAGTTGACTGCACTCATTGAGCGCCTGCCCGAAGACTATCGTTTTTCCACCGGCGGCCGTGCGTTCAAAAGTGAGTGGCTGGTGAGCACCGGCTACCTTGAGCGCATGTGTGAAGCTGCCGTTTCTCCCAACCTGCCTCATGATGATACAAGACCGCAGGATATGGCCTATCTCTACAGCTCGGACCGCATCGCACAGTTGCTGGGCAATGGCATAACAGCCCTCTCTCCCGCCACGAGCAGGCTTTCTGATCTCTATGAAGATGGGGTTATGGAATACAGCAATCGCGAAGAGCTGGCGGAGAAGATGCTTGAGTTATATCACGATGACGAGCTTCGAAGGAAAATCGGAGAAGCCGGTCACCGTCTAGCCCATGCGAAAACAAACAATATCGTGATAACCCGGTATATCATGGATATTGTGTTTGAACGCGACCCCGGTAGGCTTGGCTGGAACACCGCGCCGGTCTGATACGTTGCTGGTGCAAAGGAAACCGACATGAGCAGCTTTTCAGGAACGCACAGAATGATCCGTGATCGCGTCAGCGCCGCAGTTTGCATCATCTTCGCGGCTTACATGGGTTATCTCGCCCACAGCGATGGTGTTGCGCTTGCACCATCGATCTTTTACGGCATTGCGGCCTTTGTGCTTCTTGCTGTTATTCTTATGGTGCTCAGAAGCTTCGTATATGCACTGATTATAGCCGCTCTTGTTGTCTGGGTGGCCCATCGCATGGGATATGGATGGGCCGACCAGATTGTCAACTATGTAGAGCAGCTCCTTGAACTCGGCTATCGCGAGTCCCTGAAGCTGTTCCTGTCGGCTGAAAAACCGATCACGACCTGAATATCACGCAGCCAGTCCCGTCAGCAGGTTCTTGAGTGCGTTTTCCGCTTCAGGTGAGCGTTCGGAACGATCAATAAATCCGCCGCCAAACACACGGGCATCGTTGCCGGGCGCATCATAAAGAACACAGGCCTGCCCGCTGGCAATGCCCGCCTCGCCTTCCAGCAGATCGACGTAAACGCCGTCATCGTCACAATGCAACGTGACTGGAAGCGGGGGGCGTGTCGAGCGAACCTTTGCAAAGCAGTCAAAGCCGTCACGGGCTTCATCAACGAGCGCTTTATCGCCCAGCCAGTTCACATCACGCAGGTAGATCCGCCGCGTTTCCAGCGCTTCGCGCGGACCGACGATCACCCGTTTGCTTCGGGCATCCAGATAAACGACATAAAGCGGCTCGCCAGTCGCAACACCCAGCCCCTTCCGCTGACCGATGGTGTAGCGGACAATGCCCTCATGCTGACCGAGCACACGGCCATCGATATGTACGATATCGCCGCTCAGATTGGCATCCGGCTTCAGTTTGGCGATCACATCGGAGTATTTTCCATGAGGCACAAAGCATATGTCCTGGCTGTCCGGTTTATCGGCAACCACAAGGCCCATTTCTTCCGCCAGTTTGCGCGTTTCGGCCTTCGGCAGACCGCCCAGGGGAAAGCGTAGAAAATCAATCTGCTCCTGCGTCGTCGCAAACAGGAAATAGCTCTGATCTCGCTCGGCATCCACAGGACGATAGAGGGCACGACGCCCGGGATTTTCCGGTGTCGGATTATGACGTGAACGGATGTAATGCCCGGTCGCCAGTGCATCAGCACCCAGCTCTTTTGCCGTCGTCAACAGATCGGCAAACTTCACTGTCTGGTTACAGGCCACGCATGGGATCGGCGTTTCACCGGCGATATAACTCTCGGCAAACGGGTTGATGACCGTTTCCCTGAACCGTTTCTCGTAATCCAGAACGTAATGGGGAATGCCTAAAAGCTCCGAGACGCGACGTGCATCATCGATGTCCTGTCCCGCACAGCACGAGCCAGCGCGATGCACCGCCGCGCCATGATCATAAAGTTGCAGGGTAATGCCGAGGACATCATAGCCCTCCCGCTTCAAAAGCCCGGCAACGACCGAGCTGTCTACACCGCCGGACATCGCGACGACAACGCGCGTATCCTCCGGCTTCTTGTCGATATCCAATGTATTCATTGATCCGCCAGTCCAGTTCAAGGTTGGATGTGAATCTCGTTTTCTGAGAGCGAAATGACAAAAGCAGGCGGCATTTTCATGACGCCTGCCGGAAACAGCCATTTTGACGCTGATATAGAGCCTTTCGCCATTTCTGGCAAGACAAGCAACATGCACCTGAACTCAAGACAAAAAAAAGACCCGGCTCCATTTTCTGGAAACCGGGCCAGTTACACCCAAGTCTTAAGAGAAAAGCTTATTCGACGTTGAACTTCAGCGGCTTGGCCTGCTTGATTGCATCATTGGCCAGAAGGTCATCGAGAACCGCCTGCTGTGGCTGATCATCGACATAAAGCAGGGCAATCGCATCGCCGCCTTCATTGTCACGACCCAGCTGGAAGTTGGCGATGTTGACACCTGCCTTACCGAGCGTGGTCCCCATGAAACCGATCATGCCGGGCACGTCGGTATTGGAGATGTAGATCATGTTGCGGCCGACATCGGCGTCCATGTTGATGCCCTTGATCTGGATGAAGCGCGGCTTGCCATCCGAGAACACCGTACCGGCAACCGAACGCGTCTGCTTTTCGGTGGTGACAGTCAGCTTGATGTAACCATCATAAACGCCGGATTTGTCGCGCTTGGTTTCCTGCAGGATGATGCCCTTGTCCTTCACCATGATCGGCGCAGACACCATGTTCACATCGGCGACCAGCGGACGCAGCAGACCAGCCAGAAGCGCGCTTGTCAGGGCCGTCGTGTTCATTTCAGCAAAAACGCCGTCATAAAGCACTTCGACTTCCTTGATCGCGTTTTCCGTAACCTGACCGGCAAATTCACCGAGAACCTCAGCCAGCTTGACGACCGGTTTGAGGCGCGGCGCCTCATCGGCAGAGATCGACGGCATGTTCAACGCGTTGGTGACAGCCCCCTTCAGCAAGTAGTCCGACATCTGATCGGCCACCTGAAGAGCAACATTTTCCTGGGCTTCCGTCGTTGAAGCTCCCAGATGCGGCGTGCAGACGACATTTGGAAGGCCAAAGAGCGGGCTTTCGGTTGCCGGTTCGGTTTCAAACACGTCGAAGCCAGCGCCTGCGACCTGACCGGACTTGATTGCCTCGGCAAGTGCTGCTTCATCAACGAGACCACCACGAGCGCAGTTGATGATACGAACGCCCTTCTTGGTCTTTGCCAGCGCCTCGGCATTCAGGATACCGCGGGTCTTGTCGGTCATCGGGACATGAAGCGTGATAAAATCAGCCTTCGCCAGAAGCTCATCAAGTTCGACCTTGGTAACCCCGATCTTTTCAGCGCGTTCATGCGAGAGGAAGGGGTCGTAAGCGATGACGTTCATCTTAAGGCCGAGGGCACGATTGCAGACAATCGAACCAATATTGCCAGCACCGATCACACCCAGCGTCTTGCCGGTGATTTCGACACCCATGAATTTTTTCTTTTCCCATTTACCGGCCTGTGTCGAAACATCGGCTGCCGGGATCTGGCGGGCAACAGCAAGCATCAGGGAAATGGCGTGTTCAGCTGTCGTGATCGAATTGCCAAATGGGGTGTTCATGACGATGATGCCGCGGCGCGAGGCAGCAGGAATATCAACATTGTCAACGCCGATACCGGCGCGACCGATCACCTTGAGATTGGTTGCGGCTTCGATGATCTTTTCAGTCGCCTTGGTGGCTGAGCGGATTGCCAGACCATCATACTGGCCAATGACTTCCAGAAGCTTTTCCTTGTCTTTGCCAAGGTCAGGCTGAAAATCGACTTCTACGCCGCGATCTTTGAAAATCTGGACAGCAGCTTCCGACAGCGCGTCGGATACGAGTACGCGAGGTGCCATGAGAGGCCTCCTTGAAGAAATATCGTGTTTAATCGGAATTTCAGGCCGCGCCGCTTATCCGGCGCGCGCCTTTTCAATTCAGCCTGGCCTTAGGCAGCCAGCTTCGCCTTCTCGGTCTGATAGGCCCAGTTGAGCCAGCCCATCAGAGCTTCAAGATCAGCCGTTTCGACCGTGGAACCAGCCCAGATACGGAGGCCGGACGGTGCATCACGATAGGCACCGATATCGAATGCAACGCCTTCTTTGTCCAGCACGGAAACGATGGCCTTGGCGAAGGCCGCCTGTGCTGCATCATCCAGCTTGACGATTTCAGGATCAAGGATTTTCAGGCAGACAGAGGTATTGGAGCGCGTTTCCGGCGCTTCAGCCAGATTTTCGATCCAATCATTCGCCTCGACGAAATCGAAGATGACCTTGGCATTGGCATCGGCACGCGCAACCAGCGCATCGAGGCCGCCGATCGATCTGGCCCAGTTCAGAGCATCCAGATAGTCTTCAACACAGAGCATGGAAGGCGTATTGATCGTCGCGCCCTCAAAGATACCTTCGATCAGCTTTCCGCCTTTGGTCATGCGGAAGATCTTTGGCAACGGCCATGCAGGGGTATAGGTTTCCAGCCGCTCAACAGCACGTGGCGACAGGATCAGAATACCATGACCGCCTTCGCCGCCAAGCACCTTCTGCCAGGAGAACGTGACGACATCGAGTTTCTCGAAATCAACCTTCTGCGCAAAAACGGCAGAGGTTGCATCGCAGATCGTCAGACCAGCGCGATCAGCGGGGATAAAATCAGCATTGGGAACACGCACACCAGAGGTCGTGCCATTCCACGTAAAGACAACGTCGTTGTCGAAATTGACCTGCGAAAGGTCAGGCAGCTGGCCGTAAGGCGCTTCAAGCTTGCGGGCATTTTCGAGTTTCAGCTGCTTGATCACATCCGTGACCCAGCCGGAACCAAAGCTTTCCCATGCAAGCATATCGACGCCACGTTCGCCGAGCAGCGACCACATGGCCATTTCAACGGCACCTGTGTCGGACGCCGGAACGATACCGATGCGGTAGTCAGCGGGCACACCAAGAACCTCACGCGTCAGTTCGATCGCGTCTTTAAGCTTGGTCTTTCCGATTTTAGCACGATGAGAGCGGCCAAGCGCTGCATCTTTGAGCGCTTCAGGCGTCCATCCCGGACGCTTTGCACAGGGGCCGGAAGAAAAGCGGGGATTAGCCGGACGGGTGTCCGGTTTCTGCATATCTGTCATATCTCTACCCTTTCAGATAGTAGCCTCTCGTTGGGGAGAGGTGTCCCGCCGCCGGATATACGGGAGGCTTTGAAAATAGGCAAGGGAAAAGATGACTTGGTGATGACGGCCTGCAGGTTCATGCAGGGAGAGACATGAACATAAAAAGAACATTTGGGTTTGATTGACACAAATCTGACACAGCGGAACGACGCAATATTCTCTTTTCGTTCCGTCCATACGAAAAGCAGCAACATCATCGCGCCCTATCTCGGCAGTTGGAATGCACAGAACGACGATTGAGGCTCGACCCAAGGGCAGGCCAATGCAAGAGGCCGCGCCGAAAACGCGGCCACTCCTGTCGGGGCCGCTGTCAGCGGCTCTCGGTCGCGTCCTCGATCAGGACGACCGCCCAGCCATCCGCAAGCTGCGAGACCTTGACGGTTTCGCCCGGTTTCAGGCAACGGTTGACGCTCATGCGGTGATTGTTCACGCCCTTGAGCACGCTGCCGTCCTCAAGCCGGATCTCGTTCTTGCAATGATTGATGCCGTCGGCATCCGGCGCGCAATCCGTATCGGAGAGGATCGTGCCGGTGATCTCGGTCTCGCCGGCAGGCACGCCACCCTCCAGAAGCTGGAGAAGATAGCGGCCGTTTTCGCCGTTTTCCACCCATGTGGAGATCGTTTCGCCTGCGGGGATTGCCGGTTGTTCGGCACTGTATGCGGCCGGTGCGGCGAGGAGGGCTGCGGCGAGGCCGAGAGCCGCGATTGCCGAGGCGCTGAATGTCTTTTTCATCTGTTTTCTCCTTACTCGGCCGCGCCGCCATGCGGCATGGCATCGGCGTGATGGGCTTCCATTTCTCCGGCATCGAGCGTGCCGTCGCCATTGGTGTCGAGGTAGCCGAACATGCGTTCATGCATGCCCTGGAACTCGGCGAGCGAAAGGCTGCCGTCGCCATCGGCGTCAAGCATGATCACCATCATGTCGGAATTCATCATGCCGCCCATCATCGACCCGTCCATCATGCCGGATTGCATCATGCTGCCGACATCAGGGACCTGATCGGTTCCGGTGTGGTGGGCCGGGTTGGCGTAGGCGAGGCTCGCGCCGAGGGTAAGCGTGAACGCGGCGGCGTAAATTATCTTGCTCATGGGAAATCTCCGTTTAGAGCACTATCTTAGATATGGCTCCCAACATTCTGAAATTTATATGATTTACAGAATGAAGGACCGTTTCCCGGTGCCTGCGGGCTGCCGGGATCATCACGAATCCGACAAGCATGTGCCGGGCGTGAAGGCTCTAGAGTGCGGAGATGGGTGGCGGCGTTTCGGGGGCCGAAGGCTGACCGGCAAGAGGCGCGGTCAGCGGGATATTCCGTGCCGAAGGCGCCGTCCGGGAATGGATGCGCGCGGGATCGGGCGACAGGAACAGGCCGCAGGTCCCGTGATAGAGGCATGACGTGTGGATCATCGCCTTGCCGCAGGCATCCGTCGCGGAGACCGACTGTTCGTTGCAGGACGCCATGTCGGCGGGCTCAAAGCTGACGGCCGTGCCCGCGCCGGCAAGGAGCCCGAGCAGGAAGACGAAAGCAATGGCAAGTGTGCGAAGCCGGCTGAACATGGTCTCTTCGAATCGAGTGGGACCTACGATGGAAGGCCAATCTGGCATATTTCACGGCGGTCGGAATTGATCAGGATCATCCTCCTTTCTCTGTGATCCGAAAAGGCTGGGCTGCCCGGTTTCCTGATCGCCTGCCTGCGCTATCTGTAGCCGGGTAATCCGGGCGCTCTTGACCTTCCAGTGACTGGAAGGGCCATGTTGGCGGAAACGGAACCGACAGGAGAGCTCAGATGCAACATTCCCATGACGGGCATTCCCACGATGCCGGAAGCGGCGGCAGCCATGGCGCAGCGGTGTCGGAAAAGAGGCCGTTACGCGATCCCGTCTGCGGCATGTCGGTCGATCCGGAGGCCGGAAAACCGACGGCCGAACATAATCACCGGCTTTTCCACTTCTGCTCCGAAGGTTGCCGAGACCGTTTCCTGCAGGAGCCGGAAGCCTATCTGACGGCGGAGGACCCGGTCTGCGGCATGTCGGTCGATCGCGCCAGCGCCCAGCTTATGCTCAAGCACGAAGGCGAGCGTTTCTATTTCTGTTCTTCCGGCTGCCAGTCGAAATTCGAGGCAGAACCCGATCAATACGCCAGTGGCCGACCGGAACCGGAGCCCCAGCCGGAGGGAACGCTTTATACCTGCCCGATGCATCCGGAAATCGTGCAGGATCATCCCGGCGATTGCCCGAAATGCGGCATGGCGCTCGAGCCGATGACGCCCTCGGCCGATATGGGCCCGAACCCCGAATATGTCGATTTCAAACGCCGCCTGATGATCACCGCGCCTCTGGCGCTCGCCGTCTTCGTGCTGGAAATGGGCAGTCATCTCGGCCTGCCGTTAGAGGACTGGTTCGGGCATGCAGTGTTCGGCTGGCTGCAATTCGCGCTGGCCACGCCCGTCGTTTTCGTCTGCCGGCCTTTCTTCAAGCGCGGCTGGTCCTCGATCGTCAACAAGAGTCCGAATATGTGGACCCTGATAGCGCTCGGCACGGGGGCGGCCTTCGTCTTCTCGGTCGTGTCGCTGGTCGCGCCCGGCCTGTTTCCGGCTTCCATGCGCGACAGTGCGGGCATGGCGCCCGTCTATTTCGAGGCGGCTGCCGTGATCCTCGTCCTTGTGCTGATCGGCCAGGTGATGGAACTGGCCGCACGCGAACGCACGGGCGATGCGATCCGGGCGCTTCTCGATCTTGCGCCGAAGACCGCGCGCAAGGTGACCGATGAGGGTGAGGAGGATGTGCCCGTTGACACGCTGAAGGCCGGCGACGTGCTGCGCGTGCGCCCCGGCGAAAGCGTGCCGGTTGACGGCGTGGTCACCGAAGGCCACTCATCAGTCGATGAAAGCATGATCACCGGCGAGCCGGTCCCGGTCGAAAAGACCGAGGGCGAGCCGGTCACCGGCGGCACGCTCAACAAGACCGGCAGCTTCCTGATGCGGGCGGAAAGCGTCGGGGCCGAAACCACGTTGTCGCGCATCGTCGACATGGTGTCGAAGGCCCAGCGCTCGCGCGCGCCGATCCAGGCGATGGCGGACCGGGTGGCGGCGTGGTTCGTGCCTGCCGTGGTCTCCGTCGCCGTGATTGCTTTTCTGGCCTGGGTCATATTCGGACCGTCGCCGGCGCTCTCCTATGCCTTTGTCGCGGCTGTCTCGGTGCTGATCATCGCTTGCCCCTGCGCGCTGGGTCTTGCCACGCCGATGTCGATCATGGTTTCCACCGGGCGCGGCGCGCATGCCGGCGTGCTGATCCGCGACGCCGAGGCGCTGGAGCGCTTTTCCAAGGTGGACGTTCTCGTCGTCGACAAGACCGGCACGCTGACGGAGGGCAAGCCGGCGCTCGCCGATGCCGAACCGGCCGAAGGTTTTGATCGCGCCGACCTGCTTTCGATTGCGGCAGCCCTGGAGCGCGGCTCGGAACACCCGCTGGCCGAAGCGATCGTGACGGGCGCGCGCGAGGCAGAAGCGCCTGAGATGGAAAGCAGCGATTTCGATGCGGTTACCGGACAGGGAGTGACGGGAACGGTGGACGGCAAACGCGCCGCGCTCGGCAATGCCGCGCTGATGGAGGCAGAAAAGGTCGACATCAGCGGCCTGAAAGAGCGGGTGAAAGCCCTTCAGGGCGAGGGCAAGACCGCCATGTACCTTGCCGTGGAAGGACAGGCTGCCGGTGTGGTTGCGGTTGCCGACCGGGTCAAGGAAACCACGCCGGATGCGATCCGCGCGCTGCACGACGCCGGCATGCGCATCGTCATGGCGACGGGCGACGCGAAGGCGACGGCCGATGCCGTGGCCTCGTCGCTCGGCATCGACGAGGTTCATGCCGGCGTCAGCCCCGAGGACAAGCATGACCTGATCGAACGGTTGCGTGGCGAAGGCCTGTCGGTCGCCATGGCCGGCGACGGCGTCAATGATGCACCGGCTCTTGCCGCGGCCGATGTCGGCATCGCCATGGGAACGGGCGCCGATGTCGCGGTAGAAAGCGCAGGCATCACCTTGGTTAAGGGAGACCTAACCGGCATTGTCCGCGCCCGCCACCTGGCCGAGGCGACCATGGCCAATATCCGTCAGAACCTGTTCTTCGCCTTCGTCTACAATTCCGCCGGGGTGCCGCTGGCTGCCGGTATTCTGTACCCGTTCTTCGGCATCCTGCTTTCGCCGATCATTGCCGCTGCCGCAATGAGCCTCTCCTCGGTCTCCGTCATCGGCAATGCGCTGCGACTTCGGGCGACGAAGCTCTAGGAGCAAAATCCACTCAGCCCTTTGAAAAGTGGTAGTTTTTCTGATTCAAAGTCTTGGCTTTGGCTATGAAAAACGGGGTGTGGTTGAGCGATGAATAATTGCCGGTGATTCAGCTATTGGTACTAAAGAATGGAGCTGGTGAGCGCCGTTCGATGACCGACCTGTCATCCGTGGCCTCTGAGCCGTTGCCGGTTTCGGGACATAAGGTCGTGATGAAGGAGAGGAGAGCCGCGCGCCGAACCCGGTGCCGCCCATAGCGACGCCGAGGATATAGCCCCGGCCGATCCGCGTGATCTTCTGGTATTCGGCGACGAACTGCTCGGTTTCGCCGCGACGCTGTGACAGGGCCGTGTTCTGCTCGAGCAGACGTTCGTTCTGGTGTTCGACCATGAATGATCACCAAAGCTGTCACCGGAAACGTCCACGCGCCGATCTTGCACTCAGCCGGGCGAGCTGTCGGTAGAGCGAGTGAGTTCAATGTCGCGAAGAGGAACAGGCTTCGAGTACAGGAAGCCCTGAAGGCTGTCACAGCCAATCCTGATCAGACCGGCGTCCTGAAATGACGTTTCCACGCCTTCCGCGGTCGTCTTGAGGCCACTCGCGTGGGCCAGTTCAACAATGGCCCGGATTATAGCCTCATCGCCGGCTTTCTCGCCGAACCCCCGTACGAAGCTTCTGTCGATCTTGATGCGATCGACATTCAGGGTTCGCAGCCGGCCAAGCGACGAGAAGCCAGTCCCGAAATCATCAATAGCGATCTGCACGCCTATTGCACGCAGGGCGTCGAGATTCGCGACGACGGCAGAGGCCTCGTCGGTCGCGGCTGTTTCAGTCACCTCCAGTTCGAGAGCCTGCGGCGACAGTCCGGTGGACAACAGTATATTTTTGACTTTTGCGGCGTAGCCTTCGTCGCGGAGTTCGATGCCGGACACATTGACGGCAACGGACTTCCCGGACCATTCAGCTGCGGCGGTGCAGGCCTCCCGCAAGACAAACGCGCCGACAGCCTCGATCAGCCCGGTTTCTTCCGCTATGGGAATGAACAATTCGGGAGAGATCGAGCCGAATTTGGGATGTTCCCAGCGCAGAAGCGCCTCGTACCCTTTGACCCTATGGTCGCGAGCGTCAATAATGGGTTGATAGTGAACCTGAAATTCATTGCCGGCCTTCAGGGCCGCACGCATATCCCCTTCCATCTCCTGGCGCCTGCTGAGCAACTGGTCCATACTCTCGGAAAAGAAGGTATACCGGCTGCGGCCGGAGTTCTTCGAAAAGTACAGGGCAACATCGGCCCTCCGAAGCAGGCTGACACGGTCATTGCCATCGCGCGGCGCCAGCGCCACTCCAACGCTCACGCCGACAAAAACTTCCTGGCCGCCGAACACAAAGGGACGGCGGGCAGAATCGACTATGCGCTGGCAGATACCATCGACTTCCCCCACGCTGACCTTTCCCCTGAGCATCACGGTAAATTCGTCCCCGCCGACGCGCGCAACGACATCGCCCTGACGCACGATAGCCTTCAAACGTTGACCGAATTCGCGAATCAAAGCGTCACCTGAAGGGTGGCCTAGCGTATCGTTCACCTGCTTGAACCGATCCAGATCGAGGAACAGAAGGGCGCTCGCCCCTCCTTGGTCAACTCGACATCGACGTACTCGTTGAAATAGTTTCTGTTGGGAAGTTCGGTCAACGGATCGTGGAGCGCCATGTACCGGATCTGCTCCTTGCTCGCCTGCAGCTCTTTTGAACGGTTGTGATAAAGGAACAGAGAGAACGCAATTGCGCAAAGTGCCAATACAATAAAGGCGGACAAAACCGGGATAAGCTTTGATAGCATCGTTTCACCCGGGTGATGGGGATGCCACACCATGTATCCCAAAACGGTTCCATCAGCCGCATAGAACGGCAGGCTGGAATAATGCGGCGCATCGCTCGCCGACCATGAAAAATGCAGGTCTTCAAAAAGATAGTCGGTCTTCAGCTCTTCGATCAGGCTTCCGTCAAGGAAGCGCACAGCCACGTGAACGCTTTCCTCACCGGGTGTCTGTTGAATGTCACCGGTATCGGAAACGATTGGCTTGACGCTGACGACAGCGGGACGCCCCTGGATGACGGCCAAATCAGATACGCCGGGCGTGAGCACGATATCGCTGACCTGGCTGTCGTCGCCGACCCGAAGCTTGTCGCGAAGAGCAAGAACCAAAGGCAGAGCTTCGTCCTCGACTACGCTAAACGCATCCGGAGCCCGCTGTCCGCCATCTGCAAACGCGTAAACTGCTTGATTCGAGGGATCGAGAACATAGGCCTGATCGAGTCCGAAGTACTCATGCATCCAGGCTCCAAGATTATTATCCATCCATTCGCTGTCACGCGCGCGCACCTGTTCGACGGCATCGTCCCATACAGTCACACTTTCCTGATTGTGGGCGACCTTGGAACGCTGTTGAGAAACAACGAGTTGAGCCAGACTGGCCTGTCGATTGTACGACACGCGATCGGCCTCCTGACCCGCCCAGATCAGGAGCCCCAAGACGCCAAGGCCGATGCAGCCGGTCAACACCAATATTGGCAGGGCGCGCTTGAGAAGGAAACCCGAGTATTTGAGAGAAACTGTCTTGCTGCGCATTTTCGAAACCTGCCATGTAATTAAGAAAAGTATGGAGAAACATAAGCTTCTGCACAAGCGAATATCTCCAGCCACTCTTGTCAGGAGCAGCGCATAAGGCATTCGCACCGCCTGACCGCTCCCGATTTTGCTTGTCTAGAACAGGGGAAGGTTTCGGTCTTGGCGAACATCCTTGCCATCGAGTATGATCACCTCACCCACCGCCTTCTGCTCGCCGCTACCGATCGTGTAGTCGAGCTTCACATCGGCGAACTCAAAACCCGAGAAGATCTCCCGCACCTCCGGCCGGTCGTTCAGTGACAGGATGAACCGTCCCTTGATCCCTGCGAGTCGCTCCGCCATTTCGGCGAAGTCGGCACGCTTGAAGCTCTCCCTGCCGTAGTCGGTCTCGCAGCCAAAATAGGGCGGGTCGAGGTAGAATAAGGTCCCTTCCCTGTCATAGCGATCGATGAAGGCGCGCCAGTCGAGGTTTTCGATGACGACGCCGGAAAGACGTTCGTGCACCTCTTCCAGGATAGGGCCCAGCCGGGTCAGGTCGAAGCGTGCCGGGCCGTGGCGTTCGACGCCGAAACTGCGGCCCATGATCTTGCCTCCGAAGGCGAGGCGCTGGAGATAGAGAAAGCGGGCGGAGCGCTCGAGGTCGGTGAGCGTTGCCGGATCCGTCGCGGCGAGCCGCTCGAATTCCCGCCTTGAGGTGAGCTGGAATTTCATCACTTCCATGAACTGCGGATAGTGCCGCTGCAGGATCCGGAAGAGCGTGATCACATCGCCCGAATAGTCGTTGATAACCTCGCAGCGGGCGGCAAGCGAACGGCGGAAGAACACGCCGCCCATGCCGACAAAGGGCTCGGCATAAAGGTCGTGCGGGGTCTGTTCGATGATGGAGGAAACGCGCTTGGCGAGACGTTTCTTGCCGCCAAGATAGGCGGCCGGCGGCGACACGGGCCGCACCGAGATCATTCCTTGCATTGTGGGAAATGTCCGAATCTGCCACACACCGCTTCGCCTGCGCAGGCGGTCGGGTGCGGTGAGGATTCTTCGTGCTTACCGGACGGGACTATGTTTGGCGACTGACCCGTCGCTTGCAGCCTTGGCGGGCTGCAGGCCGCCCGATGCCGGGCAGCAGAAAAGCCGATCAGAAGCGTACTCGCGTTTTGATCATAAGGATGAGAAATTTTGCATGCTGACAACTGTCAAAGTTGCCAGAAGATCCGCACTACGCTTTCTGCTAAGTTACTAAAAAACAGAACATCCAGGAGCCAACTCTACATGACTATCAGGCTTTCAAAATCCTTGATGGTACTTGCCATTGCCTTTTTTGCCACGCTCGTCGCATTTGGGAATATCACGGACTACGGTTCAAACTATGCCTTCGTTCACCATGTCTTCTTAATGGACACGATCTTTCCGGATTCATCAATCAAGTACCGGGCGATTGAATCTGAAACCCTCCACCATGCAGGCTACATTTTCATTATTGCACTGGAGACGCTCACCGCGATCCTATGCTGGGTTGGCGGCTTCAAGCTGCTTGCAGCCACTAGCGGTTCGCCGAGAGAGTTTAATGCTCGCAAGAAATGGGCGGTTGCAGGTTTAACTCTGGGTTTTCTGACATGGCAGGTAGGGTTCATGTCGATTGGCGGTGAATGGTTCGGCATGTGGATGTCAGAACAATGGAACGGCATAGAAAGTGCGTTCCGCTTTTTCATCACGATTATTGCAGTTCTGATTTATCTTGTTGTGCCCGACACGGATAATGCCGCTTAGTGAGGGGATAACAGACCCTTCTAAAACCGAACACAATCCTTTCGCCCTCTTTCTCATGAGGGCGACTTTCATTTTTCACCCACCCTTCACTGCCCTGATCAACTGCAAGATTCCATCTGAGAGCCACACACCGAAGCCGGTGCCAGCCATGGCCGCGCCGAGAATATATCCGCGCCCGATCTGCTTGATCTTCTGCACATCGGCAACAAAGGTTTCAGTTTCCGTCAGGCGTTCGGAAAGCACCTTGTTTTCGCTGATCAGCTTTTCATTCTGGTGTTCGACCGTGTTCAGGCGTTCATGGATTTCATCATGGCTGGTGCGGTTGTCATCCACCTTGCGGATCAGGGCATCAAGCTTGCCCTGAACCTCTCCGAGCTGACGTGCGATTTCAACGGTCATTTCCCTGCCTTCAGAACGGTTTTCAGCCCCGCCACGCCGGAGCCGACATAAAACACCCACTGGATCATATTGCCCGCCCATGCCTGCATCTGAGGCGTGGGCAGATCCGCAATCGTCCATGGAAAGTGAAAGACGCTGTCGAGGATGACAGCCGCCCACCAGAGCGCCAGCGGAAACAGAAAGAGACTGGCGAACAGCCAGAACCAAGGAAATGACAGTTTGGCCCTGTTATAATCCGCCATGATGCGGGTTTCCTCGATCACCTGCCGGTAATACTCCGCCGTCATATCTGCCTTGATCTTCTCCCGGTCAGTTTCCTGTTCGGCCCGCTTTTCGATCAGCGTCATGGCGCGTTCGACAATGCCGTCCGCGCCAAGCTTTGCCAGCCATGTGAAGATTGTGGTGATCATACCTCCACCTCATGCCCCGTGATCGTGTTGATCCGCCGTGCGATCACATCGCGATAACGCCATGCGAACCAGAGGACGGCGAAGACAATGACACCGGCAACAATCCAGCCAACCGGCAGGCCAGCCGTCCAGGCGGCAGCGCCGGAGGCAGCCGCCGACAGGCCGGATTTCTGCGCGGCATCCTTCAGCGCCGCCATGTCGCGGCGCAATTGGGCAATCGTCGCCGGACCGATGATGCCGTCATTCTTCAGGTGGGGGTGCGTCGTCTGATAAGCCAGCACGGCTTTTCGGGTATTCTTGCCGAACCAGCCGTCGATTGCACCGGGATCAAAACCGCGCTTTTTGAGCATGGACTGAACATCGGCAACAACCGGATCGCCGGTTGCGGGCTTTTCGTCCGTTTCGGCGCGCGGTACACCTTCCGGGGCTGATGCGAGTGTATCAACGCCGGTATAAATGCCCTTTTCGAACAGCAACGCCTCTTCTTTGCGGCGACGGACAAGGCCCGGAAGCTTGCGGCCCTTGGAGGTGTTGTAATGCGTAGCCAGGTAATCGGCTGCCTGTTTCAACCGCCCTGCCCGCCAGAGCTTGCCAAAGCGCCATTTGCTGATCACACGACCGCCGAGGTTAAACGCCGCGCTGGTCGCCGCATCCATCTGATATTGCGTCCGATCATCCGGCGAATGCGCAACAACCTCTTTGCCATAACCGGTATCGATCACTGTGCGCAGGATCCTGTCGGATTGTTCGGCGGTGATTTTCGTTTTGCCGGGGATAAGCTTTTTGATGCCGAGCTTCGCGAATTGCTGTCGGCAATAGGGAGAGCGCATGGTGAAGCCCGTCCCGATGGTCGGCGTGCCGGTTGGATCGAGATAGGCGGTCAGCGGATTGCCTTCATGCAGGCGCACGAAAGCACGCCCCCGGCTGGATACCGTGGTGATTTCCATATTCAATTGTCCTTTGAGAAGATTTAAGACCGGTCAGTCCGGCCAGTAGTTGTCATGTTCATAATCGGCAGGGATCGGGTTCATATCCTTGATCTGCCGGGCTGCCAGAATATGCGCCTGTTCATGCGCCAGCACCGCATCGCCAAACGCGGCGGCGGTCGCGGCGTCCATCTTATGGGCCGTGTTATCCGCCGCAATCCAGGCGAAGTCATAGTCCTGCCCGTGCCAGCGGTAATCCCCTGCGGTGGCGCCCGCCTCAAGCGTGGAGCGGGCCGCTGCCGCCCAGCTTTTAATGCGGCTGACATCGCCGGGTCGCGTCTGGTACTCAACGCCTTCAAATACGATCCCATCGGCAATGCGCCGGTCCCGCTCTTCGTCCACCTGAGAAGGGCGGATCGCGGGGGCGACATATGGTGCAGCGTCCGGCAGCATCGCATCGAACATTTCTTGCGTGCTTTCGTCGCCGTTGACCGCGGTGAAGGGTATCCATCCCAGCGATGGGTGATTGACTTCAGCGTCAATTGACGAATTGTCGGCTGAGCTGAATACCGGGTTCCGAAATTCCATCATTATGACACCCTCAAGAACACTGTTGAAGCAATACCGTCGCCTCCGATGACACCCATGCATCTCCACGATCCTCCCGGTCCGTGAACGACATCTCCTTCTGCGTCTGAATAACGTAGCTCGCTCCCTCCAACCACGTCGCCGGGATTGAGGTGCCTACGGATTTGGAACAATCCATAAGACCCTACGGTTCCTGCGCCTCTGTCAGTGGTATAGTCCTGTGTGCGCCAGTAGCCTCGGTCTTCAATGCGGTTGTCGATAGCGCTGTAGGCGTCGGTTCTGCCCCAATTATTCCAGATTGAGCCAACGATATTGCCGTTTGTTTCATATCGCGCCCCGCCGACTTCGAAATTTCTGTTGGACTTGGCTCGGTCCAGCCAAACAAAGCCGTCCGAAAGGCGCACCCGAAGCGCGCGTGTGTTGTTCCACCCTCCGGTCTGATCGCCGGAATTGGTGATCATCAGATAAAGGTCTTCGGAGTTCAGATGCCAGAACACACCCCGGTCACCGTTCATCATCCGGAAGTTTTCGGACTTGGACGACCTTATCTCACCAGTCACCGTGTCGCCGGACTTACTGACCTTCCCGCTAAGCTGCGATCTGTCGACAGCCCCCAGCTTGTCCCGCGCCTCTGCGGCATCGCCTGAAGCCATCAGGTCATTGGTGTATTCGGTGCCACCGGCGCTGACAAAATCATGGCTGTCCGGTTTGAGTTCGCCGATCACGACATCATCTGTGCCGTCATAGACACAAAGCTTCCACGGGCTGGACGCCGTGCTGATCCACATTGTGCCCGCACTGGCATAGGATGGCCGTTCAACACCGCTGTGCAGTGTCAGCGCGGCCTTGCGCCAGCTGTTGATATTGGCCGCAAGCTGCGAGCCATTGGTGACGGTCGGATCAATCGTCACATTCTCATATTGCGTCATGCATGCACCTTTCCGTAGCCAACGGCCACATAGTCAAACGAGCGCTCAACCGGCGTGCCGGACTGATCCTTGAACACGATGTCAAAGCCGCTCTCATCCTTGTTTGCGATTTCGTAAAAGTCGCCGAAGCGAAGGCCCTGCGCCGAGATCGAAACACCGGTCAGCCCGTAGTAAGGCGGATCAAAGCCGATCCGCTTTCCGGCAACCGGCACGACGATATTGTTGCCACTCAATATCCGGTCGGGCATATCGACCGTCAGTTCAGCCCGCGCGACAATCGGGGTGATGTTCTCATCGATCGATGATAGCTGCAGCCGCATCTGATAGGCCCGCGCCGCCACATCGCCGGTCGCCGCCTCATGCCAGTCTGTCCAGACGGCTTCAGAGGCGTCCGGATCATCATCCGTGGTGCGGATCTCCATCACCGCGTTCCACTTCGACGGATCCGCCCCGACCATGCCATCGAGGTCGATCAGCAGCGGCCATTTATCCATCGTCTCATCCAGTTTCTGCCCATAGACGGA